>NZ_CAXYKD010000048.1:0-1122620 GCF_964277905.1 uncultured Sphingobacterium sp.
TACTCAAATGGATTAAAAAGTGTTTGTATGCTCATTTTTCTTGTTTTAAATCGTGAATCTTCACAAAGATATTTTAAATAGTATATATTTGTAACTATTATTGGTATAAACTAGTTACCTTTGCGTAACTATTTTGAATATATTCAAATGAAAAGGACTGAATTTAAAAGTTGTTCCTGCGCCATGCAGCGTTCTATGGCAATTTTAGGTACCCGATGGAAGCCCGTGATTATCTATACTTTGCGTGATCGAAAAGCCCGATTTGGCCAATTGGACGCGCTTATCGAAAACATTTCTCGGAAAGTCTTGACCAGTTCATTAAAAGAATTGGAAGAGGATGGTGTAATTTTGAGAGAAGAGTACAGGGAGCTTCCGCCACGTGTAGAGTATTCTTTGACAGAAAAAGGTAAGGCATTAATACCTATTATGTGCCAATTGGCAAAATGGAATGAAGCCTACTATCAAGAGCCTGTGTCAACTGAATTGATCGCGTAGAAATTATAATCTAAATACATAGATCTTGCTTCGTATTTACGCCAATCGCTATCGAATGGAATAGTATCTTGTCAACCGGTTTGGCCTGTACGTTTTCTATCGCTTGCCAGCGCAGGATTGTTGGTCACAATAAATGAAATTTTCATATTTATTTAAAATTTAAGTAATATTGAATTGTGAAAAACAAGGTAAACCAAGAATTTAGCAAGCAAGATTTTTTAAAATCGTTTCGAGAGGGCAGAAGGGATGGTTTACAGTTTCTGTACAAAACTTTCTATAGTCCAATGTGCTATTTTTTAGAAAAGATGAATCTTGATAAAGGTACCATCGAAGAAATAGTGCAGGACGTATTTTTAAAGCTTTGGGAGCGCCGGATTGATTTTGATCATGTTGAATCAATCCGTGGTTTTCTCTACACAAGCTGTAGAAACGCCGCTTTAAACAGGATTCAAAAAGAAAATCGGATTCAACAAAAAAACAATTTTTATACGTCACAAGTTGATCTGGTCGATTTACCGATCAGCCATCAAATGATCTATATGGAAACGCTTCGAACGATCCATGATGCCATTGATACGCTGCCTGAGCAGTGTAAGCAAGTGATGCGTAAGTTGATTGTTGAAGATCTAAGCCCACAGGAAGCAGCAATCTCCTTAGGACTAACCACTAGTACGATCTACAATCAAAAGAAAAGAGGAATTGAACTTTTGAGATTAAGACTCAAGCCTGACCAGTTTTTTTGCCTACTTTTGCTTTTACTCTATTATTAGAAAATTTATACTTCTGATACATAGTTTCTTGTGGAAATATCTGCCATCTTTTTAGAGAAACGAAATCAAAATATTGTTTTAAGTATATAGAGCAATATGGAGCAAATACCCCAACATATCATTTATTTACTGAGCAAATCTAAGCTGGAAGGATTGCGCGATGACGAAAAATTGCAGTTGGACTTATGGAGGTCCGAAACGGATGCAAATAAGGGGCTATGTGATCTCATTGACAACAAAGATCAAATGCAAGCGGATTTAGACGGGATAGCCCGTTATGATTGGGAGGAATCATTTGCCCTCTTTGAACAAGATTACCTCAATACCCCATACACTAAACCTTTTTATAAACGCATGTGGTCTTACGGTATTGCAGCAGTACTGATAGGATTATTGGTGTTATTTTTTATCCATAATCTTTCGGATACGGTATATCAGGAGACTCCGGATAAAGATATTCAACCCGCTCAAATGACGGGGGTAGTTCGTCTGGGAGATGGACATTCAATTTCGATGGTTCCAGGAGATACTTTATTATCGTTTGCTGCTCCCATGAAAAATAGAACCAGCCAAACGGATAGCTTATTCGCGACAACACCCAAAGGGGGAAAAATGACCATGGTATTACCTGATGGGACCAAGGTATGGATGAATGCCAAAACGAAGTTAGATTATTATGAAATAGATAGTATGCGGGAAGTTCGTTTAGTGGGGGAGGCTTACTTCGAAGTTGCCAAGAAACATTTGCCATGGGGAGGTGAGGTCCCAAAATTGAAACCTTTCGTGGTACAAGCAGGGAAGGTCAATATCTCTGTATTGGGGACACATTTTTATGTGAAATCAACCAAGAATCTAGAAGACTTTAGAACGACATTATACGAAGGTAAAGTTCGGGTTCGACAGGGCGACAGGCAAATTATACTGTTGCCAGGGGAAGAATCTTATATCAAACTCGGGCAGATCGAACGACGAATAATTGATCTTGACGTGCGTAACGCATTGAAAGACGGATATTTTGTGTTCAATTCGGAAGCTTTAGGGGGTATAATGGATGAGTTGGCGTCTTGGTATAACGTAGATGTCGTCTATCTCGATAACCAAATAAAATCGGAAAAATTTGAAGCGATGTTGTCGCGTAACAGCAGCCTGAAAGATATCATCAACGTACTGGAGAGTACAGGGAAAATTAAGTTTAAATTTAAAGGAAAGACCATTTATGTAGACAAAACAACCTAAATGAAAAGAAGAAACCCTAAACGCTTGCAACATTTAGGGCTTCAGATCAAGTAATTCTAACTGTAACAGAATTTTAATTCTTAACCTAAAACAAATGTATAAAAATTATGCACAACTTGGTCGTGCCCTACACGATCAAACGCAACAAATGAAAAACAGCGATCGCCCAGATATTTGGGGTAGGCCGCAATGGAGGGGAAACATTATGCGCATATCGCTTACAACCATCATGATGTCTTGTTGTCTGCTTCATGTTGGAGCTAAAACGTATGGACAGGACATATCGATACATGAGAAATCTGTGTCATTGAGAAAGGTTTTTTCAGAGATCAATAAGCAGACCGGCTATTCTTATGTATGGGCGGCCACAACCATCGACCCAGATACAAAGGTTAACTTAACTGTTAAAAAGGAATCGTTAGGAAATGCACTTGGGAAGTTATTGGACGATTTGGATCTCGATTTTGAGATCAAGGGGAAGATTATTGTCGTACATGAAAAATCTCAACAAACACAACGATCGATCGCTAATCAGTTAATGACGGTAAAAGGTTTTATTGTCGATTATAACAACAGACCACTTCAAGGTGCAACGATTCGTGTAAAAGGTGTTCCAAAAGGGACCGTTACAGATCAAAAAGGACATTTTGAAATTGACGGTGTTAGTTCAAATAGCTTTTTGGACATTACAATGGTCGGATTTGCTCCGCTTACGATTGCAGCTAAGTCCGATTTGGGTACGATTACCTTAAGAGCCTTGGATGAGCAATTGCAGGAAGTAAATATTACGGTCAATACAGGATACCAAAAAATAAGCAAAGAAAGAGCAGCAGGTTCAATTGCGCAGGTCACTGCCAAAGACATGGAAGGACGGCTCCAGCCTAATTTGCTGGACCGGATCGATGGATTGTTGCCGGGACTAAATTTGGTTCGGAATACGTCAAGTCCGCAGAATAATAAAAATAATCTGGGTATCGAGGTTCGCGGACGATCTACAATCAATGCCCAGGCTGCGCCTCTGATCGTCGTTGACGGTATGCCTTTTGAAGGCGACTTAACAGCCATTAATCCCAATGATATCGCTGCTATAACCGTTTTAAAAGATGCGTCGGCAGCCTCTATCTACGGCGTACGTTCCTCCAATGGTGTCATTGTGATCACAACAAAAATAGGCTCCGCAGGTAAAACAAAGATCGACTATAGCAATACACTTTCTTTTAGGGGACTTCCAAGCCGTAGCTATCTTAATCAGATGAGCAGTGCTGAACTGGTCAACTTTCAAAAAGAAATGTTTAATTATCGTTCGGGCGATTATGCTGTTATTGATCCTAGAAAAGCAATGAATGATGTGTATCGGATTTTGTACGATCGTAAAGGTGGTCTTATTTCAGAAGAAGAGATGGAAAAACGTCTGGATGTATACCGAAATCGTGACCGCTTCAGTCAAATGGATAAGTTTCTGAACACTACTCGATTCGATCAGCAACATAACCTCGCTGTTTCTGGAGGCTCCGATCGTTATACCTATCATTATTCCCTCAATTATACCCAACCAGGAGATTATAATAAAGGCCGTGCAACAAATAAGGAGCTGGGATTCAGTCTGAAAAATAATTTTAAGTTTACCGATTGGTTTAGTTTACGCGCAAACGTATTAGGGAAAAATCAAAATAGAGAAGGCGATATTGGCTTCAATTTCTACGATAACTATATGGGGGGCAAGGCATCCTATTATCTTCTTGAAAATGAAGACGGTTCTCCGGCGCAATGGTATAATTCAAAATCGCAATTTGAGATTGATCGTTTGAATGCCTTGGGACTGGAAGATGAAACTTATATTCCTTTAAATCACGTCGCAGCGATTCATGAAAAGTTCTATAATAAATACCTTAATTTAAATTTTGCTGCCAACTTTAAGCTAGTTAAAGGGTTGGACTTCGATCTATCCTATCAAAGTGAAAGAACAGAAGGGTACAATGGAACTTTAAATAGGAAAAATTCCCAGTCCGTTGTAGGTATGGTCAATGACGCGACCCAAATTGGAAAGGACGGGGCAATCAAGCGCAATATTCCGCAGGGGGGACAATTTGCCGAACAACGTAACGATGTCAACAGCTATACCTTACGTGGTCAATTCAATTATCAATATAACAGTCGGGATAAACATGAAATTATAGCTATTGCAGGTGCTGAGCGCAGGCAAATTAACAATCGTTATACAAATATTTATAAATACGGGTACGATGAAAGCAGTTTAGTCTATAAGGGGATTAATGAAGAGCTTTTTGGTATTCAGATCCAAAATACACAGGCACTTTTTAATAGCTATACTATTTCGAAAAAAGAGACTGGATTTAAGGATCTAGTCGATAGATTTGTTTCCTTCTATGCCAATGGATCTTATACCTATGATCGTAAGTTGACTTTGAGTGGAAGCATCCGGATGGATCAATCTAATCTGTTTGGCACAAATATCAAAAATCAATACAAACCTCTTTGGTCCATAGGCGCTTTATATCATCTGCCAAAAATTGATTGGGAACCATTAGATCGTTGGTCGGTGCGTGCGACTTATGGCGTAAATGGAAATGTGCCAAAGGATAATGGACCATATTTGATTTCAAGGGTGAATAACAATCTGAACTACTTTAACGGTGAAATGCAAGCCTACATTGATTCTCCGCCTAATCCATTGTTGCGATGGGAGCGAACAAAAGTATTCAATGTTGGATTTGATTTCTCACTATTTAAAGATAGACTTACGGCTACCCTTGATATCTACAATAAAAAAACTTCTGATTTATTGGGGAATACGCCATTGGATCCAACCTTGGGATGGGATATGGTGTTGCTTAATTATGCTGATATGCAGAATCGAGGGATCGAGTTGGGGCTGAATGGTAAAGTGATCCAACGTAAAAACTTCAGTTGGAACAGCACAATAAATTTTAGCTACAACAAAAACAAGATCACAGACCTCTACGTTGAGCAGAATACACCGTATTACTACTATTATGCTCCTCAAAATCGTGTTGGAATCCCAATGGGTAGTTTATATAGCATAGATTATGCGGGATTAAATGATAAGGGACGGCCTTTGGCACGAAAGGCTGATGGTAGTCTGGTCGAGACCACGCAAAAATTGACTGTCGATGATTTAATCTATGAAGGTACGACAGTACCTCCCTACACTGTTTCTTTCAGAAATGGATTTCGATATAAAGATCTGACGCTTTCCTTTATGTTCATTTTCAATGGTGGTCATGTGATGCGGGGAGTTCATCCAGAGTTCCTGAGTAAATACGCGGAGCTTAACTACAATAGTAACTTCGACAAATTATGGTTGAATTATTGGAAGAACCCTGGTGACGAAAGTAACCCTGATATTGCTCCTGCATTTGTTTCTGCTGCTTCAGGCAATGTTTCCGATATTTTCAATGCTGCACATAAATTTGTTCAGAAGGCTGACTATATTAAATTGCGCGATATTTCATTATCCTACAATCTTCCTGCACAATGGATTGCACCGACAAAACTTTCTTATGTGCGTCTAACGGGACAGGTATTGAATGCATGGCGTTGGGTCGCTAACAAGGATAATCTCGATCCCGAGGTTTGGGCTGGGTATAGTACGGTAACGAGTCCAAGTAGAGGTATACAAGCACCAATAATTTACAATTTAGGTGTATCTGTAGGATTTTAATAAGAAAATATCATGAGAAAAATATATATAGGATTGCTATTCGGTTTATTGACATTGAATAGCTGTAGTAAATATCTGGATATCAAACCTAAAGGTTTTACAATTCCAGAGAATCTGAATGATTACAAATTGCTTCTAAACGATCAATCTTTAGTAAGAGCTTCCGCTGTCTATCCGAACTATTTAGTAGATAATTTACAGTCCGGAGACCCTCAGGATGTACAATCAGCAGCAAGCTATGACTATTATGACTATGTGAAAAAACAACTCTATAGCTTTGCCCACGGTGCTATATTTGAAGATGGCCAGTATGATCCATACTGGGAATCGGCTTATAGCCATATATTCACTTACAATGTTGTTATTAATAATGTATTGGCAGCAAAAGAGGGTTCCGAGACAGAAAAGAAAAGGGTTTGGGCTGAGGCTAAGGTCGGTCGTGCATTTGAATACCTTAGTCTAGTGAATATCTATGCCGCGCATTATAATCCTGCAAGTGCAACAAAAGATCTAGGGGTACCTTTGGTACTGAAAGAGGATATCAATCAAAAATATGAGCGCGTGTCTGTTCAGGCGATCTATGATCAGGTAATTAGCGATCTTAATGATGCGCTGCCAAATTTGAGTACAGTGCAGTCAAATAGATTTCAAGCAGTGCGTTCAGTCGGTTTCTCTTTTCTAAGCCGTGTTTACCTCTATCAGGGAAAATATAAAGAGGCCCTTGAGAATGCAAAACAAGCACTTGCGGTCAATAAAACGCTCATCGATTATAGTTTATATACCAATAAGGATAAGACGACTTGGGGACGGGTTTGCCTAAAAACAGATAATTCTGTCCAATTTCCCGACTCCAGAACTAATACGGAGGCCGTATGGTCTCGGTTAGGAACAAGTTCATTAGGTAGTCCCAATGCCGAATTTTACGCCTCTAAAGAGCTGATTGATACTTATGTTAAAGATTTGCCTGCAGGTGCAAAGGATAAACGTTATGAATTATTTTTCTGTCGCGATCAGGCTTCTTTAGGTGCTACTATTGTAAAATTTCCAGGACGGGTTCTTTTTGCTCCCTACGTCGAATTTAGCACTGGATTTAATACACCTGAATTGTTTTTGATTGCTGCAGAAGCCGCTGTTCGAACAGGTAATGCGACCGAGGCCCTAGGTTTCTTGAATACATTACGAAATAGCCGAATAGAGAATAATAAAGCGTTAACCTCAACGGATCCAAAAGTTGTTTTACAGACGGTACTTGACGAAAGACGTCGCGAGATGCCATTTATGGCATCCGATAGGCTGATTGATTTGAAACGACTCGCTATAGCAGACAATTTTAAAAAGTCAATCCAACATCCATTAGCAGGGAAAGTTTTCGAAATGGAATCCACGGATGCCCGGATGATACTTCCAGTTCCGCCCAAGGTACTTTCCTTGAATCCCGGAATTCCACAATACGAACGATAACAAAATTAGATGTAGACCGCTCATCCTAATCAATTTCTATGATCATAGAAATTGATTAGGATCTTAATAAAAAAAGATGAAAAAGATACTATTGACAGCACTGGCTCTTTCGCAGTCGATGCTATTGCTTGCGCAAGAACATATACAGTTTCAGAAGATCACTTTTGATCAGGCAAAGAAATTGGCTAAGCAGGAAAATAAGCTGATTTTCCTGGATGGATTTACCTCCTGGTGTGCTCCTTGTAAATGGATGGAAGGGAATGTGTTTTCACAGCCTGAAGTGGCTCGTTATTTTAACAGCAGGTTTATCAATACTAAATTTGACTGTGAGATAGGAGAAGGTGTAGATATTGCTAAATTATACCAAATCAGAAGTTTTCCTACTTATTTATTTTTAGATGGACAGGGGACATTGATCTACAGAACCCAGTCTCGCATGGAAGCTGATCTTTTCCTGAAACAGGCACAGCAAGCTAATGATCCTAATTTTCAGATCCCCAATTTGCGTAAATCGTATGATTTGGGTATGCGGGAATCGAATTTCCTGATCCGCTATATTAAAGTGATGGAACAAACCGATAATCAAGCAGCAAATGCAGCAAAAAAGGCATTGGACAGCGTGGCTACCGATGAATTCTTGAAGAGCCCAAATGGATGGGAGACCATAAAAATGATGGCACAAAGCCTGGATGATCGCTACGGTAAATTTTTTGAGTCGAACAAAGCTTATTTTAAAAGTATAGCGACGCCTGCAGATTTTGCAAAAAAGGAGGCCCAGCTGCTGCGTTATGCCATGTATGGCTATATTAGAGAGCATAAAGTAGATGAATTTAATGCTGGCGTAGCCTACTTTGAAGGGTTAAAAGATCCAGAACAAAAAATTGAAGCTGCATTGTATAAAGTAGAGTGGACTGCAGCACATGGAACCGATAAGGAGTTTGTTGTCCTTACGAATACATTGAGAAAAGGCCTGCTCAAGAATGAAGATGAACGGTTGAGTTTTATTGCCCGCCGCAATGCCAATGCGAAGGGAACTGTTGCAGATCCAGTTATCCTAAAACAATGCTATGTGCTGGCTAAACAGGCTGTTGTATTGAATCCATCAAGCTATTCTAATCAAGGAACATTGGCCGATATTTGCATCGCATTAAAGAAAAAGAAAGAAGCCGTTCAAGCGGCGGAAGCTGCACGTGGCTTGGCTGAACTGGAAACTTCAAAAATTATTAAACTGGCCGATGCTCTTGTGGCGCGTGCTAAAGCACTGTAATTATCAACATGAAAAAAATAGCTACATCGTTATTCTTGGTTTTAAGTTGTCTCGGGACAGTATTGGCTCAAGGACAGCGTTTTCAATTAACAATAAAGGGGAAACAATTTCCTGCAAAATCTAAAGCATTCGTTCGCTACATCGTGGACAGAAAATTGACAATTGACTCTATTAATTTTGGTCCCAATGAAGTTATCTATAAAGGGGAAATCATGGAACCAACGCAAGTCATGTTATTTTATTCTAAAGATGGGGCTTCCTTCTTTAATCGCAAAGGTGGACCGATGGAGCGTCTCACATTTTATGTAGACCCTCAGGAACCCAATACGCAAATCACTGTTCAAAGTCCTTTCGAGTCTTCCCTGATACAAGGCGGGAAACTACAGGTAGCCTATAAGCAGTATCAAGATTATTTAAGCTCCTACGACAAGAAGCTCATGGTTCAGCAATCTAAAAGAGCTGATCTGTATCAAGCAAAAAATCGTGATGAAAGTGCACTCAACCAAATTGGGTTAGAAATAGACAAGATCGAAACAGAGCGTAAGAAGGCGCAACGAAATTTTATAGTCAATAATCCAGACAATTACTTCAGTTTATTGGCCTTGCAGGAAGTTGCCGGCTACGATGATAATGTGGTTACCACTGAACCTTTGTTTTTCAATTTGTCATCAAGATTAAGGCAGACAGCAATTGGGAAAAAATTAGAAGCAGATATTCAACTGGCAAAAAAGCTAGGAATTGGACAGCCAGCTTTAGACTTTGCACAAGTAACTCCTGAAGGTAAAGAGTTAAAACTCTCAGATTTTAAAGGTAAATACCTGCTATTGGATTTTTGGGCGTCATGGTGTGGTCCTTGCCGCGCTGAGAACCCTAATTTGGTTAAAGCTTATCAAAAGTTTAAAGGATCAAGATTTGAGATACTGGGTGTCTCACTAGATAAACCCGGGAAGAAAGATAACTGGATGAAAGCAATTGAACAAGATGGATTAACCTGGCCTCAGGTGTCGGACCTGAATGGCTGGCAAAATCAAGCCGCTCAATTGTACGGTATTCAGGCTATCCCGCAAAATTACCTCATCTCTCCCGAAGGTAAGATTGTTGGAATCAACTTAAAAGGAGTAAAGTTGATAGAGAAACTCGAAGAGCTTCTTAAATAAATTTTAAGGAGGGGCAAATCGCCCCTCCTTAATTATGAACCCTTAATAGCTGCTATCGCTATGGGGTCAGTTTTCTGTTATAGCGCTGCTCTTTGGGGGGCTAAGGTAAGGGCTTGCCGCTTATTCGCCATTTGTCTGCTATTCCGTTGGTGTTTGTCTGCTATTTCTCTGCTATTTCTCTGCTGTTTCTCTGCTATTTCTTTGGTGTTTCTCTGCTATTTCTCTGCTATTTCTCTGCTATTTCTTTGGTGTTTCTCTGCTGTTTCTCTGCTATTCCTTTGGGATTGCTAGGGGGCTGATTCGCTTCTTCTTTGCTATTTCTTTGTCGTTTTATTGGTGTTTTATTGGTGTTTCTTTGCTTTCAAAGCAAAGAAAAGGTAAGCAAAAAGTCAATAATATGCAAAGTAATATGTACTCAGTACATCGGCATAAGTTATGCAGAATGCACGAAAAGGCAAATAGATTTTTAGCGGAATGCCACTAGGAGGAAATTTGTTGCTTAAAGTCTGCTATTTTTTCCTTCAGACTATTGAGGTGTTCAGGACTGATTACACCATTATCCTGATCAAAATTTTCGTAAAATTTGGGAAGCGAAAATGTTTCTTTGATGATCGCTCCAAACTGCGGGAAAAATTTCTGCGCTTCGGCCATCACATTTCCGCCACCATAACCTCCTGGTGAAGTTGTCATAAGCAACATGGGTTTATCCTGGAAAACTTTAACATTTATTCTAGATGCCCAGTCAAATACATTTTTAAATGCTACGCTATAGGAGCGATTATTCTCTGCGAGGGAGCAAATGATCATGTCACTGGAGGCTATATGATCTAGGAAAAGCTGTGCTTCCTGTGGGAACCCATTCTTTTCTAGGTCTACAGAAAAGACAGGCATGTTATAGTCATTCAGGTCGATCAAATTAACCTCGTGCCCCTCGAAGCTTTTGAGTACAAATTTGACCAATTGTTTGTTAATTGATGTGGAAGAATTACTACCAGCGAATGCAAATATTTTCATGTTTTATCCTTTATGATTATCGGTTGTTTAAATTTAGTCAATTTCTCGAAACAATTAGAGATTTAGAATTGACTTGTCGTTTCTGATAGGTTTTGATTATATGGTATAATTTTTTGAAGTCCTCGCTATGCATATTTCGTTCATTTATTATCATGATTAAATTATCTGTTGCCTGAAGTTTTATGGTTCTGAATTTAAAATATTTTTCCTCCTTACTGAATAACTTTATGATATTAAACGGATTCCGAAAGTGATTCATATCAATCACTTTTTTTGTATATCTGGTTATATGACACATATTTAAATCCTTTCGATATAATCCACCTAAGTTTACTTTGGTAAGTGTATCTCCAGATATTTCGAAGTGCTCAAATCTCCAAACGCCAGTAAATATGATGAGCCCACAGCAAGTCTCCCATATTATCCCTAACAGAGAAATGGAATACTTAGAAATTATTATTGGGAATATAGCAATACAGCCAAAAAGAAGAATAAGTATAGGAAATGTATGATCACAGTGCAACTTGATATTCTTTTTATCCATGAGAAATTGCTGTTTTATTTTTCCGTTCTAAAAATAGCGTATAATGAAATATCGTAATAGCGGCCGTCTTTCTTTAGATGTTGTTTTAACAGTGCCTCTTTTTTCATTCCTATTTTTTCCATGACTTTTCCCGATGCTGGATTATGAGGGAAGTAGGTCGCAAAGATTTTGTTAAAGTTTAATTCTTTAAATCCAAAATCAATGATTGCTTTTGCAGCTTCAGTGACATAACCTTTATTCCAGTAAGGAATACCTATCCAGTATCCCAACTCAGCCTTATCCGAGCCTTCATCATGCAGACCAATAGCTCCGATCAGTTTTTTATCTTTATTTCGAATAGCAAAAGTGAATCCTTTACGATTGGCAAATGCTTCTTCCGCTAATTTAAGCCAGTATTCAGCATCCTCCTTTCGGTAGGGATAGGGGATATTTGATGTAAAGTCCGAATAGACCTTGTCTTGCAGATAGTCTACAATCTGTGGAATATCAGTCGGGTCTATTGCGTTAAGAATGAGTCGTTCTGTCTCTAATTGTGGGAAATCTTTCATCTGATTAAGTCTTCAGTATGGCAAAAATGAAATTAGGGGTTACTTAGTTTTTATAAATGTAGGGAAGTTTTATGAGATTCTTTTCCTTATATTTTTTCGGGTGTAATAACTGTAAAATACTCTTCTACAATTGGTCGATCGGTATCGGTCCAATCAAAATGCGATAGTTCTGCCGAGGAGACCCATATTGCTTGGACATATTCTAGCATGTCAACTTCGCCAGAAGAAAAGGTGCAGAGAACAGGATAGCGACAAGGTGCCGGACTTTTATGGGCTTGTTGCGTCATCTCTAAGGGCCTTCCGACAAGAACATCTATACTTAGCTCTTCCCTGATTTTGAGCGACAGATTTGCTTTCGTTGGCAGGTGGGACTCGGTTATGCGACCAGGAAATTCCCACTTTAAGGCATGTGTCACCGATGGCGGGCGCTGACAAATGAGTACCTTATCATCCTTCCTTATAATCGCACAAGTCAAATAATGCATAACGGTTTAAAGATAGACAATTAGGAACTAGATTCTTTACTTTCAATCTGATGACTTTCAAACAGCTCAATGCGGCCTTCAATAATTAACAAATAAAAGTTTTCAAAACAATCCTGATAGATCTTTTGTTCCAATGATTTTATTTCTTCAAAGAGATGTTCTTTCGCTACTGCAGCGTAACATAGCTCATTTTTTGATGTTGTTATCGTTTCTTGGCAGGGTGTATCGTGAAGCTGTTTGTACAGGTCGCCTAAATCTGAAATGTCTTCACTACGGTGGTAGGAGGGATGAAACCATACCCAAAAGTCTTCTTGATTTTTATAGGGATGAGGTAATAATTGAACAGACGTATTTCTGAATAGATCTCCCGGATGCTTTTTATAACGGAAATGAGTGGCTGTGGTCTTTAAACTATTCATAAAGTTAATTTGTTTGTAGGTTTACAAAAAATAATTCAAGAATAAAGATGTCATCTTAAATATAGGTATTTTTTTTAGTATTAAAAATTTACAGTTGACGTTAGCACTAATTAGATCGCGATAGGATACAGAATACCACAGTCACAAAGCTGCACTTGAGCTGTTCCGCTAAAAAATGTAAATCGTATTCATTTTATATTATCATCCCCAGAGCATTTTGATGAGAACGGATATTGTGAATACGAATAATCCGATATAGAATATGTTTGTCCCATGTTTTCTGTCATGATCCGAATAGGAAAATATCCGTTCGCCATTCGGTAGGCTCTTTTTGGAACTAAACAGCATATACCCGATTGCAATTCCTAAAAGTCCACCTAGAAATGCTGAAATATAGCCGAAAATAACCCAATACTTCTGTTGCGGTTCCGGTTCCCGTAGTTGCATGAGTCGCTTCTGTTTCAAAAGATCAAGCTTTTCCTGATCCATCTCTTTCCCTCTTTTTAATAAAATTTCTCTAGCCAGTGCGTAGTCTAATTTGTTCCATTCATCGGGTTTTTGAAGAATTTCTAAGAGCTCTTCGTCGGAAAACTGATACAGGTAATGGTCGTCTTCAACCAAAGGGAGAGACTGCATTTCCTGCTCTTCTAAAATAGATTCTGCATTTGCGAAATTGGCAGGGTCTATTTGAACCTCATATTGATATCCAGCCGTGTTTCCTGAAAATGTAATATCCACGGGGGGGACATTATCTGCCAACCGCGTTGTTACACCTTTTTCCGAAAGTAGTTTACGGCATTCTTGAGCCTCCTCTAAACTAGAGAACCTTTTTAACACGATATATGTATCCATGTGATCAATTATTTTTTAATCCCTGTATTTAGATCATCTGACAGTCCAATGCTGTGTGCAATCTTGGCTATTTGCCGTAACACCGCAAAATCGGACGTGAATGTGTAAATAGTGGATTAATTATGTAGTGTCTTTTTTGAATAAAGTTAATAAAGCCGGTTTGATACTTTTCAGCTTAAAGATAGTAAAATCAAATTCTATTTTATAGAAACAACAATAGAATCCCAGCTATAAGGTGCAGAAAAATTTTATTCATCACATTTTTGGTGGTATTCGTCACATTTTTCTGTTTTATGTTTTCATTTCAATTAATATTGCCTCATCAAAACCAATAACATGAAACTGAAAGACGTAAGAAAAATAGAATTTTGGATGGCAACTGTCGTATTTGTCGCTGTTGTTTATGCTTTGCTTGTTGATACAAACAATCGGGATGATAGCGGTATGCATAACTATTTCCTTCACCAAAAAATAAGCTACTCCTATTTCTTTAATTTTTTTGTACCGAACTTTATCATTGATTTGCTTCTATATGTGTTGTTTCTCCTTTTAAATTTTGTCCTTATTCCTTCCCTCATCAACAGAAAACGTGAGCTGCGGAATTATTCATTACTAGCTGCTCTGATCTTGATATCCGGACTGATATTAGGTGTATGCCGGACCTATAGCCACGCCTACGAATTGAAGGATTATGACAGTATTCAAAGAAGCTATAATAGTATATTTTTTAAGGCTTTTGCGCAAGCTATTTTATTAACAATTATAATTTCTTTCTACACCTGCGCGCAATATCTGATCAGCTATTTGCTTAAAAGCAAGGCAGAAAATCTGACCCTGCAAAAGCAGCTAAAAATGGATTTATCCTTTGGAATTGGTTTCTGGTTTATTGGATTGTTTTTTTTGATTACATCGCGATCCCATTTACAACTTTCGGTATTATGGACTTTGGTCGTGTTGTCTGCAGTCGGTATTGTAATCTATTCCTTATACTATTTGTTGCCAAAATTACAGGAAAAACAAAAGAAATTCCGTGATTTCTTCTGGACTATCTTTGCTATTAGCTTGATTTCAGTCCTGCCATTAAGTGTACCGGCGCTATTTTTCTTTAATCAGACAAACGAAGTGATCTTTATCGTTGCGATGTTTCATTTACCCACGCAATTATTGGTTAGTATTCCGCTGTCCTGGTTTCTCTTTAAAAAACGTCTAATGCGTCAAAACGAAATAGCATCCCTACGTACGGAGCTCGGGCAGTCGGATGCAAATCTGACCTTTCTAAAATCTCAAATAAATCCACATTTTTTATTTAATGCCTTAAATACATTGTATGGCACGGCATTGCAGGAAAAAGCAGAACGGACGGGGGAGGGAATTCAACGCTTGGGTGATATGATGCGGTTTATGCTACATGAAAATACACAAGATAAAATTTCGTTGATGCGTGAAGTTGAATATTTGAATAATTACATCGCCTTACAAACGCTCCGGACTTCAATGTCAGACAAGATTACCCTTATAACCGAAATAGAGGAACAGTTTGAAAATTATCACATTACACCTATGTTGCTTATACCTTTCGTTGAGAATGCATTTAAGCATGGTATAAGCCTTCAGAAATCGTCTTATATTAAAATCTCTTTGCAAGTGCGGGACCAAGTCCTGTTTTTCGATGTAAGCAATAGCATTAATCCAAAAAGTGATAACGATCCCGAAAAACTAAAAAGCGGCGTAGGCTTGGAAAATGTAAGACAACGCCTGTCATTACTGTATCGAGATCGGTATGAATTGATGATACATGAAAATGCCAATGAGTTTTTTGTCCATTTAACATTACATCTTTAGATCAAGATAGTTCCACTATTTTTCAATCCATTATTTATATGGTTTATTGGTTCCTTAATTAACAGCAATGAAAAAAATACTTGTTTTTTTGCTTATGACCTTGTTTTGTCTAAGCAGTCATGCTCAGTTTAAATTGAGCGGTAAGATTTGGAATTATGATCCAAACAAGACCTTGGAAATCAATATTCCTCTTGTTTTCGGTTTTTATAAAGAAAATTCGCAACGGATAACCGTTGCCGGCGATGGTACATTTGAGGTCGCGCTGCCAGTAACAGCTCGAAAATCCGCGACACTAATTTACGGCGGTGTGTTTCAAACCTTGTTATTAAGCCCCGGTAAGGATCTTATCGCGAATTTAACTGATAGTACGATCGTATTTACAGCCGGTAGTGCTTTAACAGAAAATAGAACTATTCAGCAAATAAAACTGGATGAAGTGCCGTTTTTTATGAAAGCCCCTGCCTTAAACAATCTTGCTAAACGCTCTTTGGCTGAATTGAGACAGCAGCTGTTAATTCCCTTTTTAGCAGATTGCAATCAAATGAACGAAGTGATCCAAACTACTTCATTGCCCAGCCAACTAAAAGACTATATCCGTGCTGAGCTTTACGCGCAAAGAATTAACCATCTGAACGATTTTGCCCGTGTAGCTGAATTGCCAAAGCCGACCTCAGATAGTTTAGTGCTAGAACTGTTTGGAAAAGCATCGATTAATTTACAGGATAACTTTGGAGGCCCCTCTTTCTATTCTTTCCTTGACAATTACCTGCGTTATTTGGAAACGAAAGCATTTGTTAAGATTCGGTCGGAGAAGATCCCTTCAAGCGAGCCGATTCCTTATTTCCGGATAAGCCTAGACAGTGCAAATAGATTAATGAATAGCTATAGTAAAGATTATTGGCGGTTTATTGGTGCTTTAAATAATTTTCCCAAAACTATCGTAGAAAAATACAATTTTCAGCAACTGGTCAATCTATATCATGATAGGGACTTACCACATTTAAAAGCATTGGCAGGAGCGCATTGGAAGATATTTCCAACGGATAAGCATAGGCCGCTCGTTGAACGCTATATTGCCGATCTTGACTCTCTTTTGATAACGAATAAACAGAACAAACAGATCCGGTTGATTGAGGATGATCAACCTATTTCATCGATCTACGACCTGATTGCTGAATTGAAGGGAAAAGTGGTCTATTTGGATGTTTGGGGTACCTGGTGTGGTCCTTGTAAATTTGAATTGAAATATACACCTGAACTGAAGAAAAGATACATGGATAAAGATATTGCCTTCGTTTATTTGGATATGGATGAAGACCATCATGATCAGGACTGGAAAGACTTTATACGTGTCAACAATTTAACCGGAATCCATTTACGTAAAAATAGGAAACAGATTGAGCCCTTTTGGAAGGAATTACTGCTAAATGCAAAAGACAAAGTGGAATATTATCCGCAATATTTTATATTTGATAAAACAGGAAAATTAGTTGTAGAAAAGGCTCTTCGACCAAGTAATGGAAAACAACTGTATGACCAAATAGATCAGATTTTAAATCAATAATTGTTATGATAGCCATCGCGATAGATGATGAACCTGTGGCATTGCAGGTTATTGAACACCATATAGCTAAAGTCCCTTTTATTGAATTAAAAAGTACATTTACGGATGCGTTTATGGCGATTGATTATCTCCAGAAGGAGCAGGTGGACCTTATCTTTTTAGATATAAAAATGCCCGATATTTCAGGTATAGAGTTTCTGCGGAGTTTGAATACTTCGCCAATGGTGATTTTTACGACGGCTTATTCTGAGCATGCGCTATTGAGTTTCGAGCTCGATGCCATCGATTACTTGCTTAAACCATTTTCTATGAGCAGGTTTTTGAAAGCCTGCAACAAGGCGAACGAATTGTATAGCCTTCGGGCAAAAATGCTACAGCAGAACAAAGACTATCTGTTCGTGAAAGATGGCTATGAACATGTTAAAGTTGAAATTGATCGTATCCTGTATATTGAAGCATCAGGTAATTACACCCAGATACATTTGGGCGATAAATGTGTTAGCTCCAGAATTACCATTAGCGAGTTGCTGGAACTGCTCCCGAAGAACGAATTTGTTCGTTGCCATAGAGCATTTATCGTCGCACGAAGTAAAATGATTAAGTTCGACAAAACCCAAATTTGGGTAACAGACCGGGTTATTCCCATTGGAACAACGTATACTGAATTGAAATTATATTAATGCTAAATACGCATTTTTTGATACGTCAGGGCTGATTAGAAAGTAGGGAAGGGGTTGCGCTGTCAAAAGGTTAAGGGAACGTGTTTATGTTTTTAAGATAAATTTAATACTTTTGTAGCAATAGATCATTAGTGTTGTCAATTTTTAAAATTTAAAGTCATGTAATGCATTGTCGATATTTAGGAAGAAAGTAAACAACGGGATGTACCCGATTTGTTTATCCTATACCTATATCTTCAATTTTTTAGTATGGATTTAAATTTTAAAAATGGAATCAACAAAATATGGTCGTACCTATCATTTTCCATTTTCGCCAGGGACAAGCAGCGACGATCGTTTTAATCAACATTATTGGAAGGATATACAATCTTTCCATAAACTGTTATTTACAGAAAAATTAGATGGTGAAAATAATTGCCTTTCACGGCGTGGAGTATTTGCACGATCCCATGCAGCTCCAACCACGTCGCCATGGACGGCTCAGCTTCGGGAGCATTGGTCTAGATTAAAAAACGATCTGGATGATTTAGAGTTTTTGGGTGAAAATCTTTATGCTGTGCATTCTATCGAATATGTGCAACTTGAGCACTATTATTATGTTTTTGCTGCTCGAATTAAAGATCAGTGGCTTTCATGGGAAGAAGTTACTTTTTATGCTAGTTTATTTGATTTTCCTACTGTACCTTTTTTAAAACTCGAAATTGTAAAGGATTTGACTGAGTTGGAACTTCGGCGTTCAGTCGAAAATTTGGCCATGCAGTCTTCAATATTTGGATCGGTTGACCCTAAAACTGAAGAGGTATGTACGATGGAAGGGTTAGTCTGCAGGAATGCTGATGCATATCCCGTCAGCGAATTTCAGCACAATGTTTTTAAATATGTTAGAAAAGGACATGTGCAGACCGACGAACATTGGACAAAATCATGGCGAAGAACAAAAATGATTTGGGAAAGGAAGGATTTCTAATGGAATGGACAATAGCAGTAAATAAGAATTGGTCGGCTTTAGAGACGCAATTTTCTTGGGTCAGGGATATGGAACAGGTACAACAAGATCCTTTACATCATGCCGAAGGGAATGTCGCGATTCATACTCAAATGGTATTACAGCAGCTGGAAGGATTGCCTGAATACCGGAATCTGGATTATCAAAAGCAGGAGCTCCTCTGGGCTTCCGCTTTATTGCATGATGTCGAGAAGAGATCGACGACAATTGTCGCTGCAGATGGTCGTATCAGCTCTCCAAATCATGCCAAAAGAGGAGCACAGACCGCACGGGAGATTTTATTTCGTGATGTGGAGACCCCTTTTGTATTACGGGAGGAAATTGTCGCATTGGTACGCTATCATGGATTGCCATTGTGGTTGATGGAAAAAGTCGATCCAATGAAGAGCGCCTTGGAGGCGTCACTGAGTGTCAATATGGGCCAACTTAAGTTGTTGGCCGAAGCAGATGCTAAAGGAAGGTACTGTGCCGATTTGGATGCTTTGCTCTACGCATTGGATATGTTCGAACTGTATAGTAAAGAGATTGGCTGCTGGGATGCCACGCGTTCTTTTTTGTCTGAAAATGCACGATTTACATATTTTAATGGAAACAATAGCTATGTTGATTATGTGCCTTTTGATACATTCAAATCCACGGTGACTGTACTTTCAGGTTTGCCGGGAATGGGCAAAGATTATCAGATTTTAGCCATGAATACCGACCTTCCTGTTATTAGTTTGGATGACATCAGACGCAAATATCGCATTGATCCTACTGATAAAAAGAGAAACGGATGGGTTGTACAGGAAGCTAAAGAGCAGGCAAAAAAATACTTACGCTGTGGACAGGATTTTATCTGGAATGCCACCAATATAACTTCCCAGATGCGAAAACAATTGATCGATCTTTTCGTAAGCTATCAAGCTTATGTGAAATTGTTGTACGTTGAAAAACCCTATAAGATTTGGCGCGCGCAGAATAGCGATAGGGAGTACCCACTGCCAGAAGTTGTCTTGGATAAAATGTTTCATAATTTGGAAGTTCCACAGTTGACAGAGGCGCATGAGGTTCACTACATTACGGCATAGCGGATGCTTTTAAGTAGGGGGTATTTAAGCAGGACTGTGCTGCATCTTTGATTGATTTTGCGAATCAGCCCACTTATTTGGATAGGGGGCTGATTTTTTTATATAGTACCTTTTTTCGGAGAGAGAGGCAATTTTTAGCTACTTTTTCAATCGCTGTAGCAACATAGATAAAAGCTCCTTTTCCTTGATATCGATGACATCCATGTCGATCCAAAAAGATGCAGGTTTTGTTGATAGATTGCGGTCAATAAAGCTTAATAAATAAATTAGACCGCTTGTTTTTTCTTTTTTTAACGATGAAACGTCATTTAATTTTATAAAAATAGAATTTGTCCGATATAAACCAGTAACAAAATAATCGATATCAGTCCAAGGGATTTGCTGCGGTTTCAATACGCTGTTGTTTAGTAATGTATGCTCATCTATCGTGAGTGCGGCCTCTCCTCTTCGATAGCGGTTCAGCTGTTGTAGTCGAAGATAAAAAACCGTTGCCGCAACGAGTATCCATATCGTCGAGGTTAGCTTAAAAATGAGATCATAGTATAACCAAGCATACAACCCAATGACTGCTGGAAGAAAACATAGCAGCATGCTGATGATAATTTTTCCTTTGCTAAAATTAATTTTGATCATTGCTTTCTCTTTTTTCAAAAAGTACAAACTCCGCAAAAAATGGAGCCTGCCATTTTCATCATAGCTCCAATCTGTTAATCATATTATTGGAGCGCCTGTTATAAAGATAGGGGGTAAAGGCCATTGAAACTATTCCGATTTATGATTCGTGCTTGTTGAATGATTATTCGTATTACTTGAATTTATCTTGCCATCCCTTCCGTATTGCGCTTAATTGAAATGGTACCGCGTGTCTTTTTTTTGATAAAAGGAATGAGTAGCTTTGTTTGTATAATAAAGTGATGGACTGTTGGAAAAACTTAAAGAACATTTAAAGAAATTTATCGATGTCGATCCGATCGAATTAGAAGAAATATTGCTTTACTTTAAGACGAAAACGGTCGCGAAAAAAGAAAATATACTGGAGGAGGGCCAAGTATGCAGATACCATTTTTTTGTATTAAAAGGTATTCTCCGTAAATTCTTTGTTAATGAAAAGGGAGTCGAACAAACGACTGAATTCGCAATAGAAAATTGGTGGATTACAGATAATATGGCTTTTGAACATAAGCTTGTTACGTCATTTTACATTCAGGCCGTAGAGACTTCAGATTTAGTTTATATCAGTCAAGAAAATCAAGAGAAATTGGTTGCTGCATTTCCGATCATGGAGCGTTATTTTCGCTTTGTCTATCAAAGGGCTTATGCTGCTGCGCAAATGCGGGTTAAATATCTATTCTCTAAATCTAAAGAGGAATTCTACCATGATATGCTCCGTAAATATCCTCAGTTTGTACAACGTGTTCCGCAATACCTGATTGCTTCATATCTGGGATTTACTCCAGAATATTTAAGTGAAATCCGTAAAAAAATACTTCCCTGAATCTGCTGCTATAATCTCGTTGCAATTGAAGGCTAGTAGCATTGGTCCGAATCTGCAATGCGAAAAGGGCTAATTTGAAATTGCAGCTTGTGTTCTTTTGCATAGTCTTGCACTAATTTTGCGAATTTTTCCATTGCCTTTTCCTCAGAAGCAGCAAAACAGTGCAGGTTTAATTCCAAAGGTTTCTCTGAGGTGGCAGGATCGATACGCAATTGTTCAACTTCGGAGAGGACAACAGCAAAAGAAGTTTTACAGATTTCAACTTCTAGATGCGGCCCCATTAATTGAGATGAAATGCTATAATAAGAATCGTTATTTTGTATTTCTTTCTGAAAGGGGTCTAAATAGGTCGTAACAATAGATCGATAACCATATTTAGCATTACCAAAAAAGTGATCAATATATTCCTGTGCTTTTTCATATGTTGAGAAGACACCTTCCAGATTGGTGAATAAATCTGGATCTTCTTTTACTTCTTTTGAAACTACTGTATATACCTTAATGGGGTTGGTTGTCATATTTTGTATGCTACTGTTTGTACATTAAGTAAAAGTAAGTTTTTCTGCAAAAAAACTAATTTAGACTTTTATCTATGAGTGATTCTAAGATAAAATCCTCTTTTTAAAATAAAAAATTTCCTTTGTTAACTTGTAGCCTGTTTAGAGCAGGTGTTTGTGCTTTAAAGTTGTATATAATTTTCGTATTCTCCAAATTTTTTACTGATTGTTTTTATTTGCTTTTCTAAAATAATGCGGATTGAACATATAATCCTATTGTCGAGCTTGCTTTATTACCAAGCTCCTCCTGCAAGTAGCCTGGGCCCAGGTTGAGTCTACTTTTTTAGCTGATTTCAATGTGGAACCACCTTGTTTACACGGTTGGGGCAGGGCGATGTAGGACAAGAGCAATAAACCAATTACTTCTGACGCCGAATGATGGAAACCTGTTTTGACTAACTCATCAGAAATATGGTTTTGTTCCCAAGTCATATTTTTTCATTTGATTGGACATAGACAATGCATGCGATCTTTGTTTCTCTTGCTGAGGAAGACTTCTCGGTCATTTCGGTCTTGTGTTTAGTTTAGTGTGTGTGTTATTTCGTTAAATTTAATTTTATTAAATTTATTTTAATTTAAAAGATAGTGAAATTATAATTGAAAAAGATATCATTTTTTATCAAAACTATGCTCTTTTGTCTCAATTTATTTTTAAATTTTATTTGCTTTAAAGCCTGTTTAGGGCTGTTTTTGTTCGCGTAATGTTGTTTTTGGGCTTCAGTAGCACCTGTTCTCTTTCTCTTGTCGGAATCCAGCGATTTGTTTTTTATAGCCATTCAAACGTTTTCGTAAATAAATGGATTAAAAAGGTTTGATTGTGTTTTCTTAATTAATACTATTGTTTTGTGTTGATTAAATAATAACCAATTGATATTAATGACTAAAAGGTCTTGTTTTTGGGCTTTTTATAGTTTTATTTATTAATAACCAATAAATCTTAATTTATGAGAAAATTTAATCGTTTGATTTTCGTTAGTTTTTCTTTTTTGTGTATGCTATTGCTGTCTACAGGAATTGTTTATTCACAAGGAACTGGAAAAGAACTAAAGGGTATCGTCAAAACAAATGATGGGCGTTTTTTGGAGAAAGTTACCGTTTTGGTGAAGGGAACTTCAACGGGTACAGTAACAGATAGCTACGGTCGCTTTAGTTTAAAATTGCAGCAAAGTACTGCTAAGGTTACTTTAAGTTTTACCCATACGGGATACTCGTCCAAGGAACTTGACGTAGAAGTGGGTAGGGAAATAGAGATCACCCTTTCTGAATCTACTGAGAATCTAGATGAAGTCGTCGTTATTGGATACGGAACTGCCAAACGTAAGGATGTGACAGGCGCAATTGTTTCGGTGCAGACCGAAAAGCTTGAAAAGGAAGCGCCCAGGTCTGTTCAGGATCTATTAAGGGGGAATGCCGCCGGCTTAATCATTGGCCAGGGTAATTCTGCTAAAGGGGATGCTAGCCTACAGGTAAGGGGAAAAGGAACATTAAAGGCGGGAAGTAGCCCATTAAATGTCGTGGATGGCGTTATATTCGATGGAACATTTGCAGATCTTAATCCCAATGATATTCAGTCAATTGACGTTTTGAAAGATGCGAGTGCTACTGCTGTGTACGGTGCAAAGGCCGCCAACGGCGTTATCTTAATAACGACAAAAAAAGGGAAAAAAGGGAAGCCAAGCATTACTTTCAACGGAAATTTTGGTATGGTTGAAAGCGCGGGGATGCCACGCGTAATGACCGCTGATGAGTTTTTGAAATATCGCTATGACTTTGAAGTAGGCCGAAGAACCGCCGATTACCTTAAAGCGCACCCCGAAATGTTTGTGGACCCAAGACTGCTCAGTGGAGCCAATCAGTTGGACTGGTATAATTACGATCAAAAGACCCCCGTTACAAATGTAACAGAGGATCAGTTGATCAGGTCTTGGCTTTCTCGATTGGAGCTAAAGACTCCGGAAATTGAAAATTACATGAACAATAAGATTACGGATTGGCAGGATTTGGTTTTTCAAAAGGGGATCCAGCAGGACTATGCTGTTGCTGTATCGAATAGTAATGAGAACGCTAACTACTATTTTTCCTTAAACCATGTTGATAGGGAGGGAGTAGTGGTTGGAAGTCGGTTTAAAAATTTCAGAACACGACTAAATATCGAAACTAAAATTACATCCTATCTAAAAGTCGGGGCGAATACCAACTTTGCTGTTCGAAATGAGGGCTTTCTAAAATCTGATTGGAAACAATCAGCAGTGATTTCTCCCTTTGGATCAAATAATCTTGATGATCCTTCTAGTATTTATCAAAGACTGCCGACAGGTGATGTTACTCCGGTAAACCCGTTCTTTGATAATCAGTTTAGAGATCGAAAAAATAACTATAATACGTTGAATTCCAGTTTGTACGGTGTGATTACTTTGCCCTTTGGGATAGAATTGCAATCCAATTTTACGCCTTCGTTTATCTGGCACGAGTATTATAACCACGATTCTTCTAAAAATCCCGAGTGGAAGGCAAAAGGTGGAAGCAGCGAACGCTCATTTGAAAAAACATATAATTGGCAGTTAGATAATGTATTGCGTTGGAAGCGACGTTTTGATGTACATAATTTTGAAGTAACATTGCTTCAAAATGCAGAGAAAGGACAATTTTGGCAGACCAAGGCCACAGCTTCTCAGTTTGTACCTTCTGATGTTCTGGGCTGGCATCGTCTGCAGGCAGGGACTATTCCATTGAATGAAAGTAATGATACCTACCGGACAGGGGACGCCTTGATGGCTCGCTTGTTTTATTCCTTTAAAGATCGCTATATGTTGACAGCTTCTGTGCGACGTGATGGGTATTCAGCCTTTGGCGCTCAAAATCCAAGAGCAACCTTTCCCGCCCTGGCTTTTGCCTGGGATTTTACAGCGGAGGATTTTATGAAAAATACCAAATCCTGGTTGGATTATGGTAAGCTGCGGCTTTCTTGGGGAAGAAATGGTAATCGTGATATTGGAATGTATGAAGCTCTTTCCGACATGACCTCTGGGTTACATCCCTATATTGACGCGAGTGGAAACCTCTATCTTTCATCTCAGTTATACGTGAATAGAATGGCCAATTTGGACTTAAAATGGGAGAGTAAAAGTTCGTATAATGCCGGTTTGGACTTTTCAATCTTCCATGGCCGTCTGAGTGGTGCACTGGATTTTTATACGGCAACAACCCAGGATTTATTGATAGATCGTGAATTGCCAGAAATTATCGGATTTAGCAGTGTTGCTGCCAATCTTGGTGAGCTCTCAAATAAAGGTTTTGATATTTCCTTGAATAGTAATATCATGAATAAGGGCGATTTTAGTTGGAATGCTACGGCGATCTTTATGTTGAATCGGAGAAAAATCGTGAAGTTGTATGGCGATATGGTGGACGTAAAAGATAGTGAGGGAAATATCGTCGGCCAGAAGGAAGCGGACGATGTTAAAAATCGATGGTTTATTGGACAGGATCCCGACCGGATATGGGCTTACAAACGAAATGGAATCTGGCAAATAGGGGAAGAGGAAATGGCTGCAAAATATGGTAACCAACCTGGCGATTTTAAATATATAGATCAAAACGGAGATGGGGTCTTAACGGATGCCGATCGGGTATTTCAGGGGTATACAACACCGCGTTTTCGCTGGTCGTTTCGAAATGAATTGCGTTATAAAGAGCTGAGTTTTTCATTTTTAATTTACTCCAATTGGGGGCATTATGGGGATTTTTATCAGGCAGCAAACAATAGTAATTTTGCGGATCGCAGTACAGACTACGCGCTACCTCGCTGGACGCCAGATAATCCGATTAACGATTATGCGCGTATTGGATCAAAAAATAATGGCACAAACTATGTCAACATGTCCTTTATGCGTTTGGACAATATGGTGCTTTCCTATAATCTGCCGAAATCATTGTTGCAATCGTTAAGAATCCAGCAGCTTCGTATTTCAGCTTCGGTTAGAAATGTAGCCTATTTGACAAAAGATTTTAAATTTGGCGACCCCGAAAGAAGCTGGAAAAGTGACGCATTGGCAGATGTAGGTGACCCAGCTCCCCGTACGTATAACCTTAGTTTAAACCTTACCCTATAATTTTTAGATCATGAAATTGAAAAAAAATATAATATTTAGTTTATGTATTGGTTCAATGGCTGTTTTTACATTTTCTTGTAGTAAGGATTGGCTTAAACCGAAACCTTTGTCTTTCTATGAACCTGATGTTGCACTAGCCGATGCGCAAGGTATGTACTCCGCTTTAACGGCCTGTGAAAGAAATATGCGGCATGAGTTTTTTGGCGATGCTGCACCAATTCTGACCGAGATTATTCAATCTGAAGTAGCCGTAGAGGGTACGACAGATAAGGCTGGTCCACAGATGGATATGGATATTGCACTGCTCCCCGATGCAAATCTCAATAACAACGATAGAACTAAAGTCGGTTGGTATTGGTACGAGGGATTTAAGGGTATAAAATACGCTAATCTTATTATTTCAAGAATAGATGCAGGGACTTTTAAAGACGAAAATGAAAAAAACGCGATTTTAGGAGCAGCTTATTTTCAACGTGCCTATCGTTATTTTAAATTGGTGCATCAATTTGGCGATGTTCCTTTTATTGATAAAGAAATAAATGAACCGAAATATGATTTCTATAGTTACGATCGTTGGAGCATTCTTGAAAAATTACGGAAAGATCTGGAGTTTGCCTACCAATGGGTACCCGAAAAAGTAGATCGTGGGCGTACCTCTAAATCTGCTTGTGGTATATTGTTGATGAAGGTATGCATGGCTTTGGCAGATTTTGATCGGGCAGTCGCTATTGGAAAAGAAATTGTCGCTATTCATCCACTTATGAAAAGCAGATTTACGGTGAATAAAAGTAAACCAAATACCAATCTGATGTTTGATCTTCATAGTGTTGAGGCAAAATTAGATGGAGCCAATACCGAAGGTTTAATGTATGTAGTTTCTTATCCTGGAGTTGATGGTTCTGATCGTATCAGAACAATGCGTAATGGCGTTCCTTTCTGGAACAACGGCGGTATAAAAACACCGGACGGAAAAACGGGGACAGGCCTATCATTAGCAGCGGATGAAACTGATCTTTCATTGGATTTAAATAAGAACTATGGTCGTGGTATAGGACGATTGCGTCCAACTTGGTATTTTACAAATCAGATTTGGAGATCTGGGAAAGAAGATAATGATTTGCGGGGGATCTTTAATCGGGATAGTTGGAGAAAGATGGAAGATTTGAAATATAATGAGCCCAACTTAAAAAAGACCGGCAATCCCTGGTATGGAAAAAATCTGGTTAAACCGGCGGGGATGAGTGTTGAGGATTCAATTCGTCTATGGTTCTCTTGGCCGCATTATAAATTATTTGTACCGGATCCATTGCAAACACAATGGGAGGGCGGGGAAACCCCATGGTATATTTATCGTTCTGCGGAAGTCTATTTATT
Source organism: uncultured Sphingobacterium sp. (assembly GCF_964277905.1). Taxonomy (NCBI): domain Bacteria; kingdom Pseudomonadati; phylum Bacteroidota; class Sphingobacteriia; order Sphingobacteriales; family Sphingobacteriaceae; genus Sphingobacterium; species uncultured Sphingobacterium sp. The sequence continues at coordinate 27,652 of NZ_CAXYKD010000048.1, forward strand.
GTTGGCAGAAAGCTACTATTGGAAAAATGATCTTGGTCAGGCTGCCATTGCCATTAACGAAGTCCGTCAACGCGCCGGTGCATCACAGCTGACAGCAGACGAAATCAATATCGGTGAGCTATTAGATGAGCGTGCACGTGAGTTGTATTATGAAGAAAACAGGCATATTGAGCTCGTAAGGATTGCCTATATCTACGCAAAAACCCGAAAACCATGTGAAATTTTTGGTGGCCGTGTTTATGATTTAAAACAGATTAGTGGTCCAGGTGGAACGAATGCGAATATTAAACAAGCTGGAGTTAATTTTTGGTACGATAGAGTGGTTGCCAAAAGTAATTTCTATAACAAAGGGGTCAAACATAAATGGGCCGAATATAAAATTAGTGTGCACCATATCTTATGGCCTGTGCCTGCCAATGCAATTAATACAAATATCAAAGGTGTTATCAATCAAAATATAGGTTATCCTGGAGCCGAGAAAAATAAAACGCCGTTAGTGGTTGAAGATAAGTAACAAGTGTTTTCAAACGTTTTCGTAAATAAATCACATCATTTGATTCATTTCACTTATATTAATTAATATCTTGTTTTATTAAGTCAATTGAATCAATAGCCAATAAGTAAATGGGGCCCTGTTTGGCGTGAAAGTGAAGTGTAGCATCGTCTCCTGGCTTTCGCTAGTATGGTCCCGAACGTGTTATGATTGACGAACCAATGATGAATAAATAAACCGGGTCGATAGACTCAAGATCAAATTTTACAATGAAAAGAAATACACTATTTAAATCTGTTGTAATGGCAGCGATCGTTAGCAATGCTGTATTATCGTATGCCCAGACAGATAAAAGTAATGAGAAAGGTTGGACAAACCTTTTTGATGGAAAAACGCTGAATGGCTGGAAATCCGTCGGAGGAAAAGCTCCATATTCTATTGAAGGTGATGCTATTGTCGGTAGAATGACAAAAGGTACGCCCAATTCTTTTTTGATCACTGAAAAAGAATATGGTGATTTCATATTGGAACTGGATGTTAAACTTGAAGGCAATGAAACAAACTCAGGTATTCAGACAAGGAGCCATCTTGATCCAAAGGCTAATGATGGGCGCGGACGCGTATATGGAAGGCAAGTTGAAATAGACCCCTCTTCACGCGCATGGACGGGTGGAATATATGACGAGGCGCGTCGTGGATGGATTTATCCACTTGATTTAAATGAAAATGCAAAAAAAGCCTATAAAGCAGAGGAATTCAATCATATCCGAATAGAAGCAGTCGGCGACGAGCTGCGTACTTGGATCAATGATATTCCTGTAGCTTATGTCGTTGACACGATCGATAGAACAGGTTTTATCGGATTACAGGTACATGGTATTCCACCGCAATTGGATGGAAAGAAAGTTTATTTTAAGAATATTAAAATAAAAACAACCGACCTCAAATCAAAAGGTTTTCCGAAAGACCTTTATATCGTTAATCTGAAGCCCAATGATTTGGCAGATGCCGAAAAGAAAAAAGGAGTTAAGCTCTTGTTTGACGGTAAAACCAATAAGGGCTGGCGGAGCATACACGGCGATAAATTTCCAGAACGTGGTTGGGAAGTTAAGGATGGGCAAATGACTGTCCTGAAATCCGATGGAGGGGAGTCAACCAATGGCGGTGACATCGTCACAAAAGATAAATACGCCGTGTTTGATCTTTCATTTGAATTTAAGCTTAGTCCGGGAGCGAATAGCGGCGTTAAGTATTTTGTGACTTTAAAAGAAAAATCAAAAGGATCAGCTATTGGTTTGGAATATCAAGTACTGGATGATGCTTTACACCCTGATGCGAAGTTGGGACGAGACGGAAATCGTACATTGGCATCGCTTTACGATCTCATCACATCCAATCGTGACGAGCGTGCGCGCAGACCCATCGGTGAGTGGAATAGAGGTAGAGTTGTGGTCACAGCAGATAACAAAGTGGAACATTATTTAAATGGAATTAAGATGTTGTCTTATGAGCGGGGCTCCAAAGCGTTTAAAGATTTGGTTCAGATCAGCAAATATAAAGATTGGGAAAATTTTGGTGAAGCGAAGGAAGGTTTTATTCTTCTCCAAGACCATGGCGATCGGGTTTCATTTCGCAGCATAAAAATCAATACACCCAATTAAGCTTATCTCTTATGAATCATTATTTATCGCGCAGAAGCTTTGTTAAACAGTCTGTTATCGCTGCAGGAGCGGTTATGCTGTCCAATAGTGTATTGGGAAATGTCAGTTTGGCCAAACCAAATGAGCGTGTCAACTTAGCTTGTGTAGGCTTAGGAAATAGGGCCGCAGAAATCATTAAAGAGCTGTATAAAACAGGACTCTGTAATATTGTCGCGCTATGTGATGTAGATCTTGGCGCGAAACATACACAGGAAATTTTGGGCTTGTTTCCTGATGCACCTAAGTTTAAGGATTTTAGAGTGATGTTTGACAAAATGGGAAATCAGATCGATGCTGTAAGTGTCGGAACTCCCGATTTCTCACACTTTGCCATAACAATGCTTGCACTGGACTTGGGTAAACATGTTTACGTGGAAAAACCAATGGCGAGAACATTCCTTGAAGTTGAACTGATGGCAAATAAAGCTCGGAAAAACCCTAAACTTGCTACCCAAATGGGAAATCAAGGGCACTCCGAAGCAAATTACTTTCAATTTAAAGCCTGGAAAGATGCCGGTATTATTAAGGATGTGACGCGCATCGATGCGCACATGAATATGCCGCGTAGATGGCATGGCTGGGATGTGAATATGAAGGGTTTTCCTGCCGCTGAAATGATCCCCGAAACATTAGATTGGGATCTTTGGCAAATGCAGACTATAGGCCATAATTATAATAAGGATTTTGTGAATGGTCAATGGCGCTGTTGGTATGATTTTGGAATGGGGGCATTGGGTGATTGGGGTGCACATATATTGGATACGGCGCATGAATTTTTAGATTTGGGGCTGCCTACAGAAGTGTCCGCTGTGAAACTCGATGGGTATAATTCCTATTTTTTTCCCATGTCTTCGACCTTGAAATTTCATTTCCCAAAAAGGAAAAAGATGCCAGCAGTAGATATCAATTGGTATGATGGACTGGATAATTTGCCACCTATACCGGAAGGCTACGGTGTATCCGGACTGGATCCCAATATTCCTGCACCAAGTACAGGGAAATTGGAACCCGCCAAACTAAATCCTGGGAAAATTATCTATAGCAAGGATTTGATATTTAAAGGTGGCTCTCATGCTAGTACCTTGCAGATTATTCCAGCGACGAAAGCCAAGGAAATGGAGTCTCGGTTACCGGAAGTGCCAACATCACCGTCAAATCACTTTGCTAATTTCTTAAAAGGTTGTAAAGGCGAAGAAAAGACCCGCTCGGCTTTTGAAATTGCAGGTCCTCTGAGCCAAGTATTTTGTTTGGGCGTAATTGCACAACGCTTAAACAGCAAGTTGATCTTGAATACACAGACAAAAGAAGTGACTAATGATAAGTTTGCCAATGCACTCTTAGCTGGACCTCCACCTGCGAGAGGCTGGGAGCAGTATTATAAGATGTAATACACCAGTAACTGGGCATAGAAAGTAAAGGGCAATGTGAACATTGCCCTTTTTGTTTTTGAAATGAAAAGTCTTTCCTGAAATATACGATTTGCTTGCTCTTTATATAAAAGTGCTGGAAAGGTGGAAAAAGCATGATAATCCCTAGCAAATTGAGACAAATCAGCGCTATTTTGATCAGTCCTAGTAGAGCGTAATTCTCCTCCCTTAGGTATATTTGTGATGCAGCAATTCAATTTTTAAACCTTAACGTCATGTATAAAGTATCCCTGCTCTTTATAGGCATTGTAGCATTGGTCCTTAATGCCAATGGTCAGAATTCATCAACCCAATCTTTTCAGGCAACCCATCGGTATCTTAAAATTCCAATTAAAAATGGTGCTCCCAAGCGTCATGTGGAGGTATGGCTGGGAAATGATAAAGTAAGGTGGTTTGATGTCGAACTGGCTGATAGTACCTATGATTGGATAGCCTATCTTGATATAGGGAAGTGGAAGGGACAGCAGCTTAAGGTGGTGGCAAATACATCAGACAAAGAAATTCCTTTGTTTAATCCTATTGCACAGAGTGATACCGATGATACCGATAAGGTCTATGCTGAAGATCGGAGGGGACAATTTCATTTTTCGGCCAAGAGAGGTTGGTTGAACGATCCGAATGGTCTGGTCTTTTTTAATGGACAATATCACCTGTTTTTTCAACATAATCCCTATGGAACCAATTGGGGCAATATGCATTGGGGGCATGCCCTGTCCTCCGATTTGTTACATTGGAAGGAATTGGGAGAGGCTTTGTATCCAGACGAATCTGGGGTCATGTTTAGCGGTGGAGCTGTAGTGGATAGTAACAATACCGCTGGTTTTGGAAAAAATGGTGCAACAAGCCCTATGATCCTGTTTTATACCGCTGCGGAAAAATCATGGGGACAGGGTTTGGCATATAGTCTGGACGGTCAGAAATTTGAGAAAATGCCAAACCATATTTTGGATAAAATAACAGCAGGAAACCGAGATCCGAAGGTAATTTGGCATGGCTCCTCAAAGCAATGGGTTCTTGTACTTTATGTTGAAGAGGAACAGGAACAACACACGATGCAGATTTTTACCTCAAAGGATTTGAAAATGTGGACATTTGCGAGCAAAGTAAAAGGCGGGCGGGGTAATGACCGTTATTTATTTGAGTGTCCCGAATTCTTTGAATTGGCGGTAGACGGTAACCCGAACAATAAAAAATGGGTTTTGACGGGGGCTAATAGCCAATATGCGATCGGAGAGTTTGATGGAAAATCTTTTCATCCTGAGATCGAGCGCCTGTTTAGTCAATATGGTCGTGATTATTATGCCGCGCAAACTTTTAGCAATGAACCGAAGAAGCGACGCATTGAAATCGGCTGGTGGCGCACACATACAAATCAAGGGAACTCCGCTTTTAATCAATCCATGAGTATTCCAATGGAACTCAAATTGAAAAGTACGGAAAAGGGCATTCGCCTTTTTCGGGAGCCAGTGACAGAATTGCAAAAATTAAGAAAAGAAAAACTCAGCATCAGCCGAAAGAAAATTAGTTCGAACGATTCAAGTTTGTTTCAGCATTTTAAGGCTGAGCTTGCTGAATTGGATTTGGTCATCGATCCGCAGCAAGCCAAAAATATTCAGATCAATGTGAGGGGCTTGGCAATTAATTATAACGTTTCGACCGAAGAGCTCCTTGTTGACAATGTAAGGGCCCAGGTACCGCTGCGAAATAAAAAACTCGCATTGAAGTTGCTTATCGATCGGACAGGACTCGAGCTTTTTGCACAAAATGGCGAAGTTTACATGCCCATAAATTATAATTTTGATCGGAATAATTTAACTTATCAGCTCGTAGCTTTTAATGGTGAAGCCGTATTGGAATCTGCTGACCTCTATGCGCTTGACGGTATATGGATTAAATAACACTTTTATGATATAGCAATAATGGAGAGATTGTTTTTGTTAATTCGGCAGGATGATAAAAATAGTGCTGGAAGACTCTATTTATTTGGTCATTTATAAAAAAAAAGGTTTTCAAACGGGGAGAATGAAAACCTTAAATAACCAATTATAAACCTAAATTATGATGATACAAATGTAAGTGTATTTTCTACACTATGTAAATTTATTTTAAAAAATAATTTAATCTTCTTTAAACAAGCTATAGGAAGTACTTATTTTTATAAGAGTAAACTGTCTTTTTTTACGAAAACGGACTGCTCTCTGCATTCTTTTTGCACGCTTTGGCTTGGTGGACTTTAAAAAGCATCAGTTGTAGACAATTAGCTATTTTAGAAGCATGGAAAATTTAGAAGTATGGATGCGTGGACCTATTGAAGGGATTCCCGCTCTTCTCCAACCTGTTGCTCATGCACTCTTGCAAGTTGATGAGGATATTTTAAAGTATACTAAGCAGCTGTCCTCAGCGCATCTCTGGACAAAACCGGGGGGCAATGCCAGTATAGGTTTTCACCTGCAACATATTCGTGGGGTGATCGATCGCATGTTTACTTATGCCGAAAATAAATCCTTGTCGGATGAGCAATTTGAGGACCTCTATAAGGAAGGTATAGAAAATAGCGATGTGAGCGTAACAGCGCTTGTAGAAAACTTACACCGACAGATTCAGCAATCCGTGCAAAAACTAGCGTTAATTGATCCGGAAACCTTGACGGAAGTACGTTTTTTGGGTAGAAAACGGATCCCTACGACCTTGATTGGTTTGTTGTTCCACGCTGCTGAGCATGCACAGCGCCATGTTGGCCAATTACTGGTAACGGCACGATGTATCAATTAAAAACAAACTATATTTTTGTCCGCTAGAGGTTATGATTTTTGAACTTGTTGTAACTTTTCTCCCCATTTCCCAAGTTCTTGAATAATTGGTTTGAGTTCATAACCCAGCGCAGTCAGCTCATAGAGTACGCGTGCCGGCACCTCTGCATATACAGTACGTTTTATAATGCTATCCTCTTCCAGCTTTCGCAATTGTAGGGTGAGCATACGTTCAGTGATACCAGGTAAACATCTTTTGATTTCAGAATAACGTAGCGCGCCATTGATGAGATAACAACAAATGGCTAGCGCCCATTGACCGCCAATCACATTAGCGGCAAAGACTTCGGGGCAATTATGCTCAAGTTGCTTTTTATTTGAAAAGTTAGTGGAACTCGTCTTGATTTTAGTCATACGCACATTTTTTATAGTACCTAACATTGGGTTACTGATAGGGCAAAATAAGAATTATGTCGCTACTTTTAAATCACAGTCATGTCGTTTATTAAAATTGCCGCAATGAATTGGCTAGACCTGGTGACTTGTGCATAGATACATAAATAAAAATATGAAAACTTTAATAGTCGTTATTCACCCTAATTTTGGGACCTCTCTCGTAAGTAAAAGTTGGGTCAGGGCCTTGGAAAACCACCCCGATTTGTATGAGATCCATCAGTTGCATCAAGTCTATGCTGACGGTAAAATTGATGTCGTGGCAGAACAGCAGATGATGGAGAAATATGATAAAATTGTATTTCAATTCCCTTTTTATTGGTTTAACTGTCCGCCTTTTTTTAAGCAGTGGTTGGATGAGGTGCTTACCTACGGGTGGGCTTACGGTAAAAAAAGTGGATATAAACTGGAAGGAAAGAAAATCGCATTAGCGATTTCGGCTGGGATAGACGAGCAGGAGTATGGGGTTATGGGTAAGTATAAATATAGCATGGAGCAATTAACAAGTCCTTTTGAAATTACTTTTGACTATGTTAAAGCGAATTATCAAAAGCCTTTCGTCTTTTACGGAATAGAAAAAGAGTCATCCAAAGAATGGATAGCGCAAAGTGTTTCGCGGTATCTGAGTTTTCTGGAGCAGTTATAGTCAGTGAATTCATATGTCAACAAGGATGCTTTCACGACTTCTTTTCCTGTTGGAGCGCAATGCTTTGTTCATATTGATTCCTTGCCGAATTGTTAAGCTAAATATAAACAAATTATAGGATGTGCAATATTTTACACCTGAATTGGGTTGGCATTGGTCGTGATGTCGTAACCAAACCGCTATGGCGTACTGAGTGATTAAATTGTAAATTCGTATACTTGTAGAATTCCGGGAGGAATTCGCAATTTTTATAATCCCGCATAAAAATAAACAGCGTATAATATGCAGATACTTTTAGTAGAGGACGATCGCCGGATTAGCAGCTTTGTGGTGAAAGGTCTGGAAGAAATGGGGCATCAGGTCATTTTAGTTGAATCTGCGGAAGCTGCACGTGAATGGATCAATGCAGATTCTTTGGATATTATTGTACTTGATATCATGTTGCCCGGAATTGATGGTATCCAGTTTACGAAGATGGTTAGGTATCGAAAAAATCATATTCCGATATTGATTTTGAGCGCTTTAGGGGAGATTGAAGATAAGGTAGAGGCCTTGGAAAGTGGTGCCGATGACTATCTCGTCAAGCCGTTTTCCTTTAAGGAATTGGTGAGCCGTATCAAAGCCCTGGTGCGCCGGGACAATTATAAAAACGTGCCAAAGGACAGTAGCGTAGAAATTCGTGATTTAAAAGTGGATCTTGAACGTTATGAAGTTCATAAGAATGGTAAAAATGTCGATCTCTCTCCTAAAGAATTTAAACTATTTAAGTATCTGATCGAAAATCGGAATAAAACGCTTTCACGGACTGCAATCTTGCAGGCCGTTTGGGGAATCGATTTTGATAACAGCACCAATGTCGTCGATGTGTACGTTTCTTATCTAAGAGGCAAGGTTGATGAAGGGAGCGATACCTCCATTATCAAAACGGTGAAAGGAGTCGGTTATATGCTTACAACGGACTGACAATGAATTTAAAAATTCGGCTTACACTCTTTTCTACGCTGGTATTCACCATTATTTTTGGGCTTGCAACGCTAGTCATCTACTGGATATTTTATAATTCCTCGGAACGACATCTGATCAGTTCCCTCGAAAAAAATGCAAAAATAGCTGGTATTTATTACCTAGAGGCAGATGAGCAGAGCCCACTAAAGCATTTGGAATCTAAAAATCAATATGAAAGCCTGGTCAAACGTGCCATGGTAGCAGTTTATAACGCCGAAGGAAAAGTAAGTTATGGCGGTATGCGTTTTGATAGTCAAATTAATAAGGATTTACTGAACCAGCTGAAAACAGACAAAACGATTTATTTTAAAACAGAAGATAGCTTTTATTTTGGTTTGTATTATCCAGATAATCAGGGCGATTTTTTTGTGTTTGTCAAAGAGTCGAGCGCAGATTTTGATCATCAGTTGAATCGTTTGCTCATTACGCTTGTCTTTGTTTTTCTCGTTGCATTGATCAGTATTGCCTTGCTGTCGGTTTGGCTGAGTAAATATGCTTATCTCCCCATTCGTAAAGTGATCCAAGAAATTCAGCATAAGGATTTAAGCACGATCCAGGAGCCCCTGACGACTATAAAAACGAAGGATGAACTACAAGATCTTATTGAGAGTTATAATGCGCTCCTACGTCGGATCAGCGAAAATATGATTATTAGAAAGAATTTTGTCAGTTATGTTTCACACGAGTTTCGAACGCCTTTGGCGGGAATCCTAGGCTCAATGGAGGTCTTCGGCACAAAGGTCAGAAGTGAAGAAGAATATCATGAATTGGCCGAAACCATTACTGAGCATGTGAATTTTCTGAATCAGCTTATTGGTAATTTTCTATTGCTGACCGAAGATCAGGCCCTGAAACGTTCACTGGAAACCTTTCGCATAGACGAGATCGTATGGGATCTTGTTCCCAAGTTTTCGAGATCATTTGCCGTGCCCTTGAAAGTCGATATACAGGTCGATGAACCGCGATACTTTAATTTTCGGGGCAATAAGATGCTCGTCAGTCTGTCTATTTCCAATTTAATCGAAAATGCACTTAAATATGCAAATGGGCAGGAAGTTCTTGTCCGAATGACAGGTGTAAATGGCAGACTGTCTTTGCAAATCATAGACCATGGTATTGGTATCCCACAAGCCGAACTGGAGTCTGTGAAACAGACTTTTTATCGAGGATCAAATGTTGGTAAAGTTAAGGGCAGCGGCATAGGTCTCTCTTTTGCGCAGATTGTATTTAAGGATCAAGGGGTAGACTTTGATATTCGTTCAAATGATCTAGGTACAACGGTATCCCTATTATTCCCCCAGTTCTAATCATTTTCTAATCTCTTCTAATCAAACTTTAATTTAACCTAAAGTTGCCTGTAATCCCTGTCATTTAGTTTTGTGAAAATTCAAAATTAAGTGAGAAAACTACGTATTACATTATTTTTACTTCTTGGCCTGAATAGCAAGCTATTTTCGCAGGAGGCGGTTGAAAACCGTTTGCGAAAGGAGGAGATCGAGCAGGTATTCCTTGCCCATAACCTGACCTTAATGGCGCAGCGTTTTCATATGCAGCAAGCCGAAGCTGCCGTACTTCAGGCAAAGTTGTGGCCCAATCCAACGATTTCCATCTCCGAAGTCAATCTTTGGAAAAACCCTTCCAGCGAATCCTTTCCGGCGCTGATCGGAAATTACGGTAAGTATCAGCAGGTGGCGATCGAGCTAGAACAGACTATCGAAATGGCTGGCAAACGAAAAAAGCGAGTGCAATTGCAGCTTCTCGAAAAAGAAAATGCCCGGCTTCAATTTGAGGAATTGCTGCGGAACCTAAAATATGATCTCCGGAGCCAATGTCTCGAATTACAGATTCTGCAGGAAAAGGAGAAGTTATACAATAGTCAGGTGGATATCTTTCAGACGTTGGCAAATTCATACCAAAATCAGTGGAAAGAAGGCAATGTAAGTGAGATGGACTACCTCAGGATTCAAAGCGAGTCTATCGCATTTGGTAACAAACTGAATGAAATCCAACAGGAAAAAATTACAAAAATGAATGAGGTTGCGCGCTATCTCGGAGACAAAGGGACCGCACTCACTATATCAGATACGATCGGCATTCCGCATTTTCTCCAGGGAAAAAAACAGGAGTGGAAAATGATGGCGCTCGACAATCGCAGCGACTATAAGATCATCCATAACGAATTGAAGAAAAGTGATGCTCAGCTGAAAATAGAAAAGGCCGAACGTATACCAGATTTGCAGGTCTCCATGAATTACGACCGTGGTGGAAATATCATGCGCGATTTTATAGGGCTGGGGGTTGCTATGGATCTTCCTCTATTTAACCGGAACCAGGGGAATATCAAAATCGCTAAGCTGGAACTTGAGAAAAATAAAGTGGAAATCGAGCAATTTCGTATCGACATCGAACGGGAGATCGACTTCCTTTCGGAGCGGCTTAGCAACCTTGAAACGAGTTTGAAGACAACGGATATCGGCTTTGATGGCAAATTGGACGTAGCGCTAGAACGCTATGTGCGCAATTTCCAACAACGGAGACTGACCATCGTTGAATTTATAGATTTTATCAATAATTATATGGAAAACAAAGAATCAATATTGGAACGCAGAGCGAAATATCTTCAGTATAAGGAGGAACTGATGTACTTGATCGGAAAGGATATTGTCTCATGAAAAGTAATTTTTTAACGCCATTGACACTGCTGTCTATTTGTTTATTGTGGAGCTGTCAGCCAGCGAAAAATGATGAGCAGCCTATTCCTGCTGCTAAAGGCTTTTGTCTTAGCGCCGACTTTAAAAACCAAATTAAAATTGATTCGATACAGAAGCGAACGGTATTTGAACAGATCGCTTTAAATGGGGTCATTCAATACGATCAGGATGAACTTGCAGCGCTAAAGAGCCCTATACCCGGTATCGTGCAGTCTGTTTCGGTCAAGATGGGCGATTATGTAGAAAAAGGACAGATTCTGGTATCGCTTAAAGGGACCTCGGTCAATGATTTAGGAAAGGAACTGCGGGAACTGGAAAATAGCAAGCGGCTGACGGAGAGTAAATTGCTTAGCCTGCGTAGCCTGCTTAAAGATGGTATGGCTTCCCAGCGGGAGCTGGAAGAGATGGAAAGTGAATTGAAAGCCGTGCAGATTGGAATCCGCCATGTAAAAGCGAACATGAGTTTGCTGAACGGCTCCTCGGAAAATGGTGTGTTTTACATCCGTGCACCCAAAGCTGGCTATATCGTAGATAAAAAGGTGAGTCCCGGTATGACTGTTGGCGATGACGCCGATCTGCTGTCGGTCAGTAAGCTGAATGAGGTATGGGTTTCGGTCAATATCTATGCAAATAATTTACCTTTTGTCAAAAACGGGGCTCCTGTCAAGATCACTACACTGGCTTATAAAGGTGAAACTTTTGACGGTTATATTGATCAGGTAGCCAACTTCTTTGATCCGGAAGAACGTGTGGTCAAAGCGCGCGTAAAGTTGTTGAATAAAGACCTGAGATTGAAGCCGGGCATGAGTGTGGATGTGCTGGTCGAAAAGGCAGTTTCGGGACAGGAAGAGCGTATGCTGGCAATTCCGAAAGATGCCATTATCCTCCATAACAATCAGAATTTCGTTGTACGCTACAAAAATGACTGCGACCTGTCGGTTAAAGCTGTTGATATTGTCGCTGAGAATGAAACATACGCTTTTGTCAAATCTGGTGTGGCCGAGGGAGATCAGGTGCTGACCGAAAATGAGCTGATCGTATTTGATGAACTGATAAATAGATAGGATGAAGAAAGTTGTACAAAATATTGTTTCATTCTCATTGAAACATTCCTTGGTCGTCCTGTTTTTTACGCTGGCATTATTGTTCGGCGGGATATATGCCTACCTCCATACGCCGATTGAGGCTTTCCCCGATGTGACCAACACACGGGTCAGGATTATCACGCAGTGGCCCGGGCGAAGTGCTGAAGAGATAGAAAAGTTCGTTACACTACCTGTTACCAAAGAAATGAATACCATTCCAAAGAAAACGGATGTTCGTTCCATCTCCTTGTTTGGGTTATCTGTTGTAACAATTCAATTTGAGGATGGGGTAGCGGACTTTTATGCCCAACAGTATGCGGGTAATAAGATGCGTTCCATTGAGTTACCGGAAGGAGCCGAAAGTTCCATCGAACCACCATCTGGTGCTACCGGAGAAATTTTTCGCTATGTGGTGAAAAGTAATCTTCCGATCAAGGAAGTCTCTGCCATTCAGGATTGGGTGATTGAACGGGAGCTTGTCGGTGTGCCCGGCGTGGCGGATGTCGTCAGCTTTGGGGGGGAGGAAAAGATCTATGAAATAAAGATCAATCCAACAGAGTTGGCCAATTATAACCTGTCGCCACTGGATGTTTATGAAGCCGTATCACGTTCGAATATAAATGTCGGCGGCGATGTGATCCAGAAAGGAAATCAGGCTTATGTTGTGCGTGGGGTAGGCTTATTGGATAAGATCGATGATATCGGTAATATTTTGATCAAGGTGGTCGGCAATACACCGATTTTAGTCAAGCATGTAGCAGAAATCGAACTGGGCGCAAAGCCACGGCTTGGACAGGTGGGACTCAACCAGGAAGATGATCTTGTCCAGGGAATTGTCATTATGCTCAGGGGAGAAAATCCATCTGCAGTTGTGACAAAGTTAAAAGAAAAAATAGCGGAGCTGAATCAACGTATTTTACCTGCAAATGTCAAGATTGAACCCGTTATTGATCGCACAAAACTGGTGAATAATACCGTGCATACGGTTTCCAAAAACCTGATAGAAGGGGTTCTTCTGGTTTCGATTATTGTCTTTATCTTTTTGAACAACTGGAAGACAACCTTTATCGTTGCATCGGTGATCCCATTGGCCTTCCTATTTGCGATTATTTGTTTGAAAATACAGGGGCTCCCTGCAAATTTGATTTCCATGGGGGCATTGGACTTTGGATTGTTGCTCGAAGGAACGCTGGTCATCGTGGAGACTGTTTTTGTCTCCTTGGAAAAAGAGGCTCATCGGCTCGGGACGGAACGCTTTAATAAAATCTCCAAACTAGGAATCATTAAGAAAAGTGCCGGCTCTGTAGCAGGCTATATCTTTTTTGCCCTATTGATCTTGATTGTCGCATTGACGCCGATTTTCTCTTTTCAAAAGGTGGAAGGAAAGATGTTCTCACCATTGGCTTTTACGCTCGGTTATGCCTTATTGGGTTCCTTGATCCTGAGTTTGACCTATGTGCCCGCGATGTGTAAATACTTATTGAAAAAGAACATCAAAGAAGATGAGAATAAGATCACCAAGGTCAGTCGCAATGCCATTTTTAAAGGTTTTAGGAAAGCTTTCGACCATCCAAAATGGACATTGTCGATTTTTATTGCTGCTTTGCTCGTCTGTATTTTTCGGTTTAGCCATTATGGCTCAGAGTTTCTTCCGAAACTGAATGAAGGTGCAATTTATGTCCGCGCAACCTTACCCAATAGTGTCAACCTAGAAGAATCTGTGAAGCTGACCAAAACCATGAAAGCAAAATTGATGAAGCAGTTTGACGAGATTGATTTTATCATGACGCAAACAGGCCGCCCCAATGATGGTACAGATCCAACCGGTTTTTTCAATATTGAATTCAATATTGAATTGAAACCCGAAGGCGAGTGGAAAAGAAAACTGTCAAAAGAGAAATTGATCGGTCAGATGCGGGATAGTCTACAGACTTTTCCGGGAATAAATTTTGGTTTTAGCCAGCCGATTCAGGATAATGTAGAGGAATATGTAGCCGGAGTAAAAAGTCCGCTGGTAATCAAAATTTTTGGTGAGAATTTGCAAGATTTAGAAAATAAAGCCAATAAGTTTGCCGAATCACTTAAAAAGGTGAATGGAATTACGGACATCAATGTTTTCAAAAATATTGGTTTGCCTGAGCTAAGGATTCAGCTGCATGATTCAAAAATGGCCAAATATGGTGTTTCGACCAAGGATGTGCAATCTGTTATTGAAATGACTATTGGCGGGCAATCTGTGACACATTTCTATGAAAACGAGCGCATCTTTGATGTACGTCTCCGCTTCCAAAAATCGTATCGTGACAATCCTGAGAAGATCGGAAATATCATCATTCCCACGATGAATGATCAGAAAGTACCACTGCGGGAGATCGCAACAATAGATTATCATACCGGTCCGGCATTTATTTACAGAGAGGGCAATTCCCGTTATATTGGTGTTGGCTTCAACATTGAAGGTCGGGATTTGGGAAGTACAATTGCCGATGCAAAAAAACAGATAGAAAAAGATATTAAACTGCCCAAATCTTATAAGGTCGTTTGGGCCGGAGAATTCGAAAGCAAGGAACGGGCTACAAAACAGCTGATGAATGTTGTGCCAATTTCTCTTATTTTGATTTTACTCTTGCTGTATGCCAATTTTGGCAACGTCAAAGATACGTTGATTTCTTCGCTGACACTGGCATTTGCATTTATAGGCGGTTTTGTATCGCTGTGGGTTACTGGGACGACATTTGGAATTTCGGCGGGTATCGGATTTATTATTCTCTTTGGCGTAGCCACGATTGACGGCATCGTTTTAATAGGGATAATGAAAGAAAATCTGTTGAATAAAATGAGTTTGAAACCCGCTATTTATGAAGCTGTAAAAAGCCGGATCAGACCCATCCTAATGATTGCGTTAATGGGGGCAATGGGGTTATTGCCGGCTGCACTTTCAAACGGAATGGGATCTGAAATCCAAAAACCCTTGGCTATTATGATTGTCGGCGGATTGATTATTTGTATGATTCTATCGTTTTCCGTACTGCCAATTGTTTTTTACTTCTCTTATAAAAAGGAGAACCGCGATTAGTTACCCATTTTTAATTATTATATACGATACAAAGGTTGCCTGTCAGACAGTGCAACCTTTGTTATTTCTAATCTGCAGCTATACATTCCATAATAGCTGTCAAAATTTTACGCCGATAAACATGTATATATATCTTTTACATGCTATTTTTTGTAAATCTTGTTATAAATGTTGAACTTACATTTAAGTTACTGAAGTCAAATTTCAACTTTAAAGGCACTAATCTGAAGTTTTGCTGAAATAAGTTATAAATCTGTATTTAAAATTAGAAAGCCATTCTTCCGCTTCTTCATGAGTTGTATTTACTAGAAAAGGTCAATATTAGGTCAGTGTTGATTAATTCATAAGAAGATTGACCTCGCTATTCCAAATAGATTTGTGATAAAGAAATATTAAAATAATACGCTATGGCACAATTTAAATGGGAAGGAATTTATCCTGCAATGTTATCACCATTTGATGAAAATGGAAATTTGGATTTTGATATGTTTGGTAAAAACATTGAAGCACAATTGGATGGAGGTGTTCACGGTTTGATTATCGCTGGATCATTGGGTGAAGCAAGTGTTTTGAGTACGGAAGAAAAGTATGATTTATTGACATATGCGTTGAAGGTTGTCGCTGGGCGCGTACCGGTGCTGTTGAATATTGCAGAAAATACAACTGCTGCTGCGATCAAAGTAGCTCAGACCAGTGAAGAATTGGGCGCAGATGGTTTGATGTTATTGCCACCGATGCGCTATAGAGCTGATGATAGAGAAGCCGTCGCTTATTTTCGTTCCGTTGCACAAAGCACCAAATTGCCAATCTTAATCTATAACAACCCTGTTGACTATAGTACTTATGTATCGCTTGATATGTTTGAGGAACTCTTATTGGAACCAAATATTCAGGCAGTGAAAGAGTCTACACGAGATTTAACAAATATCACGCGTTTGAAAAATCGTTTTGGTGATCGATTAAAGATTATGGCTGGCGTAGATACGTTGGGGCTTGAGTCTTTGATGTTAGGAGCTGATGGTTTAGTTGCTGGACTGGTCGACGCATTTCCAAGAGAAACTGTGGCCATGTACGATCTTGTAAAGGCTGGCGAGTACAGCAAAGCTGTAGAAATATACCGTTGGTTTATGCCTTTATTGGAATTGGATATTCATCCTAAGTTGGTCCAATATATTAAATTGGCAGCTACAGCCGAAGGAATTTCAACACCTTATACACGTGCTCCCAGATTGCCATTGATCGGCGAGGAAGAACAACGCGTTAAAAAAATTATTGCAGATTCAATCGCAACTAGACCACAATTATAGGAATGCTTCTGAACTTTCCGGACGAAGGTTCAGAAAATTTCCTTTTTAGGGCCGGGTAAAAATAGGCGAAAAGGACCTTCTTATTATATTTAATGCCGCAAGGAATGAAGATATCGGGAAGGTTTTTATTGATTTTTGAAGATAGATACTTACAATAAAAACAAAAGGAATGGATAGAAACGAAAATGAGATTGATTACGTCGTAAAACAGGCGGAGGCTGGGTTTCAGTTTCTCCAAAAAACTGATGTCATTGAACGAGCGGAATTGATGTATGCCATTGCCGCTGAAATTGAGGCATTGGGAGACGTCCTGATTGAAACGGCCCATCTGGAAACGGCCCTTCCTTTAGGAAGACTGCAAGGTGAAAAAGCGAGAACGGTCAATCAATGGCGTCGATATGCCGATGCTGTGCGAACTGGTTTATACAGTGAAGCACGCATTGATCGAGACCCAAATGGCCAATTTGATTTACGGAAGTATAATAAAGGGCTTGGTCCTGTTGTGGTTTTTGGCGCAAGTAATTTCCCTTTAGCTTTTTCAACAGCAGGTGGGGATACCGCCAGTGCCATTGGTGCGGGCTGTTCAGTTATCGTAAAAGCGCATCCCGCTCATCTTAAAACCTCGCAATTAATGGCTGACGCTATTGATCGGGCGATTTCAAAACAAGGAGCTCCAACTGGCGTTTTTAATCATGTGCTGTCGGATTCATTTGCTGCTGGACAACAATTGGTCTGCCACAGATTCGTAAAAGCAGTCGCATTTACAGGTTCTTTCCGTGGCGGGAAAGCTTTATTTGACCTGGGGCAGTCAAGACCTGATCCTATTCCGGTATTTGCCGAAATGGGGAGCGTAAATCCGGTTTTTCTTTTACCGGACTACTTAGCTAGCAATCTGGAACCTTTTGCTAAGCAGTATATTGCCTCATTGCTTTTAGGTGTTGGTCAATTTTGTACCAATCCAGGTGTTCTGGTAAGTGTCGGCGGCAAACAGCTGGATCTTCTTAAAGCGGCGTTGAAGAAAGAACTTCAAGCTGCCGCTACCGGCAAAATGCTGCACGCAGGAATATTGGATAGCTACAACCGTTTAAAAGGGGAAATGGTTCAATACGATGGTGTCAGTATATTGGAAGAAGGGCAGGATAATACAGCGCAAGATTTTGCGCAGGCCCTGCTTGCTGAAGCGGAAGCAAGCCAAGTTTTGGCTAATCCCAAGTTATTGGAAGAGGTTTTTGGACCTTTTGGGCTAATTATATCTTGTGCGGACCTCAATGAAATGAAAAATGTAATGGAGCAGCTCGAAGGACAGATAACCATCACTTTTGCGGCATCGGCGCAGGATATCCGCGAATGCCGGGCACTCTTTTCAATTGCACAGGACAAATGCGGAAGACTTTTGTTTCAGGGTATGCCAACTGGGGTTGAAGTACAGTATGCTATGCAGCATGGCGGACCTTATCCGGCAACCACAGATGCGCGTTTCACTTCTGTAGGGCCCGATGCGGTAAAGCGTTTTATTCGCCCCATTAGTTTTCAAAATTGGCCAAATGAATTTTTGCCTAAAGAACTGCAGGACGGAAACCCACTACAAATTGACCGTTTGGTCAACCAGCAATGGACTAAAGCATGATAGAAACAAATGACCAGATAAACAAGTGATCAGAAATGAAGAAGACTTTTTTTTGTATTGATTCGCATACCTGTGGTTGTCCCGTGCGATTGGTGGCAGGAGGAACCCCATTATTACAGGGGAATTCCATGATGGAGCGCAGGTTGCATTTTATACGTGAGTACGATTGGATCCGTATGGGATTGATGTTTGAACCAAGAGGGCATGACATGATGAGCGGCAGTATGCTTTATCCACCCTTTGATCCGCAAAATGATATTGGTGTCCTTTACATTGAAACCAGCGGCTGCCTGCCGATGTGTGGACATGGAACGATCGGTACGGTGACGATTGCCATTGAGGAGGGGCTCGTTCAACCTAAAGTTCCCGGAAAATTGAGGTTGGAAACTCCGGCTGGACTTGTACATATCGACTATGTCCAAGAGGGACCTAAGGTGAAAAGCGTAAAGCTTACCAACGTCAAGTCCTTTTTATATGCTGAAGCCTTAACGGTCGATTGCCCGGATCTAGGCAACATCAGCGTCGACGTTGCCTACGGTGGAAACTTTTACGGCATTATTGACCCGCAGACTAATTTTCAAGATATCAGTTCCTATTCCGCCAGCCAGCTCATTCATTATGGAAAAATAATCCGGCAGCTGCTGAACGAAAAATATTCTTTTGTTCATCCCGAAGATGCTAATATACATGGATTGACTCACATCCAATGGACAGGGGATCCTAAACTCCCCAACTCGTCGGGACGCAATGCGGTACTGGTTGGCGACAATGCATTGGATCGTTCACCATGCGGTACAGGAACTTCGGCCCGTATGGCGCAATGGTATGCTAAAGGGAAACTCAAGAAAGGGATGGAGTTTGTACATGAAAGTTACATCGGTTCACAATTTACCGGTAAAATTGAAGCTGAAACAACCGTCGATGGCAAACCGGCCATTGTCCCATCCATCGAAGGCTGGGCACGGATAACAGGCTATAATACCATTTTCTTAGATGATGAGGATCCTTATTTTGGCGGTTTTCAGGTGATTTAATAGTTCAGGTGATTTAAAAAATTAATAAGACAAGAGCAACGTGAAAGAAAATAATAGAGGTACGGTTGTCGTCGTTGGTGCAGGAATTGCAGGACTTGCTTCCGCCTATTACCTTGTAAGAGACGGATGGGATGTGAAAATCCTCGAAAAAAATAGCTTGAACAATAACTGTTCTTATGGCAATGCCGGCATGATTGTCCCCAGTCATTTTACGCCCTTGGCTGCCCCTGGTATTGTAGCGCAGGGGATAAAGTGGATGTTCAATAGTAAAAGCCCTTTTTATGTACGGCCTTCGCTAAATCCACGAATGATCAATTGGGGATTGAAGTTTTTAAAACATGCTAATCGCTCACATGTAGAACAGCATGCGACTGCAATACGTGATTTGAATCTCTACAGCAGCAGATTATATGATGAATTGGCGCAGGAGGAAGGGTTTGATTTTGAACTGAAGCAGAACGGGATCCTGATGATGTATAAATCCAAGGAAATGAAGCATGAAGAAATTGAATTGGCTCATCGTGCTCAGGATCTTGGACTTGATGTCGATATTCTAGAGGGAAATGCCGTTCAAGAACTGGAGCCTAATCTGAAGCTGGATGTTTTAGGTGCTATACTTTATCGCTGTGATGGAAAATTATACCCACCAAAGTTAATGCGGCAATTGATTCAATATTTGAAAGCCGCAGGGGTCGCTTTTTTCGAAGAAACAGAGGTCAGTAAATTTATAACAGCCGGAAATAAGGTGAAAGAGGCGATCAGCAACAAAGGAAGTTTTCAGGCGGATGCTTTTGTCTTGACTGGTGGCGCTTATTTACCGCAGCTGACATCAAAGTTGCACGTAAATACACCGATTATGCCAGGAAAAGGGTATTCTTTTATGTATCAGCCCGAGAAAGAGAATACATTGAATCATGCGGCATTATTACTGGAGGCTCGTGTTGCTGTAACACCCATGAATGGCCAGATCCGATTCAGCGGTACGATGGAATTGGGACCAGCAAATGACAAAATTTATGAAAACCGTGTCCGCGGAATTGTAGAATCCATTCCTAAATATTATCCGGAATTGAAGGTCGATTACCCAAACGAAAAAATATGGTATGGTTACAGACCCTGCTCGCCTGACGGATTGCCCTATCTGGGAAGATTGAAAAAAATTGATAATGTCCTAGTTGCCGGTGGGGGTGGTATGATGGGCTTGAGTTTGGGCCCTGCCTATGGGAAAGTTGTTGCAGATTTATTGGCAGGACAGAAAATAGAGTCTGAAATCACTGGTTTTAGACCTGATCGTTTCGACTGATAAAATTATGATATAAACCAACACCCGAATTATGAATCGTTCTTTTTCTTTTATAGCCCCCAAAACATTGTTTTATGGACTGCTCTTTCTATTCCCGATCTCCATGCATGCACAAAAGATGAAATTATACGACCATACAACTCCTATAGAGCCTTATATTGTACAATATGGGCATGATGTTGAGGCGATCAACTATTTTTATGGCCCTATGCCCAAAGGCTGGGGCAATCAGCGGGCTGCCGCTTCGCCCGAACAGTTAGCACGTCTTCAGCGTTTGGATAACGAATATTTGAACAAGCTGGACAAGTTCCCTTATGAAGAACTCGAAACATCGGGGCAGGTAGATTTTATCTTACTGAAGCGCAAACTAAAAAGTGATCTCCTTTCATTGAAAGAAGATGAGTCGAATTACAACCGGTTATCTGTGTATTTACCTTTCGCACAGCGAATTTTTGCACTTGAAAAGGAACGCCGTAGGGGGAAACGTTTGGCAGGAGAAGATGTCGCGAAAGAGCTGACACTGGTTGCCGGTGAAATCGATCGGTCAATAGCTGCGCTGCAGGAAAAGACCAATATTCCTTATTCAGATGTCAACTTTCTGGTTGCCTTATTAAATTCACTGGACTTAAGGATCACCAGCACCTTCGATTTCTATAATGGATACGACCCTGAATTTACATGGTGGGTACCGGCTATATTTCAGCAGGTGAAAGGCAAGCTCTCGGATTATAAGGAGAAATTGGCTGCAAAAAGTGATTGGAAAGTGTTTGATGACGGTAGTCAGATTGCTGGTTGGCCTATTGGGGAAAAAGAGATAAACCGAAGGCTCAAAGCAGAAATGATCAGTTATACAGCTGCCGATCTTTTAAAATTGGCCGATCAAGAGTTTAAATGGTGTGAGGCCGAGTTACTGAAAGCGAGCCGTGAAATGGGGTTCGGCGATGACTGGCGGGCTGCACAGGAAAAGGTTAAAAACTCCTACGTACCCATTGGACAACAGCCGGAGCTCATCATGAGATTGTATAACGATGCGCAGCAATTTATTGAACAAAATAAACTCATGAATATTCCTGAGCTGGCAGACGAGACTTGGGGTATGATCATGATGACACCTGAACGGCAGCGGGTCAATCCCTTTTTTACAGGCGGACGGGAAATTAGCATATCCTATCCGACAAACACGATGGATCAGCAGGCGAAATTGATGAGTATGCGTGGCAATAATCCTTATTTCTCCCGTGGCACAGTCCAGCATGAATTGATTCCTGGTCATCATCTGCAATATTTTATGAATAGGCGTTACAAGCCTTACCGCGAAGAGGCATTTAATACGCCATTTTGGACGGAAGGATGGACATTGTACTGGGAATTGTTGCTGTATAGCAAGGGATTTGCTAAAACTCCGGAGGAGCGAATCGGGATGTTATTTTGGCGCATGCACCGCTGTGCAAGAATAACCTTTAGTATTAAATTTCATTTAGGGGAGTGGACGCCGCAGCAATGCATCGATTATTTGGTAAACCGCGTGGGATTTGAGTCGGCAAATGCGCATGGTGAAGTAAAGAGATCGTTTGAAGGTTCCTATGATCCTTTATATCAGCTGGCCTATCTCGTAGGCGGCTTGCAATTGATGCGTATCAAAGAGGAGGTCGTAGATCAAGGGAAAATGTCATTTGCTGCATTCCATGACCGTGTGATCAAAGAAAATTATCTACCGATGGAAATGTTGAGAGCGATTATCAAGGGCGAGAAGTTAAAGCCCGATTATGAGACAAACTGGAAGTTTTATCATTTTAATAACTAGGTGTTTATGAGTGAGTCGAAACAAACTTTTCAAAAGTCTCTCGGGTTACTGGATGCTACTATGCTGGTGGTTGGAAGTATGATCGGTTCTGGGATTTTTATTGTATCTGCGGATATTGCACGCAACACGGGGTCTGCAGGCTGGATGATGGTGGTATGGCTGATCTGTGGTTTTATGACATTGACTGCAGCGTTGAGCTATGGTGAATTGAGTGCGATGTTTCCAAAGGCAGGAGGACAATACATCTACCTTCGGGAGGCTTATGGGCCAGTATTGAGTTTTGTATTTGGCTGGACATTTTTTGCCGTTATACAAACTGCGACTATAGCGGCTGTGGGGGTAGCTTTTGCAAAATTTACAGCCTATCTCTTCCCTTCTATGGATGAAGATGTTTACCTGCTAGAATGGTCAGATTATCGGGTATCGGCAGCGCAGCTGCTGGCAATTGCCGTCATTATTGTATTAACCTATATTAATTCAAGAGGTGTAAATAGCGGAAAGTGCGTACAGACATCCATCACATTGATCAAGATCGGGAGCCTGTTGCTCTTGTTGCTCTTTGGATTCCTGGCTTTGAAACATGAAGTTTGGGCTTGGAACTGGGACAATATATCACTTTGGTCAATGCGTCGTTTAAATACGGATGGAACCTACACATCTTATGATGGATTTTCAGCAATGGGCGCTTTTTCTGCGGCTATGGTCGGTGCGCTCTTCAGCAGCGATTCCTGGCACTCATCTTCCGCAGTAGCCGGCGAAATTAAAAATCCACAGCGTAATATCGGGTTGAGTCTAGCATTAGGGACTTTACTTGTTACCGTAATCTATCTTCTGACTAATTTGATGTACACCGGCATATTGCCTTTGGAAGCTATGGTCAATGCACCAAAGGATCGTGTAGCCATGAGTGTCGCACAAGAGGTTTTTGGTCCTTTTGGGATTACTATTATAGCGATTATGATCATGATCAGCACCTTTGGCTGTAATAATGGGATTATCCTGGCAGGAGCGAGGGTGTATTATTCTATGGCCAAAGATGGTTTGTTTTTTAAAAGGGCAGGTAAGCTCAATGCGCATGCGGTACCTGCCTGGGCACTCTGGATACAATGTGTCGCTGCGTCAATATGGTGTTTAAGCGGAAAATATGGTGATTTATTGGACATGATTACCTGTGTGGTAGTCATATTTTATGTACTCGCGATTGCGGGTATTATTCGTCTCCGTATCACACGTCCAGATTTGAACAGACCCTATAAAGCATTTGGCTATCCTTTTCTTCCCATTCTTTATATTCTGATGGGACTTGCCTTTATTGGGTTGATGGTCATTTTCAAACCCAATTATACCTGGCCGGGCATTATCATTGCACTATTGGGTATCCCGATCTATTATTTAATCAATCCTAAGCGAAGAAAGTATGAAGTTTCTTAGTACAGCGGTTTTGTTGTTGTCTGCACAGTTTCTGTTTGGTCAAGGAACTTTGGCAGATTATACACGTGCACAAAACTTAAAAAAACAATTGACCAACAAAATTGAAAATCTGCCCGGCCAGTTTTATTGGAATGATAAGGGGGATCTCTTTTGGTATGATCGAAATACGTTGCAGGGAAAAGAGTATATTTTGGTCAATCCCCAGGCAAAAACAAAAGAACAGCTGTTTGATCTGACGAACGTATTTTCGTTAGTGGATGAAAAGCTGGGGCGGAAAATCGAAAATCGTGTTATTTCCAATGATCAGATAAAATTGCTGGACCAGGATCAAGTATCGCTCGATATTGCGGGCTACCTGTGGATCTGGAACCGTCGTTCCTCGCAATTGAGCCAGGGCGCTGCAAGTGGAAATAAAGAACGAAATATGCGATATTGGGGGCAGCGTGAGCAGGGAAATGCCTATAGGGAAGTCGAATCTCCAGATAAAAAACATGTGGCATTTATCCGCAATAATAATGTATTCCTGGCAATAAAGGGAAATACAAACGATTCGCGACAAATTACCTTTGATGGCAACACGGCAAATTATTACAGCAATGACATTCAATGGGCACCAGATAGTCGTAAGCTGGCTACAGTAAAAACTCAAAAAATAGAGATCAGGCAACTGACGCTTATTGAATCTTCTCCTAAAGATCAGCTGCAGCCTAAAATTCAGACACGCGATTACGTGAAGCCCGGAGATGAGCTTGCGCAAAAACTACCCATTTTATATGATCTTGAAAAAGACCGACTATCGGTGTTTGATGCTACACTCATACCAAATCAATTTTACCTTTCGGATCTTTCCTGGCGCGATGACAGCAGAGCATTTACCTTCGAGTATAACAAACGGGGGCATCAAGTCTATGGCGTCATGCAGATGGATGCAAATAGCGGTACCTCGAGTTTTCTGATTCAGGAGCAGAATAAGACCTTTATTGATTATAGCGGCAAGAAATACCGTGAGGATCTGGCCGATGGAAAGGAGATTGTATGGGCCTCTGAGCGTGATGGATGGAACCACCTGTATCTCTATGATGGAATTACTGGTAAAGTAAAGAACCAGATAACGAAAGGAAACTGGGTTGTTCGGAAAGTTGTGCATGTTGATGCTGAAAAACGAACGGTTATTTTCGAAGGCAGCGGAATGAATGCTGCAGAAGATCCCTATTTGGTCCACTATTACGCTATCGGTTTAGACGGAAAGGGCTTAAAACTGCTGACTGAAGAAAATGCAAATCATCAAGCTTTTTTCAATAAAGACTATTCGCAGTTTGTGGATACGTATTCCCGGGTCGATCAGCCGCCAATTTCAGTATTGCGCGACAAAAATGGCCGTCTTATCATGGAGCTGGAGAAAACAAACAGTAGTCTGCTCGAAACTGCAGGGTGGCGTGCACCGGAAGTTTTTAAAGCTAAGGGACGTGATGGCGCAACGGATATCTGGGGGATTATTATTCGGCCGACGAATTTTGATCCTGCTAAAAGCTATCCTGTCATCGAATACATTTATGCGGGACCGCATAGTTCTTTCGTACCAAAATCATTTTACAGCAACCCGAGCGGGATGTACGAACTCGCTGAATTGGGCTTTATTGTGGTGCAGATCGACGGGATGGGGACCTCAAATCGTTCGAAGGCTTTCCATGATGTCTGTTGGAAAAATATGAAAGATGCGGGCTTTCCGGATCGAATTGCCTGGATGCAGGCCGCGTCAAAACAATATAAATACATGGATATCGGCAGGGTAGGGATCTATGGCACATCTGCCGGGGGGCAAAGTTCAACCGGAGCGCTGTTATTCCATCCCGAGTTTTACAAAGTTGGCGTTTCCTCCTGTGGTTGTCACGATAACCGAATGGATAAAATATGGTGGAACGAGCAATGGATGGGCTGGCCTGTAGGTCCTGAATATGCGGCTAGCTCTAATATTGAAAATGCCGCTAAGCTGGAAGGAAATCTTTTGCTGATTGTTGGAGAACTTGATGATAATGTGGATCCTTCATCGACTTTCCAATTGGTTGATGCCTTGATCAAAGCGCGTAAGAATCATGATTTTATTATGGTTCCTGGAATGGGGCATTCTTCCGGGGGAGATTATGGTGAACGAAAAAGAAGGGACTATTTTGTAAAACATCTTCTTGGCGTAGATCCACCTGCCTGGAATCAGTATTGATCTTTCATCAGGACAATAATCCGCTAATGTAGGTCTATTTCCTGTTTTTTCTGAACGAGTCTGATCTTATTGGTCAGAAAGAACCTTCAATTTGCTTTTATTGCTATAGATGTCTGCGAAGTCATGAAGGTTTTATTCGAATTTGGAAGAGGTATGGAGCGATAAGAGTGGCTCAGAAATATAGCGCCCCGGAAAGTAAATTGCTTTCGGGGCGCTGTGTTTATTTCATGTTGGTAACGTTGAAGTTGTTTTTATTCGACCAATACGCCGACATAATAGTTAAACGTATCAATATCGATATTCTCTTTCGTTAAACCGGCTACTTTAATCGGTCTGAAATGTTGGTCCAACTGGATAAGTTCTCTTTTTTGACCTTTTACGCCAATATGTATGGGCATATGGAAGCCTTTGACTTCGCTGATCCAGCGGCCCAATATTCTGCCTGAAGGATCTTGTTTGATTTCCAGTGTAGGAATGGCAGTATGCTTTACATACTGTTCAAATACTTTTAACAGATCTAGACCGGACTGCTGGCTTACGTAGTTGACAATATCAGTATAATCGACTTGTTGATGATAAAACTTGCTGTTTAATCCCCGGAGAATATTCCGCCACTTTTCATCATTGTCGATCATCGTACGGATCATGTTGAGCATAACACCGCCTTTGGGATACATATCCCCGGATCCCTCTTTATTTACATGGTAAGGGCCCTGGATGGGGCTATCATTTTGGATTCCGCTCCGGATACCATGGGCGTAAGCCTGGCTGGCTTCCTTACCATAGAAGTAGTCGATAAATAAGCCTTCGGAATAATTAGTGAAGCTTTCGTGGATCCACATATCGGCTAGATCAGCTGAAGTAATATTGTTGCCAAACCATTCATGACCAGATTCGTGGACCACAATAAAATCCCATTTATGTCCCCAGCCGGTTCCCGACGCATCCCCGCCGCGATAGCCATTCTGGTAATGGTTACCATAGGCGATGGCACTCTGGTGTTCCATGCCGGTATGGTAGGTTTCAACAAGTTTATAACCATCTTCATAGAATGGATATGGACCAAACCAATGTTCAAAGGCTTCTAGGGTCTGGTTGGCGTTTTTTTGAAGATGAGCTTTTTTTTCTGCCGTATCGTTTTCGCGCAAAATATAGTAGTCTATATCCAATGGCCCTTTTTCACCTTTGTATTTTTCCTTAAAATGAACGTAGTCGCCGATGTTGATGGCGACATTGTAGTTGTTGATCGGATTGGCAACTTTCCAGTGGTATTTGGTGTAACCATCCTTCATCTTTTCTACCTTGACCAAACGTCCATTGGAAACATTCATCACCTCTTTCGGGACAGCGATGGAAATCAGCATACTATCCACTTCATCGGATTGATGGTCTTTGTTTGGCCACCAGACACTCGCACCCATACCCTGGCAGGCCGTGGCCACCCATGGCTTTCCATTGCTATCTTTTTTCCAGTCAAAGCCGCCGTCCCAGGGAGCCTTGACCGCTTCAGTAGGATGGCCTTCGTAATATACCGTGAACTCTTCCTGTATTCCTTTCTTGATAGTCGCAGGAAATTCGACAAAGACAGCATTGTGCTCTCTGGTAAAGGAAAGTTCTTTCCCCTTATATACGACTTTGTCTACTTTGAGATTTGCAAAAAGATCAAATTGAAGGCGATTAAAATCAGTTGTGGCCTTGAAACGGAAAAGGTTTGAACCCGAAATAAACTTATTGTCTATATCCACCTTAACATCCAAATGATAGTATTGGATATCGTAGCAGGTTCGCAGCGGTGACAGGTATCCGCGCAGTGAATCCGCTCTTGTGAATTCATTTTTTTCTTTCATCAGCTGGGCCGCTGATTGCTGTATGCCTGCGGTCAGTAGACCGCAGGTTCCCAATGCATATAATAATATTCTTTTCATCTGTAAACGATAACTATTCGGTCTATCTTCCACCTGGAGGGCAATGTAATTTTAGATAGTTTGTAAATAATGTTTTTAAATGTTCATGTGTTCCTTGTCCCTCGCTGATCGAATGGCTGCGGTTGGGATAAGACATCAACTGGAACTGCACGTTATTTTTGATCAGTTCATTGATCAGGACTTCTGCATTTTGATAATGCACATTGTCGTCTCCGGTTCCATGGATATAGAGTAAATTACCTTTGATGTTTTTTGCATATTTCAGCGGAGAGCCGTTTTCAAAGTCTGCAAGATTTTCTTGGGGGAGGCCCATGTAGCGTTCTTGGTATACGTTGTCGTAAAGGAGCTGATTTGCTACAGCTGCAATGGCGATACCCGTTTTATAGATTTGAGGATATTGTCCCAGTAGGTTAAGCGTGCTTGATCCGCCACCGCTCCAGCCCCAGACGGCCACACGTGAATTGTCGACAAAAGGCCATTTCAGGATTTCTTGTGTTGCTAAAGCCTGGTCGCGAATATTGAGCTGTCCGATATTGCGGTAGATGCTTTTTCGCCACAAGCTGCCTTTAGGAGCAGGAGTTCCGCGATTATCCAAAGAAATATAAATGTAGCCATCCTGTGCCATATTTCCTTTATATAAACTGTTATAACCTGCACCGAAATTGTCTAATACAGTTTGTGATGCTGGTTCGCCGTAGACCATAAAGACGACAGGATACTTTTTATTGGGATCGAAATCAAGTGGTTTTACCATCCAGCCGTCTAACTCAATACCGTCCGTTGTTTTAACTTTAAAAAACTCGGCAATACCATCGCTGACTTTCTTTTCACGTTTAAAATCAAAGTCTACGAGTATTTTGTGCGTCGGTAACTCAATAACGGCATTGTGTTTTAATGTTGCCCGGTTGCTAAAGCTGAAGATGGCAATTTTACCGTCTTTTGAAATATCATAATCGCAGGTGCCTTCGTATGAGGCCGGGGTCAGTCTTTTTGGAACTCCGCCTTTCGTCGATACACTATACAGATACTTCTGCGTTGCATTGCTTGGAGAGGCGGTAAAATAAATCGTTTCATTTTTCGGATCGAAAAAGTCAAGATTGATCATATCATAGTCCGCTTTCATAACCAGCTTCTCGTTGCCCGATAAATCAATCTGATAGATTTTGCGCCAGCCGTCCTTTTCCGAGACCCAGATGAAGGCCTTGCCACCTTGAACCCAGTCCCATCCCGAAGGATCGTTGTTGTTCCATCGTGCTTTGATATCAATCCACGAGTCGCTTTGCTCCTGATGTATGTTTTGCGCTTTATTATCGGAGAGAGCGACGGTATAGATTTTGCTCTCATTTTGTTTTCTGTTGAGCTGCTCTAGGATAACCTGCTTGCTATCAAGACACCATTCCATGCGGGGAATATAGTGCTGGTTAGGATCTCCCGGGATATTCAGCATGGTATTTTTTCCAGTGGCGATTTCATAGGTCCATATCGAACAGGCACTCGGCGATTGTCCAACTTTAGGATACTCCACGGGAATGGTATAGGAGTAGAGGCTATCCGTATTGTTGATCATCAGAAAATTACGGATGTTGCGGGCATCAAGCTTCCAATAAGCAATGGAAGCACCATCTGGCGACCAGCGGAAACCATCTTTACAGCCAAATTCTTCCTCATATACCCAGTCAAAAGTACCATTGATTAAACGGTCTGTTCCATCTTTGGTAACGGAAACGATGCTGCCATTGGCGAGATCTTCCACGTAAACATTATGGTCGGCTTTATTAACGTAGGCGACTTTATCTGCTTGCGGGTTAAACTTCGCAAACATCAGTTGTGAGGCCGGGAATTTTTGGCCTAGTTGCTGCAACTGATTGGTCTTCTTGTTGTAAACCCAATAATCGCCTCTTGTATTCTCGCGCCATACTCTTTTGCTATTGGTATAGATCAAAATAAGCTCCTTGTTTTTGGAAATGGAAAAATTTTCGACTTTCAAGGCTGCTGTTGCGCCTTTCGGAATAAGCGATTGCTGTGAAAGGAAGATGGAGCGCACCCCATTTTTGGGGTTGACCATTTCTATTCCCTTGTCAGAAAATTCATAATATTGATCACCGTGATCAGTCCAGAGTCGCTGCGCAAAAAGGGAAGCTGGAACCTGAAAAATCAGTATTAGAATAATAAAGATCGACTGTTTAATGCTGTTCATTTGTTTATCTTTTTGAGTTGACCCCAAAAGAATTTAAGTTTACTTTTTGGGTTTATCATTATGTGAGTTATTCGTTAATTAATCAATTGGATTGTCTTTGAGTTGATAGATCTCCTGAATCTCGCGTTCAAGGTATTTTCCTAAACGACGGTATCCATCTGTTTCAATAAGATAATTATCTTCAATACGGACCCCGCCGAAATCGAGATGTTTTTTTAAGAAATCATAATTGATAAAGTCCTTGTGTAAATTTTGCTGTTCCCAAAGCTGCGTTAATTCAGGAATAATATAGATGCCGGGTTCAACGGTTAGTACATTGCCAGCCTCCAATTTCTTACCTAGCCGCAGCGATTTGATTCCAAAAGTCTTGGTATCTTTTGGTTCAGCTTCGGTATAGCCTACATATTGTTCACCAAGATCCTCCATATCATGCACATCAAGACCGAGCATATGGCCTAGTCCGCATTGAAAGAAAAGCGCATGCGCGTGATTCATGACCGCATCTTGTGCGTTGCCTTTCATGAAGCCGGTTTGTATAAGTCCGTCTACAAGCGCTTCACAGGCTTTTAAATGTATTTCTTTAAAACGTATTCCGGATGTCAGCAGCTGCTCTGCAGATTTAAACGCATGTAAGACAATCTGGTAGATTTCCTCTTGTAAAGCTGTAAAACGTTTTCCTACGGGAAAGGTTCTGGTCAGGTCCGAAGCATAGCCCATGGCCGTTTCTACGCCCGAATCATTGAGCAGGAGATCACCTTCATGAAGCTGGTGAAATTGCATATGATTGTGCAGAATTTCACCCCGTTTTGTGACTATCGGAGGATAGGAGAAGGACGTTCCCTGATCTTGCGCAAAATGTTGCATGGCATTGCTGATCTGATATTCGTAAAGATCAGGTTTCGTCATTCGCATAGCAATGCGGTGCATATCAACAGCAATATCTACGGCTTTCTCTAATTCGATAATTTCTTCTGCCGATTTGATACTTCTTTGGGCAACGACAGCTTTAATCAAAACCACAGAGGGCTGGAGCTGATTTGCGGAACGGCCGGTTAGCTGCTCAAGTAATAACTTATTATGCGACTGATAAGGAGGAAGGTAGTGAATATCTTCCTGTTTTCCTTTGTTAAGGTAGTCAAAGAGTTGATTGAAAGGTAGGATTTTGCTGATACCCGAAAGGTCAGCCTTTTCAGCTAAAGTCTGCTGTTGGCCCATCCACACAATATCGTCAATGGTCATTTCATCACCAAATAGTATGGTCTCGTTTTTCTCAGTGTCCATTACAGCCGCCAAACGTGGACTTTTGATACCGATATAATATAAAAAGCTGCTGTCTTGTCGAAATGGATAGGTATTGTGCTCAAAATTGATCGGATTTTCAATGCTGCCTAGCAAAAGAATTTTGCCAGTTGTGATCTTTGATAATAGAGTATTTCGGCGATTAAGATATATTTCTTTTTTAAACATAAGTTTGGAAATTAAAGGAAGTACTGTTTTTGTTGTGCTAGAATCATGAATTGTTTGTAATCTGCTTCGGCTTGAAGTAGAATTGTCTACCTAGCGGGTTATTGTCCAATACGAATATCGTAAAATTTATGCATGTCAAAATCATTTATTTAAAGGTCTATCTTTGATAGTGCGTGTTTGCTGTTGTTACAAATGAATATGCTCGCCATTTTGTCTCTAAAAAGGTCAAACAACGAAATTAAATAAAGTTCAGCCTTTCTGTTGAATAATAATTTGCACAATTTATCAAAGTCTAATTGTATTTTAACCCATTTTTTTTAATGCTGATGAATTTTTGATGTAAATTCTCTGTTTTGGTTTGCGTATTTCTTAGGGATTATTAAATATTGTCGGATTCTAAACATATTTTAGTATAGTATTTTTATGTTTTGTTTGCAAGAAGTAATCTTCCATTGTAGTTGTTATATTTATATTACTAAACAGTAAACATAAAACTAAATAAACTATGAAAACGCTTCAATTTAACGTGCCGACAACCCGAGGGCAAAGTTTAACTGTGCAAGAAGATGTTTTGGAAACTTTCTATCCCTATTTTCATCGTCATCAGGAGGCTCAGTTAATGTGGATAAAAAAGGGTAGTGGAATTTTGATTGTTGAAGATACGCTTCATCCCTTTAAGGAAAATGATATATTCTTTTTAGGTGCGAATCAACCGCATGTTTTTAAGTCTGCGTCCCAAGATGGTCTTTCCAATGAATCACGTTCTGTTTCTATCTTTTTTGATCCCAATGGTAAATTGAAATCACTATTTTCTTTGGATGAATTTGAATCGCTGAATCAATTTATCTATAATAACTCTAGAGGATTTAAGGTGCCGGAAACGTATTTTGAGCAGATATCGGAACGGGTTTGTCAATTGAAGTCAGCTGATCAGATGGATAAGTTAATGCACTTTTTCTATTTATTACGAGCATTGGCAAATATTTCACGGGAGGCGAAAGCACTTTGTAACGAACGGGTGGAGGTTGCCTTTGATACGATGCACGGATCAAATCGCATTAATTTCATCTGCAATTATATTAAGGAGCACTTTAAAGACGAAATTACGCTGGAAGATGTTGCTGACCATGCAAATCTTACTCCGCAGGCATTTTGTCGATATTTTAAAAAGCATTGTGGTGTTACTTTTGTGACGTATCTTAACCGGATAAGAGTCAAAGAAGTTTGTAATCAACTAAACGAAGAACACCTAGACAGTGTTTCGTTTATTGCATACAACAGCGGCTTTAATAGTATTACTAATTTTAATCGAGTTTTTAAGCAAATTGTGGGCTGCAATCCAAAGGAATATGTGCAGCAATATAAACAAACACTCTATTCTGTTATTTAGTACAAGAAATTCCAATGGAGAAGTCTAGATTTCTTAATTAATCTCGCTAGCGGCTCGGTTGGCTAGACTTTTAAATATATGAATTCGGAAGTAAAATTCTGCTAAGAATGGAATGCATATGGCTATTCTTGGCAGAATTTTATTCTTTTTTATTTAGAGGTCTTTTTTCTTTCCTATGTGACTAAACTTTTTTAAAAGCTATTTATCTTAAGTTTTTTTGAAATATCTTGTAAAAAATGCAGATAATTCTCTTTTTTTTGGTCTTTATTTTGGTTTTTTAAAGTTTTTTCCAATAAAATTTCCAAAAAATGTAGTAAAATAAATTAGATTAATATGTTTCTGTGATTTTACTTGTAAATCGGTGTATGGGAAGCGGATAGGTGGGTTATTGTTGTGGAAATGGGCTTATGTAAAATTTCTTTTTGTGGAGATTTGGATGTCGATTTCAATTATTTAACACTTAGGGTTAATAATTGGGCAATACTGGTCAAAATTCGGTTAACAATGAAAGGTCTGTACTTATAACTTAGTTGTTATTAAAAGCACTATAAACTAACACATCTGAAACTAAACTTATGAACAGAAAAAGCATTGCTATGCTAGCCGCTACTGTCTTGGTAAGCTCGGCAGTATATGCGCAAACAGTTTTAAAGGGGAAGGTGGTCGACCAAGACGGGAAACCTATCCCGGGAGTTACAATCACACTTAGAGACGGGACGGGTACACAGACCGGACAAAATGGCGAATTTACGATCAACTATAAACAAGCTGGGACCTTGAGTGCTTCAGCTGTTGGCTTTGATCGAAAAGAAGTAAATCTGACTAATCAATCAACCTTACAGATTACACTTTTATCCAATGAAAGAAATCTCGATGAAGTTATCGTTACTGCTATGGGTATTACCAGAGAGAAGAAATCATTAGGCTATGCAGTCCAGGAAGTGAAATCAAAAGAGTTGACGGATGCTGGGCAGCTAAGTGTTACTGGCGCTTTGTCAGGAAAAGTCGCTGGGGTACAGATTAACCAGTTTGGTGGAGCTGTAGGTTCCTCCGCTCGTATTTCAATTCGTGGTAATAGTTCACTGAATCCAGAGCAACAGCCATTAATTGTGGTTGACGGAATTCCTATTTCGAATGATGCGCAGCGTTCAGGCGATAATACATACAACGGGGTTGATTATGGCTCAGGAATCAATGATATTAATCCAGAAGATATTGAAAGTATAGTTACATTGAAAGGTGGATCGGCAGCTTTATACGGAATGAGAGCTGGTAAGGGAGTTATTATGATTACTACCAAGTCTGGTAAGCGGGCTAAGGAAGGGGTTTTACTCTCTTATGATGGAAACTTCTCCTTGGATAGGGCATCTACTGTTCCAAAATATCAAAATTTATATGGTCAAGGAAATAGGGGCGACGAGTATCACTTTAATACATTGGGAAATGGGTTAACTTACCAACAGTATGCTCAGCAAAAATCATTTAGTTATGTGGATGGTGCTGGTGGAGGGGTAAATGATGGTTTCGATGAATCTTGGGGACCTCGATTGGATATCGGTCTACAATTGCCTCAGTTCAATAGTCCAGTTGTGAATAACGTGCGCCAAGCTACTCCATGGATATCACATCCTAATAATGTGAAGGATTTTTTTCAAACAGGATATTCACAAAATCATAATCTTTCTTTAATGGCTAAGACGGACAGATCTTCGACTCGTGCGTCTCTGTCTTTCCGTGATCAAAAAGGAACTGTACCCAACACTGATCAAAAAAGATATACTGTCCAGCTAAATAATGATTACAAAATCAGTGATAAGTTTTCATACGATGTAATGTCTAATTATACCCGTACGCAAAGTGGTAATTTGATATCTCAAGGATATGATGGAGCCAACCCAATGAATGGTTTAATTTGGTTCGGTAGGCAAGTGGATATGAAAGATCTCAAAAATAATTGGGACCAAACAGACGATCAAGGAAATTACACGTTTTATAACTGGAATTCAAATTATCATATGAATCCGTTTTTCTCTATGAATAAAACGTTAAATTCTTTAAAAACAAATCGTTTTTTTGGGAAATCTTCCTTGTATTATCAACCTTATGACTTTTTAAAGTTTGAGGGGCGTGTGGGCTTAGATTATTATTATACAAATATCTTTGAGCGCAATTATTTTAACTTTGATCATCCGTTGGGAAGTTTTAACGAAATCAAAAAAAGCAATACGGAATTTAATGCGGACTTTTTGGTCAATTTCAATAAACAATATGGTGATTTTAATGTATTGGGAACCTTGGGAGCAAATTATCGAGATGCTATATATGATATGAATTCTCTAGGAGCCAATGGACTAACAGTATTAGGAGTTTATACAATAACAAATAAAATTGGGGATGCTGTCACGAGTATGGATCATTCCCATAATCGTTCAAATTCTATCTATGGCCAAGCTTCTATCGGTTGGAAAGAGCAACTTTATGTTGATGTAACTGCCCGTAATGACTGGTCTTCTACAGTCAAGGATGCATTTTTTTATCCTTCTGCAAGTCTAAGCTGGATTCCAACGACGTCATTTTCCGGATTACGTAGTGATGCACTTTCTTTTTGGAAGCTTCGCTTAAATATAGCCCAAGTTGGTAATGGAACTTCTCCCTATCGAATAGGTAATTACTATTATGCACAGTCAAACGCATATAATGGTATTGCTCAAATGTATAAGAGTATGACATATGCAAGTAGTGATTTAAAACCAGAAACAATCAATACTTGGGAAGTTGGAACTGAAATAGGTTTTTTAAAAGATCGTATTCATGCTGATTTTACCTATTATTACAAAAAGGCATTTAACCAAATCTTAGGAGTATCTACCTCTAACGTTGTTGGATTTAGTAATATGGTTTTAAATGCTGGAGAAATTCAAAGTAAAGGTGTCGAAGTTCAGCTTAGAGGAGACATCCTTAAAAGAGAGAATGGTCTTAATTGGACAACAACGATAAACTTTTCGAGAGATCGAAATAAGAT
This sequence comes from uncultured Sphingobacterium sp., assembly GCF_964277905.1. Taxonomy (NCBI): domain Bacteria; kingdom Pseudomonadati; phylum Bacteroidota; class Sphingobacteriia; order Sphingobacteriales; family Sphingobacteriaceae; genus Sphingobacterium; species uncultured Sphingobacterium sp. Next base: position 63,723 of record NZ_CAXYKD010000048.1, read on the forward strand.
TTTAGAATTATATCCTGACTTAAATCTTACGACTTATCAATTAGGGTGGACTTGGGGAGTCGCTAATACAGCAACCGCTGGAGAAGCTTGGGGCGCATTACGAAGTACTGGATATGATCGTGTTGAGGAGGGTGATATGAAAGGGGCAATTAAGGTTAATGAAAGTGGCTTGGTGATGTCTAAACCTAATCAAATTATTGGTAATGTAACACCAGATTATCTAGCAAGTATGCGCAATGATTTCAGATATAAAGACTTTAGTTTTGGTTTTATGCTAGATTTCCGTAAAGGAGGTGATATTTGGTCACAAACAATGAGTCATGCATATACTACAGGGGTAGCTGAAATTACAGCTGCAAATGGAGTTCGTGAGCGCGCTATTGTGGCAGGAAAGGATGTGATGAGTAATGAACGTTTTGCGATGTCGGATGGTAAAGGTGGTTGGATCGCAAATACGATAGAAACTAATGCACAAGACTGGTTTGAATCAGGGGGTATTGCCGAAAGCTATGTATTTGATGGGTCATTCCTCAAATTGCGCGAAGCCTATTTGACTTATACAATTCCTTCACATCTTTACAGCAAAATTAAAGGAATTAAACGGGCAAATGTTTCCTTGATTGGATCGAATTTGGCATTGTTATGGGTTCACAAATCAAATACAATGCGTTTAGATCCTGAAACTAGTGGTGTGTCAAGCGATAGCCGCGGTGTTGGTTTCGAACAGGCTACAGTGCCTTCTTCAAGAAGTATTGGGTTTAAACTAGGATTTTCATTTTAACATACATCACGAATAACCAACAAAAAATGGTTGTTCTGAATAAGATAAAGAAACTATGAAGAGTTTATTGATAAAATTAGGTATACCGGTATTTACATCCATGATTTTATTTTCCGGATGTACGAAAAATTTTGAAGAGATAAATACCGATCCAGATGCATTAGCTAGCGTGCCTCCAAATAATATGTTAATTAACGTTTTACGAAATACTGCTGAATCTTATGGAGGGGATGTGGATGGTTATGGAACGTTTGCGGGTTATATTGTAAAAATACAATATATGGATTTCATGGCGGGTTTGATCCCTACAAATAATACGTATGGCAATCGTTGGTATAATTGTTATTATAATAATACGCAAATTAAAGATATGCTAAAGAGCACGGAGAGCAAAGCAGAAGCCTTTAAAAACGTACGTACAATTGGTCGTATCTGGCAAAATTATATGTGGTTTTTATTGACTGAAGGATGGCGTGATGTTCCCTATTCTGAAGCTTTAAAAGGATTGCCTGAAGAGGGAAGTTTGCTTTTGGCTAAATATGATAAACAAGAAGATATTTATCCTGCGGTATTGGCGGATTTGAAGAAAATTGCAGATGAAATGGCTGCCGGTGTAGGTACAGATGAGGTTGGTGGAAGCGATATTATCTATAACGGTGATATGGACATGTGGAAAAAATTCTGTAATTCTTTGCGATTGAGAATGGCGTTACGTATTTCTGGCGTATCATCCAGTTTAGCAAAATCTACAATAGAAGAGATTGCAGGCAGTCCGACTAAATATCCATTAATCGAGAGTAACGATGAAAATTGTTATGTTAATTTTCCTGGATCTTTACCTTATTTTGAACCTTGGTACAATTCAGGTATCTACGGAAAAAGAATTGACAACTGGGGGCTTTCGGATATTTTTATCGACCATATGTTGTCAACAAAAGATCCGAGAATTGTCGCAATTGCACAAAAAACTAACGATGATACCTATAGAGGATATGAAAACGGTGCAAAATCGGGGCCATCAAATTTTAGATCTGTTTCTTGGATTGGAGAAAAATATATGGGCGATCCAGCAGGCTTTATTCCTTTCTATAAATCCTGTGAAACTTATTATAATTTAGCCGAAGCAGCAATGCTGGGATATAATGTGGGTATCACAGCAAAAGATGCGTATGAAAAAGCTGTAAATCTTTCTATGAAAGAGAATAATGTTTCTCAGACTGATATAGATGCCTACCTAGCCGGTGCTGGAAAATGGAATAATACGAAAGAACGTATTTGGTGGGATGAATGGGTAGCACTTTTTAAGGAGAATTCTGAAGCTTGGAGTTTGTATCGAAGAACTGGTGTGCCTACAACAAATTACCCTTCGTTGAATTCGGTATATGGTTCAGCGCATAATGACCAACCGTGGCGAGCTCCTTATCCTAATAGCGAATATCAAAATAATAAAGTTAATGTGGAAGCGGCAGCCACTAAAGTGAAAGATTTTGTGTGGGGTGAACAAATGTGGTGGGATAAACGGACAGGAAAATTTTAGTTTCATATGTTTATTTTTACGCAGCGAGGCAACTTCGGTTGTCTCGCTGTTTTTTTATAGCCCTTAAATCGCATCAGTAAATCGATATTTTGTTTACTACATTTTGAATTCAGATGTGCGTGTAAGACAGTTAGAATGTCTTCTCTTGTTACCGACCAATAGTGGATCCAGTTCTATACACTGCAGACCTTTTGCGGGTAGCTAACTGTGGGTCAACTCCACGACCAAGCTTAGGAATACCAAAGAGATCTCTAATATGCAAGAATGGGTAGGACTGAAGTAATACAATTTTTTCGAAGCAACTATGGATCAAGTAGGTGCTAACTTGTCTCTTTTAACAGTGCTTGTTCAGTGCTCGTTCAGTGCTTGCTCAGTGATGACTCAGTGTATACTGAATAATCAATGACCAATCACTGTCTAAACATTGATTAAAAATTGTGAATAGTTAAACGTTGGTATACGTAGAGATCTGCTTTAGTGTTTATCTTAATTATTTATAAGCACAGGACCGTGGCAATGGTTAAAAAGGCGTATCTCTTATTCCACAGAATATGCTCTCCAGCTTCTCAAGGCGAGCAAACTCAAATGAATAAATGTGGGATTGATAGTCAACATGGGCTAATTCTAAAATTGGGTTAAAGTAATTTGGGCATTAACAAGGGCGGTGATCAAAAAAAGCAGCTATACAAATAACAGTGAAAAAAAAATAGGCAAAAAAAAAGGTTTTCAAACGGGGAGAATGAAAACCTTAAATAACCAATTATAAACCTAAATTATGATACAACAAAGATAGTGTGTTTATTACACTTTGTCAAGAGTTATTTCAAAAAAAATTAAATCTTTTTGAAAACGATACTCGAATTGTGCCCACCGAAACCAAAAGCATTGCTCATTGCGGTTTGAACAGCTTTTTCTAATGGCTGATTGACGACAATGTGAATTCCCTCGGGAATTTCGGGATCGATATTTTCGATATTAATTGTTGCCGGAATTACATTATTGTTGATGGATTTTATGGCAATGATTGCTTCGATAGCACCGGCTGCCCCAAGTAAATGTCCTGTCATTGATTTTGTAGAACTGACCCATAGATTATTTAGATTTCCAAAAGCTCGTTGTACGGCTTTAAGTTCGGCGATATCTCCAACTGGCGTTGAAGTCGCGTGGAGATTTAAATAGTCGAGCTCATCGGTATTAATTTTAGCCTCCTCCAAAGCCAGAGACATGGCTTTTGCTGCCGCTATCCCTTCTGGATGGGGTGAGGTCATATGGTAAGCATCTGCGGTCATTGAAGCGCCGACAAGCTCTGCGTAAATTTTTGCACCTCTTTGCTTGGCATGTTCGTATTCTTCCAAGATGAGTGCTCCGGCCCCCTCACCCATAACAAAACCATCACGATCCCGGTCAAAGGGTCTGCTTGCAGTCTGGGGGCTATCATGCCGGCTCGACATGGCTTTCATGGCAGAAAAGCCGCCAACTGAAGCCGGGGTAATGGGGGCTTCGGAACCGCCGCTTATAAAGACTTTGGCTTTGCCGAGCCTAATGTAATTAAAAGCGTCCATAAAGGCCGTATTGGATGTGGCGCAAGCCGATACGGTGGTGTAATTGATTCCTTTTAAACCATACTTCATTGAAATCATGCCAGAAGCCATATTGACGATAAGTCTAGGAACAAAGAAGGGGCTGAATCTTGGTTTATAATCTCCTGTTACGTAGCCTTCTACCTCTTTTTCGAAAGTTTCCATACCGCCCTGGCCAACACCCCAGATGACACCGATATCAAATGGATCTATAGCATCGAGATCTAGTCCCGAATCTTCCATTGCTTGCGCTGCACTGTATAAAGCATATTGGGTAAAGAGATCACTCCGTTTAATCTCATTTCTATCTAAGTATTTTTCAGGTTGAAAGTGTTTAATTTCACTTGCAATCTGTGTTCGAAACAACGAAGCATCAAAACGGCTAATAAGCGTTGTGTGGTTTTCGCCCCGCAAAATGTTATCCCAGAATATGTCTATGTTTTCTCCCAGCGGGTTAATTGTTCCCATGCCAGTTATTACAACTCTTTTCATCTCTTTTTATTTTAATATAAACTTATAAATATACCAATTGGTATTTGTTTTTGTAAAAAAAATTAAGCGTTAATCTCCAGATCCACCATTTCCTTCATTTTATCCAATACAATGGCAAGATCTTTTCCTCGGCCGGAAATTTTGGAAAGCAAGATTCCGCCTTCGACCATCGCCATAAAGGTGATGGCATAATTTTCAGCAGAAATATGCTGTTTAAATTCACCGCTGGCAACTCCTTCTTCAAGAATTAGAATTAACCGCTGTCTCCAAAGGTCAAAGGAACGTCTGACTTTGGGGGTTAAAAAAGATAGCGAATCATCGGCCTCCACGGCCGCATTCATCATGGGACAGCCTCCTGAAGCTGCGATATTTTTGAAATTGTCCTTGTAGAAATCTAGAAAAGACAAAAGCTTCTTTAGCGATGTTTTTTGCTGTATAATCTGCTGATTAACAGCTTCTGATATTTTTCTGCTCTGATAGGTATAGACATGGGTAGCTAGGTCATCCTTGTCCTTGAAATTACCGTAGATACTTCCTTTTGTTAAACCTGTCGCTGTCGTGATGTCCGAGAGCGAAGTTGCAAAGTAGCCTTTTTTATTAAAGATGGGCGCAGTCTTTTCAATGATATATTGTCGTGTCTGTTCTGCTTTTGACATGTAATTCCTGTTCTTTTAATGCAAATATAAAAAATACTTTTTGGTATATTAATAATTTCTGCAGGAATGCTTTAGAAATTGGTTTTATTTCGCCTTTGAAATGCGATAGGTACAGCGGGGGGCATTTTCGATGATGTATTCTGTTCTGCAGATACGATATGCCGGACCGATGAGTTGCTGAAAATTATTCAGTTCTGAACGGCAAAATCCCTGACATTCGGTTGCTGCTGCACATATGGGGCAATGATTTTCAATGAGAAGATAATCGTCAGCCTCTTTTTTCCATTCTGCCATATAACCTTCCGCCGTTCTTTTTGCGGCTATAATTTCAAGTTTTTTTTCGATGGATTCAATATCCGATAGTGCGTCAGTATATTTTTGATATACTTTAGACTCCCGATCACTGATAAGTAGATCCAAAGCATTCTCACCAAGCACTTGTTTAATCGACTGCAACAATTGCACTGTAATGTCGGCGTGACTATCTGGAAATCGTGCCATGCCCTGTGGTGACAGACTGTAATAAGTCGAAGGGCGGCCTATACCTTCACTCCGGGCATTGGAGACAATCAGGTTTTGATTCGCGAGGTTCAATAAATGTTTACGGGCCCCTTCTTTTGTTATAGCCAACTCTGTTGCAATCAAAGCTGCAGTGGCTTCTCGGCGCATTTTTAATAACATTAATATTCGATCAGCTGGATTCTTCTGCATTTGACAATAAAAAAGTTGTTTTATATAACATCAGCAAAGGTAGTGTTTTTATTTTTTGTTCTAAAATGTGTTTCAAACACAGGTTTATCCTTTTTGATTTATTTTTATGACTTTAATAAAACAACTAATTAGTTGTTTTATTAAGTTTGATTCTCTAGTTTTGACTTATCATAAAAATAATAAAACTATGCACAAATTTCAATTACCCCAGTTAGGATATGCCTATGCGGCACTTGAACCATATTTTGATCGCGAGACCATGACGATTCATCATCAAAAGCATCATCAAGCTTATGTTGACAATCTAAATAAGGCATTGGAAGGAACAGCAGGCGAAGCTGACGATCTATTGGATATATTAACAAGCGTAAGTAAATATAGCCCAGCAGTCCGCAATAACGGTGGCGGTCACTTTAACCATACGCTATTTTGGGAAATTTTATCGCCGAATCCAAAAACGGTACCCACTGGGAAGTTAGCCGATGAGATAAACGCCGCCTTTGGTTCTTTGGAAGAGCTCAAAGCCAAGATCAAAAATGCGGGTCTTGGGCAATTTGGTTCGGGCTGGTCTTGGCTCTATGTAAAACATTCTGGCGCCTTAGCTATCGTAGCTACTCCCAATCAGGATAATCCGTTGATGGATACACAATCGATCGGCAGAGGTTTCCCTATTTTGGGGGTCGATGTTTGGGAGCATGCGTATTATTTGAAATATCAAAATAAAAGAGCCGATTATTTGGATGCATTTTGGTCGCTTTTGGATTGGTCTGTTGTTGAACAAAAATACGATGCTGTGATTGCAGGCTTGGTTTGATATGTTTATAAATAAAGTTGAGAACACGGGTATATTGGCTTTAGATCTAATTGATTTTAAAACCGATCTTGCTATCCTAAGTTTTGACATCAAAACATTGTTGTATCAGGAAGCAATCGTTAAAGAAAAAGAATTCAGAGAAGCTTTGGCGGCGGTAGACTGGTCTGCTTTTCGAAATAAGGCGGTTGCCATTAGCTGTTCTGTGGACGCAATTATCCCGCCTTGGGTCTATATGGCCCTGGCGGAAAAACTTCATCCTGTTGCAGCGTATTACGATTTTAAGGCGATGGAGGATTTGGAAATAGACTTATGGATGCAGGCTTTGCAAGCGATGGATTTGTCGCATTTTCGGCAGCAAAAAGTTGTCATAAGGGCCCGTCCTAATATTCCGGCGTCACTTTATATGTTAGCGACAGAACGTTTGATTCCTATTGTTCAGACGTTGATGTATGGTGAGGTTGGTATGCCAAAAGTTATTTTTAAAAAAGGGAAAGTATAATGAAAGCATTAATATTCAATGGTGCCTTGGAAAGAAGGCAAGAATCTACATCGGGAAAATTGTCACACTATTTTTCCGGCCAGCTGAACCAAAGGGGGGTTGAAAATACTATTTTTAATTTGGCTGATAGCGGAATACCCTTATTTGATTTGAGTCTCAATCGGGTACCCAATGCTGTTAAGATTATGAATAACTTATTTCTTGAGGCAGATATACATTTTTGGTTGTCTCCGCTTTATCATGGAAGTATTCCCGGTGTCATGAAAAACTGTTTGGATTGGCTTGAAGTCAGCGCTAAAAATAAACCGGCTTACCTGACGGATAAACATATCGGACTGGTTTGTTGGGCCGATGGTGTGCATGCACTACAGGGCATTAATGCAATGGATGCTATCGCGAAGTCGCTCCGCGCCTGGACATTGCCCTTTAGTGTGCCCATCATGAAATCTACGCTTTTTGAGTCCGACGATCCAAATGTGCTGTCTTCGGCTTACCAGTGTAAGCTGGACTTGCTGATCGATATTGCTACGAAAAAGAGTAGTGAATCTCGTTGATAAAAAAGCCTCTCGATAATTCGAGAGGCTTTTTTATCAACGAGAGACGTTTTAGCCTATATTTAAATAGCTTAGCTAAGCCCTATCTGGACAATTAATTTAAAAAAAGTAAAAGAATGTCTTTAGCAATTCATCGCGGAGATATATCTTTGTTTTTTGGACCCGCCATTTGATTACGCGGTTTTCCGACCTATATTTTCTATTGTCGACTTTGAAGAAGCCTAATCGACGGCAAATTTAGACGTAGAGAGAAGTCTTTAACCACCATAAGACTTTCTTGTTACATATTATGAAACCATTGGCTGAAAAGGCCCCATTTAGTTTAATTGTTTAAATGATTAAGATATTGGATTAATGATGTTTCAGTTGAAAGAGTTAACGAAGATAATTGCCTTTTTTATAGTATACTTTACTGTACATGCTGTAGCTGCTCAGAGTTTTTTGCCATTGGATGAAAATAAATATCGATCTGACGCGGAAAAGTTATTGCTATCGACCTCGGAGGACAGTGTGAAAGCAATGCAACATTTTTATTTGGCAGATTACTATAGATTTAGAGATACGACCAAATTTTGGGATCATATGCAACAGGGGGAGCGGCTAGCCAAACCGTTCCGGAGCTTACAGGCGATGGGGGCACTTTATAAAAGCTTTTATTATGGGCAATTTCTGGATAGTAAAAATGCAGGAGTTGAAGCCCAGCGATGTGTAGATCTCCTTGGAAAGGCACAAAAGCCTTTTCAACAGGGGCTTTTGGCCAAAGCTTGGTATAATCTGGGCTTAATTCGATTTCCTAAAAAAGGATTTGCTGATTTTCTGGATATCCTTAACGGGAAATGTTTACCTTATGCGAAAGCACATGATCCCATCATGGAAGGTAGTATAAATACGATGATCGGCATGACGTTTATGTCGTCCAATCAGCTTGCAAAAGCTGATGAATACCATCAATTGGCCATAAAACAGCTCGAGCAGCAACCGCCGAGTGCTGCACTTGTGGTGGCTTATCTCAATACAGTCAGTAATTATTGCTATCAGGTGAAATCCAAAGAAGCAAGAGTACTGTTGGACAAGGTCAAACAGCTCCTGAACGATTATCCGAATTCTTCTCAATTACCCAACTACTATTACAATGAAGCGCTTTATTTTACCACAAAGCAACAGACTGATGAAGCCCTTCGCCTGTTGGATATCGGTTTGGATTGGTCGGTGAAAATGAACAATTGGAAATTATTTCAGATGATGCGGTTCAGAAAGTTTAATGTGTATCTCTTGCAGAAAAAATATGCTGATGCTAAACTGCAGTTGGAGGAAATCGTGAAAAATGGATTATTAACGCGAGATCTTTACAACAGTAAAATTGTGTACAGTCAACTGGCGGGTGTGAATGAGCTAATGGGTAATTATCAGGATGCGCTGAAGATGTCCAATATGGCAAATAAACTATCCGATAGCATTCAGAAGGTCCAATTGCTGGAAAAAATGAATGAGATGGAGACGAAATATAAGACCGTTGAAAAAGAAAAAGAAATTTTGAATCTACGCGCAGAAAAGGACCGTAACCAATTTCGGATTTTTCTCGTTTTGGGTATTGCCGTTTTGCTTTTTTGTATTGTGCTTTTTGTTGCTTTTTTCTATCGAAAACAACGGAAGCTCAATACACAGATTCAGCTCAACCACGAAATTGTGTTGGACAAATTGGCAAAGGAAAAACAGCTGCAAATTTCGGAATCTATGCTCAAGGGGGAGCAGCAGGAGCGTCAGCGTATAGCCCAAGATCTGCATGATAGCATAGGTGGTATGTTGACAGGTTTGAAATTTAAGATTGCTGGCGATGTAGCAAAGGGTACACTCTTGACTGATGAAGTGCCGCAGAAGTTGAACGACATCTTAGGCGAAGTAAGGCGGATATCCCATAATCTAATGCCTGAATCGTTGCGTCAGTTTGGATTGATAGCAGCATTGGAGCAATTGTGTCTGGCAATGAAAAATAGTCATGTTTCGATCCAATTTGAAAACTATGAACCTGAATTGAATGTGGATTTTCAAAAAGGATTGGCCATATATCGAATTGTTCAAGAGGCTATTTCAAATGCATTAAAGTATGCAAACGCAGATGCGATTATCGTTCAGGTAAGTAAATCGGACGAAATACTGCATATTCTCGTTGAAGATAATGGCAAAGGTTTTGATTCCGCTGTGTTAAATTATGGATTGGGTTTAAATAATATGGTCAATAGGGTTAAATGGATCAATGGATCAATTGATATTCAGAGTAAGCTTGGATCCGGAACTCAAATCGAAATTGGTGTAACTGTTTAAATAGGCTGAGTCATGAAGATAATTGCAGTGTTAGACGATCATCCTTTATTGTTGGAAGGTGTCGCCTCTTTTCTCAATAATCAGGATGGGTATCTCGTATATCCCTTTTTGGAAGAGATTGCGTTAATTGAATTTTTAAAGCTCACGAAAACGGATCTCATACTTATGGATATGCAACTGTTGAAGACAAATGGAGTGGATGTCTGTACACAGGTGAGAAAACTGTTTCCTATGATTCCTATTGTTGCATTGAGTAATTTGGCCGATGGCAACCTTATTGTTCAGTTTATGCAGGCAGGTGGAAATGGCTATATATTAAAGGATGTTAGCAACGAAGAATTCCTGGGCTGTGTACAGCTCGGACTGGACGGTAAAGAAGCAATTTGTGATCGGGCAAAAGAACTTTATCGCGGTGCAATTTCTACGATCAGCAGTCTACCCAGGCTTACACAGCGTGAAAAAGAGATTTTGACGTTGATCTCCAATGGACTTACTACAAACCAGATTGCCGAGCGTTTATTTTTAAGTCCAGTTACCGTGGAGACGCATCGGCGCAATCTCCTAACTAAATTTAAAGTTAAAAATATGATTGAACTTGTACAGCTTGCGATGAAACATAAGTTGTTGGGACTCGAATAGAGACCGCTCTTAGTGTTCACCGTAACCGACGTCATCAAGCTTACCTTTGAAGACCCTAAACTGGATAATAAAATATGCAACCACCAGAATTGCTGCAAACATAAACCAGCCTAAACCTACTGAAAGACCATATTCATGTGCAGCAGCATTTTGAATCGTCAAGGAAGGATTTACGTCATTCGTTGAAGGCAATAATATAGGGAACATGGAAGCAACGGTCGTGGCAAAGCTCCCCAGTATAAACAGAGATGAAAATAGGAAGCCAATACCATCTTTCTTAAAGGTTTTGATCCAAAATTGTCCAAGTAATCCAACGGCAGCAATCAAAGGAAATATCCACAGCCAATAATGATTTTGAAGATTGTTTAAGGAGATGGGTTTCACATAATGCCATACATAGGCCGATAGTAGGACGAGAATAAGCAAGACAAAGTTGAGTTTAAAAACAATATTCTTTAATCTAGTATTTAGTGTGCTGGATGTTTTCAGAATGACCCAGCCTGCACCGTGGATTGTTAATGTAACGACGGCAACTAAACCTAATATGATGGTGAACCAGTCTATAATGCCTTGATGTTGGGCTAATGGGTCAAATGTCGGATTCCAAAGCGCTAAAAAGAAATAATGTGGCTCTTGGGTCGATACACCATTTTCTACCATACCTAGGTTTACTCCGCGAACGACATTGCCTAGGGCAGCGCCAAAGAAAAGTGCCAGCAACAGGCTTGCTAGACCAAAAGCTTTATCCCATAAAGCTTCCCAAAGACGATGGTGAACCTGACCTCTGAGTTCAAGACTTATCGCTCTAAAAATAAGCAGCCATAATACAAGCATGAGCGGCAAGTAAAATCCACTGAAAGAGGAGGCATAAAGTGTTGGGAAAGCAAAGAATAGGACACCGCCGGAAGCGATGAGCCAGACTTCATTGGCATCCCAAAACGGTCCAATCGCGTTAGTAACAGCTTTTTTCTCCTGTTCGGTTTTAGCAAAGAATAGATGGACGATTCCCGCCCCAAAATCGTACCCATCGAGTACGATATAAATTCCCAGCATGAAAGTTAATACGATAAACCAGAATATTTCCATAGCTAATTAGGTTAATGCAACTGTCGTTTCAGGACCTTTTCTAATGATCTTCAAGACTAGCATCAGAAATAACAAACCCAAAAGAATGTATAAACCGACGAAGCCGAGAAAGGTAAATAATGTATTTCCAGAAGATACGGTAGGGGATACACCGTCTACCATACGCATGAGATTATAAACTAGCCAAGGTTGTCGTCCCAGTTCCGCCGTATACCAGCCTGCAGTATTCGCGATGTAGGGGAAAGGAATCATAAACATAATGATCCATAACAACCATTTCGTTTGATACAACCTGTTCCGCCAAAGCAGTAGCGCTCCAAGGACCATAATGCCAATGAATATGGTACCCAGACCTACCATGATGTGGTAACTATAATACAGTCCGGGCACGTTGGTTGGATGTAAGGACTGGTCAAATTCATTTAATCCTTTAATTTCTGCATCCCAACGCTGGTAGGTCAGGAAGCTCAATACATTCGGTACGGCTATCTTATTGTCCAATTTTTTGTTTTCCATGTCCGGTTGACCGATCAGAATAATCTCTGATCCGCCTTTCTCAGTTTTGAAAATTCCCTCCATGCCAGCAAAGGCTGCGGGCTGATATTTGACTACGTTTTTGGCTGCAAGGTCTCCTGTAGGAAACGCCAGCATAACGGAGGAAATAGCGCCAAAAATAACGCCGCTTTTAACGAATATCTTTCCAAACTTACTATGCCTGTCACTTAACAGATAGAAGGCTCCAATAGAAGCAACGAAAAACGAGCTGGTCACCAATGAAGCGGCTTGATTATGTAGATAAGATGGCCATAACCATGGATTACTGAATAATGCACTAAAATTGTTCAGTACAAATTTGCCATTTTCAAGAATCTCATACCCAACAGGATGCTGCATCCAGGAATGCGTGGCGATAATCAGGAAACCACTGGCCCAAGATCCAATAAAGACCATGAGTCCGGATAAAAAATGGAGCTTATGCCCCAGCAACTTTTCTCCAAAAAGAAACATCCCCAGAAAGGAAGATTCCAGGAAAAAGGAAAACATACCTTCCATGGCTAAGGTCTGTCCGATAATACCCCCCGTAAGTTCAGAAAATTTGGCCCAGTTGGTACCAAACTGAAATTCCATGGGAATGCCTGTTACAACGCCCATGGTGAAATTAAGCGCAAAGATTTTCATCCAAAACTTGGAAGCATGGTTGTAGTCTTCATTTTTTGTTTGCAGAAATTTCCATTTGAAATAGACGATCATTAAGGATAAACCCATGGTCAATTGAGGGAATAAATAATGGAATGTAATTGTAAATGCGAACTGAAGTCGATTATAGAGAATCATATCTTCCATGTAGCCGAAGTTTTGGTTAAAAGACAGTTAAATATAGCCATTTTATTTGCGTATATATCCATGAAACTGTTTTATTTTTTGATAAAATAGCTGGTTTTTTATTGTTTTCTGTCCTAAGTGTAAAATCTGAAAATCAACACAAGGCATCCACCGCTGTAATCTCTTTTTTATCTTATCTTCGTCCGAATTTAAGATAACGGCGGAAGGGTAGAAGAGCATTAGGGAAATGAAGAAAGTGCTAATTTTGATGGGTGTTTTATTGATACCCATACTTTTTATTATACTGAATAATACGGGCCGGGGAACAGTCGCTAAAGATAATATTGTGTTTCGGGATAAATTATCTGATTACAATTTATTCAAGGGCAAAATTGCTGATCTTGTTCCAAATGACCAGGGGGTCTCTTATGAATTAGCTTCGGCCCTATTTACAGACTATACCGATAAAAAGCGTGTCATCTTTCTTCCTAAGGGACGAAAAATGATCGCCGCAGACGATGGTTTGCCCAGCTTCCCCGATGGTACCATCATTGCCAAAACTTTTTTTTATCCTCCGAGAGATGCGGTAGGGGACTCGAGACAGCGGCTGCTTGAAACGCGGCTTTTGATTCATAAAGACGGACAGTGGAACGCAGCTACCTATCAATGGAATGCGGCCCAAGAGGAAGCTTTTCTGTTGATGGACAGTGCTTCCGTGCATGTCTCCTTTTTGGACAACAAAGGTGTTGAGCGACAAACAAATTATATTATTCCTTCCCGAAAGGATTGTATGGCATGCCATCGACAAGGAAATCATTTGCTCCCGATAGGTCCGAAGATCAGAAATCTAAACCGGATAATCGTTCACGATGGTGACAGTATCCAGCAATTGGTCCGGTTGACTCAGATGGAGGCACTCGATCTGAAATCGTTCAAAGTTTCCAATAGTTTGCCCGGTTATGAGGATATTGGTCAATCGACTGCAAATCGTGCCCGAGCTTATCTCGAGATCAATTGCGCCCATTGTCACAACCCTAAAGGAACGGCTTATATGACCATGCTGGATCTGAGGTATGAAAGCCCGTTGAATGAAACTGGGATTTGGTTAAAACAAGCTAAGATTATTGGACGGATGTCTACATTGGGAGAGATGCATATGCCTCAAAAGGGGACTACTGTACTTCATGATGAAGGAATACTGCTGATTAAAACCTATTTAGAAACACTACAATAGAATCTTCTTGCTTATCCCTAATCGACAATCTTTTAAGCCTGCCAGCTCGCTTTTATAGCCCCGCTGCATATCCTATTTATTTCTTTTAATAAAATCTATAGAATTAGTAGATTATGTTAAAATTACTTCTATATTTGTGAGAAGATAACAGGTCGCGAATGAAAACATGTATTACTTTTCAGCGTGGCGAATTAACACATTATTATGGAACATATCAATATTAGTAAAAGCACATTTTTCGTAAGTATTACTGCAAAGTCTTTGAAGGCTAAATCCCCTGATGTAAGAAAGATGCGAATGTGCCATATAGGATAATTTCCCTTATCTTTTCTCAAACTGACAGCAGGGGAGGCGCTCGCTTCCCCCCATGTCTTCAAAATAAAAACAAGTTTTCGATTGGCGTTGGCACTTGTTCGTATTCACCATTAACACTTTATCTATGAAAAATCTTAGGGTACTCCGGTATTCTACCTTGTCGCTATGTTTACTATTATCTGGCGTTGGGCATCAGGTATATGCGCAAACAGATGTCAGACCGATTATCAATGCATCCTTATCGGGATATGTATATGATAGCCAGCTTAAACAACCTCTTGAAGGCGTAACCATTCAACTCGAAGCCGTAACTCACGTTGTTACAACAGATCAAAAAGGTTTTTTTCAAATTGTAACGGGACAGAAATTACCCTTTTCGATTACACTCTCGCGCATTGGTTACAAAAAAAAGACCGTGTTAGTTTCCGAATCTCCCACGAAAATTGAATTGGATCCAGTTACACAGGACCTTGATGAGGTGGTCGTTGTTGGCTATGGAACGCAGAAAAAAATCTCGTTGACCAATTCAATTGCCAGTATTGATGGTGATAAACTGACGAAAAGACCGATTTCTAATACCCAGCAAGCTTTACAGGGCCTATTGCCGGGGGTAACTGTGCAAGACCTTGGTGGAAAACCAGGACAATCAGCTGCCAATATTCGAATCAGAGGACTGACTACATTTAATACCAATTCGAGCAGCACCAGTGGATATGATCTCAGCAAGAATAATGCTTTGGTCATCGTGGATGGAATTGAACAACCCTGGTCCAAGTTAAACCCCAATGATATTGCCTCAATTTCAGTCCTGAAGGATGCTGCTTCCACGGCGATATATGGATCACGCGCGACCAACGGCGTAATTATTGTAACCACCAAAAGTGCAAAATCTGGACATGTTGTGATTGATTATAATGGCTATTACGCTTTACAGAAATCAATTAATAAGCCCAAGCAGATGGATGCCGTATCCTACCTCCAATTGCAACAGGATGCCTACCGTAATGCGGGACTGGCGGTACCAGCGCGATTTAGTGACGAATCAATTACGGCTTACCAAACGGCAACTGATCGTGAAAAATATCCTTTACCGAATACATGGTTTGACACGCTGTTGAAAACAGCTCCTCAACAAGATCATGCCTTGTCATTCGCTGGTGGAAATGAGATCCTGCGTTCTAGATTGGCCGTTCGTTATAACAAGCAGGATGGTATTATTGAGCATTATGGTGCTGAATTGGCGGATATCCGGCTAAACAACGATTACAAAGCAACCTCTTGGCTTAATTTTACGGGAAGTATAAACTATCGATATAGCAAAGCCGCCGAGCCCGGACGTGATCCGATCAATAACTTTCTCCATGGCTCGATGTGGGTGGTGCCTAAATATGATGATGGTACCTACGGATTAAGTACGCAAGGAAATAATCCTTTAATGTTGATTGAAAAAAGTGGTTTTAAAAAGGTAAATGAAAACTACCTAAGCTCCATCGTTAAAACAGACGTTCAATTAGTGAAAAATTTGTTGTTTACTTCCCAATTTGGTGTTAGGGTAAACTTCAACAACAGCAAAACCTTTTTGAACGCTTTTGACAATAAAGACCGAAATACAGGGATAGTAAAGAGCTTTCCGATCAATTCGTTAACCGAAATTCGTGATAATAGCAGCGAGTATACATGGAACAACCTGTTGACCTATCAGTTGACGACTGGGCCAAATCATATCAAGGCATTAGCTGGGTATTCACAGATTCACAATTACCAAAATTATCTTACGGCCTATCGCGAACGATTCTACAACAATGACATTACCTCTATTGGACAGGGGGCTGACGACGCTACAAAAAATAATAGCGGCTATGATGTGCAGTATGGCTTGCGTTCTTTTTTTGGTCGGGTAAACTACGATTGGAAGGGCAAGTACCTGCTTGAAGTGAATGGCCGCTATGATGGTTCATCCCGTTTTACGGGAGACAAACAATACGGTTTTTTCCCTTCTGCATCAGCAGGATGGCTACTATCCAAGGAAGAGTTTTGGAAACCCATAGGCAATTGGTTGAACGAATTCAAGTTGCGTGCTTCCTGGGGAAAGACGGGAAACCAATCTGTCGACTTGTATAGTTATTATTCGGCCTTAGTTGCAGCAGGATATGATTTTGGGGGTAAATCTGTACAGGGTTATCGGCTGGACAGTTATGCCAATCAGCAATTGGGTTGGGAGTCTACGACACAGTATGACTTGGGTTTGGATGCTGCTTTCCTAAACAATCGCTTGACGTTTACCTTGGATTATTATAACAAGGTTACCGACGATATTTTACTGAATCTGGATATTCCTGCCGTTTTGGGATTAAAACCTTCGCCCCAAAATGCTGGTACGGTACTGAATCGTGGCTGGGAATTCAGTGCAAATTATCAGCAAAGACCAAGCGCTCCTGGGGCTTTTGCGTACCAATTAAATGCAAACTTTAGTATCAACCATAATGAAGTAACAGATCTAAAAGGTACAGGACCCTATATCGCAGGGTCGGATATTGACCCAAGGTATATCATTGCCAAAGGGCTCCCGATCAATACCCTTTGGGGATATAAGACCGACGGTATCTTTCAGTCTGCGGAGGAAATTAAAGCTTATGGTGCTACGTATGCCACCAATACGAAGCCCGGAGATGTGAAATATGTGGATTTGAATGGCGACGGTATTATCAATGCAAATGACATGGCCGCCATCGGGAATTCCTTTCCCAAATATACGTTCGGAATTAATGGGAGTTTCAGTTTTAAAAATTTTGATCTTGATCTCCTTTTTCAAGGAGCAGCGAAAGTTGATACGCGATTGTCCGGTGCATTGGCGGAGATGGGAAATCAGGAAGGATTTACACATGAAATATTTACAGGCAATTATTGGACACCAACACATACCGATGCACGCTTTCCGCGTGTGGTTAAATATGATTTGCGCAATGTCGCAACGTCGGACCGTTTAGTGGTCGATGGTTCTTATCTGCGTTTGAAAAATATACAGGTTGGGTATACAATACCCCTAAATGCAGTTGGAAAGACAGCAATCAACAAACTACGGGTATACCTATCCGCGACAAATTTATGGACAATTTCAAAATTGAACGAATGGAATTTGGATCCCGAAGCGGAATCTGGACGGGCAGTATATTATCCGCAAACTGGACTTTATACACTGGGTGTAAATTTGACCCTGTAGTGTGATTGTTACTATACTATTTAATTGAGGACTCATGAATTTTTACAAATATCTATATCAAAAAGGAAACTGGATTTTCAGTTTCGGACTGTTTTCGCTTATGCTGATGGGCTGTGATAAGAATCTGCTGGATGCCGTACCAACTGATCGTCTGTCGGAGAATATATTTTGGAAGAGCCAAGCCGATGCGGAGCTTGCTGTAAATGCGCTCTACAATGATCTTGATGGAGCAGAAATCTTCTATTCGGATGCATTGACGGACATAGCGCATGTCAATCAGCCTTTCGCTGTGGATGCGTATATCGAGCTTGGTACTTATGACGCTTCAAGCTCCCGATTGTACAATACCTGGAGTAACGCCTATAAAGGAATCGGGGCGGCCAATTATTTTTTGGCGAATGTTGGTAAGATCGAGGGCAGCCGGGATGAAACCCTAATCGCCAGATTTATCGGCGAAGCTCGTGTGTTAAGAGCCTATCAATATATCAAATTGGCCTATTTATTTGGTGGGGTACCTTTGGTAAAAGCGCCGCTGACTTTGGAAGAAGGAAGGGCTGTGCAACGCGCTGACCTTAAAGAAATTTACGATTTTATTGACACCGAATTGGAACTGGCTGCGGCAAGTTTGCCTGAAAGCTACTCCAGTAACGATGTGGGGCGCATAACCCGTTGGGCCGCATTGGGCCTGAAAGCACGGTCAGATTTATATGCAGGGCGATTTGAAGCAGCAGCAAAAGCCGCAAAAACGATTATCGATAGCAAACGATTCGAGCTTTACCCCTTGTATGCAAATCTGTTTACGTATGCGGCTGAAAATAACAAAGAGGTGCTGTTGGATAAGCAATTTCTGGAAAATATATACACACAAAGTGTTTTTAACCTCTTAGCCCCCTATAGCCAGCAAAATGGGCAGAGTACCTATGTGCCTACCAAAGCCTTGATAGATAGTTACGAGACTTCCAGTGGGTTGATAATTACGGATGCCCATAGTGGTTATGATCCCAAAAATCCCTATAAAAATCGCGACCCGCGGCTTGCTTTATCAATTTTTTTGGATGGCGATCCGCTTCCAAATGGAGCTATTTTTCATCCGGCACCCAATAGTGGGACTGCTGATGCTGTGGGGAGTACCTATATTGCTTCCACAACAGGTTTCAATATAAAGAAGTATATCGATAAAAAAGATTTGGCAAACCCCTCAAAAAGTGGGTTGAATATCATGCTATTGCGTTATGCCGAGATATTATTGACCTATGCGGAGGCAAAGATTGAGCTCGGCGAAATTGATGGTAGTGTTTACGATGCCATCAACCAAATTAGAAATTCACGAACTGACGTAAAACTTCCAATAATAAGTAATCAAGTAAATCAGGAACAACTTCGCCAGTTGGTTCGTCGCGAGCGTACGGTTGAACTGGCATTTGAGGGATTGCATCTCGCGGATATAAGACGATGGAAAACTGCTGAAAAGGTTGTTCCTGGTAAAGTGTATGGCATCACCTATCAAAATAACAACGGAGAGGCAGTTGTCGTTGAAGCGGCCTCCGAAAGCCGTGTTTTTGATGCGAAAAAGCATTATCTCTGGCCTATTCCACAACGGGAAATTAACCTCAATCCGAATCTAAAACAGAATCCAAATTGGTAAAAATTGTTATCTTGTGGCACGATTCCAATTAACTCATACAAATATGATGCGATACACTAAACTTATGACCTTTATGGCTTTATTTTTACTGGTGGCTTTTGCCAAAGCCCAGCAAAAAAAGCCTAATATTATCTTGATTCTGACCGATGATCTTGGTTATAGCGACATTGGTTGTTATGGAAGTCCGAATATCTCAACCCCTTTTTTGGACTCGATTGCCAGTAAGGGCGTGAGAGCAACAAACTTTATGGTTTCTACGCCCTCCTGTACACCGTCAAGAGCGTCTTTATTAACCGGAAGATATGCTTCCCGTTATAATCTTCCCGCACCGATTGGTCCTGGATCCAATTTAGGCTTACCTGACGATGAGGAAACGATTGCCGAATTATTAAAAAAGGTAGGCTATAGAACTGCGTTAATCGGGAAGTGGCATTTAGGGGATAAACAGACTTACCATCATCCTAATCAGCAAGGCTTCGATTCTTTCTATGGCATGCTGTATAGCCACGACTACCGCGATCCCTATGTAAAGACAGACTCTATCATTAAGATCTTCAGGAATCGGAAACCCGAAGTCGTTGCGCCCGATGATTCGGACCTGAGCTCACTTTATCACAAAGAAACAGTGAAGTTTATAGAAGACCAAGATAAAGATCATCCGTTCTTTTTATACTATGCGCACAATTTTCCGCATCTTCCTTTGGCATTTGCCAATAAAAAGAACCGATTTGCAGATCAGCAAAATGCAGGCCCACTTGGTGCGGTGATGCAGGAGTTGGATCATAATTTTTCGGAGCTCTGGAAAGCGGTTGAGCGAAAAGGCCTCGCTGATAATACCATTTTGATTTTTTCAAGTGATAATGGCCCTTGGATATCTTATCCATCGCGGATGTCTGACGATCATGCCACAAAAAATTGGCATGTGGGTACCGCAGGTGTCTTCAAAGGTTCGAAAGCCGAAACAACAGAAGGTGGTGTCCGCGTACCTTTCATTGTATATGGCAAAGGCTATGCCCAAGAAGGAAAAGTTATTCGGCAGGCAATAAGCAACTTGGATGTGTTGCCTACTATCGCCAAATGGACTGGTGCATCATTACCGAAGAAATCCATTGATGGCCAAGCTATCGATTCTTTGTTGAATGGGAAATCGGAAGATTTAAAAACAGCACACAGACCAATATTTTTGGTGAATTATGGACATGTTGAGGCTGTTCGGTCAGGCGACTGGAAGTATCGACGGATAGCAGGTGGTGTCAATCAGATTTCGGGCAAACCTTATGATGCTATTGAAGAATTACATAACATTGCCTGGGATCCGAGTGAAAGAACCAATATTTTAAAGGATTATCCAGAAAAAGCGGCGGAATTGCGCATATTGTTTGAAAGCTTTGATGGGAATATGAAATAGGTACACATAACGACAGTTTAACATAAACAAGGCGGCCCTTAAGAAATAAGGGCCGCCTTGTTTATGTTATACAGATGCAATAGATTTAAAGCAATTCAAATTCTTTTTCTTTTACATCGCGACTGTTCGAACCAATATAGACTTTGAAATTCCCTGGTTCGGCAAGATAATTGAGGTTGTTGTCGAAAAATTTAAGATCGTCTACTTTGATGTTAAAGTTGACGGTTTTTTGTTCTCCTTTTTTGAGGAATATTTTTTGAAACCCTTTTAATTCTTTTACGGGACGAGTGACAGAGCCAACTAAGTCCTGGATATAGAGTTGCACCGTTTCTTCCGCATCATAATTTCCGGTATTACTGATGTCGATACTTGCTTGAAGAGTGCCTTTTTCATCGATTGTGTTGCGGTTAAGACGGATGTCGCTATAGGTAAAAGATGTATAACTTAATCCATAACCAAAAGGGTAGAGCGGGGAATTGCTTACATCCAGGTAATTTGATTTGAATTTTTCAAAATCACCCGAGTTTCCATAAGGTCTGCCGGTATTTTTGTGCGCATAATAGATCGGAATCTGACCAACATTGCGTGGGAAGGTGGCTGTAATCTTTCCTGAAGGAACGACATCCCCAAATAAAACATCGGCTACTGCTTTTCCTGTTTCCGTTCCACCAAACCAAACGTTTAATATTGCTGGCACGTGAGCATCTTCCCAGGTGAGCGTTAGCGGCCTACCTGTAAACAATACCAGTACAACTGGTTTTCCTGTTGCTAATAGTGCTTTTAACAGATTTTGTTGATTTTTTGGAATATCCAGTTCTGAGCGACTGGAGCTTTCACCTGACATTTCAGACGCTTCACCAAGTGCGGCCACAACGACGTCGGATTGTTGGGCAACTTTCAGGGCATCAGCAATGATCTCTTCTTCTTTTCGGGAATCGCGTGCTATGGTACGGCCGAACATGGTTGCGTGGTTTTGGTAAATAGGATCCTCCAACAGATTACTTCCGAGATGGGTGAGTATATTTACTTTATTGCCTAACACGGCCTTCATTCCCTCAACTAAAGAGGCCGTTTTGTCCAATTCGGCACTGACACTCCAGGTTCCGGGCATATTTGGACCTGAATTGGCCAATGGGCCAATGACAGCAACTGTTCCTGTTTTTTTTAATGGAAGCACTTGGTTTTCGTTTTTCAACAAAACAAATGACTTTGCTGCAATTTCTCTGGCTTTGGCATGATTGGCAGCCGATCCGATCACAGTTTTTGCACGTTTTTCGTCACAATAACGGTAGGGATCGTCAAATAAGCCTAATTTATACTTGGCTTCCAAAACAAAACGGCAAGCCCTGTCAATATCGGCAATCTTGACTTTTCCAGCATCCAAAGATTTTTTTAGCGTCGTCAGAAATCCTTCACCGACCATATCCATATCAACGCCAGCATTCAGGCTTAATGCAGAAACCTGCTGGAGGTTACCGAGGCCGTGTGCCGCTAATTCGTTTACCGCAGTGTAATCGGTTACGACCAATCCTTTAAAGCCCCATTGCTTCCGTAAGACATCAGTCATTAACCATTTGTTTGCCGAGGCAGGGACTCCATTGATATCATTAAAAGACGTCATAATACTTCCCGCTCCAGCATCTAATGCCGCTTTGTAAGGCGGTAAATATTCATTGTACATGCGGTGGAGGCTCATATCTGTGCTATTGTAGTCACGGCCACCTTCAGCGGCACCATATAAGGCAAAATGTTTAACACAGGCCATCATGGTGTTGTGTGCTGCCAGGTTATCACCTTGGAAGCCATGGACGATGGCTTCGGCAACCCGAGAGCTAAGATAGGTATCTTCACCTGCACCTTCGGAAATACGGCCCCAGCGTGGATCGCGCGAGATATCTACCATGGGCGAAAATGCCCAATTAATTCCATCGGCGGTCGCTTCTTCGGCTGCTATACGTGCAGATTGTTGAATCAGGTTCATGTCCCAGGTAGCGGCAAGACCTAAAGGAATTGGGAACACCGTACGATACCCGTGAATAACATCCATCCCAAAGATGATGGGTATTTTTAACCGGGATTGCTTGATCGCTATTTCCTGTGTTTTGCGGATTTTCGCTGGTGTACTCATGCTGAAAATCCCACCGATTTGACCATTTTTAATTTTCGCTTCTACACCGGTGGATACTGTGGTTCCGGTCGTCGCTTCACCACCGGTTACCAAATTAAGTTGTCCAATCTTTTCCTCGACAGTCATTTTAGCCATAAGCTGATCAATGAACGTGTCCATTTTCTGATTGGATTGAGCCGGACTTGTATGCCAGGCGATCAATGCAAGAAGGAAAGTACCTACTACTTTTTTCATCGTATTATTTTTTTGTGCGCATGGATTTTGCTTCCCTCGCTACATGGTAAGTTTATGTAAAGCGCTCAAGATGATTCTTGAAGCACTTTTATGGGATGTCCTGTTGTTTTCGTGGAAGGAACCATTCTCAACGTGTGACGGATTGAAAATGATTCCACAGACCACTATTTTAAATAAGGACTTGTAAAACCGAGTTTCTTTAGTCCTTGTTGAATTTCTGGGGCCTGCATAAATAGCTCCCAGATTTTACCTGTTCTATAGTTTTCGATCATGACAATAATAGGCCCCTGATCGATGGCTAGATAACGTTGTGGATACCAATTTGCCGTTTCACTGTAGGCGTCATAGTAACCATATTTACCCCAGACTTTATTGCCGAGTTGTTTATCTAGGTATTGCGCAAACTGGATGCTTTCATGTGGGGTGTAGGGCATGGAAGATAAAGCTGCTGTAGGCGAGATCACCCCAGGGTCGTTGTCTGGATGATGTGCATCGTAACCGTTGATGGAATAGCTGGCGGTCCAGCCCCAGCCTTTATCCGAACCGTAACCTTTATAGCCTTTTGGATTTAGGTCTGCATAAGCCAAATTTATCTTGGCATGGTTGCTTGTCGCTTCCCAATAATCTGCATATTGGTCTTTTAATCCTTTGGGACTCAATCCTAAATAGGAGTAATGTTCCCAGAATAACGGGCCCACTTCACCTTCTTTGGCATTGTGCTTCAGCACGAGCGGAATATCGTATTTTTTAGCGGGGCTTTTAATGGCTCCAGATCTTGCCCAACCCTCATGATACACTTGGGGTGCAATAGGGTAGGTCGGTGAGGATGCTGCTAAAATATAGGTAATCAGACATTCGTCGTATCCTCTGACGGGATGATTTTGCTGGAAGTTAAATTTAGGACTCCAATGCCAATAAATAACATTTTGCCCATTTGTGTAATGATTCCAATTGATTTCTTTCCATAATTTATCTGCTTTTTGGGCAACCTGTTGAGCAGAATCACCTTTATCTTTTAGATATTCCCGAATGGCGATTAGGCCTTGGGCTAAGAATGCAGTTTCAACGATGTCGCCGCCATTATCTTTTTCACTGAAGGGTTTCGCTGTACCCAGTTCTCCATCGTACCAGTGCGCCCAGGCTCCTTTAAACCGTTCTATTTTGCCTAGATAATCCATGATGTGATCCAGCTTTTGAACGCCTTGTTCCTGACTGATAAACCCGCGTTCCATGGCGACAATCATACCCATGAGTCCGAAGCCACTACCACCTATGGTCACGATATTACGATCATTTTGGGTATAAACACCATCCATATGGATGCGTTCTCTGGCGAGACCAGAAGTAGGTTCGGCACCCTCCCAAAAATATTGAAATGTATGTTGCTGAATATTGGTCAATAGCGAATCTTCATTGATCTTGCTTCCGCTGGTTGAATCAATCTTAGAGGGACTCTCTGGACTGCTATTAGTAGCATTTTGGCACGAACTGCTGAGAATAAGCGCCAAAGCGATACCGCTAAGTGCTGGATATGCTATTCGTTTTCTCATGGATATGTTGTTTAATTCTTGAAAAAATGTTCAAACGACCATAGGTCGTTTGAACGGAGTTATTTTGTATAAATGATTACCAACCGGTATTTTGAGGCATTTCTGGCGTTTGGATACGTTGATTCTCCGGAATTGGAAAAAGCATCATTTTATCCTGGAACGTTTTTCCATTGGCTGCCATGGCAGTTTTTCCCTGTTTTGTACGAATTAAATCAAACCAGCGGTCGTGCTCAAAAGCTAATTCGAGGCGTCTTTCTTTCCAGATCAACTGGCGGAGCTGTGCTTGGTCGGTTGTCGTTACATTGGCCAATTTTACACGTGTCCGTACCATATTCAATGCGTTTAGCGCTTCGCTGCTATTGCCAGCCTCATTAGCTGCTTCGGCCAGGATAAGATAAATTTCACCCAGACGGAGGTAACGTACGTTTTTATCGCCATCAGCGGCACCTCCATTTGCAGAGGAATACGCTTTTTCATTGTACATTGGATTTTCTACACCATTGTCAATAAGACGGCCATCATACAGGGTTTCGCCTCTGAAAATAATCGTGGCATCGCGACGGATATTGTCTTTTTCGGCATTGAAGGCATCCAATAAGTTTTGACTTGGGATATTAAAACCCCAGCCTAAGTTGACCGCTCCTCCACGAGGTGCCTGTACTTGACTATATTGTTGGATACCATGTGCGATAGAGGTACCCCTTGCTTGAAATTCAAATAATGATTCGGGGCCATTTTCCCCCGCTAAACGCCAAATTGTTGCGTAATCCGGTTCGAGACTGTATCCTCCAGATGTGATGACAGTTTTCGCCATATCAGCAGCTTGTTGCCATTTGCTTTGATACAAATAAACTTTTGACATTAATCCTTGTGCAGCACCTTTGGTTGCTCTACCTAAGTCTTTTGCAGCATAAGCAGATTTGACTGGAAGATTGTCGATAGCAAATTGTAAATCAGCTTCAATATAAGCGTAAACCTCAGCTGCGGGTTCTCTTTTTATTAAATCACGTTCTTGAATAGGAACATCGCCCCATCCACGCACAAGATAGAAGTAGTTCAATGCACGTAGAAAACGGGCTTCGGCAATCAATCTGTTTTTATAAGCTTCGTCTGTCAAACCAAATTTTTCTGTGTATGCAATAGCTTGCGTAGCCCGCCCAATGGATTTATACCAACGTGTCCACATGGAAAGAAAGGAACCTGTTGTTGAAGTGTAAGTCAACTCGTCTAAACTTAGTTTATCACCACCGGCATCTGTAGCTGAACTACCTTTATCCGCATTATCGGAAAGCATGTCCGTGATACCAATGTAAGAGAAAGAATAATCCCAGTCAGTAAACATTCCATATACACCATTAACAAATTGCTCGGGTGTGTAGATTTCTTCACTGTCTTCGGCTTCAACATATTCTTTAGAAGGTACATCTAAGAAGTTGTTGTCTTTGCAGCCTTGCAATGCAATGCCCCCACTAAGAAGAATTGCTATATAAAGTTTGTTAATTTTCATTGTCTTCAAAACTAAGGTGATTAAAATTGCATGTTAAGTCCAAATAAGAAATTACGTGTCGTTGGATAAGCCGAAAGCTCAATACCAGAAGTTAAATTTGGACTACCGTCGCCTGCAAGTTCAGGTGAGAAACCACTATAATTCGTAAATATAAATGGATTCTGAGCAGTAACATATAATCTTAGTTTAGATCTCGAGCTATATAAGTTGTTGAAAGTGTATCCTACGGTGATATTATTGATACGGAAATAAGCGCCCGATTCAAGGAAATAACTCGAAGCCCAATATGCTCTTTCTGCACCAGGATGCTCATTGGTTGAACCTGCGCCAGTCCAGCGATTTTCAAAAGTTGACAACGCGATATTCTCACCGGCATTGGAACGAACACTATTTAAACCATTGTAAACCTTATTGCCTGCAACACCATATCCGGAGACATTAAAATCAATAGCTTTGTAATTAACACCAACATTGATACCATATGTTGAAGTCGGTAAAAATGATCCAAAGAAAACCTTGTCGCGGGAATCGATGACACCATCTTCATTTTGATCCTTGTACTTCAGGTAGCCAGGTTTTGCAGCGCCAAACGATGGGTAATTTTTTACATCTTCGGCGTCTTGGAAGACACCATTTGCTTCAAACATCCACCAGCCATAGATCGGTTGTCCGACACGGAGTTGTTTGGTAATCTCACCATTATTTAAACTACCTCCAGTAGCACGGTCATAGGCAGGAACCACTTCTGTTACTTTGTTTTTGTTGTAGGCATAATTGACGCCGACGGTATAACTGAATTCAGGATTAATACTTTTGTTCCAATTTAAAGCTACTTCAACTCCTTGATTTAGCACTTTAGCGCCATGCGCATAGAAATTTTTCTCTGAAGGAGAAGTGTAAGTTGGCGTTACATCAAGAATAGTATTGGTATTCAGCTTATGATAGTAGTCAATGGATCCTGAAAGCTGATTGTTTAGAAACGCAAAGTCTACGCCAGCGCCTGTTTCTCTGGTTACTTCCCAGGTTAGATTCACGGCAGGAGTGCCATAAGCACTACCATACACCATATTCTGTTCAGGACCGAAAACGTAGTTGTAATTTGAACTTTCTGGACTTGTTAAAATTGTGGATACATTTAACGGGATATCTTGGTTACCTAATTTACCCCAGTTTCCGCGCACTTTCAATAAATTAATCCAGCTGGCATCTTTCATAAAGCTTTCATTGGTTACCGTCCAGCCTAATCCCACCGATGGGAATGTACCCCAGTATTTTCCTGTATTACGGAAAACACTTGATCCATCTCTACGCAATGTTGCCGTTAAATAATATTTGCTATCGTAATTGTACTGTAATCGTCCGAAATAAGAAGCTAAGGCCCTCGGAGTATAAGACGTTTGCAGCGCAACAATACCATAATTGGTTGTTCCTTTTGCAAGATTAATATTCCAGTATTGCTCTTGTTCAGGCACATTATAACCCGTTTGGCTGTTCATGCTGTTAATGTCGTATTTCTCACGTGACATCCCCACAACCGCCTCAAAATGATGCTTGTCAAAATTCTTGTTGAAGGTCAAGAAATTCTCGATAGACCAGCGGAATTGTTCCAGATTTTCATATTTCAGACTATTGTCTACATAGTCAAGGGCTTTTGGATTGTTTTCCTTTAATTTGATGAAATCAGATTCATTCAATAACGTATTTGCATTTAACCATTGATCTTTTACATTATTAAAAATCCGTTGTTTCGAATAAAATTTATTCCCGCCAATACGCGAATTGATTTTCAGATAATCGGTTATTTTGAATTCTCCTTCAAAACTTCCCTGTAGGCGGAGCGTATTTGTTCTTTCATTTTGACGTAAAACCTCATACACTGGATTTCCAATGGAATTTAAGTTTCCGATAGCTTGCCCAGGAGCTGCCTCAATACCGGCAACACCAGTTGTTGTATTTACACGACCTAAACCGTAACGGCCATTATCAAACATCACGGGAGCCAGCGGTGACTGACGATAAGCCGTGGTGAAAGCACTATAGGGCTTGGGCGTTGCGTTTGTTAATGTAAGATTTAAATTTTGACTGAACTTTAGGCGATTGTTTAAAAATTTATATACGTTGTTATTGCGTATGGTATTTCTTACAAATTTGGAGCCATCAAGAATACCATTTTCGGTATAATTGTTTGCGGATACGAAGTAATCAACTTTCTCAGTTCCGCCAGAAATATTAACGGAATTATTAAATACAGAACCTGTACGTAATAATTCGTCATACCAATCTGTATTATATTTTTGATTCTCTGCTAAACGGTACGATCCATTGGTCGAGGTTAGGTATTCATTGGCAAATGTTCTAAACTGGTCAGCGTTTGCCATTTTCACACGATTGAGGACATTTTTTATGCCTGCAAAGCTTTCATAATTGATGTTTGTCGTCCCCGTTTTACCTTTCTTCGTGGTCACGATAATAACACCATTTGCAGCCCGAAGACCGTAAATAGATGCAGAGGATGCATCCTTCAAAACATCCATAGATTCAATATCTGATGGGTTGATATTATTAATATCTGTTTGTGCAATTCCGTCGACAATATAGAGCGGATTCCGTCCTGATAATGCCGTTCCTAAGCCCCGGATAATTACATTGGGTGAGGAACCGGGTGCTTCATTTGCAATAATATTGATACCTGCAGCTTTACCTTGGATGGATTGCATCGCCGACATGGCAGGTTGCTTTGTGATATCGGATGATTTCAAGGAGCTGATCGATCCTGTCAGATCGGCTTTCTTTTGCGTACCGTAACCGATCACCACAACCTCTTCCAGTGCTTGGTTTTGATTTTCTAAGAATACATTGAGTTGCGTTTGATTGCCAATGTAGACGGTTTGCGTGCGATAACCTAAAAAGTTAAAGACCAATGAGTCGGTAGGAGAGGCGTTGATTTGAAATTTCCCCGTTGCGTCGGTTTTTGTAGCTACTGCTTTCCCTTTGATACTGATGGTGACGCCTGGCATGGAGATCATGCTTGAGCCATCTTTGACCACTCCTTGTATGGAAGTTTGTCCATAGGCAACAGATACGACCATGGATGTCAAAAATAATGCGGATAGATTCCTCATATCGTTAATTTTTGGTGTTTGTTTAAAATACGTTGGTTATTTCCCTGGAGCAAATATGTTGATGTAGTACAACTTTGCCAAAATTTAACATTTTCACATCACTACTACATGAAATTTCAGCTTGCTCAGCTTACCTTTTTTTGTATTTTATGTTTTTGATAGTCAGTTTTTTAGACTGTATTTTTAAACGAAATAACACGAGCTTTAGTGTGTTTTATACACTAAAGCTCGTGTGTGGTAATGATGTAGTGTTTGTGATGGGAATTTAACGTTCCATCAGGAATTCAGAGAGGTTTTTGTCTGTGGGAATGCCCAACTTTTTACGTAATCGATAGCGTCTAATCTCGACACCGCGTGTACTAATGTTAAGCAATGAGGCGATTTCCTTACTCGACATATTGAGCCTTAAGTAGGCGCATAGTTTAAGATCATTGGGGACAAGATCAGGAAACTCTTGTTTCAATTTCTTGAAAAAATTCTCATGTGATTCGTTAAAGCTTCTTTCAAAAATATGCCAGTCACGATCGTCATTATGGGCATCATCAATGAGCTTGTTTATTTTTTTCAATTCATCCGAACTCAGTTTGTTGCCATCAGCATCTTTAAGCTGTTTAAGCTCGTCGTGTAAATTGTTCAACATTTCATTTTTGTAAACGATATTGAGTGCTGCATTGGCCAGTTCTTTATTTTTTAATTGAAGCTGATCTTCTAATTGCTGGTTTTTAAGTTTGATCCAGTCCTTTTCTTTTTGCTCGGTTTCGCGTTCCAAAGCAATCTTTTTCTCTTCCAACCATTTTCGCCGTATTTGAAACTGACGCTTGCGCTCCTGCTGAAGGCTAAATATATAAGCTAAATAGATGAGCGTTATCAGCACCAGTGTATAAAATACCTTTGCCCACCAGGAGAGGTACCATGGATACCGAATAGTAAAGGAAAAAGTTTGAATTTCCGAAACCAAGCCCATATTGTCCTTCGCCCTAATTTTAATTTGAAATTTTCCATAAGGTAGATTCGTGAAATCTTGATAGGCAGTTTCACTCCATTCGGACCAATTGTCCGAGTAACCTTCGAGATAATATTGGTATTGAATCGGTGATGACGAATAATATGGACTTGAAAAGCTAATTCTCAGATTGTTGTCAGATGATGATAGTTTGAACGCTGAATCTGGAATAATAACCTGTCCTGTTGTCAAGTTGATGAGTTGTGCTATTTGTGGAAGTGGCAACCTATATTTTTGTGATTTATCGGAATGACGATAGATCGCAAATCCATCATCTAAACCGATGAGATAGTATTGGTTTTCAATAGGGAGGATGTTTTCATAGTTATTCATCATTCGATCCTGTAAGGGACTGAGCAGATTGGAGTCAATATGAAGTTTGCCCTTACTGTCAAAATCTACTTTAGCAATTTTTGTCTTCTGAATAAACCAGTAGCTGTTTGTATTGATCGGTATGACCTTATTTGAATTTTTATAGGTGCCTAATGCTGTGTTTAATTCATCGGCATAGCTGAATCTTTTTACAATATTGTCGAATTGGAGAAATCCGCTGTCCGTCGCAAATACAAGATTATTTTCTAATGTGTAAATCCCCGTAAATTGCCTCTTTGAAGCGATACTGTCCTGTTTGGAGGAAAATAAAATATTTGCCTGTTGGAAATTCGCATCAAATCCGAGTAGTTGTATCTGTCCCCAATCGCCAATCCAAAAGGTATGGTTATCTTTTTGCGCCAAAAATCGAACGGGTTCTTTAACGCCCGCGAATTGCTGGACGAACTGAAGGTGTATACCATCGAAGCTAAATTTCGATAGGCCCGTATAGTTTCCTTGAAGAATATTTTTTGTTCCAAAAATAGGCTTGAATATCCATCCGCCAGTGATCTGTGAAATCTTCTCAAGTCGCCCATTAACCAATTTGAAGGTTCCGTCATTATGTCCACAGATAAGTTCATCGCCAAATATGGCTAAGGTCCATACCTGACCGTTTGAATTGGGAATCTGAGAAAAATTTAACGAATTATAATTGTTTAATCCTTTCCATTCGCTTGAGAATAATCCCTTATTGGTTCCAAGATAGATTTTTCCCTGATAGATAATCGATGTATAAACCGTACCAATTTTTCCAACAAAATCAGTATAAAATGATAACGGGGAGTTGATTTCAATGCGGTCTATACCATTATCAAGTCCCACCCAGATATTCTTCTGATTGTCCTTCACAATACTGAGTACGGTATTGTTTTGGAGACCATTGTTTTTATTGATATGCTGAATGACCTGACCATTTTTATTGATGACAATAACACCGTTTTGGATGGTGCCAAAAGCGTATTGTCCGTCATAGAGGTATAAGCCATTGTTGATTTGTGATTGGCTCAAGAGCTGGTTTGCCGGAACAGGCCAGGGTAGGATGGAACCATCGGCTTTCATCAGGTAAAGGCCGTTTCGCGAAGTGGCAATAAGCGAGGTCGTTGCGTCGAAAGGTAAGATGGCAAGTACATTTTTATCTTTCAAGACATCTTTTCCTTTTACAGGGATAAGTTTATCCTGTTTAAATTCATGCAGACCACTTGGCAGCTGTTCGAAAAATAACTTGTTATCGAGCTGATGCGGAAATAAAAAGGGTTCACCTTTGGCGGTTAGCTGCCGTATACGATTGTTTTCCCAAATATAAGATTTGGAAAATGTATGAAAAAATACCCGTTGGTCCTCAACAATGATTTTCCAGATTTCTTCGTTTGGAAAATAGGTCTTGTCCTGCACAAGTTTAGAGAGACTATGATAGGTCAAGTTTCCGAAAGGTTTGGAAGTCCAATAGCCAAATTCACCTCTTCCGCCTGTATAAATTTTTCCGTCTTTACCAATCGCAACACTTCGGACTGTTGAATGATTTGGCAGCGGAAAGATACGCCAGTATTGTCCGTCAAATTGTAACAGCCCCTCGGTATTTGCACTATAAATGCGACCATCTTTATCGACTGCCAAAGACCAGTTCTGATTTCCAGCCTTGTATTGGTCTTTTTTATATTGTTTTACAAAAGGTGTTCCTGTAGGTATGATTGTCTGGCAATAGCCAGGGTGCATTAAAAAAAATAAAATGCTGCAAAACCAAAAGATATAGATGTTACTATATTTTTTTGTTATCATCGACTCCCTCACTTTAAACTGATTTTGGGGACAATATATCGATTTTATCGCAGAATTGATAATCTCCCTCGGCGTACGGAGTTCTGGGAGCTCCGACAGATCGCCTTCTTATTTTGGAGCTGAACCGATGGAACCATTTAATCGTGTTGAAAATCAGGAATGAAGCTATTTATTCCACCTATTTGAACAAAAAATACTCCTTTTGCTGTGAACGATTTTTGATATTTGAGTTCATTTACTTCGTTAAATAACCAAATAAACCAAAACAACTATGATAACACCGATAACCAAAACGGTAGGGAAGGGGTTACTTTTATTTTCGTTGATGAGCATGTCTGCACCAGTGGTGCTTGCCCAATCGCAAATAAAGATCTCCGGAAAAGTAAGCTCCTCAACAGGCGAGCCTCTTGCGGGGGTTACAGTACAGATAAAGGGGGTGAAAAACGGCACTGTAACCGATGGGGCCGGCAATTATCAGATTCTTGCGCGAGATATTGATGTCCTGATATTTTCGCTGGTAGGCAAAGAGAAGGCTGAAGTCCAGGTCAATAAGAAAGATCACATTAATCTCGTTCTCCAGGAGTCCAGTAGCCTGATTGATGAAGTGGTTGTCGTAGGCTATGGTACCCAGAAAAAAAGTAATTTAACCGGTGCTGTTGCTGCTGTCGATGGAAAGGTGCTTAACAAACGTATCGCTACAAATCCAACGCAGTTACTTCAAGGTCGCATGCCC
This sequence comes from uncultured Sphingobacterium sp., assembly GCF_964277905.1. NCBI lineage: Bacteria > Pseudomonadati > Bacteroidota > Sphingobacteriia > Sphingobacteriales > Sphingobacteriaceae > Sphingobacterium > uncultured Sphingobacterium sp. The sequence goes on from NZ_CAXYKD010000048.1 coordinate 96,964, forward strand.
GGCCTTCGTGTTACCCAAGGATCAGGAGAAGCGGGGAATGAAAATGTGAATCTCCAGGTACGTGGATTGGGTTCCTATGGTGCCTCTTCCGCTCCACTGGTTATCGTAGATGGTATCCCCGGGAGTTTGGAAAATTTAAATCCTCAAGCAATCGAGAATATCACTGTATTAAAAGATGCTGCATCGGCTGCTATCTATGGGGCAAGAGCAGCAAATGGAGTTATTCTCGTAACGACAAAACAGGGTAAAGCTGGAAAAACACAACTGAGCTACGATTATAATGTTGGAGTTACCAAAGCCTCAGCTCTTCCAGACCTCGTGTATAATTCCGTTGATTATATGACCCTGTATAATCAGGCAAATAAAAACTCTGGTGTCACAAATCCAAATGCTTCTTTTAGCCAGGAGATGATTGATGCCTACAAAAATGCAACAGATAAAAAATTATATCCCGATTTTAACTGGTTGGATGCTGTCTTTAGAACAGTCCCGGTGCAGACGCACAATTTAAGCTTAAGTGGTGGTGCCGGAGGAACAAATTACAACGTCATACTGGGCTACGTCAATCAGCCTGATATTATGATCGGGACTTCTTTTAAAAAGTATAATCTACAGCTTAACCTAGGCTCTAAAATCAATGATCGGATAAGTTTTGGTTCAAGCATCACCTTGAATTATGGCGATCGGAAATACCCTAGAAACGGTAGTGAAGATCAGTTTTTGTCTACCATTAGTCAATCACCACTTTATGGACCTGTATTACCAGATGGTAGTGGTCGTTATACGTCCAGGGCATATCCTTTTCAGTCCCCAAATAAAAACCCTGTTGCAGTTGCTGAAAATGCATTTACAAGACTGAACAATTATTTTATGCAAGGCAATATTTTTTTAAATGTGAAAATATTGGATGGGCTGGATTGGAAGACTAGCGGCGGATTGACGTATGGCTTTACAAAAAACTATACAAACAAACCTGTGATTAATCAATACATGTGGTTCGCCAAACCTGATGACCTACCCGCCAGACAGCTTGATGTGGGTGGTCAAGGGCTAGAAGTAACGGACGACAACAATGTGTACCCGGTGGGCTATACACAATTGACTTACGATAAGTCTTTTGGAAATCATAACATGAAAGTACTGGCAGGAACCCAGGCAGAATATAATAAAACACAAAAATTGTTCGGAAGTAGGTTGCAATTTCCCAACAATGATTTGCTTGAGCTTGATGGTGGCGGAGCTGGCCAACAGTCTAATAGCGGTGTAACCAATGAGTGGTCATTGAGGTCTTACTATGGTCGATTAAACTACGACTACAAAGGTAAGTATCTACTGGAAGGTAATGCGCGTTACGACGCCTCTTCACGTTTTCCTGAAAATAGAAAATGGGCATTTTTCCCTTCATTATCCGGAGGTTGGAAAGTTTCAGACGAGACGTTTTATGGTCCTAAATTGAAAGAAGTTGTTAATGAACTAAAATTAAGAGCCTCTATTGGAACACTGGGTAATCAGAATATTGGTAACTATCCTTATCAGATTGTTTATAATTCTTCTTTTGCTTATCCTTTTGATGAAACACTCCAACAGGGGGCTCGCCAGGTAGCCATGGCTAATGACAGGATCAAATGGGAGAGTACCAAAGTCCTGGATTTCGGTGTGGACTTCGGGCTATGGAACAACAAATTGACCGCTTCTTTCGATTGGTATAACAAAGTAACATCAGATATTTTATCCGCATCTACGGCTTTCCCTTCTTATATTGGGCTGACTGCACCGACCGTAAACTATGGTGAATTGCGTAACAGAGGTATAGAACTCGGTCTTCAGTACCGAGATAAAATTGGAGAGGTATCGCTGACACTCAATGGAAATATTCAGGCTAATCGCAATAAGGTGATGAAATATGGAGCCGAACGTATCTCGGGCAATACCATTATCCGGGAAGGTTTACCTTATGGTAGTTTTTATCTTTTGGAGAACACGGGTATATTCCGTTCGAAGGAAGAGGTGGAAGCCTCTCCGGTGCAACAGATTCCGGCGCAACCGGGTTATCTGAAATTTGCCGATGTAAATGGCGATAAAGTTGTGGACAATAATGATCGTATTGTCGTGCCGGGCGCTTATCCAGATTTCGATTACTCCTTTAATGCGACGGCTGTTTGGAAGAATTTTGATTTTACAGCCTTTTTCTTCGGTTCTCAGGGACAAAAAATATTTGTAAGTGAGTGGGGAATAGTTCCTTTCAGGCAAGGTGGTACGTTCACCCGCGACTGGATGGACGCTTGGACTCCAGAAAACCCCAATGCATCGCTTCCAATAGTTGGTGCTGAAAATACCCCTGCCGCAAATAACGTACGGACTGCATCGACTTTCTTTTTAAAAGATGGATCGTTCCTGCGTCTTAAAAATATTCAGATAGGCTATTCTATTCCACAGAGCACCTTGTCCAAAGCTGGTATTTCTGGCCTTCGCATCTATTTTGCGGCGGATAACCTGGTCACATTCTCCAAGTTCCCCGGTTTAGATCCCGAACGTGGCGTTTCATCAAGCGGTGGTGCAACATCAGGGCGTTATGTGACTCATCCTCAGAATAAAGTATTCGCATTTGGAGCGAGCATCACATTCTAATCTAGTGGTAACTAAAAAAAATTAAAGATGAAAAATAGCATAAAAAAAACATATCTATACCTAAGCTTAGCTGCCCTAGCTTCACTAGGTAGTTGTACAAAAGATTTTTTAAATAAAAACCCAACGGATAAAATTTCGGAATCAACCTTTTGGAAAACGCAGACTGATGCTGATTTGGCACTATCGGGCTGTTATGAATTTCTTTGCCGGGGATACAATTCGACCTCTTCATCCAATGCACGCGGTGGTTGGGGTGGAGCAAGTATGTTTTGGGATGGGCTTTCAGACGATGCCTTTGTGTCCAGTACCTCCAATAACTTCAATATTATTTCGCGATCCGGAATCTCCTCGACAACCGGCGGAATGCAATCTGAGGGGTATGAGATTTCGTATCAGGCCATTGCTGCATGTAATAAATTGATTGCCAATATTGACCGCATTACAAGCATGAGCCAGCAGGATCGTGACCGATATAAAGCAGAGGCTCGTTTTATCCGCGCCCATTACTACTTTTTGTTGACCAATCTGTACGGTGATGTGCCATTGACTTTAGAACCCCTAGGTATGGACGATGCGAGTATTCGGCTGGGTAGAACACCTAAAACCAACGTTATCGAAGCGATTTTAGCAGATTTAGATTACGCGAGTGAAAAACTGCCAAATACAGGATATAAGGGACATGCGGTGAGAGGAGCTGCATTAGGCTACAAAACAAAGGTGTTATTGACTTCAAAAAAATGGGCCGAGGCAGCTGCAACAGCGAAGATTGTTATGGATGAAAACAAGTTTTCGATCTATCAGGGTGGTTACCGTGATCTGTTCCGAAAACCTGGACAAAATAACAATCCCGAAATCATGTTCTCTGCTCGATTTTTACCGCCCAATATGTATAGTCCAGCAGATATGATGTATTCTTATCTGAAGACAATACAACCGTTGGGGTATCTGGTGGATTCTTATTATGCCATCGATGGAAAGGATATTAAAGAATCGACAGTTTACGATGCTAAAAATCCTTACGAAAATAGAGATCCACGGTTGAAATCTACAATCATGTACCGCGGTGTATGGCGAGGTACCACAGCATCTTCTGCTTTTGATCCGGTTGCCGAAGGGGTTTTGGGTGGTTTTTTACCGAGAAAATATATCAACGAATCGAAATGGCCGACAAGTTACGCGACACAAAGTGATCAGGATTGGGTATTCTTACGTTATGCAGATATTTTATTGATGTACGCAGAAGCGAAAAATGAAAGTGCCGGGCCTGATCAGACGGCCGTAGACGCATTGAATAAGGTAAGATCCAGGGCTGATGTGAAAATGCCGCTCGTACAGTTTAGCGGTTCCTTGACAAAAAATGAATTCCGCGATATTATCCGTCATGAACGGAGGATTGAATTGGCTTTGGAAGGTCAACGTTATTTTGACTTGAAACGCTGGGGGATGATCAAAGAGGTGATGGATAAAACCAAGGATCCAGATGGAGCTTCACGGTTATTTATGGCCAGAGATACCTTATGGCCAGTGCCTCAATCTGAGGTAGATATGGCCAAAAGTTTAGGTAATGACAATTTTAAACAAACACCAGGTTTCTAAATGAAGAACTGTGAAAAATTAAGGTATGAAAGCTATATATAAAATGTTGCTGGCACTTATCCTCATCATGGGAATGAGTAAGGGATTATTGTATGCGCAAGTAAATCGCTTGCCCGATAGTGTACGCATGAAATGGTGGGAGGAAGCCCGGTTTGGCATGTTTATCCATTGGGGAGTGTATGCACAGTTTGGCGGCGTTTATAAGGGGCACGAACAGGCACGTGGTGGAGCAGAATGGATTATGAACCGCTCTAAAATTCCGGTTGATGAATATCAGGCGATGGCAAAGCAATTTAACCCCACGCAGTATAATGCAGACGAATGGGTACGCATGGCGAAAGATGCTGGGATGAAATATTTGATTATCACGGCCAAACACCACGATGGTTTTGCGCTCTTTGAAACAAAAGCGAGTAAGTGGAATATGGTGGACGCTACGCCCTACGGTAAAGATGTTTTGAAACCTTTGGCCGAAGCTTGCCGAAAATATGGCCTGAAACTTGGCTTTTATTACTCACAGGCGCAGGATTGGAATAACCCTGGTGGATCGGCTGCTCGTAAATTAATGCGAGAAGGCTGGCCTAATCCAGATTCAACCCGTATAGATGATTACACACTAGCACATCATGGCCATTGGGATCCCAAACAAGAAACAGCGAGTTTTAGTGACTATATTAAAAATGTATCTGTACCTCAGGTCAAAGAATTGTTGAATAACTATGGGGATATTGCTGTGTTATGGTGGGATACACCAACCAACATGACCGACGAAGCCGCAAATATGCTTCAGGAGCAATTGGCATTACAACCCAATATTATCACAAATGATCGATTGAAACGGCCTAATTTCACCGGCGATACCAAAACGCCGGAGCAAAAAATTCCAGATTGGAGTGAACTCGAAGGCAAACATTGGGAAACTTGTATGACCATGAATGGCACCTGGGGCTACCGCACATCGGATCATAAATGGAAGTCTGCCGAAACCTTGATCCGCAATCTCGTTGATATTGCTTCCAAAGGTGGAAATTATTTGTTGAACGTTGGTCCAAAACCCGATGGATCCTTTCCACAGGAGAGTATAGAACGTTTGGCTGTAATTGGCAAATGGATGAAAGCCAATAGTGAAGCAGTCTACGCGACCAAGAGTAGTCCTTTACAGCCATTTGAATGGGGGAGATGTACCATGAAGGAAGATGTAAAGCGGACTTATTTGTATGTCTCTGTATTTGACTGGCCAAAAAATGGCATAGTTGAACTTTCGATTGAAAATAAAGTTTTAAAAGCTAGTCTTTTAGCCAATAATCAAGTGTTAAAGGTAAAATCGAATGCCAATGGTATTCAGATTGTCGTGCCTGAGCAGGCCATTGATGCTGTTGCTACAGTGATTAAGATCGAAGTGGCTGGAAAATTTAAGCGCGAAAAAGGGCCCGGAGCAAAGAACATGAAAACTGGAGCTTTGGACGAGTAAGGCCGATAAGATGAAAAGCAGATACTAAAATAGCATAATGAAGAAAAGTAGATTGAATAAAATAGTTGCGTTGTTGTTGACTTTTGGAGTTGCTCAGCTCCACGCTCAGGAAGTTAAGCGGATTGATCAAGGCTGGGATTTCTTAAAGAGCGATCTGGGGGGAATCTGGGAAGCTGTAAGACCGGTGGGAGCCGGTAATCCCGAGTCTGTTCCACTTTGGCAGCAGATAAATCTGCCGCACTGTTATAATGCGCTGGACGCTGTTGATCCAGCTATCAATTATTATCAAGGGCCAAGTTGGTACAGAAAATCGCTGGAGATCGATAACCCCTATTTAAATGGTCACACCCTTCTTCATTTTGAAGGAGTCGGACAAAAGACAGCTGTTTATATCCATACAATTAAAGTTGGGGAGCACGTTGGCGGATACGACGAATGGACTGTGGACATTACAGATGCCGTTGAAAAGTTTAAAAAAACAGCTGCTTTTAAAAAACAGTTTAAGGGCAAAATACCGCTTTCAATTCGTGTGGATAATTCACGTGATCTCGAAATGATCCCTTCTGATCTGTCTGATTTTAACGTCTATGGAGGTATTTACAGACATCTAAACCTGAAATATGTTCCGCAGACAGCTTTGGAGCGTGTGTTTGTTGAGGCGTCAGTAGGGGCCGATGGTAAGCAGGGAGTGGTCAACGTCCGCGGACGGCTGATGCCATTTTCGGCTCAGACAAATTTTGAAGTCGAAACGCAGCTCTATGACCCCGCTGGAAAAATCGTGCAAACCCAGCAACCACAGGTAAATAGGGGGACGTTGAATCTTGAATTTGGACAATTCCTGGTCAAGAAGCCACAGCTTTGGAGTCCTGATCAACCGGCTTTATACCGTTTAGTTACGACAATCAAAAGCAATGGACAAGTGTTTAAAGAAGAGAGTGTCTTTGGCTTTAGACATGTAGCGTTTAAAGAAAAAGGTCCTTTTCTGCTGAACGGGAAAAGGCTTTTGCTTCGTGGTACCCATCGTCATGAAGACCATGCCGGCGTTGCTGCAGCAATGACTGACGATCAGATTCTACAAGAGATGACCCTGATGAAAGAGATGGGCGTAAACTTTATACGCTTGGGACATTATCAGCAGAGTCGTAAAGTGCTTGAGGCCTGTGATAGTCTGGGTATTTTGGTTTGGGAAGAGATTCCATGGTGCAGAGGTGGATTAGGTGGTGAGGTCTACCAACTTCAGGGAAAACGGATGTTAACCAATATGATTGAACAGCATTATAATCATCCATCGGTCATTATCTGGGGGCTTGGTAATGAAAATGATTGGCCTGGTGATTTTACGGAGTTTGATCAGGCGAAGATAAGGGCTTATATGAGTGAACTCAATGATTTAGCTCATCAATTGGACCCGAGCCGGAAAACAGCGATACGACGTTGTGATTTCTGTAAAGATATTGTTGATGTTTATTCGCCTTCTATTTGGGCGGGTTGGTATAGAGGTGTTTATACCGACTATAAAACAGCGTCCGAAGAAGAAATGAAAAAGGTAAAACATTTCCTTCATGTGGAGTGGGGCGGGGATAGTCATGCAAGACGACATGCAGAAGACCCTGACCGCGCTTTAGCTAAAATCAAAGGTGATGGCACAACAGATGAACGGGCAGGCGATGCGTCGCTCATTGGTGGTGCAGCACGGGTTTCTAAAGATGGCGATTGGAGTGAAAGCTACATCTGTAATCTCATCGATTGGCACTTAAAGGAACAAGAAACAATGCCTTGGCTCACGGGGACAGCCTATTGGCCATTTAAAGACTTTTCAACTCCGGTACGGCCAGACAATCCTGTGCCTTATGTCAATCAGAAAGGTGTTGTCGAACGGGATTTTACCAAAAAAGAATCGTACTACGTATTCCAGTCGTATTGGACAGCGAAGCCAATGCTGCATATTTATGGCCATACTTGGCCGATCCGTTGGGGTGAAAAAGAGGAGTCGAAAATGATAAAGGTGTATTCCAATGCCAGTGAGGTTGAGCTTTTTGTCAATGGCGAAAGTCAAGGATTAAAGAAAAGGAATAGCCAAGATTTTCCAGCGGCAGGTTTGCGCTGGATGGTGAAACTGAACGAAGGGAACAATCAGATTAAAGCTGTTGCAAAAAACGGACGGGAAATTCTAGTGGATGAAATTGAACAGCAGTATCAGACAAAAAAGTGGGGTAAACCTGCCAAATTACTTGTCGAACAGATTGCTGCGGAAGGCGAAGTGATCACTGTGCAAGCTCAAATTGTGGACGATACCAATACCCCCTGTCTCGATGCAAAGGATTGGATCTATTTTGGTTCAACCGGCGATGGTCAGTTGATCGTCGATCAAGGCACTTCTACGGGGTCGAAAAAAGTACAGGCCTACAATGGTCGTGCATTGATTAAACTTCGACTGCCTTCGGGGAGAGCAGTGGTATCGGGCCGGATGGAAGGATCAAAGAGTACCTTGTTAACGATAGAAAAATAACAGAAGATGTTAAAAGCAACGAATCATTTGAATTTCTTTTTACTGCTTGGCCTCCTGGGGACGATTGCTCCATGCCGTGCACAAAGCAATTCGCCGCAGCTGAAGCTTTGGTATAATCAGCCGGCCACACTGTGGGAAGAAGCACTGCCACTTGGAAATGGCACAACAGGAGCGATGGTCTTTGGAGGGCTAAGTAAAGATAGGTTTCAAATTAACGATAATACGCTGTGGTCGGGTGAACCCGATGCGGGCAATAATCCAAACGGCCCGCAGGTTTTACCCCAGGTGCGCCAAGCCATCTTTGCTGGAAAATATGAAGACGCAGCAGTTCTTTGGAAGAAAATGCAAGGACCTTATTCTGCTCGGTATCTACCCATGGGCGATTTATGGTTGGATTTTCATCAGGACGAAAAAAAGGTCAAAGACTATAAACGGGAGCTGGATCTTGAACGAGCGATTAATCAGGTGAGCTATTCGTATCAAGGTGTTCGATACCAAAGGGAAAGTTTTGTCAGCTTTCCGGATAAAGCATTGGTGGTTCGATTGAAAGCGGACAAGAAAAAATCAATTACCTTGGATCTTTCCTTGACCAGTAAGCTCCGATATAGCGTTTCGATCCAAGGGGATAATCAACTGACCCTTCAGGGAAAGGCGCCGAGTTTTGTCGCCAATAGGGATTATGAACCCCAACAGGTGCTGTACGATAGTGTTGGCGGAAAAGGGATGACCTTTGCGATGCAGGTCAGTGTAAAAACTACCGGTGGTGTGGTAAAAAAAGAGCTGGATAAGCTTAAAATTATAGGCGCTGATGAGGTGATTTTATTTTTGACAGAAGCGACAAGCTTTAACGGTTTTGATAAGTCTCCGAGTCAGGAAGGTAAAGATGCCACGCTGCTCGCAAAAAACCGCATGAATACGGTCTCCAAAAAGAATTTTCAGATCTTACTTGCAAACCATCAAAGGGATTATCAAACGCTATTCAATCGTGTAGCCTTTGCGCTGACCGGTACTTCTGCACATGATAAATTACCTACAGACCAGCGTGTCATGCAGTTTTCCAAAGGACCGGCCGATTTGGGACTTCTGACGCTGTATTATCATTTTGGACGGTATTTGTTGATTGCCAGTTCCAGAGAAGGAGGAAGGCCTGCAAATTTACAGGGGATCTGGAATGTTCATGTGCAGCCACCGTGGGGAAGTAATTACACGACCAATATCAATACAGAAATGAATTATTGGCTTGCGGAAAATACCAATCTTGCGGAATGTCATCAGCCTTTGTTTGATTTTATGGATGAGCTGGCTATCAACGGGGCTAAAACAGCATCGGTAAATTATCATATCGATAAGGGCTGGGTTGTGCATCATAATTCCGATCTATGGGCTAAAACTTCCCCTCCGGGCGGATATGATTGGGATCCCAAAGGAATGCCACGCTGGTCGGCATGGCCTATGGCAGGTGCCTGGTTGAGCACACATCTATGGGAACACTATCGTTTTACGGGTGACAAAACTTTCTTGAAGGAGAAGGCCTACCCATTGATGAAAGGGGCAGCCCAATTTATGCTGCAATGGTTGATTGCTGATCCTGGAAGTAAATATCTCGTGACCAATCCTTCCACTTCACCTGAAAATACAATTAAAATAGCAGGTAAAGAATATCAATTGACCATGGCCTCTACCATGGATATGGCGATCATTCGTGAGCTTTTTACCGCTGTTATTCGTTCATGTACGATATTGGGTGTTGATCCTGAATTTAAATCGGCTCTAGAAGAAGCGAAGGAAAAGCTTTATCCCTATCAGGTGGGCCAATATGGACAATTACAAGAGTGGTTTAAAGATTGGGATGATCCAAAAGATCAGCATCGGCATATTTCCCACTTATTTGGTTTATACCCGGGCAATCAGATCAGCCTTGCGGAAAACAAGGCTTTGGCTGCGGCCGCCAAGCGTTCATTGCTTTTAAGGGGAGATGTCAGTACCGGCTGGTCGATGGCCTGGAAGACAAATTGGTGGGCGAGGCTTCAGGATGGAAATCATGCCTATAAAATCCTCAAGGATGCCTTAAATTTTATCGATCCTAAATTGGATCGTGCTCAGATGAGTGGCGGTGGAGCCTATCCGAATTTATTTGACGCACACCCACCTTTTCAAATTGACGGTAATTTTGGTGCTACGGCCGGAATGACTGAAATGTTGCTGCAAAGTCACGATGGTGCTGTTCATTTATTGCCGGCTTTACCTGATGAATGGTCTGCTGGGACGATTAAAGGAATTAAGGCCAGGGGGAACTTTACCGTAGACATTGCCTGGAAAAATAACGTATTGACCGAAGCAATGATCGTATCCAATATTGGAGGTGTTTGCCGTTTGCGTACACCTTTACCCGTTAAAGTTGTCGGCATCGAATCAAATCAGGCAGCTGTCACAGACAACACGCTATTATATAAACCGGAACAACTACCGTATACGATCGCTGATCCGTCCAAATTGCCGTCGTTAGCAGCTACGAAAACATTCGAAGTTCAATTTGGGACCATAAAAGGTAAACGGTATCGTATTGTTCCGCTATAAATCAAAATCCAGGAAAAATGAAATCTAAATCAATTGTTCGCATTATGGGCTGTCTTCTTGGGGTCGCAATTTCCCCCTTATTTTTGAAGGCAGAAATTAAGAAAGGTGTTTTTGAGCAGGAGATCATCCAGACACTGCGTCCTGTTATCCTAAAGCAGTCCAAATGGGCGATGAAGCAGAAACCATTGACTGTGACAGCATATAGCGCGGTCCGGAGTGCCGGGGGTATTCATGATTTTTATTCTGAAGGCGATTATTGGTGGCCCGATCCCAAAGATCCAGCTGCGCCCTATATCCAACGGGATGGGATGACTAATCCAGCCAATTTCGTTGAACATCGTAAAGCAATGATCCGCTTCAGCCGAATCGTGGGGGCACTGGCCTCAGCCTATCGTTTGAATCCGGATAAAAAATATGTACAGCAGGCACTTCGTCATTTAAAGGCTTGGTTTGTTGATGCAGAAACGATGATGAATCCGAATCTTCTTTATGCACAGGCTATAAAAGGGCGTTTTACAGGGCGAGGAATAGGCATTATTGATACCATTCATCTGATGGAAGTTGCACAGGGCGTAAAGATATTTGAAAATGACCCCAATTTTCCACAGGCAGCCAAGGATGCCATACATCGCTGGTTTGCGGCTTATTTACGCTGGCTTACAACGCATCAATATGGTATGGATGAAATGAATGCCGCCAACAACCATGGTACATGTTGGGTGATGCAGGTAGCCGCATTTTCGAGTTTAGTGCAAGACACTGTATTACTCAATACATGTGCAGATCGTTATGCGCATGTGCTGCTGCCGAATCAAATGGAAGCTAATGGAAGCTTCCCGAGAGAATTACAGCGGACAAAACCTTATGGATACGCGTTGTTTAATCTGGATGCGATGACCATGATCTGCCAGATTTTGTCCAAGACCAATACCTCCCTTTGGCAGTATTCATTGTCTGATGGGCGGACCATAAAAACGGGGATTGATTTTATGGCCCCCTATATTGCAGCTAAAGAAAAATGGCCTTATCAGAAAGATGTCATGTATTGGGATCAATGGCCAATTGCACATCCGGCACTTGTGTTTTCGGCGGTGGCTTTCCAGAATAAAGACTATCTGCAGCTTTGGGAAAAGCTTGATCATGCACCCGAACAAGAAGAGGTTATTCGAAATTTACCCATTCGCAACCCAATTATATGGCTTTGATTTTCCTAGCCCCCTTATAAAATAACTTAACCATTTCACCTTAAAAACCTACAGATAACATGAATGTTAATGCTACGTCTTTGCGAAGATATGCCCTCTTTTTGCGCTTTCGAAATTTAAAATGGCCATCCGTGGCCAAAGCACTATTTTTGACCGGAATTTTATGCGCTTTTCAACATGTTGAGGCACAGAGTACAAAGCAGCTGCAAAAAGCTTGGGGGCTTGCAGATCAACAAGCTCAGCTACTTTATAAAGAATTGCAGCTCTTGAAAAAAAGTGATTCATCCTTGGTATCGCCACGTACGCTTTCCTCAGATAACGAACTGGTTGCCGTGAAAAGGGGGGACTGGACCAGTGGTTTTTTTCCTGGCGTCCTGTGGTATCTCTACGAAAAATCGGGAAAACAAAAATGGAGGGATCTTGCTTCAGAAACGACAAGGTCGATCGAAGCGGAGCAATTTAATGGAAAGACCCATGACATGGGCTTTAAGGTCTACTGTAGTGTAGGAAACGGTTATCGGTTAACCGCAAATCCACAATACCGGGAGGTGCTTGTTCAGGCAGCCAAAACGCTGGCAACCCGCTTCAATCCGACAGTCGGCTGTATACGTTCGTGGGATCACAATAGTCATCGCTGGGATTTTCCGGTCATCATCGATAATATGCTCAATCTAGAATTGCTGTTTGAAGCAACCAAACTCACTGGAGATTCTACTTATTATCATATTGCGGTGAGCCACGCCAATACAACGCTAAAAAATCATTTTAGGCCAGATTACAGCACCTATCATGTAATAGACTACAATCCGAAAACAGGAGCTGTGCAGCATAAAAACACCCATCAGGGCTTAAGTGATGAATCGACATGGTCGCGGGGAGAGGCCTGGGCACTGTATGGCTATACGATGTGTTACAGAGAAACAGGAGATCCGAAATATCTGCAGCAAGCCGAAAAAGTTGCGCATTGGCTGTTTGCACATCCCAATATGCCGAAAGACCTGATCCCTTATTGGGATTTCGATGCGCCTCATATTCCAAATGAACCAAGGGATGTGTCGGCAGCGACAGTCATAGCGTCGGGGCTGTTGGAATTAAGCACGTATAGCAACCAAGGGAAAGATTATCGTGCAAAAGCGCAGACCATATTGGCGAACCTGATAGACAATTACATGTCGCCGCCAAATAAAAGTAAAGGTTTTATATTATTACACAGTACAGGATCGAAACCTTCCAATACTGAAGTGGATAAACCTTTGAGTTATGCCGATTATTACTTTTTGGAAGCACTGCATCGGCAAGAAGATCTACAGTCCGGAAAAGTTCAATCGGATCTGGTCCGGAAAAATCCAGCGGGACAACTGATCTATTTTCCAGATGCACGGGGAAACGTAATCCCCGACTTTAGCCATGTGGGCTACCATCAAGGTGATCAAAAGCTGCCCAATGTTCCTGTTGTGATTACTGTAAAACCCAGCGTAAATGGCGATGATCAACAAATTATACAGCAGGCTATCGATGCTGTATCTGCAAAACCACTTGATAAAAACGGTTATAGAGGCGCTATTTTGCTGAAAAAAGGCCTGTACAATATACCTGGAAGCCTGGAAATTCATGCCAGCGGTGTCGTGTTGAGAGGGGAGGGCGATGCTATAGGACAAACCCTGCTTAAAGCCACAGGTCCGCACCAACGGAGCTTATTGAAGATTTCAGGTACAGGTAGTTATTCAGTGGACCAGGCTAGAAAACAGTTTGTTAAGAATGGATATGGACCTGTAGGGGCCAAATATGTCCTAATCGATCATGCGAAGGAAAGGAAAGTGGGCGAGCAGGTACTGCTCTCGTATGAGATGAACGACGCCTGGATCGAAGCGCTTCGAATGAACCAAATTGAAAAAAGAGAAGGGACGAAACAATGGACCGCGCGGGAATATAAGCTAAATTTTGAACGTACTATTTTGGCCATTAAAGGTGACTCTGTCTTTTTTGATAATCCCTTGGTGATGGCGATTGATCCGAGATATGGAAAAGTGGCTGTCATTCCTTACACCTTTGACGGACGTATAAGTGAAGTTGGAATCGAAAATATACGTTTCGAATCCGATTTTGTAAATGATGAAGACGAAAACCACGGCTGGATTGCAATTGATATGGATAAAATAGCGAATGGTTGGGTGCGCAATATCACCGCGCGTTATTTTGGCTATGCAGCGGTGAGCCTTGGCGCTTTTGCCAAACAGATTACAGTAATGAAGTCGCGGTGTCTGGATGGAAAATCTCAAATTACAGGTGGCCGAAGGTATTCATTCAATAATGACGGTCAGCTTAATTTATTTAAAGAACTTTATACCACGGAAGGACGCCATGATTACGTAACAGGGGCTAGGACCCTCGGTCCAAACGTTTTTAGCCTTTCTAGCGCGGAGCGAACACATGCGGATATCGGTCCACATCATCGATGGGCTGTTGGAACCTTATACGATCAAATCGTAACGGATGGTGAAATTAATGTTCAAGACCGGGGTAACTGGGGAAGTGGACATGGTTGGGCCGGGGTGACACAAGTTTTATGGAATTGTACGGTCAAAAGTGCCGCAGTACAACAGCCCTGGGCTTCCGGACAAAATTTTGCCATAGGAATAAAGGGAGAAAAAGTAGCTGGAAGATTGAAAAATAGAAATGCTGGTTACTGGGAAAATCAAAACAGAATAATGTTGATAGGCTCACTTTATGAGCAACAATTAAAAGATCGATTAAAGTGATTCTTGTTCGTATTTATTCAATGGAATGATTATTTTTATCATCCATTTCAATTATATACCTTATGATGCCATTACGTGTTTTTATGCGCTGTTTTTGCTGTGCGTTAGCTTTAATTTCTGTTTTGCATGCGCAGGAAAAAAACTATCGTTTTTTACACTTGGATGTCAACGAAGGTTTGTCTCAAGGCAGCGTTTTCGCTATAGCCCAAGATCATTTGGGTTTTATGTGGATCGGTACCCGTGATGGCTTAAATAAATACGACGCCCGAAAGTTTACGATTTATCGCAGTAATCCGCAAGATAGCCTTTCCTTAGAGCACAACTTTATTCAAGCGATTACGGAAGATAACAAAAGGCGGCTTTGGATAGGGACAATGACAGGTCTGAATTTATACAATCGAGAATCAGACAATTTTATCCGTATACCATTACCTACGGTAGAGAGTAGCAGTGGGAAAATGGATGTCAACGTTCACCAGATTTTTCAGGATTCCAACGGTAAGATTTGGATTGCGACAAATATAGGCTTGTACAAGATTAAAGAGGGCCGGCATCCCGAAGCGGAATTGGTCTTCAATGAGATTACCGTTGAAAGAAGCCAGGGAAAAGAATACTATCGTAATTTTCGAACCATGTATGAGGATCGCAGAAAGCGATTATGGTTTTGTACCGATGATGCCATTGTACTCATGCAAGCCGCATCGAAAGATGGAAATAGCTTAAAGGTGCTACGGACTTACTTTAAAGAGAAATCGGTAGATAATAAGGTTAACCAACGGTTTCAGGCGGTTTTGGAGGTTAGCCCAGGTATATTTTGGGTAGGTACAAAATATAATGGTATTCGGATTATCAATGAGAATACAGACCAAATATCCTCGTTAACCGAAGAGGGAAATCATACAGGTTTGGCCAATCAAGATGTGCGCTCCTTAAAAAAAACAGATGATGGAAAGATTTGGATTGGAACATTCAATGGCCTATATGTTTATCAAAACGGAAAATTGCTTTTTATCCAGGCAGACGATGGAAATCCCAATAGCTTAAGCAATAATTCCATTCGCCCTATATTTCAAGATAAGCGGGGGTCTATTTGGATTGGAACCTATTTTGGAGGGGTTAATATTTATGATAAGGATATTCCTAATTTTCAGAATTTCACCCATCAATCTAAACGCAATAGCTTAAGTTACAATGTGGTGAGTGCATTTGTTGAAAATGCTATGGGAGAACTGGTGATTGGAACTGAGGGTGGAGGATTAAATTATTTTAATCGGCGTACGAATTCTTTTTTTAGTGAACGTCACGATAAAAATAAC
The DNA here is from genome assembly GCF_964277905.1 of uncultured Sphingobacterium sp. Classification (NCBI taxonomy): domain Bacteria; kingdom Pseudomonadati; phylum Bacteroidota; class Sphingobacteriia; order Sphingobacteriales; family Sphingobacteriaceae; genus Sphingobacterium; species uncultured Sphingobacterium sp. The sequence continues at coordinate 113,025 of NZ_CAXYKD010000048.1, forward strand.
CTGAATGGCCTAAGTCATAATAATGTGAAGTCTATCTGTTTGGATAAGGAAGGGAATTTATGGGTAGGTACTTATGATGGTGGGTTGAATTTAAGACGAAAGGGGCAGCAAGGCTATGAACATTTTCGTTTCGATCCCAATGTAAGTAATGGCCTGGCAAATAATAATGTGTATGCGATCTTAGAGGATCGCAATGGCGATATTTGGATTGGCACTTTTGGCGGAGGGCTACAGGTACTTCGTAAAAACCAGAAAGTAGGAACTTTCCAGACATTTAACGTTGCAAGAAAGCAGTTGAGTTCCAATATGGTGCGTGCTTTACTAGAGGATTCAAAAGGTAATCTATGGATTGGTACTTCAAATGGTTTAAATCTAAAATTAGCAGGGACCGATAAATTTGTTTCCTTTCTGAATGATAAGAAGGATTCCCTTTCAATTAGCGGAAATGATATTGTGAGCATCCATGAAGATCGGAAAGGACATATTTGGATCGGTACGTATATGGGCGGGCTGAATCGTTATCTTCCAGAGAAGAAAGCGTTCAAAAGGTTTAATGAGCGAAACGGATTACCGATCAACAATGTTTTTGCTATTCTAAGTGATCTGAAAAACAAATTGTGGTTGAGCACAAATACAGGAATTTCTTGTTTCGATCCCCTATCTGGTCATGTACGAACCTATACGAAGATCGATGGTCTTCCTGGTAACGAGTATATTCAAAATGCAGCAGCAATGTTGCGGGACGGAAAACTTGCCTTTGGAAGCTTCTCGGGCTTCACCCTATTTAATCCGGATAGTTTAAGTGTCAATAATTACATTCCCCCCATTCAGTTTACGGAGTTGAAATTATTCAATAAAACAGTTCTCCCGGGCCTCGATGGTGTTATTCCTAAAGATATATCCATGATGGATGAATTAATTCTTGATCACAATCAAAATGTTTTTAGTTTGGAATTCAGTGTATTGAATTATGTTCATCCGGAGAAAAATCAATATGCTTATTATCTAAAAGGCTTTGACCAAGACTGGAATTATGTGAGCAATCCCGTGGCTACTTATACTAATTTAGACCCCGGTACTTACGAGCTTTGGGTAAAAGGGGCCAACAACGACGGGGTATGGAACGAAAAAGCAACGGTCTTGAAGATTAAAGTGCTGCCAGCGCCATGGAGGACATGGTGGGCTTATAGCGGCTATTTTCTTCTTTTTGCTGCGGCCAGTTTTTTGGTTATCCGATTTTTCCACGGTAGAAACAAATTGAAACAAGACCTTTTGATTCGGAAAATAGATTCGGAAAAACAGGAGGAGCTTCATGAAGCAAAACTGAATTTCTTTACCAATATCTCCCATGAATTCCGTACGCCATTGTCATTAATTATTGGACCGTTAAATCAATTAAAAGACGATCGCTCGCTTTCAGCATATGCACAGAAGCACCTCGGTTATGCAACAAGAAATGCGGATCGCTTGATGAATCTGGTTAATCAGCTGCTTGATTTCAGAAAACATGAAGGCGGAAAGATGAAATTGTTTTGCCAAAAGGTTCATGTTGCTACGTATTTGGAAAACATTCGCCAGAATTTTCACTTTATTGCCGAGAAAAATAACATTCAGTTTTTCCTGGATAATAAGGTAAGCCCTGATTATGTTGGAGGTTTTGATCCGGAGCAATTTGAAAAAGTCCTTGTCAATTTGATTTATAATGCGTTTAAATTTACGGACAAGGGGGGTAAAATAAAGATACAGGTTGAGCTAGAAGGGGAAGGCGAGTTGGAGAAATTGCTTGTTTCCGTTTGGGATTCTGGGCGTGGAATCCCAGCCAAAGATATACCTTTTGTATTCGAACAATTTTATCAGGCCAATGCAAAAGGCCTGTCGGCTACCAATGGCGGAATAGGTTTGGCACTTTGTCGTTCGATCATACATCTGCACGGCGGAAAACTCACTGTTGAAAGTAATATGGCACATGAGCCGGCAGACTTCAATACAGTATTTCGGATCAGCCTGCCACAAGGGAATGTCCGCATCGAAGAACTCATGGTTTTAGACGGTACTGTAGCGACGGTATGCTCAGACCCTACAGATGCCGATATGCCACATGTGGATGCTATAAAAACAGAAATAGAGCCTTCTGTATCGGATGAAGATAAGCCAATCATACTTGTTGCCGAGGACAATGTGGAGCTTCGTTGTTTTCTATGTGAAAACTTAAGAAAAAAATATATTGTTTTAGAAGCTAATGATGGTATTGAGGCGCTGGAATTGGTGCAAGCAAGACAGCCCGATATTATCATTTCAGATGTAACGATGCCCAACTGTGATGGAATCACACTTTTGCAGCAGATTAAAAACGATAGTAGTTCAAATCATATTCCTGTGATTCTTTTGACAGCCCGTACAGCTGATCCTTATATCACAGAAGCGTTTGAAATCGGTACAGATGATTACATTACCAAGCCCTTCAGCATGCCGCATCTCATTCAGAAAATTTCAAACATCATACAGACGCGGAAACGATTGGAGGAAAAATTTGTGCAGAATTATCTTCTTGGAGCACAGGGAACAGATCTGCCTGAAAGAACTCGTTTCTTGGATCAGGTATTGAAGGTTGTCGAAGAAAATCTGGGCTGTGAAGATTTTGGAGTGCAGGATCTTACAAAAGCCATCGGCGTGAGCCGCTCTGTTTTGTACCGCAAGATTAAGCAGCAAACGGGACTGAATTTGGTTGAATTTATTAATATGGTACGTCTTAAGAAAGCAGCCTATATTTTAGTGAACGATACTGGTTTGAGTATCAGTGAGGTGGCTTATCAGGTTGGGTTCAATGATCCAAAGTATTTTAGCAAAACATTTAAGAAATTCTATAAGGAGAGTCCACGTACCTATGTTGAAAAATTCGGTATCAAGGAAAGTAGCAATTAAGAAATAAGCAAAGGTCTTCCTAATTTGGTAAGCATCAGCAGTCCTAAAAGCAGACCGAAGTTTTTTTTGCAGGCAAAAAAAAAGGTTTTCAAACGGGGAGAATGAAAACCTTCAATAACCAATTATAAACCTAAATTATGATGCAACAAATATAGTTGTTTTTAATACTATTTTAAAAATAATTCACCTTTTAAAAACTGTTTTGTGGCTAGTCAGCTACAGGTTGTTGTTGCTCTGTCGCTGGAAGAACCAGCGCATAGCTTATACGCTTTTGACCAGCTTATGAATAACGTATAAAATGGTCAATCCCAACAGCGCAAATATGCCGTAGCCTAATCCAATCTGAAACTGCGAAGAAGGGTTTACCAAGCTTACGGTAATGTAACTGAGTGAAGAGGTAAGGAGGTAGGTAATTCCGCCAACCAGTCCACCGGCAATACCTGCCGACAATGGAAACCTACCCAAACAGTAGCTAAAATAATTGTTAAAGATAAATCCTGCAGTGCAATGTACAGCAAATGCGAAAAATGTTAATGTATATAGGTTTGACAGGTAAGGTGAAACGATCAGCATACAGACAATCAGGCTGATCTGAATAAAATTGGCGATTCTCAACTTTGGGACCAAGGCTCTTTTAATAAGGGCTTTACCAATAAAACCACCACACATCCAAGCTAAGCCCATAATAAGTGAGGTATAACCGGTTGTAATCGCACTATATCCCAGTTGATGTTCAATAAAAAAGGGACCACTGAGATTGTAGAACATGACGAGACCGTAGGATATGCCGCACATGACTATACCGAACGTAAAATCGTTGCTTTTAAGCATCATTTTAAATTCGCCGATCAGGTAGTTGATATGGAGTGGTTTTTTCTGTTTGATTGTTTCGCCAGAAAAGATCAGTTCAAGGATGAAAAGTATGGCACTGTAAACGGCTAGAACCATAAAGTTAGAACGCCAACCAAATTGTGTTTGGAGATAGCCGCCAATAAAAGGAGCGACAATCGGCCCGATAGACCAGACGATGGTCATAATGCTGAGGTAGTGTTTGCGCTGCTCGCCTTCATAGACATCCACAAAATAGGCTCGTTTTGATATGACCACAAATGCCGATAAGATTCCCTGAAGGATGCGCATGAGGTAAATAACCCAAATATCTTGCGTGCTTGCTGTGATCCAGAAACTGACAATGAAAAGGAAAAGAGATATCAGGTTGATGCGATATCTTCCCCAAGCGTCAACTAATGCTCCTGTAAAGAACTGAGCAACACCATAGCTGATTAGAAAAAGCGAAAGTGTTAACTGGATTTTGCTTTCGTTCAAGCCAAGCTCCTGGGCCATTTGTGGCATCGACGGAAGATAAATGTCGGTGGCAAGTCCCGTAATCGGAACAAGTGCAAATGCTAGTATCGTCGGGATAAAAGATTGCTGTGGTTTAGTGTTTTTTTCCATCCTGTAATTTTTTAAATTTCCCGTCTCTATGGACGTTTATGCTGCCAGCCACTTTTTTCTCTTTGGCCATGTAAATATGATGTCGACAAAAGTAGCTTCATTGCCTGTTTCGAAAGATATAGAATTCAAACAAATTATTGTGAAAATCAAACAGACTTATTGCGGAAGGCTAAAGGTGGTACACCAGCATGTTTTTTGAAATAATTACTGAAGTTCGCCGGTTCTTCAAAGCCTAAGGCATAAGCGATTTCATTGATGTTCCAGCTGCTATGTTGAAGGAGTGCCTTTGCTTCCTGTGTGATGCGCAGTGCGATGAGTTCTTGCGTAGTTTTTCCTGTATTTTGTTTCAAAGCCCTGTTTAGCGAATTGACATGGATGTTGAGCTGTTGCGCGTAATCCGTTGCATTTTTAAAACGAAGTAAATTTTCGGTGTCAATCGGAAATTGACGTTCCAATAGTTCTAGGAAAAGATGGGAAATACGCTGATTTGCGTTTTGGTAAGGTGATATACCCTCATTTGGCGCTAGTTTTAACGTTTCTAAAACGAGTAACTGTAACTGATTTCGGATAATTTCATATTTGAACGAAAAATCAGATCGTAGTTCCGTATTCATACGCTGAAAAATGTGATCGAAAAGATCGACCTGCTCGTTCGTTAAGAAATAGACCGGGCTACCACTTGGGTTGAAAAAATGACTTTCGAGAATGTTATGGTTATAATGTTTGTCTTCCTGAATGAATTTTTGTGTAAAAAGACAGAACCATCCCTTTTGATCCGGATTGTCTGTTTCCCAAGAGTAGGGAACGAGCGGACTTGAAAATACAAGTGCGGGACGGTCAATAGGGATCCATTGATCGCCATAGTGCAATTGACCCTGGCCGATCATGAGGGATATTTTGAAGTAATCTTTTCTGTTGTAAGGTGATTTTAAAGGACAATGCTCACGTGAAAATACGTTAAAATGAGAAATTTGTTCGGGCGAGGAGCCAATTGGGTAATTGGATTCTCGAAATACCCGTTGATAGAAATCAATAATATTTTCGGAGGTTGCCATGATACAAAGTTATAAAAATCAAACATTTCATGCGACGTACTATTTCTCCTAATCGGTCATTGATTCGTAAAATATGAATTGGAAGAAAAAGAAAGGTCCCATCACGTCGTCAGCCATGACTAGCCCGAGTGATGAGACCTTATAAAAGGAAGCGATTATTAGGATCTCGATTTTAAAAATTCCTTGACAAATTCATCGTCGTTTAAGTCTGGGTAGTCTTTATATACACGATCAATTTCTTCTCGCTGTCCGATGGATAGATTTTCGTCGGGGTTTAGACACCAGATACCCTTCATCAGACCTTGTCTGCGGAGCACCTCATGTAAGCCTGGTATACAGCCATGGAATGCATTTGCTGGGTCAAAAAAAGCTGCATTACTGTCTGTTACAGCAATCGCTTTGCTTAGGAGATGACTCGCATGGAGGTTATTGGGGTTCTGTTTGTATGTTTTTATTTCCTGAAGGAGTTCAACAGCTTTTGCCGTCCAAACAGCCCAATGGCCTAATAGTCCACCTTTAAATTCTATGGCGACGTTTTCTCCCGCTACAGGGAAATTATACACGCTCATCAGATCGTTGACAATATTGTCATCATTGCCCGTGTACATGGCAATTTGATTTCGCCGGCTGGAGTTCGCTATAGCACGCATAACGTCTAATGTCTGGTAGCGGTTGAACGACGCACATTTGATAGCGACGACGCTGTCGATTTCGGCAAACTGCTGCCAAAAGGAATAGGAGAAAATACGGCCACCAACGGCGGGTTGAAGATAGAATCCAAAGACAGGAATAATGGCTGCTATTGCTCTGACTCGATCTAATATGGCATTTTCCGTCCAGCTCTGCAGGCCGCCCATACTCAAAAGTCCGATATCATAACCGTATTTAAGTGCAGTCGTTGCCTCCTGTACCGCTTGATCTGTGGCACCGCAGATGCCTGCAATTTTGATAAATGGTCGTTGGAGTTCCGCTTTCTCGACTTCTTCGCTAGCCCATCTCAATACAGTTTCAAAAAGGTTGATCTCGGGGTCACGGATTTCGAATTGGGTTGAATGTACAGCTACGGCGATTCCACCGGCTCCACTGGCTATGTAATATTGAGTCAGGAGCCGTTGATGTGCCTCGTCAATGCTGCGGTCCTCATTTAAGGCAAGGGGGTGTGCCGGAATTACCGTCCCTTCCCAAAGCAACTGTTGTAATTTGTTGTCTAAAGTGTTCATTAGAATTTTCCTTTTCGTTCTTGAAAATGCGTGTCCTTATTCCATAGTTCGCCGCCTTGGGTCAACCATTTGGCTGTAATGTCTATCGCTTCGCGTATGGTTGTTTTCGGATAGCCAAACAAACGATGGCATTCGGAGGCATTGTTGAGTAAAGCGGTTCCGGCGGGTTCATTTACAAATATCGGCCTGGTGTTGAAATGCTCGGCAAACCGCTCTGCGATCCATCGTGTAGAAAGGATTTCAGGTCCCGTGACATTCAGTATTTTGGCTGGAGACTGACAGTGCAGTAATGATCTTAAGGCAATTTCGTTGGCATCTCCCTGCCAGATGACGTTGACGTTTTCGGTTGTCAAATCTATCGGGAGCTGCCCTTTGACCGATTTGGCAATTTCTACGAGCACACCGTAGCGAAAATCCACCGCATAATTCAATCGGTAGATCAGGGTAGGTGTACCGTTTTTCTTCGAAAAATACTCGAATATCCGCTCTCTCCCCAAACAGGATTGCGCGTATTCGCCGACAGGCTCCGGAGTTCTTTCCTCAGAAACGCCGCCATTGCTTATCGGTACAAATGGAAGTACGTTACCCGAAGAAAAAGCAACAATGTTGGAATCTTGAAAATGAGAAGCCACCATTCCGGGAAGATACGTATTCATTGCCCAGGTAAAATCTTCATTTCCTGTAGTGCCGAATTTATGTCCTGCGAGGTAAATGACGTTCGGAACCTGCGGGATCTTTTTGAGTTCTTCCTCATTCAGTAGGTCACAGGCGATTGTCTTTATGCCTAGATCCTCCAGTTCCTGTTGAAGTTCCTTGGTTGAAAAACGCGAAACACCAATGACCTTTTTGTCTATTCCTGCAGCTTGAATGGCCCGCATGGTTAGTTTTGCCATGCTTGGCCCCATTTTTCCGCCAATACCTAGGAAAAGGATATCACCTTGTATCTTTTTTATATCTTCAATTAGATCTAATGATGGTGCAAGCAGCTGCTGTTCCAATTCCGCTAAATTGTTATGGTCCATGTCTGAATTATTTGATTAAATTATAGAGATTACTAAAAGCAAGAAAAACAAGTAATATGAGTCCGAGTATAGCCCATAATCGCGTTAAGGGGCTGTTTCTGAGTGCGCCCATAATTTCTTTGTCGTTCGCGATCAGAAAGAGGATAATACCGATAAAGGGAACCAAAAAAATGGTGATGCTTTGCGCAAAAACAATAAGCTCCAAGGGAAGATTTCCGAAGATAAGCGCGATGGCAGATCCAAAAATCATGACCAAAGAAATAAAGAGTTTCACTTTAGGGTGATTGAGATCGTTGCCGAAGCCAAAGGTGTCGCCAAGTAAGGATCCGCCTAAGACGGCATTGCCGATCAAGGAGGAAAAGGAGGCACCGAAGAGACCGATAAAAAAGAGGTGTGAAGCATAGGTTCCCAAAAGCGGGTCCAGTGCACGGCCCATCTCAGCGGCAGAATTTAACTTGATCCCTTGGGGATGAAGCGTATTTGCCGCACAGACCATAACGGCTGCACTCATGATGCCAAGAATAATAATACCTATTCGGCTACCGATTATCTGTCGTTCGGTACGCTGTTTGTTGGCCGATAATTTTCTTCTTGATTGAACAAGATAACTTTGATAAAATGCACCCACAATCGAAAAGCACGAGGCCGTAAAAGCAATTATTAAGCCTACTGATGAAGGTGGGATGCTGGGAATAAAACCTAAGAAAAAGTCCTGTGCGGGTGTCTTTATCATAATCGCGGTGGAAAGAAAGGCAAATAACATCAGGATGATAAGTCCAAGCATAAGCTTTTCCAATAGCGCGTAGAAAGACTTGAAGAACAACAGTAGGATACCGATTACATTAAAAACGATGATCCATATTTTGGGGTTTGTCCCCGTGGCTTCCGAAACGGAAATAGAGACACCTGTGGCATTCCCCGATTGAAAACAGGTTGCAACGAGGAAGATTCCAAGGCCAATGATAATGGACGTTGTTTTACCAAATTTCTGGCGAATTAAAACAAGTAAAGACTCGTCTCTCGCGATACCGATACGTGCCGCCATATTGGTGAAAACCATCATAAAAAAGATGGCGACGACGACAACCCATAATAGAGAGAAGCCATAGTCTGCGCCCATTTTTGATGTAATGGTCATTTTGCTGGGCCCGAAAACCAGGGCGGCGGTAATGATGCCGGGACCCAAGATGGATAGCCAGCTTTTCAATAAAGAGGGTTTTGGCTCGAGGTTATTTTCCATGAGATTTATCGTAATGAGGTTAAATGCTGTTGGTTGATTTTAGGTGCAGAATTTCCAAAGTGTGTGCGGATATAATTGGTGATTTCAATGACTTCTTCATTTTTCAGGAATGAAAAAGATGGCATTGCACTTTCGTATTTGACATTGCTTATTGTTTTGTCTTTCAGTCCATGGAGGATAACCTGCAATAGCGGTGCTGGGTCGCCTTTGACAAGAGATGAATTGGCTAATGGGGGAAAGGTATTTGTAAGTCCTTTTCCATCTGCTTTATGGCAAGATGCGCAATAGGCTTCGTATAATGCCTGACCACTTTTGGCAGGGGAGTTGGCCGTGTTGGCTGCAAGGGGTTTAATCATTGGTGCAGAGGCTTTATCGGTAATACGGAGACGGTAGATCACATCGTCATCGGGTTTTGGAAACCCCTTTTGCGGATTCCAGTCACGGTTGCTTGAACAGAAGTAAATGTCTCCATTGGGTAAGGTCAATACGGATCTTAGCCGGCCAAGTTGATCTTTGAATAGGATCTTCTCATCGATGATCTGTTGACCATCGGCGGATAATTTCAGGATACGTAAAGACTGATTTTTTAAAGTCGCGAGCAATAGACTATGTTGCCATTCAGGGATAACATTTGAACCGTAATACGCCATTCCGGATGGTGCAACGACTGGAGTCCACGATTTAATGGGCTCCTGTTTTGGGGAGTTTTTGGCAATAGCTTTTTCCTTTTCCGTGTCAATCATACCTTCGATCTGCGGCCAGCCATAATTTTTTAGAGGTTGGATCAGGTTGATTTCGTCCTCGATGGCATCGCCATGTTCGGATGTGTAAATTAAGCCTTTTGCATCATGGGTAAGTCCCTGCATGTTCCGAAATCCCCACGCATAGACATAGCTGTTTGCAATTGGATTGTCTTTTGGGATGCTCCCATCGAGATTGAGGCGTAAGATTTTGCCATTTAATGAGGTGCTGTCTTGCGCAAAGGTATCACTTGCGGCATCTCCTGTAGCCCAATACACTTTTTTGTCTGTCGAAACAATAACCCTGGAACCGTTGTGTCCCGTGTTTCCAGGAATCTGTAAAAGCAATTTTGGGTTTGACAACTTGCCTGTCGTATTATAATCGTAACGATATAAATTAGAGAAAATGAGACTGTCCTTTTTGCTGGTGTAAGAAAGGTAAAGATAGGCCTGTTGCTGTTCGGGTTGATACAGCGCCATTCCCAATAGTCCCAACGTGCGCTGGTGGTAAACGTCGGTGAGGCTGTCCACCAAAGTAACAGCTTTTGTTTTTGTATCCAGTCTTCGTATACTTCCTCCGATTTCAGAAAACAGAATGGCATCGTTGATCCGGTCATATTGTAAATCCCATGGCACTTGGAGTTTTGTAGCTTCTTTTGATAGCGATAGTATGCTGTGCTCCAGTTGGATGTTATTTATTGGCTTACTTTCTCTTTCCGTCTCGAAAGAACAGGAGGATAGTAGCGGGATCAGCGATACAAGCCAAATATAGGTTTGTTTTTTCATATAGGATCTACGGTTATTCCTTTGATTTATTTGGTTAGTCAAATGTAGTTGAATAAAAATAAATATACAAAAAATAAGTAAAATTGTATACAAAAATATTTTATCAGCCTAGGCTAAATACGATTTAGTTTATAATTACGCAGCTAAAAGAGCGGTGTTGTGGAATTGTCACGAACTTGTTAGCCAGCCTATTTTTGTAAAAAAGTAAAAAAAATATTGAATTGTATACAAAAAATATATATTATTGTATTCACTATGATAATTATGGAAATGCAATTTAGACCATATTAGGGTCGAGCGTTATGTTTCCTGAAAAAATACCAATAAACTAAAGAGCTTATAAATCATTTATTTAACCACTTTAACCTGAGTATTCATGATACTAAAGCAGATTAAAATCCGGGATGTAATAAACAGGAGTTGCCTTTTGGTGGGGCTACCTTTTATTTCGATGGCTGCATTGGCAAATGTACCTTCTTCCCTTAACAATGGAAAGATTCCGATCTCGGATGTTTTAAACCCTTCGTCGGGTTTAGCTAAATTTCAGCAGCAGCTTGTCGGGCAGGTGCTGGACACCAAAGGGCAGCCACTGTCCGGTGTAGAAGTGCGTAACCTTAAAAATGCAACTGTTACCGTTACGGATCAAGAAGGTCGTTTTAAATTAACGGGTTCCGTTTCAGATCAGATTCAATTTCGGTTAATCGGTTTTAATACAAAAGTGGTGTCGGGGAAAGATGTGCAGGCTTTGGTGCTTGATGCGAGTGAAAATGCATTGGATGAGGTTGTTGTGGTAGGGTATGGTAAGCAGAAAAAAGGCAACTTGACTGGTGCTGTGGCCAGTGTCAATTTTGATCAATCGACCTCGAGTCGGGGTCTTTCCAATGCCTCGCAGGCATTGCAAGGTGTTATTCCTGGTTTGGCCGTAAGTCAAAACTCCGGAATGGCCGGAAATAATGCAGCGGATCTTTTGATTCGGGGATTGGGGACGGTCAACAGTGCTGGACCGCTGATCGTGGTCGATGGAATGCCCGATGTCAATATGAACCGTGTGAATGTGAATGATATTGAAAGTGTGACCGTACTAAAAGATGCTTCTTCCGCTGCAGTATACGGTTCCAGAGCGGCCAATGGGGTTGTATTGATCACGACAAAGTCTGGTAAAAGAAACAGTAGGACGGCTATTTCCTTTAGTGCCAACAAATCGCTGGTGAAACCTACCCGCTCTTTTGATTTTGTCAATAATTATGCGAAAGCAATGACGGCTACTCAAAGGGCACAGGCCTATAATACGGCCGCATCTGCATTCAATTTTAAGAATGGAACCATCGACGAATGGTTGGCTTTAAGTATGATCGACCCGAGATTATATCCAAGTACCGATTGGTGGGATGTTATTCTCCGCAATGGTCAAAGTGGGAATTATAATGTTTCCATTAATGGAGGGACTGAAAATAATAATTACTATTTGTCTGTCGGTATGCTGGATGAGAAGGGGATACAGATCAATAATGATTTTAAACGTTATAATGCCGCATTTAACTTCGAAACCAAAGTAACCAATACCATCGGTGCTGGGGTCCGGTTCTCCGGAAACTGGTCCGATTACCGTTATAACTACGAAGACGGTATGACTGCCAACTCGACAAGTGGGATGGATTTGTTTACCTCGCCAGCAGGTATATTGCCTTATGATCCTATTACCGGTTTTTATGGCGGTGCAATGTCTTACAATGAAAGTCCGCAGGCCAATAATATTTATGCAGATTACATGACGCGCAACCAGAACCACATGAATCAAAAGCAGGCTTTGGTGAATGGTTATTTAAACTGGAAGCCATTTAAAGGATTTGAGGCTAAAGTGGATTATGCCCTAAATTATGATACGCGTTTTCAATGGAAGGCAGATATGCCGACAAAATTATATAACATCCGGACAGGATTGTCTATCCGGGATCTTGTGCCGACAAATGATGGGATATATAATACAGACCGGAACAATTACAAAACCCAGCTGAACTTCAAATTGAGTTACGATCATAAGTTTGGCGCTAACCATGATTTCTCTGCTTTGGCCGTGTATTCAGAAGAATATTGGAATAATCGTGTTTTAGCAGGTAGTCGCTTAGATCGTTTGCACCCTAGTTTACATGAAATTGATGGCGCTTCTGAAGACGTGCAAAATGTGTCGGGATCATCATCGGCAGAAGGTTTGCGTTCTTATATTGGACGATTAAATTATACGGCCTTCGGAAAGTATATGTTTGAAGGAAACTTCCGGGTAGATGGTTCTTCACGTTTCTTGCCGGGTGATCAATATGGTTTTTTCCCGTCTGCGGCAGTGGGCTGGCGGATCTCAGACGAGGTATTTATGTCGGCATTTAAGGAAAAGATCAGGATGAGTTCGGCCAAATTTAGAGCTTCTTATGGTTCTTTGGGAAATAATAGTGGTGTAGGATTGTATGAGCAGAAGCAATCTTTGGTCTCTAGTCCTTATTATTTGATTGACAATAGTACAGGAACAGGGTCTGTTGTGAAGGGGTTGATCAATAAGAAACTGATCAACTATGACCTTACCTGGGAAAAGACACGTGTGTTTAATTTGGGTTTGGATCTTGGATTCTTTAAAAATAAACTGACTGCGGAGCTGGATTATTACGAAAGAAAGACGATCGGTATGAACAGGCCTTCGGATGTATCTATGCATCTGACGGGTTTATTCACTGCCCCCCGACGTAATATTGGTGATATGATGAATAAAGGGCTGGAAGCAAATGTTACCTGGAATGACCGAAAGGGGGATGTGGGTTACATGCTGAACTTTAATGTTGGGTATAACAAGAACAAGCTGCTGTCCTGGAATGAGCAGTTGCAAAGAGGTTCGGTATTTATTGATATGCCTTATAATTTTATCTATGCTTTCGAATCGTTGGGCATTGCTCAGTCTTGGCAGGATGTTTATAATGCTGTTCCTCAGGGCGCTTCCCCGGGGGATATTTTGTTGAAAGATGTCAATGGTGATGGCAAATTGGATGCGAATGACCGTGTGGCATATCCAGCTTATCAACTGGGTAGACCAAAGGTGAATTACGGATTTAGAGGTTCGGTGGACCATAAAGGTTTTGACTTTTCTTTCCTGTTGCAGGCTGCCACAGGAAGAAAGGAATTTTGGATGAACAAAGCGAATTCGAACTTTTTAGGAACGGCAAATCAGGCTATTACTGAGGACCAGTGGAATAATATGTGGAGCCTGGACAATCGCGATGCTGATTATCCTAAGTTGCTTCCAAGTACATTAGGATCAACGAGTCCAAATGCGTATTTGAGCACATTTTGGCTGCAAAACATGTCTTATTTAAGGGTGAAAAATCTGCAGCTTGGCTATACTTTTAAGAAAGAATTACTGATGAAGCTGGGTATCCAGAAGTTACGTGTATTTGGTTCGGTAGATAATTTAGCGGTATTGACGAGCTTTAAAGGCTTAGATCCGGAGAAAAGTACCTATACCAATGATGCTTATCCGATGACGAAGAGTTTTGTAGTTGGACTGAATGTAGACTTATAATATTTGAACTTATGAAATCGATATATAACATATTGTTTATTTCTTCTTTGCTGCTTCTTGGTTTGTCCGCGTGCCGCAAAGATTTGTTGAATCAGAATCCAACAACAACGCCAAGCTCCGAAACGTTCTGGGTGGATGAAAATGATGCGCTTGCTGCTTTAATGGCGAACTATTCCATATTTAGGCCTTGTTTTGATCGCGACTATCATTTTGATGGACATGGAGATTTCCTTAAAATGTACAATACTGGAGCGGCGCCTATTTCATTAACGGTCAATAGTCCGATGAATTATGGCTCCGGTGCATCGGCAATGTATAGAGCATTGTATGGATCTATATTCAGTTCTAACTTTGTGATCGAAAATACCAATGCGCGTTTGTTGCCCGTAGCAAAAACTGATGCTGTAAAACAAACCCTGGAAACTATTGTGGCGGAGGCCAAGTTGTTGCGCGCCATTGCATACTTTAGATTGATTTCCCTATGGGGTGATGTGCCTTATTTTTATAAATCGGCGCCAGCTCCCATAGAGGCTGATACGGTGCGGAGGATGCCGATTGCACAGCTGAAGGATTCTATTATGGCTGATTTGAACTATGCGGTGGACAAATTGCCCAACAAGGGGTCTGCAATTGGTCGTGCCGGTAAGCCTGCTGCATTGGCCTTTCGTGGTAAGTTTCAACTGTATTGGGGTTCGTGGAAGAAAAATGGATGGCCTGAATTGGATGGATTTGTACAATCTGCTGCAGAGGCTAAAACGGCATATACTGCGGCCGCTGCGGATTTTAAACGTGTGATCAATGATTTTGGCATCAAAATGTTTAGAAATGGTGATCCAGGTCAATGGGGTGAATTGGGGAAGGCTGATGTGCTCCCAAATTATTACTATATGTTTATACCTTCTACGGGCAACTTGAGCCAAGATGAGGAAATGGTCATGGTACTGACGCATGGTGGTGTGGGAACAAAACAAAGTGAGGAATACCAGCGGGTATGGACGGGGCCATTGGTGTCTTTAGGACAGAATCAGGCGATTCCGCGCTATGAATTGGCCGACCGTTACCAATCTACCATTACGGGAGATTTCTTGCCAAAGATGGTTCAGCTAGATCCAGTGAAAAATCCTGCAGCACGTACTACGGCAAATTCAGCGGTGAACCCTGAATCGTACCGTAATCGCGATTATCGTATGAAAGCGACTTTGTTGTGGGATTACGAATTGATTATGAGTATGAGCCCTACGGAGACCACAGGTTATATTCCCTTTGTCTACAAAACTTGGGGAGCTGCGGTGACAGTTAACGGTGTCTCCTACAAAACTTCCTTTACCGATAATACCACAAATCTCTCGGGATTACAATCGCGTAAATTTGTGCGCAATTATGGCGGTGTGGCGCGTAGTGATGGAAATTACAATTGGCCTTTGATGCGCATTGCTGACGTATACCTGATGTATGCTGAAGCAACCAATGAGATTGGTGGTCCACAGGCGGATGCAATTGATTTGGTTAATAAGGTCAGGCGTCGTGGTAACCTACCTGCGCTTGCTGGAGCTAAAACCTCGTCTCGAGATGCATTTTTTGATGCCATAGAGCAGGAAAGAATTGTTGAGTTGTTTGGCGAAGGACAGCGCGCATTTGACTTGAGGAGATGGCGTAAACTGGAAACAGTGTTTGGCAAACCTTATGGTGACGGAAAATGGTTCCAGGATAGTTTTGGAAATAATTGGGAACGCTTTTTCTTCAATGAGTCTGAATTGACTTATCAAAAGTGTTATATCTATCAAATTCCGGAAACAGAACGTTCGCGGAATCCGAATTTAACACAAAATATACCTTGGAAATAATATGGTAACACTTGACTGTAATAAAATGAAATATACATTATTTTTAATCGGTATGCTGTTCGTTAGCTTGTCCGGTTGTAAGGATGATTATCCAATGGATGAGGATGGTTTGTTGATCACGACCAGGTCGGAATGTTATGTCAGTAGTTTTGAACTGTTGGGCGCCGATTTTCAGACGGTACGGACAAAAGCTGCGTTGGTGGATACCGTTGAGCAAACCATAAAAGTGGAGGTGCTCTTCGGTACGGATTTGAAAAATCTATACCCACAGTTTTCATTGGTCACCGATGCGGTGTTAGATCCTAAGATTTTAGGAAAACAAGATTTTTCCAATTTGGATACGCCACGTGAATGGACTGTCGTGTCTGGAAATAGAAAGGTTCGTAAGACGTATAAAGTTTATTTGACAGTACAAAAATAAGTAAGCTGATGAAAACAAATTATTTAAAAATAGGGCTGTTGTCCATCGGATTTGGGCTCTTGTTGTTAGGTTCTTGTAAAGAAGAAGCTTATGAAATTCCAACAGCAAAAGATGGTTTGCAAAACGATATTATTAAGCGCTCTTTAGGGCCAAATGTGGTTGGGGCTACCATAGACTTTGCTTATGCTGCGGCGATTTTGCCAGATCAGGGGAAACTTGCATCAATTTCTGTAGAAGCCAGTATTGCGGGTGATGAGGGTACTGTACTTGAAAACAAATCGTACTACACCAGTAGTACGGGGGCAGATATAGGTGTTGTTGTTGGCGACCCTGCTACAGTAAATGGGAATAACATGGAGGTGAAATTTACAAAAGATACCTCCGCTTCAACGCTGCGTTATAGCTACAAAATACCGGCAGCAGCAAAAGGTAAATCGGTCACTTTTACGTTCAGGGCGAGGTCCAGTAATGGGCAGGAAATTGCCTTGAAGACCGAAGCTTATGCGATTCGTAATATGGATATGGCTTTGGACTTGATCGGGAAAGATGGCGCGGCCTGCTTTTTTTCTGTGGCCGACCTAAAATGGTATACTGCTACCGAAGCGGCAGCAAACCCGGATAAGATTGATTTGGTCTATTTGTACCGGGCATTGCCAACGGTGACTTATGCACATTCTTTGGTTGCTCCCACGACGGATGCCAGTTATTTGCCGAGCTTCACCTTACCTGTGGGGTTGACAAATAAAACAAAGATCGTGAAGGCTTGGACGGTGCGCGATCAACAATTGGCACGATTGCAATACAGTGTATTTGTGGACGATGTGGATTTGAAAGATAAATCGTTCGAAGATGCGCCAGATTTTGCCATTAATTTAAAAGCTGAATCAGGAATATGGCTGCAAACGGCTGACGGTAAATACAATGCTTATGTATTTGTCAATAGCGTAAATAATACGACAAAAGAAATGAAGATCAGTGTAAAAAGGTTGCAAGTAAAATAAAGATATGGGTGTAAGGATATGGCTAAAAGTTAAAGGTACTATGCTGGGGATCGCTTTTATGGCGATCCTTGGAACGTCCTATGGGCAGCAGGCAAAGGTTACTTCGATAAAGGGAAATGGACAGCGCCTGCAGGTGCAGGTGGATGTTCCGGCGGCCGGTGTCTATACCTTGGTTTCTGAAGGTGAGGTTACCGATTTGGATAAAATTAAGGCGGCAGATAAAACAGGTATGATGACGCTGTATGCGATGATTGATGTTCGCGCTGCACGATCGACCAAACGGATCGTATTTGACAGCTTTAAAGGTGCGAAGCAAGATCTTGGTAAATTTTATTTTGAGAAAGGGAAGCAGATGGTCGGCATGCAATTGCCAGCTTATTTTAAGATTAAAGCTGTTTCGATCAATGCCTTTGTGCCTCCGGTTGCGCCAGCAGCAGCAGAAAATTATAAACCAAAGATTGTTCCTCCTGCAGGTCACCCGAGACTATGGGTTAACAAAGAATCATTGCCGGTCGTTAAGGGGCGGTTGGAAGAAGCGGAGCATCTCGAAGCTTGGGGGAAGGTGAAAACACTTGCGCAACAACCTGTTCAATTTATTTTTGATCCGAATAAGGAAATGTTTTACGATGAAAAGCTCGAGCGCGCTATTGAATCAAAAGCGTTTTATTACCTCATGTCCGGTGACGAAAAAATAGGCAGGGAAGCGGTCAGGCTGGCCGATCAATACTTGACGATGTTGGAGTTCGGGAATGTTTCCTATGGTGATATTACACGCGAGTTGGGACGTGCAATTTACACGGGTGCACTGGTGTATGACTGGTGCTACGCATTATTGGATGTGCACGTTAAGACCAGTCTGCATAAAAATATGATGCGTCTGGCGCAAGATATGGAAATTGGCTGGCCTCCCTTTTTTGGTATCGAAAGTATTATCAATGGGCATGGGAATGAGGCACAGGTGTCGCGCGATCTGCTGGCAATGAGTATTGCTTTATATGACGAGGATCCGGTACCTTACAAGTATACTTCGTATTCTATTTTGGAAGAGTTGGTACCCATGCGCAAGTTTGAGTATCAGTCTCCGCGCCATAATCAAGGTGTTGATTACGGTGGCTATCGTTTTGGGTGGGAAATGCATGGAGCCTGGTTATATTATCGCATGCTCGGTTATCCGGTTTTTGATGATAATATTAAGAATATGCCCTATTATTGGCTATATATGCGCACGCCTGACGGAAAAATGTTACGCGACGGCGATATGTTCAATGTAAAGTATAACAGCAGTGCTGATTTTTATTGGAAAAATCCACAGACCATGCTGCTTTGTTATGCCTATTCAGGCAATCCGGTAATTAAGGCTGAGTTTGTCAAGCAGGGCGGTTTGCCCGATAATCCGATCTTGTTTCTCCTCTTGGATGATCCAAAATTGAAGCCTGATTTTGACCGTGAGAAAATGCCGTTGACGAAAGATTTTGGACCTATTTTAGGGTCGATGGTTGCCCGGACAGGCTGGAGCGAAGAGAACGGAAGTTCCGATGTGGTTGCAGAGATTAAGGGGGGCGGTTATCATTTTGGCAATCATCAGCATGCCGATGCAGGTGCACTGCAGATTTATCATCATGGTATTCAGGTTGGTGATCTTGGTTTGTATCTTTCGTATGGTTCCCCTTATGATTTTAACTTTAATAAGCGTTCGGTTGCGCACAGCATGCTGTTGGTGCGTGATCCTGCGGAACCGCTTTTATTCAGGACCAAAACAAATGATGGGGGGACTCGGTTTAGTCAGCGTTTTCCGCGTACGGTTGACGAGGTGTTAAATGATTCCTGGTACCATACGGGAGAGATCAGGGCATCCGCATTTGGTAACGATCCCATTCAGCCGAGCTATAGCTATTTCAATATGGATTTAACGGCGGCATATACGGCTAAAGTGAAATCCTATGCAAAAAGTTTCCTGTTCTTGAATTTGAAAAGAAAGGATGTGCCGGCTGTCATTGTCTTATTGGATGAGCTTAAGACCAATGATAAGAAATTCGAACCCTATTGGCAGATCAATACGCTTGAAAAGCCTGTACGAAGTGAAACAGGTTTTGTGTTGACCAGTAAATTTAAAAACGCAGCCGGTTCTACTTATGTTGATTTGCTGAAGCCACAGTTAAAAGAGTGTGCGGTGAAGTTATATTCGGGTGATTCAACTGCTTTTGTTTTTGGTGATCTTTATCAGGTCAAGTCTCCATGGCCAGAAGCTAGGGGAACACGGATTATGGTTTCACCCAAGCAGGAAAGTGATCAGGCCAGTTACGCTTCGGTTTTTCAGATGACGGAGAGTGGCTCTTCAAAACTACCGGTGTATTCGGAGGAAAAAGCGAATTATTACCTCATAAGAGTGGCTGATCGTTTACTGGTGGTGGCCAAACCAAATCAATATCTTGATGAGCCCATTGAATTTGTGGTGCCGGGAGATCAACAGTATGAAGTTGTTGTGGTCGGTTTGAAAGATGGTTTCTGGAATATGAAAAGTTCATTAAAAAATAGTAGCTTTAATATAAATGTCCTGAAAGGAAATCATACCACCAGTTGGAAATCTAAAGCCGAAACTATTTATTTGTCGCCGGGAAGACAGTATGGAGCCCAAGAGGGAAAGATTAATTAAAGAATACATTGTTTAAATTTTTTTAATGATTTTGTATTCTTATTTTTGCATAAAATTGTATACAATATGAAAGAGGATTCGCTTGCCTATAAAGTTTATTTAGAAGTACGTAAGAAAATTTTGTCCAGTCAGCTGGCTGGCGGGGCAAGATTGGTGGAAAGTGCTTGGGCGGATAAGATGGCGGTGAGTAGAGTTGCTGTTCGTGAGGCTTTTATGCGTTTAGCAGGGGAGAGTCTGGTTGAGTTTGGTGAAAAAGGTGGCTGTTTTGTGAAGAAAATGACGGTCGAAGATGTGAAGGATATTCGTGAGCTGCGTGAGCTGTTGGAGATAGGTGCATTAAAGATTCTGTTTTCAAAGAAAAGTAAAGAGCTTATCGAAGATTTGGAACTGATCTGCAACGATTTTTCTGACATGGTCAGTAAAGGTTATTATGGTGGTGCTTGCGAGGCGGATGTTCGTTTTCATGAGCGGATTATTGAGGGAACCTGCAATTCAAGGTTGATTGCTATTTACAAGAATAGTAACATCCCCTTATTCCATATGAAGCTTGGCGCTATTATGGGGCAGATGGAAGATTACCTGGATACGGAGAAGGAGCATCGCGCTATTGTTGATGCGCTGAAAGCGGATGACTGGAATAAAGCTTATACCACTTTGGTTCATCATCTGGATCGGGGCGAGCAAGAAGCCTTGGAACTGGTTTAATATTTTTTGGATTTTTATAGTGGGTCTATTGTTTACAATAGACCCTTTTTTGTGTTGTCCCACTGCAACAATTGCCCTTTTTCAGCTTCTGTAATCATAAGTCCCTGAATGCCTTTTGGGTCTAAAGCACAATTTGTTGGATTCTTCCCCGGCGTGGGTATTTTCTCGGTCGTCTTGTTTTTGGTATCAATGCATAGGATATGTTGCGATCCATAAATCGCTGAAAAAAGATAATTGTCCTGCGTGAGAGCTATGCCGTCCGGACCGATACTACCGCCTGTTTCTATGAATTTTTTGATGTTTTCTACCTGTTGTGTCAAGCTGTTCCAGTGCATTTTCCAAATCCATTTTGTGCCTGTTTCAGCGACAAAAAGCGTGCAGTTGTCTGCTGCAAAGGCCAATCCGTTTGGGTAAAAAAGGCCTGTGTGGATCTTCGTAAGCGCACCATGTTTATGTAGACAGCAGATGTAGCCTGTGCCATCTTCGAGGTCATTTCCCGGGCAGGAGAATAGGAGGTTCCCTTCGGTATCAAAACATAAGTCGTTGGGCATTTTTAATGGCTTTCCTGCGATTTCCCTGACTATTGTCGTCGTGGTTTTGTCGAAGGGATCATAGCAACGGATGCTGTTTTGTTGTGAATCGCAAAACCATATTATGCCGTTTTTATCGATTGCAATTCCGTTGGGATGTCCATTCACAGCTATTCTGCTATACTGATTGTCTTTGTAATAGACCAAGTTTCCTGCTTCTTTCTCCACAAGCCATAGGCCACCCTCCCGGTCGAAAGCAGGGCCTTCTGGAAAAAGAAGTCCTTCAATGAGAATATTCATTTTTAAAAATTTTAAAATTTATTTTAAATGTATACAAAAATATTGTAATTTGGTATACATAAAATAAGGTGTATTTAAATACAAATTATTGATGACTGCAACATGTGTGGTGGTGATCGTCCAATTATAACAATAACAAATAGCAAAACTTTTAATAGGCATGCAAGAAAATGAAAAATCAGCCGCGATACTGCGGGAGAATGCAAGATGGATACCTGGTGGAGTGGTATCGTTAAATCGGAAGTCAGATCCGAATATCTGCTTCGTCAAAGGGAATGGTAGTTTGGTCGAAGATATTGATGGGAACAGCTACATCGATTATCAGGCTGGATTTGCAGCATCCTTTCTGGGGCATAATGATCCTGATGTGAACGCCGCAGTATTACAGACATTGCAGGAGCAGCAGGTATTGATGGGGGCTGGGCCCACGTTACTGGAAGGTGAGTTTGCGGAGCTTTTTTGTCAGTCTGTTCCTTCGGTGGAGAGCGTTCAGATTACAACTACAGGGTCGGAAGCGACTTACCATGCGATCCGTATTGCCCGTGCGGTAACAGGGCGTGATCATGTGATTGTTATGCAGGGGGGCTACAATGGCTGGCATAACGATGTGGCCTGCAATGTGATCAGTCAACGTGCAGATGTTGGCTCATATCAAAGTCCGGGAGAATATCCATTCGATTCATTAAGTGCTGGCGTTCCCAAAAATCACAGCGATTTAGTACACATTGTCAACTACAACGATTTGGAAAGTGTGCTGTATGTGGTTCAAAAATATGATGTTGCCTGTATTTTGTTGGAGCCTATTCTTCAGAATATCGGTATTGTAAAGCCAAAGGAAGGTTACCTGGAAGGCTTACGCGAGATGGCGGACGAGCATGGGTTTCTGTTGATCTTTGATGAAGTGAAAACTGGATTTAGACATGCGCTGGGGGGCTATCAGTCGATTTGTGGTATTCAGCCGGATCTTTCAACTTTCGGAAAGGCGGTTGCAAACGGCTACCCATTGGGTGTTATTGCAGGAAAGAAAAAATACATGGATTACTTTGTAGATCCTGATAAGTCGAAGCGGGTGATGATTGCCGGTACTTTTAATGCTTTTCCTTTAACGACTGCCGCGGCAATTGCAACATTGAAAAAATTAGGCAGCTCGGAGCATCGAGTTTATGAGCACGTAGAAGCACTTGGTGTGCGTTTGGAACAAGGATATAACGAAATATTTCCTAAATTAGGCGTACCATTTTATGTCGCACGTCAAGGATCTGCCTTCTGTACATATTTTATGGACCATGCGCCAGTCAATTTTCATGATATTTTGGATAACCACAACTTTGAACTGGATACCCAATATCGTAAAAAGCTTATTAAAGAAGGGATTTTCAATTTCCCGGCACCAATTAAACAAGGAAGTATCTCCTTTGCGCATACGGAGGATGATATTGATCGGACTTTAGAAGCAACTGAACGCGTAATAAAAAGTTTGTAAACCCTAACTATGAAAATAACCGCTATTGAAACCTTTGTGTGCCATGCGCGCATGCGAAATTGGATTTTTGTC
This sequence comes from uncultured Sphingobacterium sp., assembly GCF_964277905.1. Classification (NCBI taxonomy): domain Bacteria; kingdom Pseudomonadati; phylum Bacteroidota; class Sphingobacteriia; order Sphingobacteriales; family Sphingobacteriaceae; genus Sphingobacterium; species uncultured Sphingobacterium sp. The sequence goes on from NZ_CAXYKD010000048.1 coordinate 136,036, forward strand.
AAAATTATTACCGATCAGCCCGGACTTTGGGGCTGGGGCGAAGCCACCTTGGAATGGCATACGCAAAGTGTGGTCGGAGCAATCAAAGATATTTCTCAATTGTTGATCGGTGAAGATCCGCGTCGTATTGAATACCTGTGGCAGATGATGTATAGACAACATTTCTGGCATGGAAACGGGATCGTTCGTGGCACGGCCATCAGTGGTATCGACATCGCCTTATGGGATATTCTAGGTAAAATTCACAATGTCCCTTGTCACGAGTTGTGGGGAGGCCGTGTGCGTGATTATATCCGTTTGTATTGTCATTTAGGTGGAGGTCGCATGGAAGATTTTTATGAGACTGCTCCGGATGATGCCAAACGATTTGGTGATCTTGCGCTAAAAGCTGTTGATGAGGGTTTTACCGCTTTTAAATCGATGGCTGTTCCAGAGACAATGTCGTTGGAAGGTCTTCGTCCAATTAAATATGCTGAAGCTTGCGTGAAGGCCATGCGTGACGCTGTCGGCGACGATATTGATATTATGGTGGATTGCCATGCACGGCCAAGCCCACGGATGGGGATGCAATTTGCGAAAGCATTGGAGCCTTATGGCCTATATTTCTTTGAAGAGCCATGTTGGCCAGAGTCCATGGAAGATATTGCCTTGATTCAACGGGCGGTGACGACACCTATTGCTTCAGGCGAACGTTTGATCGGAGTGCATGCATTTCGGGATATGCTCGAGAAGCGGGCAGTGAGTGTGATTCAACCTGACATTACCCATTGTGGCGGTCTCTCTGAAGCGCGTAAGATCGCAGCTTTGGCTGATGCTTACCGTGTATCTATGGCGCCACATAACCCTCAGGGACCTGTGAGTACGGCCGCCTCCATTGAGCTGGGATTTGCAACACCATCCTATATTATTTGCGAAAGTGTGCATAAGGACGTTGAATGGCGCCAGGACGTGGTTACCGAAGGGTTTACAGTTCAAGAGAAAGGGCGGATTGTTCTGCCGAATAAGCGCGCCGGTTTGGGTATTGAAATCAATGAAGAAGAGGTAAAGAAGCATCCTTTTCAACAGGAAATATTGCAGCGAACCTTCTATAAAGACGGTAGTGTAGGGGATTGGTAGTCTAAAAATAGCGATAATGGAGGAATATAAGAATAAAGTCGTATTGATCAGTGGGGGACTTGGTGATATCGGAAGGGCTATGGCTGAAGCATTTTTGACCCAGCAGGCAATTGTATGCATCTCGGATCGGTTTGAACCACAGGTGGCGAGAGCGCGGTGGCCCTTGTTGGATGATGCTGGAGCACGTTTGTTTTATGATCAGGTCGATGTTGCAGACGCCAGGCAGGTTGACGCCTGGGTACAACGCATAAGGCAGGAGTTGGGCGCAATATCCATCTGTATCGCGAATGCCGCATGTGTCACTATTAAAGATTTCAGCACGTTAAGCAACGAAGAATGGAAGAATGAAATGGCCGTTAATCTCGACGGTTCATTCTTCCTGGCGAATGCCTGTGCGAAGTCATTTGTGGAGACTGAGCTTGCGGGCTCGATCATTTTTATGGGTAGCTGGGCTGCACATGCTGTACATCAAAATTTACCGACCTATAGTGTCTCTAAGGCGGGCCTGCGTATGCTTTGCCAGGCCATGGCTCTTGAATATGCGGCGTACGGAATTCGTGTCAACGAAATTGCACCAGGCTATGTCAATGCCGGGTTGAGCAAAGTGGTCTGGTCATCAAACGCCGAACTTCAAATGAAAGCAAAGGCTGTGGTGCCACTTGGCCAGATTATAGAAGCCGAAGAGGTTGCTAAACAGGTGCTATGGATCTGTTCGGACAATTGTAAACATATGACTGGTACCGCAATTGTGATGGATGGTGGACTGTCTTTGATTAGACCTTAACGTATGAAACAGAAAGACCTCTTGAAAGAAACGACGGGTAGTTTGTACGGACGATTTGGACTTAGCCAATGTGATATTACTCCACCGATCGGCATCTATTCCCGTAATTGGGGGGCGGCTGCATTTGACCAGGCAACGGCTGTTCATCAGCCTTTGATGATGCATTGTCTATATATGCAATCCTGCGATGGCTTGCCTGCAATTCTGCTAACCGCTGATTTAGGCTGGTGGAAAAATGCAGCTGATGAACAGAATTTGCGATTAGCATTGCTCAGTCATTTTAATCTAGCTGAATCGCAGCTGATTTTTGCGCTATCGCATACCCATGCGGGGCCTAGCATCTGTTCGACAGATGCAGCGCAACCTGGAGGTGAACTGATTTTGCCGTACCTTGAATTCCTCAAACAACAGGCGATATCTTGTGTTGAAATGGCACAAAGTGGTTTATTTAAGGGGAGTCTAACCTGGAACTATGGTGTATGTGATTTGGCCAGCAACCGCGATCTGGAAGTGGATTCTCATTATCTGATTGGTTACAATCCATTGAAAGAAGCAGATACAACCTTGTTGGTCGGACGGCTGTATGATGAAACTGAAAGTTTAAAAGCGGTTATTTGTAATTATGCCTGCCACCCAACTAGCTTTGCTCACGAGAACGATTTGCTCTCACCCGATTTTGTGGGCGAAATGCGAAATACAGTAGAGCGCTCCTTATCCGTGCCTTGTCTTTTTTTACAGGGCGCGTCAGGTGATTTAGCTCCACGGAGACAATATGTAAAGGATCCAGCACTGGTCGAAGCCAACGGAAAGCAGTTGGGTTATGCTGTTCTCGCAACGCTGGCACAGGAACAGCATGGTCATAAAAACTGGGTTTTTAAGGAATCCTTGATTTCCGGGGCTCCACTGGCCTGTTGGGGATTTCGGGAACAGACTGCTCCAATCGATCTTAAGCAAAGGGTATTATCCGTCAAAGTGCCTTACAAAAAGCTGCCTAGTCCCGAAGCAATTTTGAGTGAATACGAACGCTGTACGGATCGTGTTATGAAAGATCGCCTTTGGCGGAAATATAATACCCGTAAATCCATTGGAGATCAACAGGAAGCTATTATTCCGGTGTGGATCTGGAAAATGGGAGATGCTGTGTTGGTGGCGCAGGCCAATGAAGCCTATTCCTGTTATCAAATCGAAGTGAGAGCCCAATTTCCAGATCATACGATCGTTTTTATCAATATCGCGAATGGCTATGTGGGGTATCTCGCACCGAAGGAGCTTTATGATAAGGATATTTATGCTGTGTGGCAAAGCCCCTATGCCAGCGGCGGTCTTGAAATACTTATTGAACAAACTAAATTAGGAATTCAAACATTATTGACCGATGAAACTCGATTGGATTGATGTCGTTATTTTTGCCGTATATATTATTGGTATAGTGGTATTGGGCTTATACGCTTCGAAAAAAAACTCCGCCTCGAAGCGGGATTATTTTCTTGCGGGTGATAAGCTGCCCTGGTGGATGATTGGCGGAAGTATCATTGCCGCAAATATCAGCAGCCATCATCTCGTTGGTGCTATGGGGGCTGCTTATAGTCGCGGTTTTGTCGCGATCACCCTGGAATGGGGAGCGATTCTAATCGGTTTTAATGCATTATTATGGATATTTCTCCCTTTTTATATCCGCAACGGTTTCTATACGATTCCTGAATACCTTGAAAAAAGATACGGCAACGCTACCCGCGTGCTTTACGCTATTTTGATCCTGTTTACCTATGTTTTTGTGGAGATTGGAGCTGTTCTTTATTTGGGCGGTCTGTCGCTGCACGCTTTATTCGGCATTCCTATTTTATACAGTATTTTTGGAATGGCAATTTTGACCGGTTTATATACCGTTTTAGGCGGTTTAAAAGCGGTGATATGGACGGAGATGGTACAGCTTGTCATTTTGGTGCTGGGCGGAATAGTATTAACTTTTGCCACCATTGATGCGGCAGGAGGTTTTCAGTCTGTGGTAGAATCCTCCAAGGATTGGAAAATGTTTTATCCCGCATCTGATCCTGACTTTCCCTGGACCATGTATTTAGGTGGACTGTTGTGTATCAGCGTGTTTTATTGTGCTACGAACCAATTTATTGTGCAGCGCGTATTGGCGGCAAAAAATGAATGGCATGGGCGCATGGGTGTCATCTTTGGTGACTATCTTAAATTTTTGGTTCCCTTGATTATTACTATTCCGGCATTGGTGGCTCCAAAATTCCTACCGCATCTCGATCAGCCCGATTTGCTATTTGCGACACTCGTGGAAACCTTATTGCCCAAAGGTTTGGTTGGTTTGGTGATGGCAGGGTTAATTTCGGCCATCATGTCCCATATTTCAGGAGCGATCAATTCCTGTACAACGATTCTGACCGTCGATATCTATAGCCAGTATATTAATAAAAATGCAAGTGACTACGAAGCAGTCCGTTTTGGTAAGCGCGCCGGAGTCGCTATTATCGTGCTCGGAATCATGAGTGCGGTTGTACTGATCAGTTATTCGGATAAACCAGTTTTCCTTTATTTGATGAATCTATACGGTCTTTTTACACCAGGCATTGCAACGATGTTTTTAATGGGGGTTTTTTGGAAAAGAACCACATCGCAGGGTGCTTTGACAGCAGGTTTACTGACAATTCCCCTTTCTTTACTTTTGGAATACACCTTACCTGAAATGCCTTTTTTTAATAGAACAGGTATTGTATTCTGGACTTGTATGATTGCTTGCGCAGTAGTCAGTTTGTTGACACCTGCGGTCTCAGAAGCAAGGTTAAAAAATCTTGTGTTGACGGGCGATTCTTTTCAGGTGCCGGATCAGGATAAAGCCGCTTACCGTGGATTTCGAAATCCGACCCTATGGTGGATAATTATAACGGTGTTGGTGCTCTATTTTTATGTACGTTATTTTTAGCTTAACTTGTTGAAGTGTTAAACTTTTAAAACTTATCCAGATGATCGAGCCAATACTGAAAGAATTAAATACCAAGATAGAGAACATTTTTCCGAAAATCGTTGCAATACGCCGACATATCCATCAGCATCCTGAATTGTCTTTCCAAGAATACGAGACAAGTGCCTATATTCAGCAACAACTCGGGGAATTGGGTATACCATTTGAGATTGTCGCTCAAACAGGAGTTGTGGCTGTGCTGACCGGTCAAAAATCGGCAAGTGATGATATTGTGGTATTACGGGCAGATATTGATGCTTTACCGATAGACGAGCAAAATGATGTGGGATATAAATCGAAGAATAGTGGTGTCATGCATGCTTGTGGCCATGATTTTCATACGGCTAATCTATTGGGGGCAGCATCTATATTAAATGATTATAAAACGGAGTTTTCCGGTAAAATTGTTTTGCTATTTCAGCCTGCTGAGGAAAAGATTCCTGGCGGAGCGATTCAGGTTTTGGAATCTGGGATTCTGGAATCTTTCGGTGGAACGATTAAAGCTGTGCTGGGTTTACATGTAAGTCCCCGTGTTTCTGTAGGAAAAGTCGGTTTACGTTCCGGGCGATTTATGGCTTCGAGCGACGAGTTCTATTTCACCATTAAGGGACGTGGTGGCCATGCTGCGGAGCCACATCGGGCTGTTGATCCCATTATGATCGGCGCGCAGTTACTCACCACCTTACAGCAAGTTGTCAGTCGGAAAGCCAACCCTGATGTACCATCTGTATTGACCTTTGGTCGTTTTATTGGAGATGGTGCTGCCAATGTTATTCCCGAGGAAGTTAAATTAGCCGGAACATTTCGTACAATGGATGAGGTATGGCGCAAGGAGGCGCTGGAAATGGTTGCTGAAATAGCGGCAACGCTTCCTGTATCGCTTGGTGCAAAGGTAGAAGTTGAAGTCCGGCATGGTTATCCCGCGCTTTATAATGATCCCGCGTTAACGCAAAAAGTCAAAACAATTATTGCAGAGACGATGGGGAATAGTGTGCCACAAGATCTCGAAATCTGGATGGCAGCCGAGGATTTTGCTTATTATTCTTATCGTTATCCTGCCTTGTTTATGTTGATAGGCACAAATAATGACGATTCTGCCACACAATATGGTCTTCATAATCCACAATTCAATCTGGATGAAAAGGCTTTCGAAACATCAATCGCTGTTTTAGTCAATGCAGCTATTTCTCTTTTGAATGAATCAAATGAATAGAAAAAAATTCTTGATGTCCTCCTTTGCATTTGGATTATCCTATGCCGTTAATGCGAATAATAAGGTGTTCTCAGAGCATGATAACGTAAAAAAGATAGGGATTATAGGGTTAGACATTACACACGCTGTTGCTTTTACAAGAGCGATTAATACGGCTGCTAACAATCATCCCTACGGAAAATTTAAGGTTGTTGCGGCTTATCCCTATGGAAGCAAAACAATCCCCTTAAGTATCGAGCGTATTCCGAAAATTACAGCGGAAGTGCAGCAGCTCGGTGTTTCGATTGTATCAAGTATTGCCGAGCTATTGAAAAAAGTGGACTATGTGTTTTTGGAGACTAATGATGGAAATCTTCATCTGGAGCAGGCACTTCAAGTAATCAAAGCTAAAAAACCTTTATTTATCGATAAACCAATAGCGAATTCCTATAAGGACGCTTTCCAAATTTTTCAATCAGCAAAAAGCTATGGTTGTCCTGTTTTTTCATCAAGCTCCTTGCGTTATATTACCGGTCTTCAGGAATTAGATAGGACTAAGGTAATAGGTGCAGATGTCTATTGTCCGGCAGTAACGGAACCTTCACATAAGGATCTGTATTGGTATGGCATCCATGGGGTCGAAATGTTATTTGCATTGATGGGACCGGGATGCCGCTCAGTAAAGACTATTCAGGAAGAGGGTACCTCGTTTTATGTTGGGGAGTGGGCGGATGGAAGAATTGCCTCACTTCGGGGTATTCGCGAGGGAAAGGATGATTTTGGAGGAACGGTTTTTTTGAAGGATCAGATTGTCCATTTGGGACAATTTATGGGATACGGCCCATTGTTGGATAAGATCCTTCCGTTTTTCGAAACGGGTGTAAGTCCGGTTGACGAAAAGGAAACCCTGGCAATATGCGCATTTATAGATGCAGCCGAAGAAAGTAAATTAAATGGCGGAAATGTTGTTCAACTTCAAAAATAGGGGGCGAGCCTGCTTAATAATTACTCATCACCGTAATCAACAATGGACTATTAAAAATTGAGGCGGGTGATATGACCGTTTCATTCAGCGGAACGCTGTTACCATAACGCTCTTTCAGCTTAGCTTTCACTTCGGGGCTGCTTAAATCAAAATCTTTTAGTTTCTCAAGTTTCCCAACTTCGATGCCTGCTCCACGCTGGTATATTTTCCAGATCAATTCCGAGCAATAGATCTTATCGTCTGACCATTCGAATGTCGCGTCGTAATTTTTGCCGATAAAATCTTTGCCGATTGCTTTCATTTTGGCCAGTTTCGAATTGCTCAGTACCTGGTCTGCATTTTTGAGGCGCTTGACCGCGTAATGCTGCTTTTCGCCACGCGCAATCCAGTGTTCTAACTTAGTTACAGTTACGGGCTGTACGGCTTCCAGTACATAAGGTTTACCGTTCTCATAAAAAATAATCCCACAATGGGAATACGGAGAACGCGTTGCTAATTGGATGGCCTTGCATTGCGGTGAAATAGAAGACTGAAAGATCATATCGCCATCGTTGAACTGGGGTAGTTTTGAATTAGCCTTCGATTGCTTGGGAGCCATTGACTTTTTTTGCGCATGAACTGGCAATGTCAGCGCTGCGATGATCACAAGATAACTAACAAGAGATATCAGGTAAATAAGTGTCTTTTTCATTGTTTTATTTATGATTTACTGAAATAGTTTAATGATTTTCTTTGATTTGCTCCTTTCGGCGAGTTGAAAAGCAGATAATACGTCGGATTCATATTGATATACTTTCTCCGTGGTGGCACCTTTCTGCAAAAGATAATCTATGGCAATGTTGTTTTTCATTAAGATCGCTTTTCCAAGTAATGTACATTGTGTGAAGCTATAATCCGCTTTAACTTCATCTATACCCAGACGGTTCAGACTATTTAAAGAGGTTTTACGGATAAAATCCATATCGTTTTTTTCTATTGCCGCCTTCAGTACGTCGAAATCATCGACTTGTCTGTTTCTCGTCAGAAATAAGTGATGAAATTGTTTGGCAATAGCATACTGATCCTTTTCTAAAATCCGATGAATGGCATTGCTGCTAAATTCCTCTACTGTGGAAAATCCATGCAGCTGACTAAAAAATAAAAGTATATTTTCAAAAGGGAGCTTGGTTGCCTCCAACTGCATTAGGCCACCCAAATCGTTCGTGTCGAATAAGTTCTCCATGTGTTTGAGGCTGTCCAAAGCGATGAATTGAAATTCAGGTTGGTAGTCCGCGAGCCAATTGGAGGATTTGGATATGACAAAGTTGTTATCAGTAACCCTATAGTTGATGGCGTTAGCCGGTTCGGCATAGTTGATTATTGTTATTGTGCTGTCTGATAGTTCATAATATTTTGAACGAAGATGCTCCGCCGTTGCGGTCGGGAAAAGCCTGTTGAGATTGATCTGTATGGCGTATACGCCCATGGTGTCCACCGGCAAATTATAACAAAGCGTCCCTTGGTCCGTAATGTAAAAGGGTAATCTGTTTCCTGGCTGCTGCTGTGACTGAAAAACGATCTTGTTTTGATTTGCAAACAACGATGTTGCGAGACCGGTCAGTAAGCAAAGCAAGCAAAGCAAGCAAAGACCTGTTTTTAACCACAGGCGATTCATCGGATAAAATGCTTGCATAACTAATCGTGGTATTGTTCTAAAAACTGATTGATCTGATTGGTTAATCCAAACGATTCGGTTTCCAATAAATTGATCTCAGCTTGTATCTCAAGTGTAGTCGGCGATAAAGTTTGTTTTTGGTAGACCTGAATGTCCAGTTCCAAAACCGCTAATTGTAATGCTAGAAGCTGTTTACCTTCTGTTGTATGGAGTTGTAGTTCATTAAAAGCATGTTTTAATCGTTCCAATTCAGCGATTGATTTTTGGATGTCATTTTCATCGGCCTTGCCAAAGTTTGGATAGGCTTCTCCCAGCGTACGAAAAGCATCGAGGTATTCTTCCTCGGACATTTCATAAATATTCGAATAGAGCATATTGTACGCATCAATGGCGTCATAGGTATCCGCATCCATTAAGTCTTCGCGATAGTCCTCGACCAATTGTTTGATGTCTTGAGATTCAATCTGTAAAATTGACTCAATATCCTGTTTGATAAGATTGGCTAATTCCATGCTTTATGCTTAAGTAATTCAAATTCTTTGCTAGCACAATTGTGGGCTGACAAAGAATTTTGTGACTTTGGTATAGACAAAGATCATGTTTTATCGCAAAATTTCAATCCCTATAATCAGCTAATTTTTATTGGAACTGTCTCTCAGCGTTTTTTTATCACCTGAACATCTCCTATAGGCCTATGTAGTCAATATTTCCATCACATTTTTCTGTCTTGTAGGACGTGTTTTTCTTTCTATCCGTTAATCAAACGAAGAGCGGGAAACCGTAGTAGCAAACAGGGATCAGAGCGGTATCAAATTCGACCTTTTAGCATTGTTTGTTCAGTGCTTGTTCAGTGATCGTTCAGTGTTTGTTCAGTGATTACTCAGTATATACTGTATAATCACTGACTAATGACTGTCTAAATACTGATTAAAAATTGTTGTTAGATATGACTTGGTATCCGTATGTTTCGATTTAATACTTATCTTGATTAGCTATACGCTAATCAGGAAATCAGTTTCATGTTTACTATTTAGAAATGAGAGATGAATTTTTCGCTACGCTGTTTTATTTAAATTATTTTACTGATATACAGTGTTATATGTGCTATTGTTTGATTTTATGAGTAAAAAGTACTCAATATATTTTGCAAGCTTAAATTTAATCTTCATATTTGTTGAGTAAAAAGTACTCAATAGTAAAAAGCAAAATTAAAAGCTATGATTGTATTAAATAAGCATCAGATAGTCACAGAGCAATTTCCAAATGGGGAGACAAAAGTGAAAGATTTTGATCAGTTGATCTTAAAGAACAATCTCATTGAATTTACTTATCAGGAGGATGGAGATTTAATCCGCTTGCTTTTTGTCAAAAAGCGATTGGATGAAGTACCCACCGAATCTTGCAGATTACTGATCCGTTATATGCCCTATAGCCGTATGGATCGCAAAATTGAGGGTGATTTATTCACATTGAAATATGTGTCGGAGTTTATCAATAGTTTGCAATTTGATGCAGTATCTGTTGTCGAGCCGCATTCCAATGTGACACTGGAGCTACTGGCGAACAGTGTAGGGATTTATCCAGCATTGGACTGGTTGCCACAATTAATGGAAAAACTTGATTTTTCGGAATCAGATCGGATTGTTTTCCCGGATAAAGGAGCTGCGGCACGTTACATCAACAGTGGCTATGAAAATAGCTGTGTTTTTGAGAAGAAGCGGAATCCACAAACAGGTCGGATCGAAGGGATGGAACTTAAGGCCGGAGATATCCCGCTCGGCGCAAAATGTATTATTGTCGATGACCTGTGTTCGGCAGGGGGAACATTTCTTTGGGCCGGGAAAATATTGAAAGAAATGGGAGCTAGTGCAGTCTATCTTTTGGTCACGCATTGCGAACCCCGAATTTTTAAAGGGAACCTGCTGGATGATGATTCACCGATAACCAATGTCTTTACCACCAATTCTATGATGGATACCAAGCACCCCAAAATAAATTATATCAACTTAACGACTGAAAGCTATGTTTAAATCAATGAGCATGAATCCAATACTTTGGACAGATGGTTATAAATTGTGCCATAAGGATCAATACCCTGCACATACGCAATGGGTTTATGAGACTTGGACACCGCGCATGTCCCGCATAGAAGGCATTAGTCATGTTGTATTTTTTGGATTACAGGGGGCCTTGGCCGAAATCACGAATTCATTTGATGCAAACTTTTTTGCTCAACCGGAAGAGGAGGTCGTGGCGGCTTACGAAGAGGCAATAGCAGCTGTTTTTGAAAATACAAACGCAAAGTTCGCATCGATGCATGAATCGAAACATATTCGCGACCTACATCGACTGGGGTACCTTCCAATCAAAGTAAATGCTTTGCCGGAAGGCAGCCTGGTGCCTATTGGCGTGCCAATGTTTACCATTGAAAATACACATCCCAATTTTTTCTGGCTTCCGGGTTATCTGGAAACACAATTATCGGCCTATATCTGGTCACCGATGACAGCAGCGACAATTGCAGATCGCTATAAAAGATTATTGACGGATTTTGCCGAGAAAACGGGCGACGTCAATAAAGTCTTTACCCAAGCCGGTGATTTTTCCATGCGTGGCATGGGCTCTCCTGAAACGGCTTATCGTACAGCTGGGGGGCATCTGTTGAGCTTCGGTGTTTCAGCTACGCTTTCCGTTAGGGAGTATCTGAAATCCTACTATCATGCAAAAAGTGATGTGATGATGTATACCCCGTCTACGGAGCACAGTGTGATGTGTTCCTACGGTGAGGATGAAGTGGAGGCATTTCGGCATCTGATCACCAAGGTATACCCAAGTGGAAATATTTCCATTGTATCGGATACATATGACCTCTGGAATGTAGTTGACAACGTATTGCCGAAACTGAAAGATCTTATTATGGCTAGGGAAGGAAAAGTTGTTATTCGCCCCGATAGTGGTGATCCTGTAAAAATTATCTGTGGTGATGTTGCATCTGATCGCAGTACCGTTCGGAAAGGTATCGTCGAACGTTTATTTGAACTTTTTGGCGGTACGACCAACAGCAAGGGATTTAAGGAGCTGGATCCACATATCGGAGTGGTTTATGGTGATTCCATTACAGTGGATAGAGCCGATAAAATATGTCAAGGTTTGCTCGATAAGGGCTTTGCTTCTACCAATACCATATTGGGAATAGGCTCTTATACCTATCAATATGTTACACGCGATACTTTTGGTTTTGCGTTAAAAGGAACTGCCGAAATTGTCAATGGAGAATTTAAAGCAATTCAGAAACGTCCGGCTACAGATACGGGAAACTTTAAGAAGTCACAAAAGGGTATGGTGGCTGTGGTATTCGAAAATGATGAATTTCGTTTAATAGATAACCTGAATCCAAAAACTATAGCTGAACTGGAAAGTAGAAACCTACTCCAAACCTGTTATTTGGATGGTGAATTTACGCACACAACGCGTTTTGAAGAAATAAGGAATAGATTGAAAACTGAAACAATTCGAGTATATGGAAAATAGCGTAAACAAACCGTTTTTCATCCAGGATGAAAACGTGGCACAGTATGCACAATTGATGGCATCCTGGATTGCTCAGCAAGTGAAATCTGCCGGCCGCCAGGGACTTGTATTAGGAATGAGCGGTGGTATCGATTGCAGTGTTGTGGCCTGCTTATGCCGTCTGGCACAAGTAGATGTTCACTTGGTCATGATGCCCTATGGCAGCGATATGAATAATAGTAAAAGTCATCAGCATGCGATGGAGCTTATTCAGAAGTTTGATTTTCCGTTTCATGTGTTTGACATTCAGTCTGCTGTGGATGCATTGGCAATTCATCAAGAACAATTTGTCGCAGAAGCCACAGCCGCTAACCGCGCCTTGAGCCTTGCAAATATTCGCCCACGTGTTCGCATGACATATTTGTATCAGTTTGCGCAACTGGGCAGCAGATTTGTTATTGGTACGGGGAATATGGCCGAAGCTACGGTAGGTTATTTTACGAAATGGGGCGACGGCGCCTACGATCTGAATCCGTTGGCAATGGTCACCAAACAGGAAGTATATACCTTGGCAAAATACCTGGGCGTACCCGAATCTATTCAGTATAAAAGTCCGTCTGCAGGCCTTTGGGAAGGACAGACAGATGAAGATGAACTGGGAATGACTTATGCACAAATCGATGGGTTTATTTTGAAAGGTACATCGGGCAACCCGGTTATAGATGAACTTATTCGTAAACGTATACAACAATCTGCGCACAAGTTTGCAGCAGTGCCTACGTTCAAGGGTTAATTTTAACTCGTTAAGGCAATCTGCTAGTTATGGCAATCGACGCAAGCACTTCATAGCAGCTAACAAGAGACAAAAACTATGCTTTAATGAAGATGATTTTTAACTGGAAGAAAAGTTTAATGGCTTCATCGTTTTGCGTAATAAATGCGGCGTTGAAATAGATATTGATGAAAGAAAATGAATAGCATGATAACACCATTTGATCAGATTGTCGATGTGCAGCATATTGCCAGCGGCAAAAGTGATAATATACCGGCAATGCTGGAATTGTCAGAAAAGGAGCAGGTCAGGCCTGCAGCTTTGGACGTGAAACGGACGCTGCTTTTGGCAATAGATGTTCAGAACGATTTTATGGAATCTATTGGGAGTCTTGCGGTCGATGGTTCCAAAGCAGATGTTCAGCGTCTAACACAATGGATGTACCGTAATTTGGGCTCCCTGACACAAGTGATGTGCAGTCTTGATTGTCATTCGATGATGCAGATTTTCCATGCCGATTGGTGGCTGGATACGGAAGGAAATCATCCAGAGCCATTTACCATCATTCGCTATGCTGATGTCCGCGACGGTATCTGGCGTGCTGTGAATGGCCATACAGCCTTAGCGCTGGATTATCTCCAGCATTTGGAAGCCGAGGGGAAAAAAAAATTGTGTATATGGCCATACCACTGTTTGGAGGGAACTTCGGGTGCACAGCTCGAGAGTCAATTTACGAATATGCTCTATTTTCACAGTGCTGTGCGTCAGGTAAAACCAGTCTTGGTTTACAAAGGACAGGATCCGAATACGGAAATGTATGGTATTATTAAGGCCGAATATGATGGCAATAAATTTGTAAACCATGCTGTGCTTGAAGCAATACGGGCACACGATGCCATTTATATCGCGGGAGAGGCATCAAGCCATTGCGTATTGGCTTCGGCGGTGCAGATTTTGGAATATTTTGAACATGATCGGTCCATCACCTCCCGTATTACCTTATTGATAGACTGCATGTCGCCGATTGCCGGATTTGAAGAGCAAACCCTCCTGCAGTTTGATGCTTTAAAAGAAAAATATGGGATACAGATTAAATTGTCAACCGAAGTAAATTTGTAGTACATGGCAAGCTCAGCAAAAAAATATGTATATGAATATCCGAGGCCTGCTGTAACGGTTGACTGTGTGATCTTCGGGTTTGATAAAAACCAGCTTAAGGTATTATTGACCAAACGGGCAATAGAACCTTTCTTGGGAAAATGGGCTTTTCCGGGCGGTTTTATTCAGGAAGAAGAAACTGCCGACGACTGTGCGCTTCGTAAACTGCAGGAGGAGGCCGGTCTCAAGGATATTTTCCTTGAACAGCTTTATACATTTTCAGACTTAGCGCGTGATCCGCGCGGAAGAGTGATCAGCATTGCTTATTATGCGCTTGTCAAGCCTGAAACGTATATTTTGGAAGCGGGTGCGGATATTGAAGCTGTAAAATGGTTTGGCATTGATGAAAATAAAGACCTCGCTTTTGACCATAAACAGATCTTGAATACCGCCATCGAAAGGCTCAAAGGGAAAATACGTTATCAGCCGATCGGTTTTGAGCTTCTGCCCGAACAGTTTACCTTGCCCGATTTGCACAATTTGTATGAAACTGTTTTGCAACGGTCAATTGACCGTGGGAATTTTCGAAAAAAAATCCTCAGCATGGGTTTATTGATCGACCACAGCGATAAGCAGAAAGATCGGTGTGCCAGGGCTGCGAAGATTTATAGTTTTGACAGGGTAAAATATAAAGAACTTATTGAATCGGGGTTTTATTTTGAAGTATAAGTAGAACAGGTGGAGCAGGCAGAAATGAAATACTGCCTGTTCTTATCCTGTCTAGTTCGTATAAGGTCATCTATTAACAATCGGTGCTGTTTTATTCTCCTGATCTGTTGCTATTCGTGAACAGCAACGAAATCAAGCCGGTGCTAACCCTGAAAATCACCACAATCATGTACTTCAAATTGATCGATCAAAGATTTCTGGGCGTAGTATTTTGCGATACGTTTATTCTTTAGCAACAACGAATCCCCCTTGATTTGTAATTCGAAAATAGGCTCTTTCTCTACTCGCTTGAAGATAAATTCATTGTGCTGGGTCTTTATGATTAGGCCTGTGTCGTTGCGGATAGCGGTAAATTCTTTAATCTGATAGATTTCATTGGAATCACAGACATTGACCAAAAGCAGTTGTTTTTTATTTATTTTGATTTCTGCAAGATCACAGGCATAACATATTCCTGAAAATTCGATACCATATTTCTTGAAACTATTTTTGCTCTCCGGCTGAAGAATATCAATCGGATAAAGCTGATTAAAAAGAGCCAGGTCATCATTGGATGTGGATTTCATCGCCTCCTTTTTCTGTAAAGTGTCTATACTGGCGGGGGTACTAACTGCAATGGCTGTTTTTTTAGCCTCATTCTTTTGTTGGCAGCTAAAAAGCAATGCTATACAGGGTAGAAAAATAGTTTTTATAGTGAACTTCATGTTGTTTTAGGTTAGTTGTATTTTTTTGAAATTGGTTATACTTGTTTTTTATTCGATCTCGACCCATTTCTTTTCAAAATAGATCGTGCATACCGGTATATCGGTCGAATCGATGAATTTAGCTTGCACAAAATCACCCTTTGTATTCACATATTTTAGTTTTGAGCCTTTACTGTCTAAGCCAGAGGTATCGTAATATGCACCCAGTTTGAGTTGAAATGGATTGTGTTCCACATCGTTGGTAAAGATGGAAAATAAAAGTAGTTTTTTTGAGCCTATATCTGCCTGCTCATAGCCAAAGAAGCGATGGTCTAAACGTATATTGGAATGTAGGCGTATGATGCTGTCTTGAGAAGCTAGGTTTACATAAGCTGTGGTGACTTCATCAGATTCCAGTACACTTTGCGCATTGGCATGGTCAATGCTATCCAGTGTGGCGTGTTTTGGTAATGCGGTGTCTTTTAAGACAGTATTTTTGACTGGCCTTTCCGTCGTTTTTGCGGGAGCTAGGTGTGCTTCCTGTGGCTTTGATTTTTCCTGACAGGCAATTTGCAATGAAAGAAGTATCAATGCGCCGAAATAATAACTGTATTTGAAATGATTCATTGTTCTTTCTGTTACAAAATCCAAACCAAAGTTGCCTAAAATTGGCTGAGAAAAAAATCCCTATTTTCCGCTAATCGAAAAAATCGATAAATACGGTATTTTTACAGCATTCGCATGATTCTTGTCGTATGGAATGGATTACTGCGATACAACGACAAACAGAAAAATTAGCGCATGGCACATCGTATTTATATCTATAATGTAAATCTCAAGACCAAAGAAACATATCCTTCTTATCTGGCGGAATGGAATTATGAAATTCCTTTCCTGATGCTACCTTTATTTTCCGCCAATATCCGGTCCAAAGGCAGCCAGCTTTATGCAAACAAGGAAGATGGGATCGCACGACTGCGCTATTTTTATGCGTTGTTGGCTGATAGGTATCAATTGCATTATAAAAAAATATATTTTGAGCCTGTCAACAGGATGTTTGAATTTTTGGAAGAGCTACCTTTTGATGCCTTTCAGATTGATGGACGCGATGTTTTTACTATGAATGAAGAAAATGACGCGGAGCAGGCCAAAGATTGGGTGGCGGAAATAAGAATGAAGGCCGCTTTGTATGAACAAGCGGTCGAAGAACAGTCCTTAAATCCGCTGGACCCGCTTGTGAAAGAGTCTGGTTATACTTCATTTTTAGATGCTCTTCAAACTGATTGGATTGATTATGGCTTGGGCTTATGGGCAGAAGAGCTTGTTCAGGAGAAAGGAGCAGAGGTTTTCGAAGCGGAAGGAAAACAAGGATTAAAAAATGCTAAAGGTGATATTTTGCTCGACGCGATTTATGATGAGATATTTGAATTCAATGACCAGGGGATTGCGGTAGTTCAATCAAATGGACAATATGGTTATATCAATGCTAGCGGCGCTGAACTGCTGTCCTGTCAATATAGCGACGCTTTCGATGCCCGGCATATCAATGGTAACAATTACGCTGAAGTGGAAGTGGCAGGAAAACGTGGGGTACTGCATATGGATGCCAAACAGCTAAGTATACCTGCAATCTATGATGAACTCGACTGGATCGCCTATGGATTTATAAACGCAAGACAAGGCGATAGCCACATTCTCCTTTCGGCTGAAGGAGGATTGATTATTTCAGATCCTGCACCCGAGCCTTTTATGTATGACTATAACAAACTGTTCTATAACCGGCAAAAAGGAACGATAAAAAGGAAATATTACCGAATGGACGGTCAGTATTTAGGGACTTTTCTAGAAGGTAGTCTGGAGCCGCTAGCCAATCGATATTTTTGGATTAAACCCAATAAGTTACAGCCAAAAATTGCCGTCATTCAACCCGATGGTAATATCTTGGATGAAGAAATTGATCGGATTATCGTGTTGGATGGCTATCAAAGTATTGCCTATCTCAAAAATAAAAGATGGCAGATTTACTCGCTTGAACAGGGGGTATTTCGACTGATGGATAGCCTGATAGATAAAGTAGCAGTAGATAGCATACAGCAATACCGTAAAGATATTTTTGTCGTAGGCTGTGCCCAAGGACAGGGGATTTATGATGCTCATCGAGGGGAATGGTTACTTGAACCTGCCATTGACCATCAGAAAATCGAACATTGCTTTTTGGATTTTATGCGCATACACTGTGCTGCGGGAACGCGCTATTTCGATACGAAGCTTAACTTTTGCAGTGAGCTTTACGATTATATTTGTTCGCCTTTTCATTATCCAGCTCCTGAGGCAATCTCAGGCGAACTCCTGTTGCTTTTTAAGGGAGAGAAGATCTTTCATCTCGACCTAAGTCGGAATGTGATAGAGATACCCGAAACAGCATTCGGGCATTTATATACAGAACGTTATCAGCTACAGGGGCGTGATCAAAGCTATTTTGTGCAGTTTTATCAAGCCTGGACGAAACGCAAGGGTGATGGATATGAACAGTATTTCGATAATGACACACTGCTTGAAAGGGGGAAGAAGCTCGATGCTGAAGGGAAGGTCTTCGAAGCCATTCGGCTGCTCAAGATCGCAGCCGATCGCGGCAGTGCAGACTGCCAATATTTCCTTGGAAATATATATACAGATGCAGGCTACGAAGGGATGGATATCGCAAAGGGAAAGTTCTTCTATGAACAGGCAATGGCGCAGAACCATGCTCAGGCATGGAATAACTGGGCCTTTCTCTATGCGACAGCGCATGGTGTTGAATTGGATATTTCGAAGGCCTTAAAAGGGTATCAGCAAGCTGTTGCGCTTGGAGAGGCGCAAGCCATGAGCAACTTAGGGAATTGGTATTACGAAGGAGCCTATGTGGAACAAGACTATGTCTTAGCTTTAGATTACTTTAAACAAGCTGAAAAAGCGGGTATCCCCAATGATGCGCAAATGGCAGAAATCTATTATCAAAAACAAGATTACGCAAACTTATTGCGTTATTTAAAAAAGGATACCACAAATCAATTTGCTGCTATTTATTATGGATTGCTCTATGATCAGGGACTGAAATTTAAAAAGGACAGTAAAAAAGCGATCCACTATTTTGAGCGTGCCAATGACTACGGCGTTTACGAAAGTGCCACAGCGCGCTTATTGGATTATTACAAGAATGATCCTACATTTAGAGATCAGGAAAAATTTGTCCATTGGTTAGGTTTTGCAAAAACCAATGAACTGGATATCGAACAGGATTTATTGCAATGGGATAATCAGTCCGAAGATTCAAATGCAAGTTCTTCCTTTTTTAGTAAACTATTTAAAAAGAAAAAGTAAATCATGTTATCATCAGCAAATATAGATTTTAGTGGCATTCTGATCGACTTGATCATGATTGTTTTTTTTGGATTTGGAACGATTTATACGTTAACGGTAGGTATTGTTCATATCGTAAAGAAGAAAACACGAACCGCGGGGTATTATTTTCTGTCGTTTTTTCTGTCGGGCCTTATTGGCCTCCTGATTGCAGGATTGCTGGCCTTTTTGTGGGCGATGTCATTGTCGTAAAGTGAAGGCAATAAAGTGAATTTAGCACAAAGATCTTTTGACTGCCAGTCAATAGATCTTTGTGCTATGTAATTCCATCAATGGTTTTTGGCGTTGACAATATGCATGAGGTGGTGGTTACAATGCCATGCATACAGGCCTATATTGACCTTTAAAGAAATTAGTCTTTTGGTAACGGGGTGAATAAACCCCCTTTCAAGTTGTTCAGCTGAAAGGCTTTTCAGCAGTATGACCCAACGTTCATGTAGACCTTCAAGCAATTTTACCGAACTTTCTATGGGAATTATTTTGGCGTCGGGAAGTTCGGCCCATAATTTTTCTTCATATAATTTGATGGTTGGATCTTCTTCCGTTAGGGCCAATTTGAACCGGACAAAGCTATTCATATGGCTGTCGGCACAATGGTGAACGACCTGACGTATCGTCCAGCCGTCAGGACGGTAGCGCTTCTCTAGCGCACTGTCCGTAAGGTCGCCGACTTCGGATTTTAACCGAGCCGGAAAATCTGCAATTGTCTTGATCCAGTCATTCAACAGGGAGCTGTCAATTACATCGGGTATCGCGAAACGACCTATGGGGTATCTGAGTTTTTCTAATTCATGTTGCATAACCTAAAATTACTTAAAATAGATGCAAGGTTCCTAATCTTTATGTTCATGTTTTCGATGAATATTTTTTTTCGATACGTTCTTGTGCAAGCTGTAATTTGGATGCGATAAAGAATTGTGTTAATTTCGGCAAAAATGCTAAGATCAATGATCCTCCCGTTTATGTGGAGGATCATTGATCTTAGCATATAAAAGCACAAGAAATGAAAAGTCTAAAAGAACTGATTGATACAAGTAATTCGGGATGGAAGCTGGTTGAGGGCTGGTTGAAGGAAGCGACAAATTCATATGAAGTGCTTCCTCAAAACCCTAAGCGGGCTGATGAGGAACTTTTAAGGGCACAAATTACGACGAAATCTCCGATGGGGGCCATTATTCATCAAAGCGGTGGTATACTGATTGATGGTGGCTGGTTGCGGATTTTAGGCTCCGGTTCGCCAAAGCTGAACCGTGGAATTATGGAGTGGAATAAGGGCAAGAGTTTTGACAAGGAAGGCGAAAAAGGAGGATTTCTTCTTATAGCTGACGATGTTTTGGGTGGTTATTTTGCCATCAATGCCGGCGCTCTGGGAGATGCTATTGGACAGGTCTATTATTTTGCTCAAGATACCTTGCAATGGGAAAGTTTGGAATGTGGCTATTCGGACTTTGTTTTTTGGGCTTTGAAAGGGGATATCAGACAGTTTTATGAAACATTTAAATGGAAAGACTGGAGTGAAGACGTCAAATCGTTGAATGGTAATCAAGTTTTTTCGTTTTATCCTTTTCTATGGACTGAAGAAGCACGGGATTTTCGTAAAGTAGATCGCAAGCCAATGGCAATCGATGAGAACTACCATTTTACGATGGAATTTGCTGGCAGACGCTAATCGTTATTTTAATACGACAAACCCTTCAGCTTAATGCTTTAATAGGGTGATAGGACAATATGTATATTGTCCTATCACCCTATTAAAGCGAGAAAAATAACCCTGAATAAGATTTAAACGGATTTATTTTGAAGGCTAAAGCTAACTTCATTCAGTTTGATCAGTTGTATTTGTATTCCTTCTGCAAGACCAAGCTGCGTAGCGGCTTCTTTTCCCAGTTTAAGTACATGAAATCCTCTGCCTCGGTAGGTAAAATTGCATTCATATTCTCCGGCATTGATCATAATCCTTAATTTTTGGGATTTAGTGGGAAATAAAGGTTTGAATTCTTTTGTAATCCTTATTTGCGATTTCTTAACATCATCTGCAGTAATCTTGTTGCCCTCTGAAGGAAAAAGCATGTTTTTCGGTGGTGTCTGTACTGTGGAGGCTTGGGACTCGGCTTTTTGCTCCTGAATTTCCTGAACTTTTGGAGCCTCATTTTGTATCGGTTCAGAACTTGTTTTATCCTGACGTTTCTTCTCTTGGCGCCCTTTCTTTCTATTGTTTTGATTTGCAGTTTTTGCCGCAGTTTCTGTAGGCGGTACGGAAGGAGTAGGAGTAGAAGGAGTTTTGTGCTCAGTTTCCGCTGCTGGAGCCGGGCTGGCCATTGCTAAAGGCCGTTTAATGATATTGCGGATGTAGTAGTGTTTTATACGCGATTTGTCGGTGTTTCGCTCTTCAATTTCAAAATCTTCCTTGTAGGCTTTAAAAAGGTGGGACATCTTGTCGTATCCGTAATTTCGCGCGTCAAAATCAGGTTTCCTTTTATTGAAAAGACTTCCGATTTCGCCTAGGAAAGCCCAGCCATTTTCATCAGCTGTATCATCAACAGTGTCTTTTAAAAGTTCCAGGGTTTCTTCATCCAGTACCGCTATACTTGCCGGATTGTCAACCGGGGCAGGTTTGGGCTGATTTTGCTGTTTTTTCTTTGTGACTGTTTCTTTCTTTTGATTTTTTTCGAAAATTTCCACATAGATAAACTTGTCACAGGAGGCGATAAAAGGCTTAGGTGTCTTTTTCTCACCTATACCGATTACGAGCTTGCCTGATTCCCGGAGGCGGGTGGCCAAGCGGGTGAAGTCGCTGTCGCTCGATACAATACAAAATCCGTCCACTCTGTCCGAATGCAGAATATCCATGGCGTCAATAATTAATGCGGAATCAGTAGAATTTTTGCCTTGGGTATAACTGTATTGTTGTATGGGGGTAATCGCGTGGGTAAGAAGTTTGTCCTTCCATTTTTCAACATAAGGGTTGGTCCAGTCTCCGTAGATGCGTTTGATGGTTGGAATCCCGTATCTTTTGACTTCATTCAAAATCTCTTCGATCTTTCGATAAGATACATTATCCGCATCGATTAGTATTGCGATTTGCAAATCCCCATGTTCTGCCATATATGTTTAGATTATTTTTTCAATATTTGAACTCTTTTCTATTCGCCTGACCTTTCTCATCCGAATATATTCGTTAAAAATACAGTATTGTTAAAGAATTTCTTGAATTTTTTAAGAATTAATTTGAACGCTATTTTTTGGAAACATGCGATTAGTTGCTTTTGTTTGGGCCTAAGAGGGAAATTATTGTGTTTGAGGAGCAGTGAAATGATTTGAAGGACGGTGAAAATAAATAAAAAAAGGTTTTCAAACGGGGAGAATGAAAACCTTAAATAACCAATTATAAACCTAAATTATGATGATACAAAGATAGTGTAAATACTACACCTGTGCAACTATTCGTTGTTATTTTTTTTAAATGCCTTATATTTTGTAGCTGGACAGCTACAAACCACCTGTAGCTGTGCGAAAACTAGTCCATCATGAAGCTCGAAGGTCTATATTTCATCACAGCATAAAAGCTATTGGTGAACGCTTGTACACTTTTATAACCGACTTTATACGCGATTTGGGAGATGGTGAATTGTTTTGTGCTAAGAAGTTCCAAACTCTTGATAATGCGGAGTAACTGCTGATATTTTGCAAGTGTCATTCCGGTTTCCTTTTTAAAAAGGCGCTCTATAGTTCGGAGCGAAAGATTGGACAATAGGGCAATCTCGTCTAATGTGAAGGCTTCTGTGTAATGGTCATGGAGGTGATTTAAGACGGCTTGAAGTCTATTCTCCTGAGGAAGGGTGATCCCAAGTTGGAGCAATTGTGCGGCAAAATAGGGGAGTTCATGGAGTAAAGCACCCAGGAAAACTTTTTCATGTTCATCTTCTTCAATCAATTTCGACCATTTTTCACAATACAAAATCATTTCCCGTAATACTTTAGGCGCAGAAAATAGCTGCACCTGATTGAAAAACAACTGGTCTTGTGCGCCGTCAAATTGTGGAGTATCAAAAAAAAGTACCATAAGCTTGATGCGTTCAGAGTGGGAGTTGGTCTTATGTACTGCACCGGAGGGAATCCAGGCAACGTGATTTTGGGGGAGTAAATACATTTTTCCTGCGACGGTAAGGTATTGGAAACCCTGTTCGACATAAATCAACTGGCCTTTGCGATGACTGTGCAGCTCGTTGTCGTGTATCCAGTTTTCTTCAAACCAGACAAAGGTTGATTTCTGGATGCGTTCAATTGTCAATGTATGATTTGTTTGATCCATGTCGTTTTAAATTAAATTAATGGCAAATTTAATTAAAATTTCAGGTATATCTTTGCGAGCGATCATTACATGTATAGCGCGATTTTATTATGAAAGAAAATATAAAAGTATCCACAGCTGTTTCTTGGACCTGGTTATCCATATTGGTTGTTGTTATGGTCTCAACCAATCTGCGGTCACCAATTACAGCCGTTGGCCCTGTACTGGGGCAAATCAGTGAATATTTACAATTAAATAGTTTTCAAAGCAGCCTATTGACGGCAATCCCCCTTTTTATGTTTGCGAGCTGTTCTGTCGCAGTAAGTCGATATTCGCATAAACTGGGCATGCATCGTTTTTTATTGTTTGGTTTAATGCTGTTGAGTGTAGGGATTGTGCTTCGGGTCTGGGGCAATATGCCAACGCTGTTTGTGGGATCTTTTTTAATTGGACTTGGGATCTGTGTTGGCAATGTCGTTACACCTGGCTACATAAAAACCAGTTTTCCAAAGCAGATTGGGCTGATGACAGGGATTTTTGCGGTAGCAATGAACCTGACTGCGGCTTTTGCTTCGGGTTTTAGTTTACGATTGGGTGAATGGACCGGTCTTGGTTGGCAAGGCTCACTGGGTGTTTGGGTGATTTTAGCCTTGTTATCACTTATTGTTGTTTTTTTTGATGGTTTAGGCCGAAAGAAAGCTCAAGGTATTACTGAAAATAGACAAGCGACAAGTGGAATCGGGCATATCTTTAGGTCAAGATTGGCCTGGTATATCAGCCTATTTATGGGTATTCAGTCCCTGATTTACTACAGCTTGATTTCTTGGTTGCCCAAAGTATTGGTCGATTATGGTATGCCAAAGGAGGATACGGGCTGGTTGCTGTTTTTGATCCAAATTGCCATGATTCCCATTATGTTCATTGGACCTATTTTGGCTCATCGGATGAAGGATCAACGTTTAATGGCAACTGCTGTTGCGATAGGGATGCTTGGAAGTATCTTTATATTCTGGCATTACAAGCTTCAGGGAATTTATGTTGCCGCCATATTGCTGGGACTTTCCAATGGACTGTCTTTCAGTTTGTCTATTCTCTTCTTTACCCTGCGGGCCAGATCAACGGCAAATGCAATCAAAATATCGGGCATGGCGCAGTCTGTCGGCTATTTTATTGCGGCTTTTGGTCCGCCGATCTTTGGTAGGCTGCACGAAATAGATGCTACCTGGAATTACTCGTTCTACTTTTTGGCGGGGAGTATCGTACTTTTATTGTTTGCGGGATGGAAGGCCGGCGAAGATAAGTATGTAGCGGAAGATTAAAGATAAGGCTACATCAGGCATAGGTGTTTAGCTGATGTAGCCTTATTCAATTAGCTCTTAAGCGCTGGCTTTCGAATTTACCTGTTAATCTTTGAGGACAGAAAATTCGATGTATGTGGCATTGTTCACATCGTGAAAAATACGTTGGGTAGCTTTACGGAAGTCAGCTTTGGTGGCTGTATAAGACGGTAAAAATACCTGTGGATTTCGTTCTGCCAACGGAAACCATGAGTTTTGTACCTGAACCATAATGCGATGTCCTTTTTTGAAGGTATGCGCAACGTCTGGCATTTCAAAATTCACCTTTTCGACCATACCTGGAGTCAAGGCCTGTGCTTTATCAAAACCATTTCGGTATTTCCCCGCCATGATCTCACCACGTACCATCATTTGATATCCAGCCATTGTTTTTCCTTGATAACTTGCAGCATCGTTCGGGTATACATCAATCAGTTTGACAATATAGTCCGCGTCTGTTCCTGTTGAAGAGACTTTGAGAAAGTTTTTGATTGGGCCTACTATCGTCAGATCCTCCGTCAACGGTTCCGTTTGATAAACCATGACATCAGGGCGACTAGCTGCGAAACGTTGATCATCTACCATATACTCCCGTGTTCGGTTTTGAATTAACCCACCTTGATGCGGAACAGGTTTATTAGGGTCTGTTACATATTCATCCCAGGAATCTGTACGCTGAACTTTGTCAAATCCAAGTTTCCCCTGAGGTTGGAAGTATAGTTTTTTTGTCTCTACGTTTTTTGGCGGCCATTGTTCGAAATGTTTCCATTCGTTGCTGCCTGAAACAAAAATGTTAGCTTCGGCAGGGGCGAAGTTTCCTTCATCTTTTAGGTAATATTTGAAAAACGGCTGTTCAAATTGTTCCTGATAAGTAATACTGGTCTTTTTCTCAAATTGGATATCACCTAAATAGTTTCCTTCTGCACGAACCCAGCCGCCATGATACCAAGGTCCCGCGACTAAAATCGAGTTGTTTTTTTTGCTTTTATCCTCAATCGATTGGTAGGTCTTAAATGTTCCATAAGCATCTTCCGCGTCAAAGAAACCACCAACCACCATTACAGCTGGTTTTACCTCCTGTAAAGAATTGGTGATTACACGCGATTTCCAAAAATCATCATAGTCGGGATGTTTAAACAGGTCATTCCAAAATTGTACGGAGTCACCAAAGTATTTTTCTTTGAGTTCCCGCGCTGTTCCTGCTTCTGCAAAAAAGTTATATTTATCGGCTTCTTTGATCTGAATTTTGCCCTTAAATTGATCTGGTGTGATGGGTTTTGGCCGTGGGACACCAAAGGTTGACATGAATGTAAATGCATCCTGAAGAAACAATACGCCATTATGGTGGAAGTCGTCGCCGATAAACCAGTCTGTTACGGGAGCCTGTGGGGAGACTGCCTTCAAGCTCGGGTGTGTTTTGACCAATCCGACGGTAGAATAGAAGCCTGGATAGGAAATCCCATAGAGCCCGGCTTTGCCATTATAGTTTTTGAGATTTTTCTGTAACCATTCAAGCGCATCATAGGTATCCGTACTTTCATCGATTGCTTTTTTATCTTTGCTGTAGGTGGTCGGACGTATATCTTCAAAATCACCCTCGCTCATCCACTTGCCACGGACATCCTGGTAAACGAAAATATAGCCTTCACGCATCATTTGGGGGAAGTTTCCCAAGCTTTTTTTGTATTCGTTCTGCCCATAAGGAGAAACCGTGTAGGGTGTTCTATTGAGTAAAACTGGGTATTTCTTGGATTTGTCTTTTGGACTGTAGATCGCAGTAAATAATTTTTTCCCATCTCGCATGGGGATTGCTACTTCGGTCTTTTCATAATGATCTCTAACATAAGCCGAGTCGGCAGCTGTTTGAGCATGTAACTGGCTTGCGCTTAAAAGCGCTAAAGTTAGGCACGAAATTGTATTTTTCATTCAGATAATTATTTGTTCAGTACATTCTTTGGTGTAAATTATAATTTTACACTTGGTTTCATTTTTTGCAATGCTATGGATACTCTTATGCACCTTGGGCTCTATGCGCTACAGTTAAATTTGTCATCGCGTTATCGTTTGGCAGACTATTTCTCCAGCTACAATGAGCGGATCAACAGCTGCTAGTTTATAAATTGAACGATAGATTCATTGCCTGTATTTAGATTTTAGGCTAAAGTTAGTGCTACTAAAACCATTTTCCAATTTTATTGTCATATTTATAGCGAATAGAAAAAGAAAAATTGACCAATTTTTGAGAAAGAAAAACTTTTTTTGGATTGAATTTGGATTAGTTTTCGAATCTTAATATATTGAGTAAAATTAAGGAGAATTATTTTTTGGGTTAACAGCTTTAGCTAAAAACGTTAAATTTCAATCAGATGGATTAGTAGAACACTAAATAATAATTCATTTTCAGATTATTTCTTTAGGTTTCGAATGGGGTTTGTATCGGTATTTGTCACGATTTTATAAATTAAGTGCGGGGTGGTATGAAATATGTTTTTTTAAGCTAATTTTAAGAATTATTTTATCATAATACATCAATTAAATAACAATTTAAGTATATAGAATTAATATGGGACAACAAGTGAAAGATGCCAATGGAAAATTGGGTATTCTTATTCCGGGATTAGGTGCTGTGGCTACAACATTAATCGCTGGTGTGGCATCTATAAACAAAGGTTTTTCAAAACCAATCGGATCTGTTTCTCAATTGAGCAGAATCCGTCTGGGTAAACGCACTGAGAACAGAAATCCATTAATTAAAGATTTCGTCCCTTTAGCAAAATTGGAAGATGTTGTTTTTGGTGGATGGGACGTATATGAGGATAACGTATACGAGGCTGCATCAAAAGCACAGGTATTGGAGCAAGGCCAATTGGATGCTGTTAAGGCCGAATTGGAGGCAATCCAACCAATGAAAGCTGTGTTTGACCGTAATTTTGTGAAAAATTTGGACGGAACGCACATCAAATCTGAAAAAACTCGCCGTGAATTGGCAGATGCAGTACAACGTGATATTCGTGAATTTAAAGAGAAAAACGGATTAGACCGTGTTGTATTGGTATGGTGTGGATCTACTGAGCGTTATATTGAAACAAACGAAGCCTTTTCAACTTTAGCTAAATTAGAGGAAGCACTAGACAATGATGATCAACGTATTCCACCAAGTATGATCTATTGTTATGCGGCATTGAAAGAGGGAGCTCCGTATGTAAATGGTGCACCAAATTTAACATGTGACGTTCCAGCTATTGTTGAGTTGGCGCATGAAAACGGTGTAGCAATTGCAGGTAAAGACTTTAAAACAGGCCAAACATTGATGAAAACAATTGTGGCACCTGGTCTTCAAGCGAGAGCTTTGGGTGTTGAAGGTTGGTTTTCGACGAATATCTTAGGTAACCGGGATGGATTAGTATTAGATGATCCTGAAAATTTCAAAACAAAAGAGGTTTCTAAATTATCGGTATTGGAAGAAATTCTGGATGCGAAAAAGAACCCTGAGTTATACGGTGATCTTTATCATAAAGTACGTATCAACTATTATCCTCCACATGGCGATAATAAAGAATCTTGGGATAACATCGATATTTTCGGTTGGTTGGGTTACAAAATGCAGATTAAGATCAATTTCTTGTGTCGCGATTCAATTTTAGCTGCTCCAGTTGCGTTGGATTTAGCTTTGTTTATTGATTTGGCTCAACGTGCGGGTATGTCGGGTATTCAAGAGTGGTTATCATTTTACTTGAAATCTCCTCAAACAGCTCCGGGATTACCTCCTGAACACGATATCTTCAAACAATTGATGAAATTGCAAAATACATTGCGCCACATTATGGGTGAAGATTTAATCACACATTTGGGATTGGATTATTACCAGGAGCTAGTAGATAGTATTCAATAAACTACCTTAATAAGAGAGGGGAAACAATTGTTTAAAAACAGTTTTTCCCCTTTTTCTTCAAAATCTTTACGATATTGAAGATTTGTGATATAACCCTCTGTAGACTTTTGCGCTTACGAACGCTGAGATAGTGACGGGGGTTTTGCTTTTTTATAAATGATTTTATTTTGCAATTAAAAGAAATGGAATTTGCAATTATAGCGGCGGGAGAAGGTTCTCGATTGCGAAAAGAGGGATTTAATTTACCGAAACCCTTGCTACCATTACATGGAGTTCCATTAATTGAGCGATTGATTCGCGTGTTTGTTAAAGAAGGGGCGCAAAGAGTTCATGTTATCATCAATAAACAATCTCCAGAGCTGAAATTGTTTTTGGAAAAAACAACGTTTGAATTACCTATTGTGCTAATAGAGGAAGATACTGCAAGTTCATTGCATAGTTTTGCCTTGCTTGTCAAAAATAACCCCGATTGGTCGTCCTGTTGTCTGACAACAACAGATACGGTTTTTAGACCACATGAATTTCATGCCTATTTGGAAGCATTCCAGCAACATCAACATGCAGATGCTTTTATGGCAGTCACTCCTTTTGTCGACGATGAGAGTCCGCTCTATGTGAACACAAATTCGCAGCTTTTGGTGGAAGCTTTTTTGGATACAGCGACCGCAGAAACGAAGTATGTTTCTGGCGGAATTTATTGCTTCCGAAAAGCAGCTATGAATTGTGCATTAAGCTCCGTTGAAGCCGGTAATTCCAGAATGCGTAATTTTCAGCGTGCTTTATTGGAAAACGATTTACAAGTAGAAGCATTTGTATTTGACAAGGTGGTCGATATTGATCATTTAAAAGATCGTGTCGTCGCGGAACAATTTTTGAGTGAGGAGGTTAGTTAGTAAAATGAGCGATATGATTTCTATTTTAGGCGTAACTCGAAAAAATCGCTTTTCACCCAACCATGTGGGGAATGATGCCGCTATATTTAATGAAGTAGTTTTAAAACTGACTGAAAAAGGTGCTTCGGTGGAGGTATGTAATGAAGATGAATTTTTGTCTTCACCATCCGTGAAGCAGGATAATATTCTGACTATGGGGAGAACGAAGACTTTAGTGAAAAAGTTGCAATCTCTTCAAAATAATGGAATCAATGTTTTGAATTCAGGATTTGGAATTGAAAATTGCTTTCGGAAAAACATGACCCTTAAGCTTTTAGAAGGTGGAGTTCCTTATCCGAAGAGTATCGTGATCTCTACCGTTGCAGATATCCAATCTATTTTTGAAAAACTGAAAGGAAAGGGTGTATGGATCAAACGTGGCGATTTTCATGCGATTCATAAGGAAGATGTTACCTTTGCTGCAAGTCTGAAAGAAGCGCAACATATCTTGAATGAATATGCACTTCGTGGGATTAAAGAGGCTGTGATTTCTGAACATCTTGCCGGAGATTTACTCAAGTTTTATGCAGTGCGGGGAACGGATTTCTTCTTTTATTTCTACCCATATGAACACAATCATCACAAATATGATTTGTATGAACAAATTAATGACGAGGTAGTACATTTTCCTTTTGATCTCGACAATCTAAAAGAAGTTGCCAATCGTGCTGCGGAAGTCCTGGATGTACATATCTATGGCGGCGATGTGATTATTGATGCAAATGGAGACTTCCATATTATTGACTTAAACGACTGGCCAAGTTTTGCGCCATGTCGGGCAGAGGCTGCTGAGGCCATTGCTCAAATGGTTTACCATAAATTTACTGAAAAGAACCACAATGCAGAAAGAACAAGTTAATGTAATCGAAGAAGATAATTTGAGTGCATTCGAACAATCTTTAAAATCTAATGATACAGAAGAGCGAATTGATATTTGGTTTTATCGACCTATAGGTTATCGCATCGCGCAAGTCTGTGCCAAAATCGGTATTACACCCAACGCTGTGACAATTATTAGTATTTTCTTTGGCGTTGCGGCGGGTATTTTATTCTATTACCCTGCATTATGGATTAATGTGATTGGCATGCTTTTATTGGTTTTTGCCAATTCTTTAGATAGTGCTGATGGACAGCTGGCAAGAATGACAGACAATAAAAGTCGCTTTGGTCGTATCTTGGATGGGTTTGCTGGAGATTTTTGGTTTGCTTCTATTCATATTGCGATCTGTTTACGTAGTATTAATGAAGGATGGCCACAATGGCTATGGGTATTCTGTGTACTTGCAGGTGTATCGCATATGCTTCAGTCGGCAATGGCTGATTATTATCGTAATGTGCATTTGTATTTTATAAAGGGTAAAGCTGGAAGTGAGCTGGACAATACACGTGATTTGAAAGTTGACTATGACGCGTTGTCTTGGCGCAAGAATTTTTTCAGCAAATTTGTATTGAATGGCTACATGGGCTATACACGAAACCAGGAAAAGCTTTCTCCAAAACTGCAAAAGCTGCTGCATATTGTGAAGAATCGTTATAAAGATGAATTGCCAAAACAATTGATGGTCGACTTTAGAACTCAAAATAAACCATTGATGAAGTATACAAATATTGTACAGTTCAATACAAGGGTGATTTTCCTATTTGTCTGGTTGTTTATCGGTCAGCCTTGGATTTACTTTTTCTTTGACATGTTTGTCCTAAACCCGATATTGATATACATGTGTAACCGACAAGAAAAGGTAAGTGGTTATTTTGTTGATAAATTAACAAATGATCCAACCTATGGGTAGTAAGATCTATAAAGTACTCTTTATGCTAATCGGTATAGGTACACTGGCCTATATGATTCAAGCAATGGGAATTGATGAGATTTGGAACAACCTCGAAAAAATTGGCTGGTGGTTTTTGCCCGTCCTCGGTAGCTGGGCAGTACTCTACTGGATGAACGCAATGGCATTTAAGGCAATTATTCAGGAACCCGAATTGCCACAGACGGACGTACCCTTTTGGAAGGTCTTACAGTTGACAATATCGGGGTATGCCATTAATTATATAACGCCATTTGTTGCGTTAGGTGGTGAGCCTTATCGTATTATGGAGCTTAAAAACTATGTCGGTGGTTCGAAGGCAGGCTCTTCCGTGCTATTATACGGTGTCATGCATATCTTGTCGCATATTTTATTTTGGGTCGCTTCTGTTTTTCTAATTCTTTGGTTCGTGCCGGCAAGTACAATGGTTGATGTGGCCTGTGCTGTGATTTTTGTGATGGCTATCATTTGTACTTGGCTATTTACGAAATTTTATAAGAAGGGAATTACAGTTTCACTATTGAAGGCTTTGTCTAAACTACCTTTGGTAGGCAAGAAAGTTGGTCATTTACTGGAGACGAAGTATGAAACGTTGAATGACGTCGATGAGCAGGTGAAAAACCTTTTTCAAAATCGTCGCGATCGTTTCTATACGGCCCTTTTTTGGGAATTTGTAGCACGTGTTGTGGGCTGTTTTGAGATTTATTTTATTGGTTTAGCCTTAGATATCAATATTGATTTTATTGATGCTATGATCATTAGCTCAGGATCTTCCTTATTTGCCAATCTTGTTTTTTTCTTTCCAATGCAATTGGGAACGCGGGAAGGTGGGTTAGCAATGGCTGTGATGAGTATAGGATTGCCTGCGAAAGTCGGTATTTTTATGGGTGTTGTGACACGAATTAGGGAAATTGTCTGGATTATGATCGGTTTGGGGTGGATGAGTTTAGTAAAAAAGAAATAACATGAATAAGTTTAATATTAAAGGGATTATTTTTGATTATGGTGGAACCTTAGACACTAACGGGGGCCACTGGGGAGCTGTTATCTGGTCGGGTTATGAAAAATATCAGGTTCCTGTAAATTTGAACGCTTTTCAGGAGGCCTATACCTACGCGGAACGTCAGATGGCTTTACAGCCTATCATTAAACCGCAGTTTAATTTTTTAGAAGTACTTGAAGCAAAGCTCAATGTACAATTTGATTATCTTATTGCTGCAGGGTACGACCTAGATCGGTCATTAGCTCATAAAATAGCCTTTGACGGTTATTCGCTGGCAAAGAATACAGTTGAGCAGGTAAAACCACTGTTAAATTCACTTCATGCAAAATATCCAATTGTCATGGTGTCCAATTTTTATGGTAATTTAAAATCAGTACTTGACGATTTTGCTATCCTACCTTATTTTCAGTCTGTTGTGGAGTCTGCTGTCGTCGGTGTACGCAAACCTGATCCTGCAATTTATGCTTTAGGTGTGACTAAAATAGGTCTTCCTGCGCAAGAGGTATTGGTTGTGGGTGATTCCTATAGTAAAGATATGGTGCCTGCCAAAGAAGTTGGATGCCAGACCTTATGGTTGAAAGGGCAGACTTGGGGCGAGGATAAATTGCAAGATACTTCAGCTGCAGACCAGCAATTTACAAGTATCTTTGATTTAATCGACTTTGTTTAAATAAAGATTCTGACGATATTCTTTAGGCGAGATTCCAACATTTCGCTTAAAGAATTTACCAAAAAAAGATTGATCCGAGAAATGCAATTTCAGCGCAATTTCTCCGATGGAAAGCCCCTGGCAAAGTAACGATTTTGCTTCCTCCACTAAGACGTTCTGAATAAGTTCTATCGCTGATTTTCCGGTTAGTTCCTTCGTAATTACGGATAGGTGTTTCGCTGTGATACCAAGTTCCATCGCATAAAATTGCACCATGTGTTCTTTATGAAACGACTTTTTGAGGAGCAAATGGAAATTGGCAAGTATCTCTCTTTTTCGAGAGGGAATAGCTGGTGTATTTCGCATATTTTGGCTTCCTAGACGGGCTATTTCGCAAAATAATATTTCCGTTAATGACTTTATGATCTGATTTTTGAAAAGATAGCTAGCCCCTTGTCGATCGTAATGAATAAACTGTTTAAATAAATTGGATAAGTTCGTTGAATCTTGGTTCGATAGTGACCAGATGTAGCTGTCATTTAAGGCAAGAGACTTTTTGGTGACCTCGAAGAAATCTTCCTGGAAATCCAGTTTGAAGCTAAAATCCAGCGTAAAGAAAATCAAATAAACCTCACAATCCCAAGACTTGACGACCGAAGAGCCATTAACTCGCGAAGAAGGATTGGTTAACAATAGCTGATTTTGAGCAACTTGTATCCGTTCATTATTAATGATGAAGGAAGTTTCACCTTTTTTTATTAAACAGAGTGAATAGAGCTCACCTTTTGATAAAATGTGCTGCTGCTCTGAACTAAAGACGGGTTTTGATTTGTTGCCTTTAAAATGAAAGACATAAAAGCCCTTGTTTTCGATGGGAGTTTCCTTTACAGACATGTTTATTTTACGATAAAATCAAAATAGGTTTTACGATAGGGTTCATCTTGCAAGGTGTAATGCCACCATTCCTTATCATAAGCTTTAAAGCCAAATTTAGCCATCGCTTCTTTTAAGATCTTTCGGTGCTCTTTCTGTTGGGCTGTCAGATTCGCGTATTGATGATGTGAGACTGCACCGAAAAAATCAAAAGGTCCACCCATGTCAATCTCTTTTTGATCTTTTAAGTTAATGAGCGTTAGATCTACTGTACTGCCCCGGCTGTGGCCCGATTTGGAGGCAATAAAGCCTAGATTAAACAAATTCTTCTTATTGATAAGCGGGTAGAACTCCTTTTTTGCAATTGTATCATTGGTGTTTAAGGACCATGTTTTAAAGTTGTCAACAGCACGTTGCGGGCGGTAGGCGTCGAATATTTTCAAGCCAAGACCTTTTTTATTTAAATGGTTCTCGACCTGCTGTAGTGCTAGCGCTGCGCGTTTAGTTAAAATAGCGACTGGTTTTTCATAACCTTTAATCGGCCTTCCGGTGAAGTTGTGACTGCCAAAATAACGCATTTCTAAGCTTATCGTGGGGATAATGTCCTTGACGTATACAAAATCTGAAGGCATGATCTTTTCCTGCCCACGGAGGCAAAGTGTGAAAAGGCTTAAGCCAAATGTAAGACACAAGTTGAATTTCATGGAATGAAGATACAACTTGTGTCTTAATTAATATAATAAAAACGGTGATTCTCGTCTGTATCCATAGGTATAAAACCCAGTTGGGTTTATGGAGCAATTTGCTACCAGTCCGATAGACATGCGCTTAGTGATCAGCTATTTTTTTTTTCAGGTAATTGTATATTTCTATCTGTGAGCGACATGGTGCCTCTTTATTCTCGACGTAATGATTGCTCAGGGAATTATTGAGTATCCGCGCTTTGACATTATCTTTGAGCTGGATTTGAAGCATTTCTTTTAAATCCTCCTTGATTTTTTTGCTTGTTATTTTTACCGCGGCTTCAATACGATGATCCAAGTTTCTTGTCATCCAGTCCGCTGAGGAAATAAATAGCTGCTCTCGACCAGCGTTATAAAAATACATTACACGTGCATGCTCCAAATATTCATCTACGATTGAAATGGCGTTCATTTGCAATTTAAACGTTTTTTGATTTGTTGCACAGTAGATTCCCCGGATAATAAGATCTATTTTGACACCAGCTGTTGCTGCGTCATAGAGCTTTTTAATCATCTCTTTATCGCTGAGTGAATTTACCTTGACAATGATGTATGCTTTTCGGCCAGCCTTTGCTTCGGTAATTTCCTGGTCGATATAGTGCAGAAGTTCTCTACGCATATCGGTTGGGCAGATCAAAAGGCTTTTACAATTTTTGATAATGTCAGCCGGATTTGATTTGGGCCGTCTCAGGTAATTGAAAACCTTATTTATATCGGCAATAACATCCCTATTACTCGTTAAGAGACAATAGTCTCCGTATAATTTCGCCGTTTTTTCGTTGATATTTCCTGTGCTGACAAAACCATATTGGATCGTTTTCATCCCAATACGTTTTTTTATCACACATAGTTTTGCATGGACCTTTTTATTTGGGATACCGGTAAGTACTTTAATGCCTTCGAGTTCAAGTTTCTCTTTCCAGTCCAAATTGTTTTCTTCATCAAATCTTGCACGAAGTTCAAGCATCACAGTGACTTCCTTTCCGTTGCGGGCTGCGTTAATCAAGGCATTTGCAATTTTTGAACTCGAGGCTAAACGGTATGCCGTAATCTGGATCGTTTTTACATCGGGATCCATTGCTGCTTCCCGAAGTAAATCGATGATCGGTCTAAACTCATGATATGGAAAGGAGAGCAGTACATCTTTTTTTAATATAGTATCCGTTACACGTTCGTAGTTTTTGAAATATGGATGTGGAAAGGACGTTCGTTCCAAGGGCTGATTGTAGCATTTAAACACATTGGGAAAATCCATGAAGTGTTTAAAGTTATGTATTTTTTGTCCTGGAATGATGCTGTCTTTTTTTGAAAGGTTAAGTTTCTTGATCAGGAATTCTACCAATTTATGGTCCATCTCTTGATCAAAAATAAACCGGGTAGGTTTACCTTTTCTTCTGTTTTTTACCCCTTTGCTTATCTTCTCAACCAGCGTCGTGTTGATATCATTGTCAATGTCAAATTCGGCGTCTTTTGTTACTTTAAAGACATGTGCATTGAATACATCAAAACCGAAATAGGAAAATATTAATGGAAGATTAAACTTGATAACATCCTCCAAAAGTATAATATGCTTTTCATCTTTTGGCGAAGGTAATTGTACGAAGCGTCCATTTTGACTGGTCGGGATTTCGATGAGTGCAAATTTGGTTTCATACTGCCATTCCTGTTTTCCCATCGCAATACCCAAGTAAAGGCTCTTATCCCGAATATAGGGCATAGGTCGTATATCGTCCAATATCAAAGGAATGACGTTCGATTCGACCTCATCCTGATAATAGTCGCTCACAAACTTTTGTTGTTCGGGATTCAGTTCCTCACTGGTCTTAATATAGACATTCTGTTTGGCCATATCTTTTTGGATACGATTCCACGTACTGTCAAATTTCTTTTGCTGCTTGATTACCCGGATATTGAGCTCTTCCAATATGAGCTGTGGGTCTTCGTAGAAGGATTGGTTGGCACTTTTGTCTTTCAGGTCTATAGCCCGTTTTAGACCTGCAACACGTACACGGAAAAATTCATCGAGGTTATTGGAAAATATACCTAAAAATTTGATTCTTAAGGGTAAAGGGACCGTCTCGTCCGCAGCTTCCTGAAGTACTCTGCCATTAAAGCTCAACCAACTAACGTCTCTAGGAATAAATTTTTTCGCCATAGCTAAATATACGTAAATTTAAAAAGCAAAACTATAGCTCTACAGGGGATAATCGAACTTTTTTGTGTTAAAGAATTATTAAGTTATTTTTTGTTCATGTGTGTAGACTGTAGTTTTAAAGGTGCATTTTTGACACTGCTCTTCTTTCCTGGAAATAACCGCTACAAGGTGCTGCACTGCATGGCAAAAAAAATCCCCCAAAGGTCTATTCGGACTTTGGGGGATATGTCATTATGTTTGGTTTCGTCTATTTCTTCTTTCCGTATTTTTTGGAAATTTGAATCGCTTTGTATTTCGTCGTGTCAAAATGTGGCGTGTCAATTGACAAGCTTGTCGGATAAGGAGCACTTCGATCGAAGAAATACACGGTTGTTGTACTTCCATAATCATTAACAGGCATTAAATCAAGACAGGCAGAATAATCCGCATTCAACAGGTCGCCTACAGTAACGGCATAAATGCGTATGATACCACCTTTATTTTGTTCATTTCTGACGAAAGCGACTTCCTTAAAACCTCCCGGTAGATCTTCAATACTTTTCTGATTGAAACTATCTTTTAAAATAAAACCCAACAGCACTAAAATCGGTATGACCAAAAGCCATAGCCTTTTATTCTTCTTCATTAAAAATACTTAAATTGTAATTGTTATACCTAATAATTTGTAAAACTCTTTTAAAATTGCCTGGTGTCCTGGCCAAGCAGGAGAGGTGACCAAATTGCCGTCTACCACCGCTTGATCCGCAGGGATATTTTTCCATGTGCCACCCGCTAGTTCAATGTCGGGACCCACAGCAACATAAGCTGTCAAAGTGCGACCTGCGAGTACTTTTGCAGCTGTCAACACTTGAATGCCATGACATATTGCTGCCACAGGCTTATTGTGCTCAAAGAAGTGTCTTGTAATCTCCAAAACACGTTTGTTGAGTCGAATATATTCTGCCGATCGTCCTCCCGCAATATATAAACCGTCATAATCTTCGACATTGACCTGGTCGAAATCTTTATTGATTGCGAAATTGTGCCCGCGCAGTTCTTTATAAGTCTGGTCACCAGTGAAATCATGCACTGCTGTGGGGACTACATCTCCGCTTTTGCGGTCCGGAGCAATTGCATCTACCGTTAATCCTATTGAACCCATTGCTTGAAATGGAACCATTGCTTCGTAATCTTCTACAAAGTCTCCTACAAGTAGTAATATTTTTTTTGCCATATCAAAAAACCTCTTTTAATAGGTTTTCAATTTACATATTAAAAGAGGTATTCACAACGATTATTTGTTAATCTTTTGTTAACCTTGCACGGCTAATTTTTCGGCAAGTGCACGTTTTGTTTTACGTACTTTAGCTTCTAATTGACTTCTTAAAGTGGGATCGATAATACCTTTACCTTCTTCAAAGTTTTTGTGGAATTCAGGAAGGGAGAAGGAGTCTAATATATCGGCGCCATCCCAAGTGATTCGGTTTACAGCAGTGTTCAATACGGTGGCACCTCCCATTGGACCGGGTGCAGTAGCCAATAAGAAAACAGGCTTGCCATTGAATAATTTGCGGTTAGGAATACGCGAAACCCAGTCAACAATATTTTTGTAAGCTGTAGTATATGAACCATTGTGTTCGGCCAAGGAAATCAAAAGGAAATCTGCTGCATCCATT
The DNA here is from genome assembly GCF_964277905.1 of uncultured Sphingobacterium sp. Lineage (NCBI taxonomy): Bacteria > Pseudomonadati > Bacteroidota > Sphingobacteriia > Sphingobacteriales > Sphingobacteriaceae > Sphingobacterium > uncultured Sphingobacterium sp. Next base: position 174,276 of record NZ_CAXYKD010000048.1, read on the forward strand.
TTAGCAGCAAAGTCATGTGCCAACTGTGGAATGCCCAACTCGACTTCTTTGTCGTAAGAATAGATAGGCATTTCAAAATGGTTTAAGTCTAGCAATTCGATGATATCGTCTGCTTCTTTGTAGTATTTGGAAGTACTTGTGACGAACGTTTTGTTGATTGAATTTCTGTTGCTTGTTCCTGCAAATGCTAATATTTTCATCTTTATATCATTAATTTATGAGGTGTTGAATAGGGGCAAAACTACCCCATACTGACCTCGTTGTTACCTTTAGAAAATCATGATTTTCGCATGTTTTCGCTATGTTTTATTTTAAAATCTGGTCAAACTTACGATATAATTGCTGAATAAATGTCAATCAAATGTCTCTGTACGGCGTTCTCGCGTATTTATTGATGTAGATCAATAAAATTGAAACGTTCGTACATACCAAGCAGGCCTGTAAGTCCGCCAGTATGAATAACGAGTACCTGATCTGCGGGGGTAAAGTAGTCCCTTTTTATCAGATCATCTACGGCATAAAGTAATTTGCCGGTATAGGTGGGTTCGATCATGATTCCTGTCGCAGCTATAAAATGCTGAACAAAGGCGAGTAAGTCGGTATTGGATTTTGCATAACCACCAAAATGATAATCAAGATGTAAAATAGGAGGCGTGATGTCGGGGTAAAGTTGATCGACTTCCTCCTGAATAAAGCCTCCATTTTTTAAAACAGGTATGCCGTGTACGCGGGTAAATAGATCTCGTTTTTCTATCGCATTGGCTATTCCAGCTAATGTTGTTCCTGTGCCGCAGGCGGTAAAAATATGCTGGTATTCATGTTGGAGTTCATCAACGAGTTCGGAGCAACCTTTTGCTCCTAGCATGCCGTAACCACCCTCGTGTATATAGAACGTCGTTGGATCCTGACCAAAATAGCTGTTGTATAAATTTTCTTTATCTCGGTAAGATTCGCGGTCGACGTAAATGAGCTGCATCCCAAAAAGGCGGCACATTGCTAAAACAGGGTTGTTAACCCCTTCTTCACCTCGAACAAAAGCGGTTGTTTTAAACTTAAAGGTAGCTCCGGCGCAAGCGGTAGCTAAAAGATGGTTGCTCCATGCTCCTCCAAATGTAACAAGATGATTTTTCTGAAGCTGCAGGGCTTCTTCCAGATTATATTTTAACTTTCGCCATTTATTGCCTGAAATAAACGGATGTATGAGGTCATCGCGCTTAAGTGTTACTTTAATATGCTTCTTCTCCCAGGCTGGGAGGCACAATTCAGTTTCGGGGCTATGGATTTTGAAGGGCAACATAACATTAAATGAAAACAAATTTAACGAAAATTGTTTCATTTGGTTTATTTTTGTAGCATGACAGAACAAATTGGATCGCAAGATCAGGAAGAACAAGAATTATTTGAGCATCTACGTATTGAGGTGGATAAGGGACAAGCATTACTCCGCATTGACAAATACCTGATGAACAGGGTGGAAAATGCGACGCGGAGCAAAATTCAGCATGCTATTGAAGCAGGTTCTGTCATGGTTAACGGTAAGGAGATCAAGGCGAGCTATAAGGTTAGACCTGATGATGTGATTACATTGGTGCTACCTGATCCACCACGGGATAATGAAGTTTATCCAGAAAACATTCCATTGGATATCAAATACGAGGATGACGACGTACTGATTGTGAATAAAGAGGCGGGTATGGTCGTGCATCCAGGATATAATAATTATACGGGAACCTTGGTAAATGCATTAACGTATCATATCCAGCAGCTGCCACAGCTTCCAGGAAACTCCGATCGCCCGGGTTTAGTGCATCGAATCGATAAAGACACTTCCGGACTATTGGTTATTGCTAAAAATGAAAAATCAATGGCCTTTTTGGCAAAACAGTTTTTCGATCACAGCATTACCCGTAAATATATTGCATTAGTTTGGGGTGATTTAAAAGAGGATGGAACAATTACAGGTTATATTGGACGTCATCTAAAAGACAGACGCATTATGGCCATGTATGATAGCGAAGATAAAGGGCGTTGGTCAGTGACACATTACAGCGTTTTGGAGCGACTGGGCTATGTTACTTTAATTGAATGTCAGTTAGAAACAGGACGTACACACCAAATTCGTACGCATATGCAATCTATTGGTCATCCGTTATTTAATGATGCAATGTATGGTGGAGATAAGATTTTAAAAGGTACCGTATTTTCAAAGTACAAGCAGTTTGTGGATAACTGTTTTTCATTACTGCCGCGACAAGCACTTCATGCACAAGTATTGGGATTTATCCATCCTTCTACAAAAGAAAATATGTATTTTGAGGTACCATTTCCAGAAGATTTTCGTTTAGCTTTAGAAAAGTGGCGCGGATATGCGGCAAATTCAATGGCTATAGAAAATGATTAAAATTTAGAACAAAATTAAGATGCCAACAAACTATATCAATTTCAATGGCAGTGTAGTGCCGGAAGATCAGGAAATATTTAGTATTGAGAATAGAGGATTCCGTTATGGGGATGGATTATTCGAAACGATGCTGTATAAGGATGGTGATATCCGCTTTCTAAATTTTCATGTCGAGCGTTTACAGAAAGGAATGGAGTTGATTCATTTGGATGATGCGAATCTATTCGATGAATTTTTTATTCGATCGAGATCCGAAGAGTTAATCCGTAAAAACAATATGTTGGGGCAGCAGGTTCGTATCCGATTGATCGTGTTTAGATCTGGAGGTGGATTGTATAGTCCAACGAGTAATAAACCTGGTTTTGTTTTGCAGGTGCAGCGCATAGAACCCAATCTTCGCGATAAGAAGGTCGGTTTGATTGTTGGACTTTACAATGAATTCAAAAAACCGTATAGCGATCTTTCAAAGATTAAATCTTTAAATGCGCAGATTTATGTGTTGGCTGGCATTTATAAAAAGAAAATGGCTTTTGATGATGTATTGATTCTAAATCAGGAAGGTTATCTATGTGAATCCTTGATTTCAAATATCTTTGTCTATTACGAAAAGGTACTTTATACACCAGCGTTATCCGAAGGATGTATTGAAGGAGTAATGCGCCGGGTAGTCATGGACATGGCACAGGATGAAGGTATAGAAGTGGTTGAGGCACAGATAAGCCCCGAAATCATGAAACGGGCGGATGAGATTTTCTGTACCAATGCTGTACAGGGCGTACAATGGGTAATGGGCTATAAGCAAAAGCGCTATTTCAATAAGATATCGCGGATCTTGCAGGAAAAATTACAACATTGGAACTATGACGTCAGTGATGAACAGGACTAGAATAATTTCATTATACATACAAAAGGGCAGGATTTAATCCTGCCCTTTTGTATGTATAATTCGCTCAGCCCATTGCTCAAAGGCATTTTTAAAGCTGCGTAGAAAATCTTTGGTTTTTTGTGATTCAATAGTCCCGTTGGGTCCAATACATGTTGTTATACTACCCAAATAAGCTTCGGGTTGCTGCATCGTTAAGACATTGACGAAGACCAGTGATTGACGTAAATGGTGGTTGGCGCCAAAGCCACCGTAAACTCCCGTTGATGAAGAAATTATTGCTCCAGGTTTACCATCCCATTTATTTTTTCCATAGGGTCTTGAACCCACGTCAATCGCATTTTTTAAAACTGCAGGAATGGAACGATTATACTCTGCAGTAATAAAAAGTACAGCATCCAGGGACGCGACCTCTTTCCGAAACCGCACATAGCTCGGAGGAGGATTTCCTACATCGTCAACATCCTGATTATATAGGGGAAGCTCGCTGATATCGATTATGCGATAGCCAAATTTAGATTCCTCTTGCTCAAGAATAAACTGCGCAATTTTTTTGTTGTAAGATTCCTTTCGTAAGCTACCAACCAATATTCCTACGTTATATATGCTCATTGTTTTTAGTTCATTAAAGTCTGTATGATCTGAACAACTGATCCTATTAAAAAGTTTGCGGTTTTTTATCAATCATGTTGTATTTAACCTGTTTAAAATGAGATTCTTATTGTTGTGTTAACAAAAATTAACATTTGAACATTAATCTTTTGCACACTGTTTGTTGTCGTATTGTAAAGAAGAAATTACAAACTAGAGGGAGGAGCTACTTATGAAAAAATTGTTTTACGCGGCTGCGATTATTGCAGGCCTTTTTACAGCGGGAGCTGCACAAGCGCAAGTCAGTATCAGTGTCAATATTGGGAGTCAGCCTAGCTGGGGCCCAGCAGGTTATGATTATGCCCGCTATTATTATATTCCAGAATACAATATGTATTACGATGTACCCGCGAGATGTTACGTTTATTATGATAATGGCGGCTGGATAAGAAGAGCAAGTTTACCGAGGAGATACAGACATTACGATTTTTATCGGGCTCATAAAGTGGTTATTAACGATCGCACACCATGGCATCACCACGATCGGTATAGAAGCCGTTATGGCGGTTACCGTGGAAGACAAGTATCCATCCGTGACAACCACCACGGTGGTAGTGGGTATTCATTTGCCAGCGAACGTAGTGTAAGGCGCGAACATTCATGGGGAGAAAGCCGTCGATACGATAGCCGAAATGGACATGGACGTGGCAATAACCAGGGGCATGGAAACGGACATGGGCGTGGTAACGGTCACGGAGGAAGACATAGAGATTAATCGAGTAGTTGAATAACATGATAAAAAAGGAATCTATATACATATAGGTTCCTTTTTTTTTGGCCAGAAATAAAAGGCTGTTTGCATTCGTAGCTTCGGGTGCTTGCGGAATCATGACGCTTTTAGTGTACATGCACAATAAATTAAATAACATAACAGCTTGATTAATGAAAAATATATTAATTTTGCGCTACACGGGACTGAGATCCGCTTATTTTAGATGATTTTGAGTTTGTGAGAAATAATTGTAATGTGTAAGTTAATTTTTGTGATGAGAAAACTGGTTAATTCGGGTGTTGTATGGGTAGGGTTAAGTATATCTATTTTTGGATTTTACTCCTGCAATCAAAGTGGGACAAATAAGGTGCAAAATGTGGGAGCTGTTGACTCTATGCCGCCAAAAAAGGATAGTTTGCTTGCTGTGCAAGATTCGATAAGTAAAGTGGATTCGCTGCGTAAAGACACCATTACAAAAATGGAAGAAAATGTGGACTATAAAGGGACTAAAGATACGACCGTATTGTTGACTGATACTGTTTCTCCACGTTATATTTATCTCACTTTTGACGATGGTCCACTGAATGGAAGCCAGCACCTTGATTCCATTGCGACAGCGAAAGGCATCAAAATTAATGCTTTTCTGATTGGCAATCATGATAAAATGAGTAAAAAATTACACAGTTTTACAGAACGTTATAAGAATAATCCTTTAGTGGATTGTTACAACCACAGCTACTGGCATGCGCACAATAAATACAGTACTTTCTATTCGAATCCGCAGACGGCTTTTGAAGATTTTGAACTTGCTGAGCAATCGCTGGGATTAACCCATAAAATAGTTCGGTTGCCGGGACGAAATATCTGGTATATCGGAGACCGTAAAAAAGTTGATTTGAAAAGTGGGGCTTCGACAGCCGAGTTACTACATCAGAATGGTTATAAAGTAATTGGTTGGGACTGTGAGTGGAAGATAAATGGTGTTACAGGGAAACCGGACCTATCGGTGAATCAATTGTATACCCAAATGAAGAATTTACTCCGTAAAGGTACCTCTTATACGAAAAACAATGTTGTGCTATTGACACATGACAATATGTATCAAACGAAAAAAGGACAGCGGCTATTATCGGATTTGATCGATAGTCTCAAACAACATCCAAACTATCGTTTTGAATTTGTGCGGAATTATCCGCAATAATGACAGCTATCTCTCTAAATAATTAAGGCTTAAACTGGGGTTCATTCCTGTTTAAGCCTTAATTATTTAGACGAAAAATCTAGTTTAATTTTGTTTACGGAGATATTTGGTCAGTATAACGATTGTTTGACCCTCAATCTTTCCTTCAATTTGTTCGATATTGTCTGCTACTAGTCGAATATTCTTAACCACGGTGCCTAAAGTCGCTTTTAAGGAGGAGCCTTTCACGTCAAGTGTTTTTGTCAGCACAACAGTATCGCCTTCCAATAGTCGTTGCCCGATGCTATCTTCATGAAAAGAAACATAGCCATCATTTTCATGATCTCCAGTTTTCTTAGCTTCCGATAGTGTTTCATCATCGAGATAGAGGATATCCAGTGCTTCAGACGCCCAGCCTTCATTTTTTAATCGGTTTAACATACGCCAGCATACAATTTGCACCGATGGGTTTTCGGACCACATCGCATTTGGAAGGAATTTCCAGTCGTCTGGATTTAATTGCTCCGTTTTGTTGAGCTGATTGACCAATGTTTCTGAAATCAGTAAAGTATTGTCCAAATTTGATGTTATTTCCGGAGGTAATGTGTAGGCAATTAAAGTGGCATCTTCGCCTGTCAGCTCACATTTTCCGCCAGCTCTAGCTTGTAATTGTTCTTCTAATTTCATGTCAGTTTTTTTGAAAGCCCAAACTTAGCCAAATTTGCTTTGATGTACAATGACGAATATCACGACGTAGGGAAATAATTCCTGTTTTTACTCTTATAAAGCATTGTTTTTGCTTATGGCTTTCATTTGTTTGCTGGTAAATTTATTTATATGATGCGGGCTATGAGGTAAAGTGGAGTAAATTTTTTCTTCAAATAAATTTACTCCATGTAGAACATTGGTACCGAATTTGTGTTTAACCAACATTAGAAAAGATTATTAACTGTAATATAGGAATACTATGAAATGGCAAGGAGGCAAGCAAAGTGGTAATTTTGAGGACCGTCGTGGAATGTCGGGGGGAGGAAAAATTGCTTTAGGAGGAATTGGTGGGATTATTGTTTTGGTCATTGGATTTTTGATGGGTGGAGATCCGATGCAACTCTTACAGCAAGCCCAAAATATGGGGGCGCAAACTGAACAATCGGGACAGCCGCGTGAGTTAAATCCGGAGGAAAAAAGACTAACTGAATTTTCATTAACTGTACTTCAGAGTACCGAGGATGTTTGGGCAAAGCTGTTTAAAGAGCAGATGCAGAAAAATTATACCCCTACAACACTCGTATTTTACGATGGGGGAACACAAACGGATGGTTGTGGTATGGGGCAGGCTTCTTACGGACCTTTTTATTGTCCGGGTGATCAAAAGATTTACCTGGATCTAAGCTTTAGTAGAGAACTTTCGGATAAATTCGGTGCAAAAGGAGAGTTCGCCATGGCGTATGTAATTGCGCATGAAGTCGGACATCATATCCAACAATTGGTGGGATTATTGCCGAAGACCAATCAAGCGCGTGGGAAACTGAGCGAGCGTGAAAATAACAGGATCTCCGTTATGACCGAGCTTCAAGCGGATTTTTATGCTGGTGTATGGGCGCATTACATCAATGATTTAACTGATATAAAAATTGATTATAATGATATAATGGACGGGATGAAAGCTGCAGCTGCTGTTGGTGATGATAAATTACAGACTGAAGCACAGGGCTATGCTGTTCCTGAATCATTTACGCATGGTACATCCGCCCAGCGTATGGAATGGTTTAAAAAAGGATATGATTCGGGGGATATGCGATCGGGCAACACCTTTGAAGACCCTAGTCTGAAATAAGGATCGCAATTCGAATAAAAAACACCTGGCCGTGCATCATGACCAGGTGTTTTTTTTTGTGGTATAGGCAATTTGCCTTGAGGGAACCAAGCCGTTTGGCAAATGCCGCGCTGGTCATATCAGATCATTACTGAACCAACAGATTACAACCACGAATATCACTTTGGTCAAAACGTCCCAATATTTCAAAAGAGCCGTCCTGATATACTTTACCTAAATCTTGTGTGGCTATAAATGAACAGGAGTAGCGATTGGCGAGGTCGATTACATTGATGCCGCCAGTTTTATTCAAAGGAATCAGGCTTAAAGGATCATTGGTATCTCGGATCAAGATTTTCATCCATTTGGGAAGATAGAATATTCCCTGACCTAAAGAGTAGCCTTGTGAGAGTAATTCTGTCATGCCATATTCAGAATGGATGCCATGCACAGAAAAGGCTTCTTCGAGGAGTTTATGGATTTCCTGTTTCACCATTTCCTTACGCTTACCTTTCATTCCGCCGGTTTCCATAATGATCAGTTCAGGAAATTCAAAGGCATATTGTTCAATGAAGTCGAGTAGGGCATACGTTACGCCAAAGAGGATGGTCTTTGTGCCTTTATTTTTAAGCTTAATAAGTGTATCGAAAAGCTCTTGGTGGTTATAGAGAAAATAATTGCTTTCCGGTTGCTCACTTTGCTTCATGAGATCATCAATCATATAGATCAGCGACGAACCACTTCGCTCTAGGTAGGATGGGAGCAATGCAAGGACGGCGATGTTGCCGAGCGGACCATAAAAACTTTCAAAAATCTTCCGAAAAGTTCGCTCATATATGCTCCGGTCAGCGACCAGATGTTTTGAGGTGACCATACCTGTTGTACCCGAACTCGAGAATACAATTTCAGCCTCCATCCCTTCAGCAATAACCTGTTGGGTCTTAAAAAATTCGATGGGCATGAAAGGAATATCGGTATAGTGCTGAATAAGGTCTTTTTCTCGCCCAAGGAGTCTGATATAGTCACGATAAATTTTGCAATGCTGGCTTTGGAATTGGTAGGTATCTAAACAATGCTGATTAAAATCATCCTCGGTTTTAATGTCAAAAAAATCCTTCCAGTTCGTCATAGCATTTAAAAATTTGATGGACAAAATTAACTAAAATTTGGAAAAGAAAACCGTTAATTGTGGCGAGTATAGGTGTTTCGTAGAAATAGATCAGGATAGGCCGTGAAATATAACTAGAGAACAGGCTTAGGTTAAGTTTTCTTAACTTGACCTAAGCCTGTTTATTTTATAACATACCACCATCAACAGGAAGAACCTGTCCGGTTACGTATGCTGATAAATCAGATGCTAAATAAAGACATGCATTGGCAACGTCTTCTGGTTCGCCAGCACGTTTCAATGGAATCCCGGCTTCCCATCCAGCCACAACTTTAGGATCCAGTACATCTGTCATTTCGGTACGTATAAAACCTGGAGCAACTACGTTTGCACGGATATTACGAGAACCTAATTCTTTAGCGATAGATTTTGTGAATCCGATAATACCAGCTTTTGATGCGGCATAATTTGCCTGACCAGCATTTCCTTGAACTCCAACAACTGAAGACATATTGATAAATGAACCTTTACGGTTTTTCATCATAATTTTCGAAGCGGCTTTTGTAACGTTAAAGACAGATTTTAAGTTGACATTTAATACATCATCCCAATTCTCTTCGGTCATACGCATTAACAAGCCGTCTTTTGTGATACCAGCATTATTTACAACGATATCTAATCCTCCAAAATCGGCAACGATCGCGTTGATTAATTGTTCTGCTTCTTCGAATTTTGAAGCGTCAGAGCGATAACCAATCACTTTGGTGCCGAAAGCCTGAAGCTCCTGTTCCAGTGCCTGTCCTTTTTCGACAGAAGAAAGATATGTAAAAGCGACGTTAGCACCATGTTGTGCAAACACTTCCGCAATTTTCCTTCCGATTCCTTTTGATGCTCCTGTTACTAAAGCAATTTTTCCTTCAAGTATTTTCATCTGTATAAGTTATTTGTTCTTCAATTATTCACACTTAGGCATTTATGTCCATTTTCCTCGCGCTGTCTTTCTCTCACAGCCCGTCTGTTACTGGAATTCAATACGAAACATGAACTCGTTTCCATTTGGTTTATCTTGGTTATGCCACAGTGCTTATGTTTTTTCGATGCCGTCGTATTAGCGAATAAATGATCTTGTTTTTTAGCTATTGTGTACACTATTGCCTTTCGATGTTCTGCAAAAATGTTAAAACTATATTATAACACAAAATCTTTCGATAAATAACGGTTTAAAATAGAAAAACATTGTGTGCTGACCTTGTGTTTATCTTGGAGTGGGGGAGTGTTTTCAGGAAACAATTTTAGAATTTTACGGTAAGCGATCGCTCACTTAGGATTATTTTAATAAATCAATGGTATTTTTGAATAAGTGGTTCTAAAAAGTACAGTTTTTTGACAAAAGACTTGGACGTTTACCAAAAACTATATTAAATTTGCATCAATCACAAAAACATGAGCAAAAAATCAAATAAAGAAGTTGACGTTGTTCTGATCGGCGCCGGTATTATGAGTGCTACTTTGGGTACTCTAATCAATGAATTAAGCCCAGACGTTAATATTGAAATTCTTGAGCGTTTGGATGTTGTGGCTGCTGAAAGTTCTGACGCTTGGAATAATGCTGGCACGGGTCACTCTGCCTTATGCGAGTTAAATTATACCCCCGAACAGAAAGATGGTTCTGTAAAGATTGATAAAGCAGTTAAAATTGCTGAGCAATTTGAAGTGTCTAAGCAATTTTGGTCCTACCTCGTTGATAAAGGCATTATTGCCCAACCTGAAAATTTTATCCGTAGTATTCCACACATGAGTGCGGTTTTTGGTGAAAAAGATGCTAAATTCCTAAAGACAAGATGGGAAACATTGACGACCCAAAACTTGTTCAAAGGGATGGAGTATACCGAAGATACGGCATTGTTGAAATCGTGGATTCCATTGATGATGGAAGGACGCGAGGCCGATGAAAAAATCGCTGCGACAAAAATGGATCTGGGCACTGATGTTAATTTTGGGTCGTTGACACGTGATTTGATCGCTAATCTTGAAAATAAAGAAAATATTTCGATCTCCTTAAACCATGAAGTAATCGACATCGAACGTGAAGACGATGGCCGTTGGGAAGTGGAGGTCAAAGATTTAAAGACAGGAACAAAGAGAGAAATAAAAGCAAAGTTTGTATTTATTGGGGCCGGTGGCCACTCGTTGTTGTTGTTGGAAAAATCTGGAATACCAGAAGCGAAAGGCTATGGCGGATTTCCTGTAGGGGGCCAATGGCTACGTTGTGTAAATGAAGAGATTATTAATACACATCATGCGAAAGTGTATGGAAAAGCTTCTGTTGGAGCTCCTCCAATGTCTGTACCGCACTTAGATACACGTTATATTGATGGCAAACAAGCGTTATTGTTTGGACCATATGCAGGTTTCTCAACTAAATTCTTAAAACAGGGGTCTTACTTCGATTTACCTGCTTCTATCAAATTGTCTAATATCCGCCCGATGTTATCAGCCGGACTTGACAACTTACCTTTGACGAAGTATCTTATTACTGAAGTTATGAAGTCACCAAAAGATAAACTAGAGTCTTTAAAACAATTTATGCCTACAGCTAAATTGGAGGACTGGGTTATCGAGAAAGCAGGACAACGTGTTCAGGTCATCAAGAAAGATGAAAAGAAAGGTGGAATTTTAGAATTTGGTACAGAGGTCGTTTCTAGTGCAGATGGTTCTATTGCTGCGCTATTAGGAGCTTCTCCTGGAGCTTCGACGTCAGTTGCTATCATGATCAGCCTGTTGAAGAGATGTTTCCCTGAACGTGCGAAATCAGATGAATACCGTAAAAAACTACGTGAAATGATTCCTTCACACGGGAAATCATTGAACGATGATGCGCAACTATGTAAAGAAACGCGTACGCGTACGCACAAAGCGTTGAAATTGATTGATATAGAATAATCAATTCGACAGAAAATATACTTATGGGGTGCTTGGAATGACCATGGTCATTCTCGGCTGAGATTATACCCAATAAAAGCGATTGTACCTCCTTGTACAATCGCTTTTATATACCTGATCCAGGTAATGCTGGCGTAGGGATTTAATTTCAATAAAAACGTCCGTTTTTCTCCCATAGGTTTATTATGAATTACACGAAATAATAAACAAGGCGATGACTTCTGAAACAATTTTCGAAGCTTTTATAAAACAGATTCAACAGGCCACCATCGCGGAATGGCTAGGGGTATCCTTTGGTGTTTTACAGGTTTGGTTTTCCCGGCAAAATAAATCGATCAATTACATTTTTGGGATTATTGGTATCTTAATTTCTGTTTACGTATTATTCCATGCGAAACTATATGCAGAAATATTACTACATCTCTATTATTTGATCATGAGCATCTATGGCTGGATCTATTGGAAATATAGTAGTGATGTTGCTGCTCCCATAACGCATTGTGAGCCGAAAGAATGGTGGATAGTAGGGGGAATCTGCGCTCTCGGTTTTCTGTTGTTTTATTTCGGATTGGTACATTTAACGGATTCTGATGTACCGCTTTGGGACTCTGCAGTTTCCTGTACAGCTTGGGCAGGGATGTGGTTATTGGCAAAACGGAAGATAGAAAATTGGATATTGTTGAATATCAGTAATCTGATGGCAATTCCTTTACTGATCCATAAAGGGTTATTTCTTTATTCGGGCTTGACTTTGTTTTTATTTGTTATGGCATTTAGTGGATATTTTAATTGGAGGAGAATAATAAGTGAGGAAAGATATGCAACTCAGTAGCGAAGATATTGCTATTCTGAAAGATAATCAGGCTAAGGGAATCCATCAGAAAACATTGTCGGATGGACAACTCGAATTGATTTTTCGTCGGAAATGGTTTAAGATTTGGGTTCCACCTGCATTGGGTGGATTGGGGTTAAGTTTACCCGAAGGCCTCAACTTATTGGCTGACCTGGCTTATTGGGATGGGGGATTAGCCTGGACAGTAACGTTATGTTCAGGAGCAAATCTCTTTGTCGGTTTTATTGATCCGGTTTTAGGAGATCAGATTTTCAAAACGGATCGGGTTTGTTTTGGCGGCAGTGGACAGGCATCAGGTACAGCTACACGTGAAGGTGAACATTATCGACTCCGCGGTTTTTGGAGATATGCTACCGGAGCTCCTCATTTAACCCATTTTACCTTAAATGCTGCAATTCAGGAGGCAGGAAAACCCGTGTTGGACGAAAAAGGTGAACCACTGATAAAATCATTTTTTGTGGATCGTGACCATGTACTGGTGCATTACGACTGGGATACATTTGGATTGGAGGCTACAGCTTCGCATTCCTTTTCGCTGGAAGACATACTCGTTGATGGTAGGCAGTCTTTTGAGATTGATGCGGCAAAAAGTACACGTAGCGAGCTGTTGTATCAATATCCCTTTATGCCTTTTGCGGAATTGACTTTACTGGCTAACTTTACGGGAATGTATAAGCGCTTTTTGGATTTAATCGAAAAACTATTTGTGTTAAAAAGCAATCAATCCAAATGGGAGAAGACTGAAAGTAAAGAAGCCTTTAGGGTACTCGATGACTTTCAGCAAGATTATGTTAATCGGAGGGAAGCAATAATGAATTTGGCCGCTCTTTCTTGGGAAAATCTTCATGATGGCAATGATAATGCAGCAATTTATGAACAGATAGGGATACAAAGTCGAGATTTTGTGGAATCTATCTTGACAAATACAATAAGACTCTATCCGCATACCGGAATTTCTGGTGCCGCCATTGAACATGAAATCAATATAATCTTCCGGAATATTTTTACGGCTTCCCAACACAAGTTATTGCAAAAGAGCTTATAAACAAAAAAGACTATCCTAGGATAGTCTTTTTTGTTAAAGGACAAATGAAGATTTCGGGAGCTTTGCCGATACAATTTAGGTGTTCAATTTGTAACCGAAACTAGTGCTACTATCTATGGGGATACTAATTTGGAACACCTTAAAAATCCTAATGAGGTGGAGATTGAATTCTTTTGTGTTCACTCAAAAGCCGTTATTCTCCTCGTGAGATGCTATTGTGATATATCTTTTTCCGAAGGTCGTTTGAAACAGAACAAAAGCAATAGAAAGAAAATCAAATAAGATATATTAAATGCAGCAGCTCCTATCCATCCTCTTAAGTCAGATGGGGGTAGAATTAGTTTTAAAGGAAGCTGGTAAATGGTAAGAAATAACGGACTGATCAATCCTGCCCATTTTGGTAGATTAGTCTTACCAGCAAATATAAAAATTGAAAATATTAGATAGGCGACTAACATCGTGATGATCGCTGTCCCCCATGTGATAAACATTGTTTTTTGAAAGCCGGCGGCGATTTTTAACAAATAGGGGTGGGCGACAGGATCGGTGTTATAGATTGCTTTGTAGATCTCTCCCGTAAAATAGAAAACAGCATGCCCCAAAGGCATAAGCATCACACTGATAACCAGTAAATAGTAGGTTCCCCTGGCATACCATGTATTCTTATCCAAAATGTATTGATATACCAACCAAACACCAGGTAGAAAGAAAGTTGCTGTCATCGCAGCAATTAATGCCCCAAACATGAGGCGGTTGGTTGATCCTTCGAGCATTAAAGTCGCAAGTCCAACGTCAACCTTTTCGGAATACGTACTATAAAAAAGAGGGTAGTTTTTGGGATCTACGTCAAAGCCCGCGACATATATATCGCCCACAATCCAGCATATGGCGCCAGCTATACCTGAAATAAATGCCCATTTTAGTCGTTTATGGTAATTCATACGTTGATATTTTACTATTGAAACTCGACCATCTCACCGAGGTAATTGATTTCCAATCATGATTTGTTACAAAGAATCCGATGCAAAACTAGGAGACTCTTTTTATTTTGAGAGCTGTCATAAGGAATAAAATATCCGCCAAAAGGAATAGTTTAACCATTGACCGTATGTAATGATTTTCCCATTCAAACTACCTGTTTAAATATTAAATTGATTCAATAAATTATATCTTATATAGATTACGTTGCTCTTTCTTTTATTAAATCCGTGGATTTCTTTTTAGTTCTACCTGGGTTTATTTCGGTCGAATGGGTATATGAATAATAGCTGATATTAAAATAATCTTTTGAAAGGTTTTTTTTAAAGTTTGTAGTTGGCTGTTTTACTTTAAATAGCTGATTTATGTTTATTTTATGAGTTTTTTTGTCGTGTTAAACAAAACGGTTTTTTTAGGGTTATATAGGCAATGAATTGTATTTTTTAAGCCTATTTAGATATACAGCAATTTGACGGAAGAAACCATGCTAATCCGGAGATACATAAGGGTATACAAATACCGACTAGCTGAATAAAATCGTAGCTAAAAGGTTTTAAATGTGTAAAATTGACAATTAATATTTTGATGTATCATAAATAATACATTTATTTGCCTAATAATCCATTGCAACCGGTTGCAATTTTAAAAAGCCACCGGTTTAAACAAATTATAAATCAAGTTAATCTATCATTATTAAACTTATGTGGTATTCTGACAAAATCAAACTGGTGACGGCTTCTAAAAAGTGGATTATTCCGCTTGTCGCTCTAGCGACCAGTTATACACAGGTCCAAGCGGCGGCCGCCTTATCCGCTTTAAAGGGAAATAGTAATTTCCTAAATTTTCAACAATCTATTTCTGGGGTAATTAAAGATTCCGCTACGGGAAATCCAATTAGTGGTGTAACAGTTTTAATTAAAGGAACGACTGAAGTAACGCAGACGGATGCAGCAGGACGTTATACGATTGCAGCTAAGCCGGGACAGATCCTATTGGCTCGCTTTGTTGGTTATGACAATCAGGAGATTACTGTTGGCGAAAGCAAATCTGTAAACATTCAGCTTACAGCTTCGAGCAACCAAATCGGTGAGGTTGTAGTGACAGCACTGGGTATTATGCGGGAAAAGAAATCTTTGGGCTATTCAACGACCTCTGTCAAAGGCGATCAATTTACCACCGCCCGTGATCCGAATTTGGGAAATGCCCTGAGCGGAAAAGTGGCAGGTGTGAGCGTAGCCGGAAACGCAACTGGACTTGGTGGAAGTAGCCGTGTTGTCATTCGTGGAAATGCCTCCATGACAGGTAACAATATGCCCCTATATGTCGTAGACGGTATTCCATTGGATAACCAGAATCAAGGCTCCGCAGGTCAGTACGGAGGTATGGATATGGGGGATGGACTCAACAGTATCAATGCCGATGATATTGAAAATATTCAAGTATTAAAAGGTGCGGCTGCCTCTGCGCTATACGGCTATAGAGGTGGAAATGGCGTTATTATGATCACAACCAAATCAGGCAAAGGAGCACAAGGGATTGGTATCGATTTCAATAACAATATGACGGTTAATACCATTTATGATTACCGTGATTTTCAGGATATTTATGGTCAAGGTGTACAAGGTACTAAGCCTACGACTGCTGCCGCTGCTAATGATACTTATAATCAAAGTTGGGGTGCAAAAATGGATGGCAGCCAAGCCGTCAATAAATTTGGTAACAGTTATACGTATTCGCCTATCGATAACTGGAAGAATTTTTACCGAAAAGGTCTAAGTAATCAAACTTCTCTAGCAGTCAGTGGAAGTGATGAAAAATCCAGTTTCCGACTTGGATTGAATAATATGTATGAGGGATCTATCCTTCCTAATGCGAAGTCTAATCAACGCGGAGCAAATTTGAATACAACTTATAAAATCACACCAAAAGTACAGCTGGGTATCAATGCCAACTATATGTTTGAGTTTGTGAATAATAGGGCTAATCTTTCGGACGGTAATGGAAATACAAATGCCAGTCTTTTGTATCTGGCAAATAGCTATGATGTTCGCTGGCTCGAGCCGGCCGTTGATGAATTTGGTAAAGAACTGCAGCCAGGGAATAATGTTTATTTTAACAATCCTTACTTTCTGCAATATAGAAAATTCAACGAGTCCACCAAAAAAAGACTTACGGGAGGCTTTAATTTGCGCTACGACATAACGGATTGGCTATACGTGCAGGGGGCCGCCACTCGAGATGGTTTCAACCTAGCCTTTAAGCAGGTGCAGCCAAAGGGAGCCTCTGCCGATCCTAACGGTTACATCAATGAATACAATAAGGAATTTGAAGAAACCAATTTCAATTATTTAATAGGTTTTAAGAAAAAGTTGAGCGACTTTTCGATTTCCGCAACTGTGGGTGGAAACAGCCAAAAAACGCGTAACCAAACTTGGGGCACTGACGGTGGGATACGTCCATTTATCGTGGATGGTGTATATAATACAGGCAATGTGGCTGCAGGGACACGTACCTTCAAAAAATTATACGATGAATATCAGGTGAGATCTATCTATGGAACAGCTGATTTTGGTTATAAAGACTTTTTATTCTTGAATCTTTCGGCCCGTAACGATTGGTATTCCACGCTTAATCCCGAAAGTAACGGTTATCTGTACCCGTCTGTCAGTTTAAGTTATGTGTTTACAGATCATCTTAAGCTTCCGGATTGGATAAATATGGGTAAATTGAGACTATCGAGAGCAGCGGCTTCAAATGGAACGAAAGCTTATCAGACCGCATTGGCTTATCGGACTTTGTCTTATGAACTACAAAGTCAGCCCGTTGGAACAATTAACAACGATGTGGTTCCTAACGCTAATCTAAAGCCTGTTCGTATTAGTGAATGGGAAGCTGGAACAAATCTCGAATTTTGGGGTAACAGAATGGGGATCGACCTTGCTGTTTATCAAAAAACAACCAAAGATGATATTGTTCGCGTAACGACAAGTACAGGGTCAGGTTATTCAGTCGCAATTCAGAACATCGGTGAGTTGCGAAATAAAGGGATTGAAGTCTTAATTTATGGTGATATTATCCGTGCGAATGATTTTAAATGGAAAAGTTCGGTAAATTTTGCATTCAATGATAGTAAGGTTCTTAGCCTTGGCAACCAGAAAAGTTTGACTTTTGAGGGCGGGGTATCAAGATCTGGAAATGCTTCTGTACAAAATATCGTAGGCCTTCCTTATGGTCAGATTGTGGGTTATAAATATAAAACAGACGCCTCGGGGAATCGCATCTTCGATGATAAAGGATTACCTGTTCGTTCTGATGCGGTGGAGGTACTTGGAAACGGTGTTTATCGCTTTACAGGTGGTTTTAGGAATGATTTCACCTATAAAAACTTTAGCTTGGGAATGCTATTGGATGTTAAGTTAGGTGCAAAAATATTTTCAGGAACCAACCTAAACCTATACGGATCTGGTTTACATAAAGCAACACTTGAGGGGCGCGAAGGTAATATCGTTGGTAAAGGAGTAAACCTAAATGGTGGAACAAATACGACAGCTGTTGATGCTCAAACGTATTGGAAGTACGTGGTTGATCAGTCTTTTACAGAGGAGTTTGTTTATGACGCAGGTTTTGTCAAATTACGTGAAATTTCTTTTGGATATAGTTTACCCAAACAGATGTTGTCCAAAACACCATTCCGGGCCGCTTCACTTTCCCTGGTTGGTCGTAATCTATGGACAATCCACAAAAATACACCAAATATAGATCCGGAGTCGGCTTATAATAATAGCAATGCACAGGGGCTTGAACTCAACGGTTATCCGATGACACGTAATATAGGTTTTAATTTAAATCTAAAATTCTAAGGTCGAAAACCTAAAAGAATGACAGAGATTTTAGAAATCAGTAAAAGGTAAAGAACTATTAAAATGAAAAAGAAATTATTATATCTTCTTGCTGCGCTTGGATTCGGATTATCCTCATGTAGTAATTTTGGCGACTTGAATGTCGATCCCGAGGCAATAGGAAAAGACAATATGGATTATAAATTGCTGTTTACGAATGTGCAGCAATACGGTTATGGAACGGAGTATGAGGCTTGGAGAAATGGACTGATTTATATCAGTACCATGATTCAGCATACGGCTTCGGTTGAAAGTTACTGGAATGGTGACAAATATACCTATAGCGCTGGCTACAACTCGGCATTTTGGGATCGTTTATATCCAAATGGTGTACGTGATGTTGTCGATCTTATGGAAAACTGGAAGGATAAACAAGAGTTTTTTCCGGAATACCAGATGGTACGCATTATGCGTGTATTGTTGTTTCACCGTCTGACGGATCTTTATGGTGATGTGCCCTATTCGGAAGCGGGGCTAGCTTACTATCAAGGGAAAGGCTATCCTGTATATGATACACAAGAATCCATCTATCTCGATATGTTGAAAGAGCTCAAAGAAGCAGCGACTAATTTAAATGGAAAGACATCTACAATAGGCCAAGCGGATATTATTTATAAAGGTGATGTTGTCAAATGGCAAAAATTTGCGTATTCCTTGATGCTAAGATTGGGTATGCGCCTTTCTAAGGTAAATCCTGAAATTGCAAAAACTTGGGTAAATACTGCGGTAAGCGGAGGTTTGTTTGCCAGCAACGATGAAAGCGCGTTGATTTTACACCCTGGTGCAGTGACAGCCAATAATAGCGCTGAACCTTTTGGAAAGATTTATGTACACGAGGATCCAAACGCGTATCGTATGAGTGAGTCTTTTATTAATTTACTGAAAAATACGTATGATCCAAGATTAAGGTTTCTTGCAACAGTTGTTGAAGACCCTTCTATAAAAATAGATGATTCGAGATGGTCGAGAGGAGATACGACAGTAAGCAAGCAATTGGGCATGCCGAATGGTTATGATCAAACCACCACAGGTGCAACCTTCATTGAAAATTATGCACTCTATCCCGGGGCAATGAATAAGTATTCCGTAGCCAACAGATATACTTACGCTCGTTTAGACGCTCCGACGTTTCTCGTTACAAATGCTGAAAATCAACTTTTATTAGCCGAAGCAGCTTTTAGAGGATGGATTACAGGTTCGGCCAAAGCCTATTATGAAGCTGGTGTGACGGCTGCGATGAAACAGTTTGCACAATTTGGAATTGCAGGTATCGATGATGCAGCCATTACCCGTTATTTAACGCAGAATCCTTTTAGTGAATCTAAAGCATTGGAGCAGATCAATACTCAATATTACATTAATACGTTTTCGGATGAATATGAGTCTTTTGCCAATTGGAGAAGATCGGGGTATCCAGTCTTAAAGCAGGTCAACTATATAGGAAATGCTACGAATGGAACAATTCCTAGACGTTTTACCTACCCGACTGAAGAGTCTACTGTCAATGCTGCAAATTATCAGAAAGCTGTAGCTAATCTGGATAAAGGAGATCAGATGACATCCCGTGTATGGTGGGATAAACAATAATAAGATTGAGGGGTACTAAATTTAGTACCCCTTTTTTATATACAGCGGAGATATATTTTGTAAAGTTTGGCTTTATTTGTCTTTGAATTGAGCGAAATGTAGTGCCATGATTGTGATTTATTAGCCATAGCGAAGTGCTAAGTATCTGTAGGCTTTTTGTTTCTTAAAATGGGGGTTGGGGAGCAATACGTTCGCAATTGTTGATCTAAAAAAACGTATCGAAATAGGGTTGTGGTCTATTGCAACGGCTTTTTCCTATTTTTCACTTTGCGAAGTGGTTTTAAGCACTGCGAAGTAAAATTTTAGAAAAAACCCACTCTAAATCAATTTAAAGTGGGTCTTATTTTAAAATGTGTCCCCGACGAGATTCGAACTCATATCGTCAGAACCGGAATCTGAAATTCTATCCATTGAACTACGGGGACGTGTCGCAAAGATATACTATTTTCTAGATCTTACAAATAATCTTTGTGATAAAATTCAATCTTTTAGCAGACTATTTTTAATGCCTTTTGTCGACAGCATTTTTATGTTTAACATTCGCTAATTCCCTATTTTTTTATACGTGGGCTAATGATTTGTATATGAATGCTTAGCATCTGGGTGATGGTACTGTGGGCTACTTACTATTCCCTTTTATCCACCAGATAAATGGGTTTTCTGCTGAGCGGATTATAAATCCGGCTGATCAAAATTTCTTCGCGTTCGAACTCCACATTGGGAATTACGCGCAGTTTCGCCTGAAAACTATCTTTGATTTCTTTTAATAATGCGCTGTTTTGTTGTTTGGAGGATATTAAAATCCGAATGTCGTCTGTACCGACTGCAGTGCTGGAGATCTCGATCTGATAATGTTCAATTGCGGTGTAGCTGGCCAATACATCAAACATAGCCGGGGGAAACAGCGTCGTACCCTTATACTTAATCATCTGCTGTTTTCGGCCTTCAACAGGGCCTATTCTGTAGGAGTTCCGACCACATGTGCAAGGGTCAGCATGTCGTCTGACCATATCGCCAGTTTTATAGCGCAAAAGGGGCATAGCCTCTATTCCTAAGGTTGTGACAACTAATTCTCCCAGTTGACCATCGGGTACAGGATGGTCATTATCGTCCAATATTTCGGTAATGATTAATGCTGGATGTTGGTGACCACCGGCAAAAGCTTCACATTCTGTGAATGCTGAGCTCATTTCGGTGGAGGCATAAGTGGAGTAGAGGGCAATATTCCATTTTTCCTGAATTCGTTTTGCCAGTTGGTTGTCCTGCAGTTCCGCAGTTCTAAGATTTTCACCGATACAAATGGCGACCTTTACAGAGCTGCTGTTGTAGTCGATGTTATGTTCTTCGGCATAAGCAATCATTTTGAGCAGGAAGGAGGGGACGACAACAAGAAATTTGGGTTTAAACTGCTGGATTGAATCCCATTGCATTTGTGGTATGCCAGCCCCAATACGAAGTATTCCGGCTCCAATTTTACGGAGTCCAAGAAAGTAAGCTAATCCCGCCATAAAACGACGATCCAGGGTCGTCATAATTTGTACCCGGTCGCCTTTTTTAATACCTACCCGTTGGAAGGAAATCATCTCATTATAAGCGAGACGCTCCAAGTCCGCGTCTGTTAATCCAAATACAACAGGTGTCCCCAGTGTACCGGAAGTTGTGGAGAAGTCGACAATCTCCTCTTCGGGGACGCACAGAAAATCCAAGTTAAACTGCTGCAGCTGTTCTTTGGAAGTCGTCGGCAGAAGGGGGAGATCCTGAACACCGCGGATGCGTTGTAAGTCAACTCCTTCACGTTGAAAAAGACGTTTGTAGTAAGTTGAATGTGTATTCAAATAGTTTAACACAAATATTAGCTTTTCATCTTGATAATGGGTTATTTCTTCAAGACTGGCTTGTTCTATCGTTGGGATCATCGATTATCTCCTTTCTTCTCAATTTTATGAATATATGAAGCAATGTTTTTGCGGTCTACCAAAGTGGTCACTTCGCAGGAGTCGGCCTGTTGCAATTGCTTTAGTGCTTCGTCATAGCGCTTTCGCTCAAAATAATACGTTCCTCTCTTGTAATAGACTGCCCAAAACAGGGGATTGAGCTTTTGATATTCCTGCCATTCCGATTCAGTAATTTCTTGGTCAGACTTCAGTTTGTGGTCTATTATTCGATCTCGTTTACGGTATTCCTGATAATCGCGGTAGGCTTTACTATTTAAAAACGTATCTTGAGGAATATTCAATGCTGTATTGGCCAATGTAGAAGCTGGCCGATGTGCTTTGTTGTCGAAGATTTTATTTAAGTCGTAACAGACAAATTCCCCAAGCTGATAGGGGTTGGCTGAGATCCATACAAGGCGTTTTTTTGGTTGGAAAATGACACCATGATGAGCCAAGAGCTGATTTAAGGCCTTTTCATTGCCATAGCCTATTTCCTTATTTTTTAGTCCATTGCGATCTCTTAGTATAGCCGCAACTTTAGGGGCAGTAAGCTTATCCTGCTGTTGCAACTGCTCTGTCAGCAGTTGGTGTCGATAAACACTGTGGCTTTCTTCAATCTGTTTTTGATTGCGCTTATCGGATTGATAGGTACTGCTCTGAAAATGATTTGTGCATAGCAGGTAATTTGCATTGTCTGATTCAAAAACAGCAAATTTATGTGGCGACATCTCAATTAAGATGGCACGGTCTTCATCTGCAGAACCGATCATAAGTGATTCTGAAATAAAAATAGGATGTTTTTTTGCAATGGCGATGGCTTCCGTAAAATTTCGGGCATATTGGAGTATTTCTCGGGCAACAATAGATATAGGCGTTTTTGCGGCCCAGGGAATAGACGATTTTCCTGCATTGAGTGTAACTGTCAGGCCAGCACTGTTCATGCCGGAGACGACACCAATCATGCCTGCCCAACCCACGGAAAGAAATGAATAACCAGAATCCGGTTTCACAATAGTGATTAATTTGTTGTGACTAAAATCGTCGCCCGCATAAAAGTCAAAATTTCGCCCGATAATAAGCTCGCCATCCGCAGACTTTGGTCCCCATGCCGCTAAGGAAGAACAGCCAACCAAAGCGAGGTCCTGGAAAGCATGGCCCAAGTCATGGGCCCCATGAAGAAAAAGATTCCGCTGATAGGGATCCATAAGGGAGTCGTAGCGGGGAGAAGCATACCGTGACAATCCAAAAATCTCTTTTCTATACGCTATCGGGATATATTTATGGATGTTTCGATTATAGACTTTAGTCAATTTCATCATCCATTTCTGCTTGCGCTGAGAAGGGATAAACTCTTGAATTTTAGAAAAGAAAGCCTTTTCTTGGTAGGCATAAAGCGATTGTGTCAGTATACCCGTTTTTAATCCAAGTTCCATCGGGTTACCGCTGACGTAGAGTTCCCATAAACCTTGTGCGTTATGAAATAGGAAGTTACTGTCTATGCTGAGATAATTGTCCGTAGAGTCGGCCAACCTTAATGTCGGAATCGCCTGCTGTTCGAATTTAGCTTTTTCTTTCAGGGCGCCATTTAGCGCACAAGAGCTAAATAGTGATGCTATCCAAATCGCCAACCAATACTTTTTCATCATTCTCTTTAAATAGATCATCTTCAAATTCTTTTCCAAGCATCATTAAGCAACAGGAGAAGGCTGTAATTGTAACCCCCAATACACCGTGCATCTTGACATTTTGGCCTGTCAGAAACAAGTTCTTAACTTTTGTCTTCGTGGAAATTAAGCTATTTAACGGATGCTTGTATTCTTTTAAATAGCCATACATATTACCTTCCTCGGCCCCGATAAAATCACGGTAGCTTAATGGACTGGACGTGTGAACAGATTGAGCGGCAGCTTTAATATTCGGAAACAAGTGTTGGAGTTCTTCGATAATTTCTGCAGCCTTCGCAGCTTTAAAGGCTTCATACTCTCCACCACGGCTACTTAACTGCTGGATAATGGACCGATTGAAAGTCTCATTCCACTGTTGCACTTCGTCCGCAGTCATATAACACATCACGGTCATCGTGCTACAGTAGCGTTGATTTTCGCCGTTACAGCTCATGGAAACGACTAAGGGAGATTGCTCCTGATTATACCAAACGGAAGCGATGTTTTTATAATGGTAAATATTATAATTTTGATAGGGGATATAACCTTCTTTACAAACTATGTAAACGGAAAAAACCGAAGGGCTCAACGGTAAGCCTTGTATACGCTTGACATAAGCTTGCTTTTGAAATCTTTCAGGCAGCATGGCAAAGGTATGCCGGAGATTGATATTCGAAACAAACTCCTTTGCATAAATCAGCTGCTGGTCATCGGTGCGTACTGCTTTGATCAGCTGATCGTCCATTTCTACAGCAATGACTTCTTTATTTTTGATGATGTCACCACCATATTTACGCAATTGGCGGATCAATAACTTGGCAATTTGGCTACCGCCGTTTACACAACGCCAAGCGGACTGAATATAGGAGTTTATGGTAAGCGCATGTACATAGAGTGGGGTACTTTCTGCTTTTGCAACATAAAGGAAGTTCGAACCGACGAGTACAGCCTTAAGGAGTTCGTTATCGGTCAAATCGTCTAAAAAAGACTTTAATGAAATACCGAGTACAGCCTCATTGAACCCAAAACTTTTGCGGAGATTATACATAGGAAATGAATTACAGATGTCCTGTATCTTCTCACAATATACGGTTAAGGCCTGCTTTTCTTCAGGAAAGTAATGAAGCAATTGTTGTACAAAATTTTCATATCCTTGTGCATGTGGATAATTGATCGGATTTCCATCAAATGAAATTCGATCATATTCATCGATTCCCATGCGTTGGATCGATAGATCCTTCATAATCCCCAGATACTCAAAATATTTATACAGGTTTTCACCTTCACCCAAACCACCAATGTAATGTACCCCTGTGTCTAAGATTTCTTTGTCTCGCACAAAAGTCTGCAGATTGCCACCATATTGATTGTTTTTTTCAATGACACATACTTTGCGTCCAAATTTAGCAAGGAGAACTGCGGTAACAAGGCCTCCTAGCCCTGAACCAATGATGACGCTATCGTAGACTTTATCCATTCGTTCTTCTTTTTAATACGCAACTGTATTGATCTTTAAATACTTCTTCAAAACCAATGTAATGCGGCTTTTCTAGGAAATCATAACATACAATAGTATGTATCGAATCGCTGATTTCAACCTTTTCATCGTTGCTGCCCCAGATCAGTACATCGAAACGTAATGTGGTTTCGGTCGGCTGATTTAGATAAGTCAATTTACGTTTATGCTTTAGATACGTATTGCCCGCAATAGCACGTTTTTCAGGATCACGGATATAGCTTTCTATATGTCGCTGTGCCTGTTGCATGGTCAACAAAAAATCAATATGACCAAAATCGTTTCCAATATGCAAAATTTTTGCATTTGCTGCAATGAAATTATTCCAGGTTGCATAAGACTCCTGATGAAGGTCAAAATCATTAAGGCTTAATTTTTCGATTTCCGTTTCTTTATACCGATAGTTTAAGCTTATTTTTTCTCTAAAGTAAGTCGGACCCTCAAATTGCTTTCTGATTTCAGCGAACTGTTGTTTGAATAAGCGACTGATCGTTTTACAGCGTGCAGAATAATTATCCCCAAACTGTTGGTCGGTAGGTCGAATTCTTTCGCCTATGACTGTACTGAGTGTTCCATCATAAATGACAAAATCTCCTTTTGGACAAACGTCGGCAGCACCGTGTATATAAATAGGGAGTATATCCAACTGCAGCTGTTCGGCAATATAGAATGTGCCTTTGTGGAACCGTTGTACATCATTTGTTGCCGATCGCGTTCCTTCTGGAAAAATCGCAATCGAATACCCTGCATCGATACGTTGCTTTAAGATGTTTTTCGATTTTTCTAAATCGTCGTCGAGCATTAAAAAACCTGCACGCCTAACCACACGACCAAAGACCGGTGATTTGTAGACCCATTCGTTCGTAACAAATACGCACTTTGGCAATAAACGCCCAATAAGAAGTGTATCTAATAACGAATTGTGATTGGCTATAATGATCGCGGGTTTTTTGAAGTCTTCGTCGTGCGGGTTGAATTGTTGTTTCTTGACAAAAGGGTTGGATTTCAATACAGAGTCTCCAAAACGAGACATTACGCGTGTCATCCAAGCTCTATTAGAGACCAAACTAAAGAGAAGGCCTGAAAGCATACTTCCGATGATATAGTAGCTGAACGAAAACGCTGAAATCAAGCGCAGACGCAAACTAAGCGGAGATAAGCCTTGGGAAGGCCTGCGGCGAAATACAAACCTAAAAACGAGCGGATAAAGGACAAAAGTGTTTAAAACCGCCGCTGTAACACCGAGTAGGGAAACTGCTGAAATGGACCTTAATGCCGGGTGTTTAGCGAAAATTAAGGCACCGATGGCTAAAATTGTCGTTAATACGGCGAGTAGAATAGACGTACGGTACATAGGCATTTCATCTTTGCCGGTACTGTATTCTTTTTGCAGGGCTGCGGTCATAAATATGGCAAAGTCTACACCGTGACTGAATACAAGTGTGCAGACAATGGTACTGAAAATATTAAATTCGAGGTGAAACAGGCCCATGAGGCCCCCCGTAACCAAACCTGTTAACACAATAGGTACCATGCTGATCAATGTCAGTTCGATGCGGCGAAATGACAACCAAAGAATAACAAATATGGCTACAAAGCTATAATTGACCAAGGTGTTGAAGTCATTGACCAGCTGTCCCAAAAAGGTTTCATTCATTTCTTTACGATCAATGACAACTGTACTGCCATTATTGAACTGCTTAATCAATTTTTCCCGGTTTCCTTCTGTCGTTTTTACAATGGTATTTGCGGTGAAAAAGCCATCTTTGGAACTGATATACTCGCTCAATATTCCATTGTTGAGTTTCTGATAATCATCCCATCTGACGGTCGAAAATTTTTGATCCAAAAGGGAGAAGAAAGCTTGATAAGCAGTTGGTTTGAAACCAAAAGCAGCGCTAGAACGGATAAGATTCTCGCGGATTTCCGTTTTACGGACATCTGTCCAAAAGGAATTCCACTGGGCAATTTTCGCCTCCTGATCCTTTTTCGATAGAACAATTTCACCAATGGAATTGATAGCGATCATACCTGTATCTTGTTGTAATCTACTATACAATACAGAATTAGCCGAAAGAACCTGGTCGATATTGTTACCATAGTTTATCAGAAATAGCGACTTATTTTGTTGTTGTGCTGAATTTTCAAGTTTGTATTCGGCTTCTTGCAGTTCTTTTGGGAAGAAATTTAGTGCAGATAAATCTTTATTGAACCCGACTTTCCAAAAAGTAAACAAGCTCACTACTAACAATAGGTAGCTAAATATTTGTAAGGGTTTATTCCGTTCAAAACTGAATGCAGAAATCCGATCGATGAGATGGTTTTTATCATCCGAGGTTTTTATATTCGGTTTATAGATATGCGGGATAAGAATCAAAGAGAATATTCCCGAGAACAGGATGGCAATGAACGCAAATATTCCCAAATCTTTTAAGGCCTCCGAATTGACGAAGAGCAGGCAAAGAAAAGAAACGGCTGTAGTGCCCGCACTCATCAAGATTGGCTTAGTGATTTCTTTATAGAGGTGTTTGATATTCTGAGTTTGCTTGAAATGCGTCATGATATGCAGCGCATAGTCTATGGTAATGCCAATTAATACTGCAGCAATGGAGATTGAAATAGCAGATATTGTACCCCGCAGAAAGTAAAGAAATGCGAGTGCTAGTAAAGCCCCAAAAAGCGAGGGAATAAAGATGATGACCGGAATTTGCACTTTCTTGTAAAAGAGAATCAAAATAAGCATCAATAAACTCATCGAAATAAGGATCGTCGTTTGGATATCTGTTTTGATTTGCTTTGCATTGGCGACAGCAACCAAAGATGATCCGAAGTAGCTTAGTTTGGTTTTTTTTAGGTAGACCTTGTTTAACGCACTTTTCATGTTGTCAAGCCTGTCGACAAAAATCGCATTATGTTCTGTTTCCGAGCCTGAATATTTGGGATTAATAAACAATAACAGCTTGCTTGAATCTTTTGTAATAATATAGCCATTGTAAAGTTGAAAATCGCCAGCAATACTGAGCTTTTGGAATTTTTTAAGCGCCATAAAGCCAATCCCTAGGGGATCTCGTTGTATAAAAGATTTTGCAACGATACTCGTAGGCGAAATTAATGCAGCATAATTGGCTTCAACTACCTGCGCTATGCTATCACTTGGCAGGTGGCTTGCTATGGTTTTGTAATCGTTCTCGTCCAATAATGTCGGCAAATGCTGGTATACAAACTGCATGGTACTTTCCATTTCCGCGTCACTAATTTGCCCTTGTATACTATGATAGTAGGGGGCAAGCGATACGATGCTATCGGAAAAGGAATTAGCCATTTCAACCATATCGTCAATTGAAGCATCTTTTTCCCGTTCAATAATGACGCTTATTTTATCCGAAAACTTAAGTTGGGTCAATATTTTGGCAACCTCATTTGTCCGTTCATTTTGAGGTATGATCCGCGTAATATCTTCTTCAAATTTTAGTTTTATTGCGAAATATCCTGTTGCGACCAAAAAGAGCAGGGCAACTAACCAGGCGATATAAGGTTTCTTCTTGAAAAATAGATAAAGCTGATAAAAATAATGCTGCATATTAACGTCGTTGATTAAACCGCAATAGCGTAAAGGAGGAAAGTCCAAATAGGACTGCGGTCACTAAAGCCAAAGCGAGACTACCCAGTAGATATTCTAAAAAATGTTCGGATATAGCTTGAAAATCTATTTGGCTATAATCCAACAAAGGTTTGGCACTGGATATAAATAACTTTCCTGTTTGTATCGATCCCCAAATAATCAATGGGATCATAGGAGGGATACTGACATTTGAAAAGGCAAAACAAAGACCTTTATTAAGCCTAAAGACAGAGGCGAGAAAAATTGATAAAAAAGACTGAAATCCCCATAAAGGGGCAATCCCAATAAACACACCCAATGCAATCGAAATGGATTTAATAAAATTCGAATCGTGCGTTCCCAGAATATCTTCTTTTAGAAAATCCTTAAAGCTTTTTTTTTTGAAACTTCGAAAAGCGTTTCTTGGAAATATATAGAGTAGACTAATCAAAACTAAGAACGTGTTGAGGATGCTAATTCGTGTGAAGTCCTTAAATGGTCTAAAATGCGAAACTCGCTCTGTCGGATCGTAAAGTATCTTGATCGGTACATTCTTCACGACAATGTCTTTCCATGCTGAGCGTACAATTACTTCAATTTCTAGCTCGAATTTGTTGGTATATAGTTTTTTAGGTATGCGGTCAAGAGGGTAGAGTCTGTATCCTGATTGCGTGTCAGCAAGTTTTATCCCTGTTTCAAACCAAAACCAAAAATTGGAAAACTTATTACCGAAACTGCTCTTTTTTGGTATGCCGGCTTGGTCCATTTGGCGCTCACCAATCAATAAAATATTTCCGTCACTTTGGTTGAGTGCGTCTATAAAAGTTGGAATGTCATCGGGAAAATGTTGCCCATCCGAATCGATGGTGATTGCATACTGAAATCCCTGTTTTCTTGCCGTATCAAACCCTATTCGTAAAGCTTTGCCCTTACCTGAATTCTTTTCCAGGTGCAGCACTGTAATGGAAGGGTAATTTGCTAAAATCTCTGCTGTTGTATCCGTTGAACCATCATTGACTACAATAACCTGTGTGGTATAGGCCAAAACCCCATCTAAAACTCTTTTTAGCGTTTTAGCATTGTTGTAGGTGGGTATGAGTACACATACAGCTGTAGGAATAATAGATTGGCTGAAGCTTGGCGAATTGATCATGGTTATACAACAGGATAAGTGCGGCAAAAATTGAGTTCCATTTTAAGTGCAAGGGTATCATCGAAAGAACAATTGGCCTTGATCTGTATGGTTTCGGTTTCTTGAACCGCCAATTCCAATGTCAGCATGGAATGAACGGAAGGATCTATAATGGCATAAAAACGAATGTTTTTGGCAGACCGCATACGGAGTTTTGTCTGCAGTAAATCTTCGGTTATATTTTTTATGATCTGTAACATACATACACCTGGTGTTACTGGTCGCCCTGGAAAATGCCCGTTAAAAATCGGATGATCGGGATGAATACCTATCTCCATCAAATATTTTCCATCTTCACGCACCTGACTATTGTGTATCGTATAAAAGTCTGCTAAAACCATGTTTCAAACTTAGATAAATTACCTTTTATATGCAATATAATAGCGGAGCATAATAAAAGTAATTGAAGAACTTACTATAGCGGAAATACGGCTTTGTTTATTTTTTATATCTAGCCTTATGTATCATGTCGCTTAAAATGGAATATTTACAAAATCCATTTTTAGCTTGATACCACGATGTTTTATATTAAAGCTGTCAAGTTTCCCCAAAGAATCTGGTTTGAATTGAATTTCAAAAGCTCTTTTGTACTTGGATGCCATTTCGATTTTGGTTAAGGTTCCTTGGTCATCTATCTTAAGAAAATATCGTTTGCTGTTATAGATACTTAAAAATTGATTGGCTATTAAATTTTGATAGTCAGCTCTATAAGTTGTTTGTGTTAAAGCTCTGAAATCCCTCACTAAGGTGTGGAGGATTATCTTTCTGTCGAGATCTTGCATGACATAATTGACCAGATGTTGGTCTTTGGAAATCGTTATATCAAATAAGGTATTCCCCAGATCAGAGGTAAGTACAATCCGATGATCGTCCTGACTGATTCTTTTGGCGACAAACATTCCTGTCATCTCTTTTCCATAAAAGCGAATTGTAGCCCGATATAAGCGCTCTTCATTTAACCTGGCAAAATAGGGGTTTTGAACGAGAGTGTCGATTGCACCATAGTTTTGTTTACCATTTGGGTAGTAAACCTTACATCCTGTCAGAAGAACTAAAAGTAACAGACTAAAAACTGAATAACGCATCGCTGATTGGTTGGTTGATCTGCTTGTTTTTGAAAACTATTTTTGTATAATCTTTAGACGGTTCTATCAACTGGACTTCCGAAACTGTAGATTGTTGATCATTAAAATACAATACGATCGTTTGAATATAAGCCGATAGCTCTTTTGTTTTAGGTGAAAGCTTCGCTATGCGTTGATTTCGATTTTTGTGAAAGGTGATCGTAAAGTCATCGGCAGCAAAGAGATCTCCACTGATGCTGCCAATAATCATTTTATTGATTTTCTCGAACTTTTTATTGTTGCCAAGGTCGACCTTATTTTTTTTACCTTGATCATTTACCAATACTTTATTGTCTTTAAAAAGAATACCATATTGGATCGGTGTATTGTATTTCCAAAGCAGCTTGTTTGGGTCTTTCAATAACATGGATCCACTGGACGTAATCTCTTTAGAAAGAAAATCCAAGTGCTTATATTGGACAAAATCTGTTTTTAAGGTTTTTATTTTTTGTGCTTCCGCTACGACGGTTTGTTTAAAACTAGTTATTTCAGCGCTTGACATAGCTGTTTCTTGTGCTTTGGTCAGCGCAATGTGAAATACAGAAACAAGGAGTAGAATGAGCTTAGTTTTCATATACTTTTTGATTTAAGAAATCTTCCAAATTTACGGCTTCTAATTTGTTAACCTTTAATGCCATTAATAAACTTTTAACGATATGTACTGTTTTCTCGGATGTATCATGTAAAAGAATGATACTGCCGGGACTTAGTTTTTTTGCAATGCGTGCAAAAATCTGATCTTCAGTTAGATTTAAAGTATCCAAGGAGCGGATGTTCCAACCAATGGATTTCAACTTGCAATCGTGCAATGCTTTTGCAATATGTGGATTGCTGACACCAAATGGAGGCCTGTAAAGCAATACTTTTTTTCCTGTTGCCGTTTCAATGGCATGATTAGCTTCATTTATCTCTTCAACAACTTGTCTGCTTGGCAGAAACCCCATCTTATTGGGATGATTCATGCTATGATTGGCAATTACATGGCCCCTTTCAATAATTTGCTTCGCTATCATGGGATACTTGACGACCTGTGTGCCAATACAAAAAAAACTAGCTTTTGCTTGATATTGATCCAGTAAGTCTAGTATTTCCAAGGTAAAAGGTGTAGGGCCGTCATCAAAAGTGATCGCAACTTGCCGCACATTTTTTCTTACGCCTGTTGTCGATTGCATAAAGAAATTTAGACGAAGATCAAATGCTCCCCAGGAAACTATTCCAACATACATAATCAGCACAATAATCAAAGGAGAATACAGTTGATCGTTTTTCCAGATGAATACAGTCATCAGAAAAAGGGCAAGACTCACGTATGTTGTGTTTTTAAAATTTAGCATCTCGATAACAGCATTAGACTGTTTTGATATCCAAAATTACAAATCAGTACATGTTGAAAAGCACCGATCTTATTTCCAATTGGACTCTCCATCGATCGAAAGGTTTGATTATTCAATTGTTTTAAAGCGAAATCGAATGCAAACACAACATCTGTGTCAAAGTATCCTATCTGCGATTGATAGTTTATTTTAGCTAAGTCGTTGAATGCCTCAGCCTCCATTTCTGATGGGGGTTCCGGCTTTGCCGAACCATAAATAACCAAGTCAAGCTGCTCGGCAGATAGCTTGTTTTTTTTAAGAAATGCAGCTAGTTGGCTTTCTGGTCGTAGCTCTTCTGTTGGATGATAAATTACCATGTCAACCAATTCTCCAAGGGTATGTTGATTCTTTTGATTGGAGAAAATGAAGAAACCGGCACCTTCTGTCCGCGGGATTCCTGTTGTTATCGGTTGATCTGTTGTATTGGCTATGCTCTCGCTGATGTCGATACTGATATCTGAAAGCTCGTCAACGGCACCGACCAATAAAGTTTTCCGTTCGTTCAGCACAAGTTGTAGATAGGCATCAAATACGGTCGATTCAAATGATACGCGACCCTGTGAATAGGTCATATTATAACCTGTATTTTTGATTAAAAGGGCAATTTGACCGGCAACGGTATTGTGCGTCGACTGGATAAATGCAGTCGGTGATAAAAACTCTTCTTGTTGAACAACAATGGACTGTAAGAATTTATCGGAGTCTATTAGACAGCCTTTTCCACTTCCAACGAGGATACCGTCCAGCTCACTGCGATCAATCTGTTGCAGTGCTTCCATAGCACATATAATTCCCATTTTTACAGCTTTGGACATTCGCCTTGCACTGTTGGGCGATAGGATCTTACTGTCTATTTTAGGCAGATCAACCTTGATCCAATTTTCTCGACTATTTGGTAGGCTAAGGTTGTTAACGCATATGCTTGCGGCATTAATATATACTTTATGCATGCGAAAAAATTAAGCTTGAACAATTGCCGCCAAATCCAAAGGAATTGCTGAGTACATGCCGGATGTCTATACGTTGGTGTTCAGCGAGCGGCGGCAAGGCAGGCTGTTCCATGGTATTTTCAAATCTTAAATTAGCAAAGGCCAGTTGATGCTGAATGGCGAGTAGTGCATATATTGCCTCAATACCGGCTGAAGCTCCCAATGTGTGTCCAGTATATGATTTGGTTGAACTAAAAGGCGGTATCGTATCGTTAAATAATCGCTGTATCGCCGTTGCTTCTGTTCGATCATTATTTTCGGTCGCCGTTCCGTGTGCATTGATATAATCAATTTCGCTCGGTATCAACTCTGCCATTTTTAGAGCCTCTTGCATAGCGAGATAGGCACCTTCACCGCTATCTGAAGTTGAGGTTTGATGAAAGGCATCATTGGCGTTGCTGAACGCGTTCAGGTAACCTAATATGGGTTTCTTTGTGTTTTTTAAGGATCTTGTAGATTCAAGTACTAAAAAACCTGCACCTTCACCTAAGTTTAACCCTTTTCTATTGCTGTCAAAGGGGCGATTAAGTTGGTCGGACAGGAGCATTAAACTGTCAAAGCCATTGATTGTAAATTTTGACAGGGCATCCGATCCGCCCACTAAAACCCGATCTGCGCGTCCCGAGCGCAAAAGTCGAGCCCCAAAGCCAATGGCATTAGCCGCCGAGGAACATGCTGTACTAATAGCCGTCACATAACCATTGCTGCCCAATATTTTGGCCAATATGGCACTTGAATCCCCAACATCCCGGCGTTGTACGAGTGTGCCGGTCTGTTGTAAATGCGGGAAATGTTGTTCAAAAATATCCATTCCCGCAACCGAAGTTCCCAAAACAATTGGCGTATCAACTGCTGCTGTAATACCAGCCTGAGACATGGCTTCTTTTGCAGCAATTGCGGCAAGTAGGCTGGTTCGGGAACAATAGTCGGGTACCTCAGTACCTAATTTTTCAATTAATGCTTCGTTCGTTAACGACACTTCACCAACAAGCGTGTGATGTTGATGTTTTCCCGAGATATGTTGAAGCGGTTTGATACCATGCTGTTTCTGGAGCAAAGAATGATAGTTTTGCGCGACATCATTTCCAATGGCGGTAATCATGCCCATTCCAGTAACCGCAATAGTATTTTTCATGTTTTATTTCGTTCTATTTTCTGAAATATAGGTTGCCAATGTTTCAATGGATTGAAAAATAGTCTTTCCGATTTTTGGGTCAGTAACTTTAATACCATAATCCTTATCCAATAAAACAGTCAGCTCCAATGCATCAATAGAGTCTAGTCCTAGACCATCTCCAAATAATGGTGCCTGATCTTCAATTTCATCTACAGTGACTTCTTCTAAGTTTAAGGCTTCAATGATTTTCGTTTTTAATTCCGATTTCAACTCTTCCATTCTTTATTGTGTTAGTTGTCTTACGACATTTAAATTATGTGCTACAATGCCTGTTTTTTCCACAAGATACAAAACCAATTTATAGTTTCCTTCCATATAATCGACCCAACCGCATAGTACCTTTTCCACTCTGCTGGAATTTAAGAGGTAATTGCAGTAATTTACTGCAAGTTGACTGTCGAATTGCGCTGAAACAAAAAAGATATTTTCCGTTTGCAGGTTATGCCTAATCGCAATTTCACCCATACAGACATTGGGCAGGGTATATACAAATATAGCAGGACTGGGATAGTAATGCTCCTTGTCTGCGATGGTATTAAGGTGCTTTAAGTCGGTATCAAGGCTACTGTGCCTATTCGACAAGACAATGCCGATATTCTTTGTTTTTTCCTCTTTCAATAGTAATTCAGCCCCTAGCCAAGCTAATTTGCTGAGGTTATCCATCTTGAAAAACTTCGGGTAAGTCGTTTCTAGTGAATAGTAAAATGCTTTTGAAAAAGTAGCAAAATCTGAGGATATTGCTGCTGAAATCTGTTCACCATTAACATATACGCCTTTTGTATCGATTCGGCAATGCCTGCTGATTTGATAGTGTTGTTCCATGCTTATCGTAACTCCCTTTCAAATAATATGGCTGTATTTGTGCCAGCAAATCCCGATGCTGTTTTTAAGCAGCGAATAAGAGGTTGGGGTTGTTCCAATAGCTCAGTGACAACCGCTAGAGGTAATGAAGTGCCTTGTTTTTGATAGCCTAAACTGGGGAGTAGTAAATTATTTCGTAAGCATTCCAAAGAAATAATACTCTCGATGAGTCCAGCGGTTCCCAAGGTATGACCGAAGTACCCTTTTAAGCTATTGATCGGTTTAGTGGCTAATCCGGAATGATGTATGGCCACAGCTTCCATTTCATCGTTGTAAATTGTTGCTGTTCCATGTGCACAAATAAAATCAACAGATTTTGGTTCTAATTTGGCTTCGGCCAATGCAGATGCGATGCTAAGTCTCAGTCCTTCGCCTGTACGTGATGGTCCTGAAATGTGATTTGCGTCGTTGATTGAGGCTTCGCCGGCGATAAAGAATTCTTGATCTGTTAATTTTTGGCCGGTGACATGAATTGCTGCCGCGGCTTCGCCGAGATTTAAGCCCTGTCTAAACTCGTCATAGGGTTTACATACCGTGTTACTTAGGGCCTGAAAAGACTTAAATCCTGAAACGACAAATTCACTGACCAGGTCCCCAGCAACGATAATGGCATCTTTACAATAATCCATCTGTATAAGTCGTTTAGCGGTCGAGATGGCCTGCAGACCCGATACACAGGCATTGCTAATGATTATCGGAGGCCGTTTAAAACCAAAAAAATCGGCTATTCTTTGAGCTAGTACGGGAAGGCTTGCAGCAACAATATCGTTTGCTCCGCCTGCGCATTGCGCGATATTGCCCTTGGTTGTTGAGACGATTAATTCAGTCTCTTGTGTAATAATAACTGCTTTGACAAGAGGTGCTAATGCGGCTATCATGAGCTTTTCTAGTTTTGAGAATGCCGCATCGGAGGGGAGCTGTGTGTCCTGCAGCAATTTGTTTAAATGCTGATCCAATTGTTCTTCTTCAACAATAGCGGCGTAAACGTCTCCATGCAATTCAGCAAAGTCGGTCAACTTGATTCCTGATTTGCCGCTAACAAGGGCATTCCAGGTGTCTGCCAGATTATTACCTATGGGGGATATACAATTGTATGGGCCTAAATATACCTTTTTCATTTGCTGACAAAATCAAGCCGATTTTTCCATTGCTGAAAAAAATCCGGAGTATACAATTGTAAGTTTCCTGAAGAATCTAAAAATACCTGGATCGTTTCACCTAGGCAGACAACCTGATTGTTGTCATTTAGGATGCGGTAACGATAAATAATCTTTGCTGCTTTGGTATCCAATAGGGATGTTTCAATACGTGCATTGTCACCATATTTTAATGGGAGTTTATGTTCGCAGGTACTCTTCACGATCGGTGTTGTATAGCCATGGC
Organism: uncultured Sphingobacterium sp.; assembly: GCF_964277905.1. NCBI lineage: Bacteria > Pseudomonadati > Bacteroidota > Sphingobacteriia > Sphingobacteriales > Sphingobacteriaceae > Sphingobacterium > uncultured Sphingobacterium sp. Next base: position 211,146 of record NZ_CAXYKD010000048.1, read on the forward strand.
CATGAATATCTAGATAGGTCAGTCCATGTTCCATGCCGAAAGATTCTCGGCCATCTTCAAAATAACTGATGTAATGGCCATGCCAAACTATCCCCAACGAATCGACTTCATTGAAACGTATACGTAAGGGACTTGTCCAAGTAATCTGATTGACTTGTTCGGTTCGTTTATTTTTTGCCATAATCATGAAGAAGCTATTACACTTTTTATTTCAGCTTGAGCGATCTGTCGATCTCCGACAAAGCTTTCTACGGAAACGAGTGTAACCCCCATAAACTCTTGTAGAATCGTTGCTTTAGTCAGCAATTTTTCTCCGACCTGAGGGAAGGAATCTATTGAAATACTTTTTATTGTACCGAGATAACCTATAGGTGCAGTTTGTTGTTTGATGTAAAAGCTGTAACCAGTATGTAAAGCAATGGATTGCGCCATGTGCTCAATAATACCTGCTTCCAATAATATACCATCTTCCACAAAAATATTATCTTCTTGAACAGTTAAACCTGCTGCCACTGTCTTTTCGGTGAAATCGTACAGGCAGTCAATCATAACCATCGGAGCACGATGAGGTAATAAATTCTGTAAAAATATGTTATCGACTATTGGAAATGGGGCAGCTGTCATTTGTCTAAAAAAGTTCCTTCAAAGTTACTAATTAAAAGATAAAATCATAGGTTTCAAGTAGCGCAAAATTGCTTTTGATCGGTTTTAGCACAGCGCCTCTGCTGTGTTATTTTTTTGTTCCTTCAGATAAATAATGTAAACAGAACTGTGGATGTTTATTGGGAATAGTCCTTCCAGAAATCGTAGAAGTTAAACCACTGCATTGGATATTTTTTGATCATATAGGTTAGCGACTGACAATAGGTTTGCAGTAAGCCCTGAGCGTCACGGTGTTTCACTTCCACTTCGCGGGCATAGAGATGATAGTGGAGCTTAGGTTCTTTCATAACATAGACAAAAATAACAGGAACCTTGAGCCTGGAAGCGATTAAAAATGGGCCGGCTGGAAATTGTGTGTTTTTACCCAGTAAATCTGCCGAAAGAGTTTTGGTGCCTTCTAGATAACGATCACCTGTAAAGACAATTAGTTCATTGTTTGTAAGTGCTTCATTGATGGCAAATACGTGGGAGAGATCTTCTTGGATAACGATGAATTTTACAGTCGATTTACGCGATACTTTTGCCAAGTATGATTTGATGGCTTGATGTTCGCGGTCCGAAATAACCAGATTAATCTGATTCTCGATATTGATGTCCTCCAGGAAATAAGAGGCGATTTCAAAGTTACCGATATGTGCTGATAACAGGATACCGCCATTTTTTTTCTCCAAGGCAGATTTTAAAATCGCAATACCGTCAAATTCATAGCTAAATCTGTTGCGCATACCCGCAGCTATTGCTGTTTTATCGATCAGGATTTGACCGAAAGTAAAGTAACTCCGGTAAAATCCAATGAGCGTTGAAGGAAGTGAATATTTTAGTCGATATCTTAGGTAATAATAGATCGACCGGTTGCTACTCCAAGAAGTCAGGAAATAATAAAAAGCTACAAATACCAGCAGCAGATAAGCTGTACGGATTCCTAGCTTTTGAATACAGAATACAAAGATTCGATATCCTAAGACACTACCCTTCGATTGTCCTTTCCACTGACTCATTGGTAAACATTGACTTAGTTATGAGCTGTCTTACGTTTGATGAGGTCATAAAAGTCTTGGAAGGTTTGGATATTTGTGAAATCGGCTTCAACCAATTTGACACCAAAATTGGACTCAATGATAACGACAAGATCGACATAATCCAAACTGTCTAAATTTAATGTATCTTTTAAATTTAGATTCGGTTGGATTAAATCAACATCCACTTCAAACTCATCAACAAGTATTTCGTTAATCTTTTCAGAAATCATTTTTATAAGTTAATCGTTTATTTTTTTAATGACTAATGCAGAGTTAGTTCCCCCAAAGCCAAAAGAATTGGACAAATATAGGTCAAATTCTTTAAATACGGTTTGTTTAACGATATTTAATTTGGCTGAATGTTCGTCCGGATTTTCAAAATTAATGTTTGGAGCCATAAAACCATTTAACATCATGATGTTGGAATAGATGATCTCACTGGCGCCGGCCATCCAACATTCATGGCCTGTCATAGATTTTGTGGAGCTGACAAAAGGTTGGCTTTCACCGAATACCTGCAAGATAGCCTGTGCTTCATTGGCATCGCCTACAGGGGTGGATGTGGCATGTGCGTTGATGTAGGCAATATCGGAGGGTTTAACGCCAGCTTGTTTAATTGCGCGTTCCATGGCCAAGGCCGGTCCTTCGACATTTGGTGTAGAAATATGCCCTCCGTTGGATGAAAATCCATAACCTACAATTTCCGCTAGGATAGGGGCTCCTCTACGTACCGCGGATTCATAACTTTCTATAATTATTGTAGCGGCGCCGCCAGAAGGTACCAATCCGGACCGATCTTTGTCAAAGGGACGTGATACTGTTGTAGCCGGCAGGGTATCATCTCCAAAAACACCTAAACCATCAAAACTGGCCATGGCATATTTATTGATCTCTTGCGCCCCACCACAGATAATCATATCTTGCATGCCACTTTTAATCAGGTTGAATCCAAGCCCTAGAGAATGGGATCCGGAGGCACAGGCGGCGGATATCGTCATGTTAATGCCTTTTAAACGGAATATCGTGGAGAGATTCATGGTTACCGTGGAGTTCATTGATTTAAAAATCGCTCCAGAACCTATCAGGCTGGTATCCTTTTTCTCCCGTACAATATCGACAGCTTCAATAATGGCTTTGGAGACCGAATCATTTCCATAGAGAATACCAATTTCATGTTCATCGAGAAAAGCATCGTCAATGGCTGCATTTTTTAAGGCTTCCATCGTAGCCAAATACGCATATTCTGTTTCTTCACCAATGGATATTCGCTGACGGCGGTTCAATTCATGTTTTAAATTTGGTTGTGGAACGGCACCGGTTAATGCGGAACGAAATCCAAAAGTTTTTCGTTCTTCATCGAAGATAATCCCTGATTTTCCTTGTTGCAGAGAATCTTTTACTTCTTCCAATGATGTCCCCAAGCAGGAATATATTCCCATCCCCGTGATCACTACTCTTTGCTCCATAGATTTACGAATAAATTCCTCCATTTATATTAATTACTTCCCCCGTAATATAGCCTGCTTTTGAAGAAGCTAAAAAGGTGACGAGGTCTGCGACTTCCTCAGGTTCCCCAAATCTATTGGCCGGAATCAGTTTTTTTAGTTCCTTTTCGTCCATATCGGCAGTCATGTCACTGTGAATAAATCCAGGTGCCACAGCATTGACGGTGATATTCCGTTTGGCAACCTCCTGAGCCAGCGCTTTAGTTGCACCTAGCAAAGCCGCCTTGGCCGCCGAATAGTTGGTTTGACCAGCTGTACCTTTTACACCGGATACGGAAATCATATTGATGATACGACCATAACGCTGGCGTAACAGTTTCTGTATAAAAAATTGGGTAACATGATAGAAACCATTGACGGTTGTGTTGATTACCGAGGACCAATCTTCTGCTGGCATCCACATAAACAAGCCATCTTTGGCTATCCCGGCGTTATTAACGATAACTTCAAGCTTAGCTTCGGGATGGCTCGATTCCCAGGTAGATAAGGCCTTGTCGACTGCGGATTTATCTGCGACGTCGAATTTTAGAAGCGAACCACTACCGCCCTTTGCTTCTATAGCAGCAAGTGTTTCTAATGCTGCAGTTTCATTCTGCTGAAAGTTGATCAACACATGATAGCCCAATTCTTGAGCCAGTTTAAGACAAATTGCCCTGCCAATTCCCCTTGATCCACCTGTAACTAAAGCGCATTTCATCCTACAATATGTATATTAATTTTGAAATAATTCTGCATTATCAAACCATTTGTTTCCTAAAAGGTTTCCTTTGGTGTCAATAAATCCCCATTTGCCATTGAGTTTAACTCGCGCTAAACCATCGATAAATCCCTTCTCCTGTTTCTTAAACGTTAGCGCCGCAGTAATCTCATATTGAAAGGGGATGATAACTTTGGCATTTTTATCGATGAATCCCCATTTACTGTCTTTAACTGCAGCGAGGCCCTCCGGAGAAAATGAAAGGGCATCCTGATAGGCAGTAGGGATGACCATTTTACCTGTAGTATCAATATATCCCCATTTCCCATTTAATTTCACGGGAGCTAGACCTTCCTGAAAATTTCGCGCATCATCATAAGTTGCAGGTATCACCCATTTGCCATCCGATGCCATAAAACCGATTTTATTTCCTTGCTGAACAAGGACAAAGTCGGGGTTTTCAATATTTTCAATTTTTGAAATACCAGGGAGAGCAATTTCTTTTTGACCAGATACGAGAAACCAGTTGTTCTGTTTTTTTGCCCATACCAATCCAACATTAAAATCGCCGATATCATCATAATTTGGAGCGACGACCTCTTTTCCCTGATTGTCAATGACACCCCATTTTTTATTTTTGGCGACTTTAGCGTAGCCATCCTTAAATGGACGGATGACATCATAAGTTGGTGGAAGCACAACCTCTTGTTTGTTGTTGATGAGACCGACTAAATTGGTCGCATCACGATAAAAAGCAACACCATCATTGAATTCATAAACCCGCTTGCTAGAGATCGACTTCAGTTCCTGCCCGAGAGAATCAATGTAAAGCCAACCGCTTGCAGATTTCACCATCGCCATTCCCTGACTGAAGGATTTGGCATTGACGTATTGAGGTTGAATAATATAGTTCGCATCTTTATCTACAAATCCCCACCTGCTGCCATCATAAACAGCAATCTTTCCTTCGGATTGATCTTGAGCATTTTTGAATTGAGGTGTAATCTGAAACGATCCATCTTTATTGATAAATCCGACAAGTCCCTTTTCTTGTACCCGCGACAATTGTTGCGCAGATGCGAAGGTGCATGATAGTATAAATAATCCGCCGAATGTGAGCCTTTTAATCATGATTTTTATTGATTAAGTATTCTTTTACTTTTTTAATAATCGGATACATCACTTGATCCTCGGCAAAGGCCGGAAACAAATTACGCAGGTCCATATACCAAGATAGTGTTTCTTTTGCTAATTTTTCCTGACAACCTAAATGGTCAATTGCCTGTGCTAAAGTAATAAATTCTATCGCCAGCACTTCAAAGGAATTTTCGATGACCTGACTGCATGACATTGCTGCATTCGTACCCATACTGACAATATCTTGGTTGTCATTATTGTTGGGAATGCTATGGATGTAGAGCGAAGTGCTTAGCGCTTGGGATTCCGCTGTTGTGGATGTTGCCGTAAATTGGACACCTTGCATGCCAAAATTTAGTCCTAATGTGCCTAAATTTACGAAAGGCGGGAAAATCTCATTGATCTTGCTGTTGAGTAAATAATTCAATTGTCTTTCCGCAAGCATTGTCATCTTGGTCATAACCAATTTAAGTTTATCCATTTCCAGTGAAATATAGTCGCCATGAAAATTGCCGCCATGATACACATGTTGATCGTTTAGATCAATGATGGGATTGTCGTTGGCTGAATTTAGTTCATGCTCAAGCACTGTGCCCACATTGTTAATGGTATCCGAAACCGGACCCAATATTTGCGGAACACAACGGACGGAATAATATTCCTGTACTTTGTCTTTGAAAATATCTTCTTGATTTTCACCAGTATAGAGGTGGTCTTCGCGTTTTCGAATCAACTTACTGCTTGCAAGGTGACCGCGCATCTTTTTGGCAATAGCTTGTTGTCCAGGATGCTTTTTGCTTTGATTTAACGCTTCCGAAAAATGATCGTCATAAGCTTGAACGATTTCATTGATTGCACAGGCTGCTTTGATGGACCAAGATAAGGCCTTTTGCGCATGGTTCCAGTTTAGTATGCCAATCCCTGTCATGACCGAAGTGCCATTGATCAGTGCCAAGCCCTCACGTAGAACAATCTGAATAGGGGCAAGACCTTCAGCATCAAAAGCTTGTTGGGTTGGAATTCGTTCGTTTTTATACATTACCTCACCCTCACCAATTAATACCAGGGCCAAATGTGCAAGCTGTACGAGATCACCACTGGCACCGACACCACCGTGTGCAAAAATAACTGGATAAATATCGCGGTTGATCAATTCTTTCATCAAAGCAATGGTGGATTTATGGACTCCTGAATAACCGAGAGTTAATGTATTTAAGCGTGCTAAAATAGTGCTTTTTACCTGAAGCGGATCAAGAAGTCGTCCTGTTCCTGAGGCATGGCTGCGAATTAGGTTGTATTGAAGTTTAGTGCGGTCTTCGTCTTTAATCCGATATTGAGCCATGGGGCCAAAACCGGTATTGACACCATAAATTACTTTGTTTTCAGCAAATTTCTGAAGAAAATTGTGGCTAGCATCTACTTTTTCCCAAATATCGTCATCGATATCCAATTTTTCGTTTCCGTAGGTTATTTGGATAAACTGTTTTAAATCTAAATGGTTGGTGAGTAAGCTCATGATTTATGGGATAGCAATTTTAAAAAACTCTCGAAATTGTTTTTTTTATTTTATTTTTTGTGAATAGATTTGGCAATTATTAATCAGGCACGAAATTAATATTTTTTTCTTTTAATCAAAGCGTATAATGAACGTTGAACAGGTTGACATTTTGATCATCGGGGCGGGACCTTCCGGTTCGGTTGCTGCTGGGTATTTACAAAAACAGGGGGCAAGGGTAAAGGTTGTCGAAAAAAGCCAGTTTCCGAGAATCGTGGTAGGAGAGAGTCTGATACCGCGCGTGATGGATCATTTTGATGAAGCTGGGCTGTTTGATGCGTTGGATGCACAAGGTTTCGAAAAGAAATTTGGAGCGCGGTTTATACGCGGGAAAGAAGTCTGTATTTTCGATTTTTCAGATAAATTTTCCGAAGGTTGGGATTGGACCTGGCAGATACCGAGAGCTGATTTTGATCAGGAAATGGCGAATGAGCTTATGCGTAAAGGGGTAGATCTTTCCTTCGGTACAGAAGTAACTGACGTACAATTTGATGGTGCAAAATCGATCACTACGGTATGCGATAGCCAAGGTGTTGAAACAAAAATAGAGGCAAACTTTCTGATTGATTGTTCGGGTTATGGTCGAGTTTTGCCTCGCATGCTAAATTTGGACGAACCCTCACGTTTAAGCCCTCATTCGGCGATATTCAGCCATGTCAATGACGTTAATCGACCGCTAGGGCAAGAAGGTAGTCTGATTTCTTTTGATATATTGGAAACGCAGGTTTGGTTGTGGGTAATTCCATTTTCCAATGGCAATACTTCTGTTGGGATTGTGGGGCCAACTTCGTTCATCGAAAGTCTGGGCGAAGATACGACTACAGCGCTAAATAAGGCTATTCAACTGTCCGATTACTATGTTAAGCGGTTTGGTGATGTCCCTTTTGTTTTTGAACCCCGTAAATTGAGTAATTATTCTACTGCGGTGAGCAAAATGTATGGGCCAGGGTATGCCTTAACCGGTAATAGTTCCGAATTCCTGGATCCTGTTTTTTCTTCCGGTGTGTGTTTCGCTACAGAATCTGGTATTTTGGCGGCGAAGTTAGCTTTAAGGCAGATCGAGGGTGAAACAGTGGATTGGCAGTCAGAATTTGAAGACTATATGAAAGATGGGATTGCAGTTTTTACAACATATATACAGGAATGGTATACAGGCAATCTGCAGGAGTTATTTTATCATCAACCCGAAAACCCGGAGGTGAAACGTAGCATTTGTGCAATATTAGCGGGATACGTGTGGGATAAAAACAATCCATTCGTTTTGAAACACGATCGTGTGGTGAAAAATTTGGCGCATCTTATTCGAATGTCCAAGCAGGAGAAATCGATATAGTTAAGATCTGGGGTGATATTGCGTAATAATGGAATGAAGGTAGTCCCTATCGATGTGTGTGTATATTTCGGTCGTGGTAATACTTTCATGACCGAGCATATCTTGTACAGCTCTTAAGTCGGCACCGCCTTCCACCAGGTGTGATGCAAAGCTATGTCTAAAGGTATGTGGGCTGATGGTTTTTTGTAACCCGATTTTTGAGGCAAGTTCCTTAATGATCAAGAAGATCATAACCCGCGATAATGCGGCGCCTCTTCTGTTGAGGAATACAATATCTTCATTTCCGGCCTTAATCTTGATATGAGGTCTAACCGTTTCTAAGTAGATGCGAAGGTGTTTAATGGCGTGTTGGCCAATTGGAATTAGGCGTTCTTTGCTTCCCTTGCCCTCAACTTTGATAAATTCTACATCTAAAAAAAGGTTTGATATTTTGAGGGTGACAAGTTCGGAAACACGGAGACCACATCCGTATAAGATTTCGATGATCGTTTTATTACGTTCACCTTCGGGTGAAGAAAGATCGATTGCCGAGATTAATTGGTCGATCTCCTGAATGCTCAAAACGCTGGGCAGCTTGCGTGCCAAGCGTGGCGCCTGAAGGAGATCGGTCGGATTGTTGACGAATTCATGCTCGATCATCAAAAAGCTAAAGAATGTCTTAAGGCCAGATATTAACCTGGATTGTGTGAAGGGCGAAATATTAAATTCCTGCAACCAAGCCAAAAACTCCTGTATATTCTTTCTCGTTACGGTATTTAAAACCAAATGATTGTCTTCACAGTAGATCTGAAATTTGGATACATCATTTAAGTAAGCATCAATTGAATTAATGCTCAAGCCTCTTTCGAACTTTAAGAATTGTTCGAATTCCTTTTTTATATCACTCCAGTTTTCAAAATCCATTTGCAACAAAATTACAATTAACTGTTGTTCTTTTCGAAAGTTATTCTGTATTTTTAGGTGGAATTTTTACAGATTATAAGTAACACAAAGAGACGTTCCCTAATGGAGGGACCCGATTCCTCCTTGGATAATGAAAAAAGTATTGATCTGTATTTTACTATTTATCGGGACAATTGATCTCCAGTTCCGTTTACCCTAATATAAAACAATTAGCAAAAATAACTGACTAAAAAAAAGACATTTTTTTGTATGAAATTCATTAAACCACTTGCATTAGCTTTTCTGTTACCTGCTACATTCTATATAGCAGAAGCAAAAAAGCCAACTACGTTAACCGCGGAAGCACGGGCGATTCTATCCCAAGATAGTTTGGCCCTGAATCAAAAATTACCCTTCGACAACGAAGTCATCACGGGGAAGCTGAAAAATGGATTTACATACTTCATTCGTAAAAATAGCGAGCCTAAGGGGCGTGTCACCATGTATTTGGGCATGAAGGCCGGCTCTATTCTGGAAAATGAAAAACAGCTTGGTTTAGCACATTTTTTAGAGCATATGAACTTCAATGGCCTGAAGCATTTTCCAAAGAATGAATTGGTTAACTACTTGCAAAAGGCAGGAGTTCGATTTGGCTCGGATCTGAATGCCTATACGAGCTTTGATCAGACAGTTTATCAGCTACCAATTCCTTCTGACGATCCTGAACTTTTAAAAAATGGTTTGCAGGTGATGCGCGACTGGGCTCAGGATGCTTTGTTGGATGGCGAAGAAATTGATAAAGAGCGGGGCGTTATCCTCGAAGAAAAACGTGGTGGAAGAGGAGTGCAGCAGCGTTTACAGGATCAATACTTTCCGATGTTGCTCAATGGATCCCTTTACTCCAAACGTTTGCCTATCGGAACTGAACAGATCCTGAAAACATTTCCTTATACAGAAATACGCAAATTCCACCAGGACTGGTATCGCCCAGATTTACAGGCTCTAATCATTGTTGGGGATATTGATCCTAAGGAAATGGAAGAAAGGGTGAAAGTTTTGTTTTCCGATATGAAAATGCCCAAAAAAGCATTGGAGCGTAAAAAATATCGTGTTGATTTGTTAAACAAGAACCAGTTCTTGGCAATTTCAGATCCGGAACTGCCTTATACCGTCGCGCAGATTTTGATTAAAAGTGAAAAAGAAAAAGTTTCCACTGTAGGAGATTATAGAAACGAGCTGTTGAAGAGTGTTTTCAATCAGATGATCGCAGGTCGTTTTTCTGAATTGATGCAGCAACCGAATCCTCCTTTTATGCAGGCAGGTGGAAGTATCAGCGATTTTGTTGCTAACCTCAATACTTTTTCATTGCTGGTGGTCCCAAAACCGGGCGAGTTGGAATCCGGATTTAAGGCGATGCTAACAGAATTTGAGCGTATTCAAAAATACGGTTTTACACAGACGGAGTTGGATCGTGCCATCGCAGATATGAAAAAAGGTAACGAGATGTCTTTTATCGAGCGTGATAAAAAGAAATCGGATAGTTACGTCAATCGTTATCTAAATTATTTTATTGATGATGAACCCGCTTTAAGTAATGAAAACGCTTATCGTTTGACTAAACAGCTGTTACCAACGTTGAAGCTGTCAGAAGTAAATGGCTTGGTGAAAAAATATTATACCGATCTGAACCGCGATGTTTTGGTTATGGGGCCAGAGAAGGATAAGGCCAACCTACCGGCTGAGTCTACCGTAATGAGCTGGGTAAAAGCAGTTGAAGAGACTCCTGTGACAGCTTATGAAGATAAAGTTTCCAATCTTCCCTTGCTTTCAAAAGAACCGGTGAAAGGCGCTGTTGTATCGTCAAGAAATATTGACGCTGTTCAAGCGAAGGAATTGACCTTAAGCAATGGTGTTAAAGTGATCTTAAAGCCTACGGACTTTAAAAATGATGAGATACAGATTATGGCGTATAGTCCAGGTGGAACATCTGGCTATAACGATGCAGATTACTTTTCGGCCTCTAATGCATCCTCTTTAATTGATGCAAGCGGCGTTGGACAAATGAACAACGTTGAGCTTACGAAGTATCTTTCGGGAAAAGATGTTTCCATCTCTCCGTACATTTCTGAACGCTACGAAGGTATCTCAGGTAGCACAGATAAAGAAGGATTGAAGAATGCTTTTGAATTGATTTATGGTTATTTTACCGAACCTCGCTTGGACGAGGATATTTTCCAGAGTACCATGACCCGGGCAAAAGGATCTTTGGAAAATAGATTGAGCAATCCAAATAATGTATTCTCGGATAAAGTGAAAGAAGTGCTTTATGGCAACAATGTCCGTCGGCAAAACCCAACGGTAGAAACGATCAATAAAATTGATCGGGAGCGTGCTTTGGCAATCTACAAAGAACGATTTGCGGATGCTTCGGATTTTGTGTTTACAATTGTGGGGTCATTTGACGAAAATCAGATCAAGCCTTATTTAGAAACCTATCTTGCCTCATTGCCGGCCCTTAAAAGAGGGGAGAGCTATAAGGATTTAAATATTCTGGAGCCGAGCAAGGGAGAGCGCGTGGTTGTTCATAAGGGAAAAGAAGAAAAGGCAAGTACGCAATTGGCCTACTATGGGGACTATACCTATAATGAAACTGAAAATGTTAATATGGAAGCCTTGGAGAGTGTTTTGACGATCAAATTGCTTGAAAGACTCCGTGAAAAAGAAGGTGGTGTTTATGGAGTGGGCGCTCGGGCAAGTTTTAGTAAGCTGCCAAAAGCGCGCTATGCTTTCTCCATTGGTTTTGGTTCCGCAGTAGATAAGGCTGATGCTTTAATCGCTTCGGCATTGGATGAGGTAAAAAAGATTCAGGAACAGGGCCCCGAAAATGGAGATATTGAGAAGTTCCTAGCAGAACAACAGCGACAAAATGAGTTAAATCTTCGTGAAAATGGCTATTGGCTGAATTACATATCAAGTTCATATCAGAATGATCTTGATCTTACGCGATATACACGAAGAATAGACAATTTGAAGAAGGTAACTTCAAAGTCAGTGCAGGACGTTGCCGGGAAATATTTGAAAAGAGATCGACTTTTTGAATTTATCTTGATGCCGGATTCTAAATAACAGGAGTCTTGGAAAATAAAAAAAAGGGTTGCCTGCTCAGTAGGCAACCCTTTTTTTATTGGACAAGAAATTATGGACAAAAAAATCCCAACCATTTCTGATTGGGATTGCCAAAATGTCTAATAAGTATCTCTTGTTAACCCAAATAGGATTTTAAGATTTTGCTTCTTGAAGTGTGTCTCAAACGCTGAAGAGCTTTATCTTTGATCTGACGAACACGTTCACGTGTCAAATTGAATTTCTCTCCGATTTCCTCTAACGACAATTGGTGATTGGAACCTAAGCCAAAGAAAAGTACGATAATTTCACGTTCTCTTTCTGTCAATGTTGCCAATGATCGTTTGATTTCTTCTGATAGAGATTCATCAATCAAAGAACTGTCTGTGTCTGGATCATGGTTCTCCAAAACGTCCAAAAGTGTGTTTTCTTCACCTTGAACAAAGGGAGCGTCCATAGATACGTGACGGCCAGAGTTGCTTAGGGTATCCGAAACCTTGTCTACTGTGGTTTCAAGGATATCCGCCAATTCTTCTGGAGATGGTTCCCGTTCGTATTCTTGTTCTAGTTTTGAGAAAGCCTTACTGATTTTGCTCAATGAACCGACTTGGTTCAATGGCAGACGTACGATACGCGATTGTTCAGCAATTGCTTGAAGAATAGATTGGCGAATCCACCAAACGGCATAAGAAATGAATTTAAACCCCTTTGTCTCGTCAAAACGTTTAGCTGCTTTAATTAAGCCCAGGTTACCTTCATTGATTAAATCACCTAAGGTTAAACCTTGATTTTGATATTGTTTTGCTACTGATACTACGAAACGAAGGTTGGTTTTAGTCAATTTTTCCAAGGCAACTTGATCGCCTTCGCGGATACGCTGTGCTAATTCTACTTCTTCTTCTGCTGTAATTAAGTCTACTTTACCAATTTCGTGTAAGTATTTGTCCAAAGACTGTGACTCACGATTGGTGATAGATTGTGTAATTTTGAGCTGTCTCATTAATTTTTATTAATTCTCCTCTCTAAGAAATGTTTGCGAAAATACGAAAAATTTTTGAATTATTAATGGAAAATTGATTATCTAGCCACTCATATTTAATGAGTTAGGTTTTTTTGAGTTTCAATTTTTAATCATCAAAAACTATTCCATTTTAATATTTTTTTTCTTCTTATCTGTTGCTGTAATATTCAACTGTTTGATATTTAAAGTGCTAAAGGGTTTAAATTTTTTTTCTTATTCTAGACAATTTAACTCGACGGTAGCTGATTTATTATGCAATATGCATTCCTCAAATTTATTTTAAAATGATAATTTTATGATAAAACAAAAAGATGGATCTTTTGTTTTATTAGTGACATTAAATAAATTTAAAAGAATAAAAATTATATTATGCCAATCTTAATTCACTTGGATAAAATAATGAAAGAGAAAAAAATGTCGCTTAACCAATTGAGTGACAATGTCGGAATTACCCTTTCCAATCTTTCAATCATCAAGAATCAAAAGGCGAAGGCATTGCGATTAGATACCCTTGAAGCGATATGCAAAGCGCTAGACTGTCAGCCTGGTGATCTGCTGCAATATTATGATGGTGGTGATGAAAAAGGCTAAAATCGATAACCTTTTAAAAAATCGAGTACATTCATTCTTTTCTTCCCTTCGAGTTGAAGGTCAGAAATGACAATATAGCCGTCTTGCGCCGCAATTTTTAAGAAACTTTTCTTGTCAGTTTCTATGGTTCCCGGTATTGTAGCTGTATTGACAAGTTCTTTTTCTGTGCTATAGATTTTTAGGACCTTATCATTTAAGAGGGTAAATGCCGCTGGATAGGGGCTTAAACCGCGAATGAAGTTATACACTTGTGCAGTGGGCTGATCCCAGTTTATTTTACAGTCTTCTTTGAAAATTTTTGGCGCATGTTTGAGCGGATCCGTTGTGAGAAGGACGTCTTGAGGTTTGGGCTGTAAGGCTCCAGCCTTTAATTGCTGAATGGTTTGCAGGAGAGTTTCTGCTCCGGCAACCATGAGGTTATCGTGAAGATCACCGGCGTTGTCTGTTTCTTTGATGGCAACTTTTTTCGACAATAAGATGTTTCCCGTGTCGATTTCGTGCTGCAGTAAAAATGTCGTTACGCCCGATTCTTTCTCTCCATTGATGATTGCATGATTTATCGGTGCTGCCCCCCGGTATTGTGGAAGGAGTGAGGCGTGGACATTGATTGTTCCAAATTTAGGCATATTCCAGACGATCTCAGGAAGCATGCGGAATGCTACCACAACCTGTAGGTCCGCCTGAAAACTTTTCAGTTCATCTAAAAATGCCTCATCACGGAGTTTCACTGGTTGAAGAACTGGGATATTATGTTGCGTAGCAAATATTTTCACAGCAGATTCATGTATTTTTTGTCCACGTCCTGCAGGTTTGTCCGGTACCGTAACCACAGCGACAACTTGTTCGCCAGACTGAATCAGTGCTTCAAGTGAAGCTACAGCAAAATCGGGAGTACCCATGAAAATAATACGCATAATACTTGTAATTTTTATAAAACTCTTTAAACCAGTACAGGGGCCTCCTTGTTGAATAGCCTACTGAAAAACGCCTAATTATTTGTCATTTCAGTTTTGTAAATAACAAATTTTTATAACTTTGCGAAGTTACATAAATATATTGAAAGCTTGAATTTTCCTTATTTTTTAGCAAATCGGATCGCATTTTCTGGAAAAAGAACGTTCTCAAAATTGATCGTTCGGGTGACTATTGGTGCAATTGCTCTTGCTATTGCAGCGATTATCATATCTATTGCGGTATTGCGTGGATTTAAGGGAGAGATTATCAGCAAGCAACGGAGTTTTTTTGCCGATGTATTGGTTTTACGTTACGACCTGAATAAGTCTTACGAGAATTCACCCATAACACTTACACCGGAGGTCCGCAAGTCCATATTAGCGATTCCCCAAGTCAACTCAATTAGTTCCTTTGCGACTAAAGCCGGCATCATTAATGTCAACGATGAAGTTGAAGGAGTGGTTCTCAAAGGTATCGATTCCTTGTATAATCAGCAGCCCTTTCAGCGTATGCTGGTGGAAGGGAGCATGATAAACTTTAAATCGGATAATGCGGATAATCAGATTTTGGTGTCCAAGTATCTCGCAGATCGACTGCTCCTAAAAGTCGGTGACGATTTTATTATGTATTTCGTGCAGGATCCTATACGTAAACGTAAATTTGTCATTAAGGGCATTTTTAATACAGGCTCCGAAGAATTAGATAAGGTCTATGTGATCGGGTCTCTCAATGTCATTCGTAAACTGAGCAACCTCGATGATCATGAAGTAGGGGGCTATGAGATTCGGATTAAAGATTTTAGTCAGCTCGAACAGACAACGAACAAGGTTGAAGATCTGTTGCCTATCGATATGCAGGCAATCAATATCAAGGATCAGGTCCCTGATATTTTTCAGTGGCTGGAATTGCTTGACATGAACACCAAAATCATTTTCATACTGATGACGGTCGTTGCTATTATCAATATGATCTCCGCCTTGCTGATCACCATTCTTGAGCGGACTTCAATGATCGGTATCTTAAAGGCATTGGGGTACCACAATGCCGGAATTCGCCGCGTCTTCATGTACAGTGCCTTGTACCTCATCGGTCTGGGATTATTAATCGGTAATCTTATTGGCTTAGGTTTTTACTTTTTTCAGGATTTTACCCATTTCTTTAAATTGGATGAGAAGACCTACTATATCTCCTATGTGGCCGTTCAACTTCAATGGTCTGATGTGATTTTGGTCAATTTGGCTGTCGTGTTTATCGGAATGATCTCATTATTTATTCCGTCAATGCTAATTACCAAGATTAGTCCGATCAAAGCCATTTCTTTTAAGTAACACTACTTTTAGGCTTCGCTTTCTTGAAAAAATCGTATTTTTAGTGCTGTTAACTATTTTTCGAGCTGTATAGAAAAATAAGTATATACATATTACGGCTAGTATACAAGCACTTATGAATAAAACTTTTGAGCATATTTCCCACGCTTTCGAAGCGCCTTTACAAAATCCTGTACTTATATTTTCGCTGGTACTTTTTATTATCCTGTTATCACCGATCGTACTGCGACCGATTAAGGTTCCGGGTATTATTGGATTGATTATATCTGGTGTTATTATTGGACCACATGGACTCAACTGGTTGGAAAAAAACTCGGCTATCACACTGTTTTCAACAATAGGCCTGCTCTATATCATGTTTATTGCCGGTTTGGAGTTGGATATGAATGAGTTTAAAAAGACCAAGAATAAGAGTTTACTTTTTGGCTTTTTAACATTTATTGTTCCGATCAGTATTGGCTATCCTGTTTGTCATTTTTTACTGGGCTACGGTGTTTTACCGAGTTTGTTGATATCAAGCATGTTTGCTACCCATACGCTGGTTTCTTATCCCATCGTAAATAGCTATGGTATTTCTAAAATGGAGGCTGTTGCGATCACGATAGGTGGAACAATCCTGACGGATACGGCCGTGCTGATTATTCTTGCGGTGATTACTGGCGTTTCTCAGGGAAATATTGGCAATGAATTTTGGATTACCCTGACGATTTCCTTTGCTATTTTCCTGTTTATCATGTTTGGTGTTATTCCAAGGATTGCAAAATGGTTTTTTGAACGCTTGGGGAGTGAGAAGACATCTAATTATATCTTCGTGCTCTCTGTCGTGTTTTTTGCTGCATTTTTAGCGGAAATTGCCGGCCTTGAGCCTATTATTGGGGCTTTCGTTGCCGGTCTGGCTCTCAACAAACTGATACCACACTCTTCCGCTTTGATGAACCGAATTGAGTTTATCGGCAATGCGATTTTTATTCCTTTCTTCTTGATATCTGTGGGGATGATTGTCGATGTCAGCGTGATTTTGAAGGGGCCGCAGGCACTTATTATTGCTGGAACACTGACCGTTGTGGCTATCGTCGGTAAATATGTGGCCGCATGGTTGACGCAGCTCGTTTTTAAATATAGCCGTGGTCAGCGCAATCTGATATTTGGTTTAAGTAGTGCTCATGCTGCTGCAACACTAGCTGTAATCATGGTTGGACATAAGAACGGTATTATCGATGAGAATGTGCTTAATGGTACGATTCTGTTGATTTTGGTTACCTGTATTGTCGCTACAGTGGTTACAGGGAATGCCTCGCGTAAAGTGGTTATGGATGGTGAACAGGACGAAGAACATACAGATGTGGTGAAGGAAAAAGATGAAAACATCTTGATATCTATCGCTAACATGGATAATATGGAGCCTATTTTGGATTTTTCAACCTATATTAAAAGTAAGAAATGTTCCTATCCAGTCAATATCGTGTCCGTTGTGAAGGATAATGAGCAGGCTCAATTAAACATGTCCAAAGCACGGAAGAACCTGGATAACATGGTCAGATATGCTTCGGGTAGTGAAACCAATGTTAATATCAGTGCTACAATAGATTTAAACATTGCTAGCGGGGTTGCACGGTCGGCAAAAGAAGTTTCTGCCAATTGTATTGTTTTGGGCTGGCCGAGTGCGGCCAATTTTATGGATAAGTTTGTTGGAGAAAAAACGGAAAGTATCTTAAACAGAACCTCGGCTAATGTGATGTTATGTCATTTTAAAAAACCTTTTATTTCTAATAAATCCATTGTCGTTTTTGCACCACCCATGTGCGAGGCAGAATTTGGGTTCGAGTATTGGCTGGAGAAGGTTGTTAAACTGGCACAGGAGCTATCTGTTCCAGTAACATTTGTTGTCGATGAACGCTCTGCTGCTGCCATTAAAGAACATCTTGTTGAGCTGAAAAATTCTGTTCCTGTTACCTTTGAACATTACGATGCCTGGGACAATTTGCAGGGCCTTAAAGCGTTTAAGGAAGAAGATGCGATGTTTATTTTTGTTTCGGCCAGAAATGGAGAAGTTTCCTATCGTGATTCTCTGGATGGGGTAGCAAAGAAATTAGATCGTATTTATGCAAACGAAAATCTTGTTTTAGTGTTTCCTAGTAGAGTGGAAAATGCACACATCGACGAGTATGAAGATGTCGAAGCAGCTCCAATCTTTAGAAAAATTAGCAAAGAGATCGGAAATATGTTTAATAAGGGATAGTAATTGTCCGTTAAAATTGAAGGTTATGTCAAATAAGATTACAATGTCAAGTGAAGGAACTTTACAGGTTCCAGATTTTCCAACAATTCCTTTTATTATCGGCGACGGTATTGGTCCCGATCTTTGGCATGCGGCAGTGCGTGTTTTTGATCAAGCGGTGGAGAAAGCGTATGATGGAAAACGGAAAATAACATGGAAGGAGGTGCTGGCAGGTGAAAAAGCTTTTAACGAAACAGGCGAATGGCTACCAAAAGATACCCTAAATGTACTAAAAGAATACCTCGTTGGAATTAAAGGGCCACTAACCACGCCAGTAGGTGGCGGAATCCGTTCTTTGAATGTTGCTTTGCGTAAGGATTTGGATCTCTATGTATGTCAAAGGCCGACAAAATGGTTTGTGGGCGTACCTTCGCCAGTCAAACATCCGGAATATGTGGATATGGTGATTTTTCGTGAAAATACGGAGGATATTTATGCTGGAATAGAGTTTCAGGCGGGAACAGCTGAAGCCAACAGGTTCCAGGATTTCTTGCATGACGAGCTTAATATTGATTATAATTTCTCGGCCACGACAGGAGTTGGTGTCAAGCTGGTTTCTGAGGAAGGGTCGAAAAGACTGGTCCGTGCGGCAATAGAGCATGCTATTCATCACAATTTACCTTCAGTGACGATTGTTCACAAAGGAAATATCATGAAATTTACGGAGGGGGCTTTTAAGATTTGGGGGTATGAGGTTGCTGAAACGGAATTTGCCGACAAAACGTATACCTGGGGACAATGGGAGCGAACGAAAGCAGAAAAAGGTGCGGAGGTTGCTAATCAGGAACAAAAAGCCGCCTTGGATTCAGGTAAAATTTTGATTAAAGATATTATTGCCGACAATTTTTTACAGCAGATCTTACTTAATCCACGGGATTTTTCTGTTGTGGCAACTTTAAATCTGAACGGTGATTATATTTCTGATGCGCTGGCCGCAATGGTTGGCGGTATAGGGATCGCACCGGGAGCTAATATCAATTTTAAAACAGGGCATGCTGTTTTTGAAGCTACTCACGGTACAGCACCTCGTTTTGCAAATACCAATACCATGAATCCTTCGTCGGTTATTTTAAGCGGTGTTATGCTACTCGAATACCTTGGATGGACAGAAGCAGCGGCGGCAATTGTTAAGGCCTTGGGCGAAACCATAATTGCCAAGACCGTGACCGTAGATTTTTACAATTTAATGGATGATGCTACATTAGTCAAAACAAGTGAATTTGCCGATCGAATTATCGAAAAAATATAAGAATTTTATTTTCTGAGATATTAAGCAGAAATTTGAATAAAATTTCTGCTTTTTTATGGATTACAATCAGCTTCCTCCTTTTATAAGGGAATCGAATATTTTTACGGAAAACGAGAAAATTAAGTTGGCTCAGATCGAACGTTTACCCACTCCACATGAGGTAGATGATATAACTAGTCTCCCTGAAATTTACGAATTGTTAAATGCCTTTATTGGCGATCAATCCGCCCGTAATACCCATCTTCAACTCAAGGCTAAGGAGTATTTGCAAGATAATCAGGTAGATATGGCTTGGAAAGTGCTGCTTATTTGATGTTTTTTGCATTGAACTAGGTGTTTATTGTGCGATCTTTTTATTGAAATCATTTAGAATTTTATAAATTTTCAATAAAAAAACAGATTAGTTGAAAAATATATAATTTTATTTTACCTTTGGTTTTTAAACAACGGATTGCTTAGCTAGGGTTAAAGAATAGCAATCAAACAAACTATAACATCAATGAAACATAATTTTGGAGCAGGTCCATGTATTCTGCCAAAGGAAGTATTTCAACAAGCCTCAGAAGCTGTAATTGATTTTAACAACACCGGTTTATCAATTTTAGAGATCTCTCACCGTTCCAAAGAGTTTGAAGCAGTGATAGACGAAGCCACACAACTAGTACGCGAGTTATTGGCAGTACCTCAGGGATATTCGATTCTTTTCCTTCAAGGAGGGGCTAGTTTGCAATTTGCAATGGCGCCGTTGAATCTTTTACCTGAAGGAGGTAAAGCTGCTTATTTGGATACTGGTGTCTGGGCTACAAAAGCATTAAAAGAAGCTAAAAAATTCGGTACAGTAGATGTTGTAGCTTCGTCGATTGATAAAAATTATTCCTACATCCCTAAGGGATATGCCATCCCAACAGATGCTGCATATTTTCATTATACAGCTAACAATACCATTTACGGTACTGAGGTTTTTGATAAACCTGAAACGGCATTGCCAGTGGTTGTTGATATGTCTTCTGATATTTTCTCACGTGAGATCAATGTTGCTGACTATGATTTGATCTATGCTGGTGCTCAAAAAAATATGGGCCCTGCAGGTGTTACACTTGTGATTGTTAAAGATGACATCTTAGGTAAATCAGGACGTGTTCTTCCGTCGATGTTGGATTATCAATTGCATATCAATGGTGGTTCAATGTACAATACTCCACCGGTATATTCGATCTTTGTTTCGATGTTAAACCTTCGTTGGTTAAAAGCAAAGGGCGGTGTTTCTGTATTGGAGCAAGAGAATATCATCAAAGCTCGTGCTTTATACGATGAAATCGACCGTAACCCATTGTTCAAAGGTACTGCAGCTGTTGAAGATCGTTCACGCATGAATGTTACTTTTGTAATGGATACACCAGAGTTGGAAGCTGAATTTTTGGCTTTGGCAAAAGAGCGTAATTTGATCGGAATCAAAGGTCACCGTTCTGTAGGTGGATTTAGAGCTTCGATTTACAATGCTTTACCATTAAGTAGCGTAAATGCGTTGATTGATGCAATGAAAGAATTTGAGGACACGCATACGGCATAAGGCAGTGTGCATGTTGCTGAAATTTAGCAGTTGACAAACAGATAATTAGTTAGATTAAGAATTATAGAGGTCGTATCGTATTCACCTGGTTGGATCTTCCGATGAGTTGAACGGCACTGATACCTTTAAAAACGAATTATAAAGATGAAAATATTAGCGAATGACGGTATCGATCCACTAGGAAAGAAAATGTTGGAAGATGCAGGTCATAGTGTAGATACAACTCATATTCCGCAAGAAGAGCTTCCAGAAAAGCTCCTTGCTTATGATGCAATCACGGTACGTAGTGCAACTAAAGTACGTCAGGCCCTGATTGATGGCTGCCCTAACTTGAAAGTTATCGGCCGTGGTGGAGTAGGCATGGATAATATTGATGTAGACTACGCCCGTTCAAAAGGGATTGCTGTTGTCAATACC
Organism: uncultured Sphingobacterium sp.; assembly: GCF_964277905.1. Classification (NCBI taxonomy): domain Bacteria; kingdom Pseudomonadati; phylum Bacteroidota; class Sphingobacteriia; order Sphingobacteriales; family Sphingobacteriaceae; genus Sphingobacterium; species uncultured Sphingobacterium sp. The sequence continues at coordinate 232,468 of NZ_CAXYKD010000048.1, forward strand.
CCTGCAGCATCTTCTTTATCAGTTGCTGAGCTGGTTTTTGCTCACCTATTGAATGGTGTACGTTTCTTATACGATTCTAATAGAAAAATGCCTGTAGAGGGTAATACAAAATTTGGCGCCCTTAAAAAAGCTTATGGAGCTGGTACTGAGCTTCGTGGTAAGACGATCGGTATCGTTGGATTTGGTCGTATCGGTCGCGAAGTTGCCAAAATCGCCATTGGTCTGGGAATGGATGTGGTTTACACGGATTTGTTCGAAGGACCAAAAACATTGACCATAACACTTTCAGGTGGTATCCAAGTTGAGGTACCTATTCAACAAGTGGAGATGGACAACTTATTTAAAGTTTCAGATTTTATCTCTTTACACGTTCCATTTTTGGATAAACCAGCTATCGGAGCTGCAGAGTTCCCATTATTGAAAGATGGTGTTGGCTTAGTTAATGCCTCGAGAGGCGGCGTTATTGATGAATTGGAATTAGTGAAAGCATTGGATTCGGGTAAAGTTGCATTCGCCGGTTTAGATGTATTCGATAATGAACCTACTCCACGCGAAGAGATCTTAAAACATCCAAAAATTTCGTTGACGCCACATATTGGGGCGGCGACCAATGAAGCTCAAGAAAGAATCGGCGAAGAATTGGCCGGTCTACTGATCGAAAACTTGAAGAAGTAATTCTTCCGCATAACATATAAGATATGCGGCACAAAACTTTCATGATTTTGTGCCGCATTTTTTTTAATATAAATTCATGAATTGCCTATATTGGCACACAGAAATTTAATAATTGTAACTTCAGTATGAAAGTTTTAAAATTTGGTGGTACTTCCGTGGGAAGTGCAGCACGTATCAAAGGGTTGTTGGATATTGTAAACCCTGCTGAACGTCAGATCGTCGTATTGTCCGCAGTTGCTGGAACGACAAATGCTTTGGTTGAAATAGGTCAAGCTTACACAGCAGGTAAGAAGGACGAAGCTAAAGATTTGGTCAAGAAGCATAAGGATAAGTACGAAGACCTTATTAAAGAACTTTTCAGCACTGAACAAGGTTATAAAAATGGTAAAGAATTGATCGATTACCATTTTAATCTGATTTCTACCTTAGCCAATGAATTATTTACACCTATTGAAGAAAAAGTTATTCTGGCGCAAGGTGAATTGATGTCTACTGCTTTATGGCATTTCTATTTGAACGAAATCGGTATAAAATCCGTGTTGTTACCAGCACTGGATTTTATGAAAATTGATGAGGATAATGAGCCTATGGTGGAATACATTGGCGAAAAACTAAGTCATATTTTGGCACAGAGCCCAGAAAATACGTTATTTATCACACAAGGTTTTATTTGCCGAAATTCATTTGGTGAAATCGATAATTTGCGCCGTGGTGGTTCAGATTATACGGCTTCATTGATCGGCGCAGCAATCCGTGCGGAGGAAGTTCAGATCTGGACGGACATCGATGGGATGCACAATAATGATCCTCGTGTTGTCAAAGGAACAACACCGATTGCACATCTAAGCTTTGATGAAGCTGCGGAGCTGGCTTATTTTGGTGCTAAAATTTTACATCCACAATCGGTATTCCCAGCGCAAAAATATAACGTTCCAGTTCGGTTGTTGAACACGATGGAGCCCAATGCGAAAGGGACATTGATCAGTAAGGACGGTGCTCAGAAAGGTTGTATTCGCGCCATTGCCGCGAAAGACGGTATCACGGCAATCCACATCCATTCATCCCGTATGCTACTTGCCTATGGTTTCCTACGTCGTGTTTTTGAAATATTCGAACGTTATAAAACACCAATCGATATGATCACAACTTCGGAAGTGGCGGTATCGTTGACCATTGATGATACAACCAATTTGGCTGATATTATCAAAGAAGTGGAGGATTTTGGTTCTGTAACAGTAGATGGTGATCAGACCATTGTATGCGTTGTAGGCGATTTCGGTTTGAATAGCCATGGTTATGCTGCTCGCGTACTTGACGCTGTAAAACACCTTCCAGTTCGTATGATTTCTTACGGTGGTTCAGACTTTAACGTGTCGATTCTATTGAATTCAGATCATAAAACAGAAGCATTACGTTCATTGCACAATCGTTTATTTTAAGAAGTAGGTTTTTATATGATAAATACAGGTATCGCGGCGAAGTTTGCAGAGAAAGAAACGCCGTTTTATTATTATGATCTGAATGTGTTAAACAAGACCCTGGAGGCTGCGCATGCTGCGTCCCACAAACGGGGATTTCATGTTCACTATGCATTAAAGGCCAATTTTAATGACGAGTTATTGAAGGCGATTCAAGAGATCGGCTTTGGTGCGGATTGTGTGAGTGGCAATGAGGTAAAGAAAGCCATTGAATGTGGCTTTGATTCCAAGAAAGTCACTTTTGCGGGAGTTGGTAAATCTGATAAGGAAATCAATTATGCGCTCGATCAAAATATTTTTGCTTTTAATGTGGAGTCCATTCAGGAGCTTGAGGTCATCAATGAGCTTGCCTCAAAGAAAGGTGTAAAAGCAAATGTGGCTTTACGGATCAACCCAAATGTGGATGCACACACCCATCATTATATTACAACAGGGCTTGATGAAAACAAATTTGGTGTGCCCAATGCCGATTTGGAAAAATGTGCAGCCGTGCTTAAAAAATGTGAATCTATTGAATTGGTTGGTCTTCATTTTCACGTAGGTTCACAGATTACGGATATGACCGTATTCAAAAGCCTGTGCGTGAAGGTCAATGAATGGAAAAACTGGTTTGAGGAACGCGGTACACAAATCCGTGTATTGAATGTCGGTGGCGGATTGGGGATTGATTATAAAAATCCTGATGGAAATACAATTCCTGATTTTGAAGCTTATTTTGATATTTTCGACCGCTTCCTGGAGCGTACAGCACAGCAAGAAGTGCACTTTGAATTGGGGCGGGCTTTGGTCGCACAATGCGGAAGCCTTGTAAGCCGCGTGTTGTATGTCAAAAATGGTGTCAAGAAAAATTTCTTGGTATTGGATGCTGGAATGACTGAATTAATGCGCCCGGCCTTGTATCAGGCCTATCATAAAATTGAAAATATCAGCGCGACAGACAGCGCCGAATCCATTAACTACGATGTGGTTGGGCCAATCTGTGAATCGTCCGACTGCTTTGGTAAGGAAGTACCACTTCCGGTTTCAAAACGTGGCGACTTAATTGCCATTCGTTCTGCAGGTGCTTATGGCGAAGTGATGGCGTCGCGTTATAATCTACGTGAGGAAATACGCTTTGTATATAGCAATCAGCTATAAGCTCCCGTTTTTAGAATATTTATTTAAAAGCCAGTCTGTTCTTCAGACTGGCTTTTTGGTTTTAAGAGTTTTGTCCTATGTGCAGAAACTTTTGTTTATCATTTTCTTGATCGTCTTTCGTATACTTGTTTATGCTTATGGCGATTGAATTTCCGGTTACGATCGATTTGTTTGGGAAAACATTTCTCTTACATCCTTTTATGGAAGGATTGGGGATGTTTATTGGTATGCGTTATTATCAGTTGCTCAAATGGAAGGATCAGGAAAGTTTAGGGCATACCAATTCTCTTCTTATTGTTATTGCTGCCGGTCTAGGGGCTTTAATTGGCTCACATGTCATCGGTTCTCTCGAACGCCCGGCTGAATTGCTCAATGCGACACATAAATGGGCTTACGTCTGGGTGAACAATACGATAATCGGTGGTTTGGCGGGAGGTTTGGTTGCCGTGGAAGGGATGAAAAAGATCATGGGTAAAAAAGAAAGTACCGGTGATCGGATGGTCTTTCCCTTGATTAGTGCAATTTCCATTGGTAGGGTAGGTTGTTTTTATACGGGTGTATTCGAGCAGACCTATGGTTTACCCACAACGTCTCCATTGGGGATGTATCTGGGGGATGCCTATAAACGGCATCCGGTAGCGCTGTATGAAATCGCATTTTTACTGCTGTTATTTGTGGGACTCCAACTTTTTAAACGGCGATACAATTATCGAAATGGCGTGTTGTTTCAGCTTTTTATGCTTAGTTATTTTAGTTTTCGTTTCCTGTTGGACTTTATTAAGCCACGGGCAATTATACTTTTGGGGCTAAGTACCATACAAATTACCTGCATCGTGGTGATAATTTATTATATTTATTTATTAAAAAATGAACGTTTAATCAAAAAATAGAAATTATGTATTTGCTTGAGGGGTCATTTGGATCGGAAAGTACCGCGATGTTGGGACTTTTTCTACTTACTATAGGTGCTATTGTGATTGGTATTGCACTTTTGGTTATTATTATCGGCTCGATTATTAAAGCTGGAAATAAAGAATCAAAATTCAATGTCAATCCCTGGCTTAAAGTATTGTTGGGCGGAATTGGAGCAATGTTGGCAGGGGGACTTGCCTGTGGACTTACCTTTATGAACTAGAGATCAGCTTTATGCCAGTTAGAAACTATACATACTATGATTACACCATCAGCCTATGTCCAACATGCCTTTCGCGTGTTGGTGCCAAGATTATTATCGAGGATGAGCAGGTATTTATGACAAAAAACTGTCCTGATCATGGCTTTTTTAAAACACTGATTGCAACTGATGTTGACTATTATAAGAACATTCGGAATTATAATAAAGCCTCAGAAACACCTTTGAAATTTGATAATGAAGTACATTATGGCTGTCCCTATGATTGTGGCTTATGCGTCGATCATGAACAGCACAGTTGCCTTTCTATTATCGAAGTGACCGACCGCTGTAATTTGACCTGTCCAACCTGTTATGCCATGTCATCGCCCCATTATGGACGACATCGCTCGCTGGAAGAAATTGAACGGATGTTTGACAAAATCGTCGAAAGTGAAGGTGAACCGGATGTGGTTCAGATCAGCGGTGGAGAGCCAACCATACATCCTGATTTTTTTAAGATTTTAGACATTGCGAAGACAAAGCCTATTAAGCATCTCATGCTCAATACGAATGGGATCAGAATTGCAAATGATCCTGGTTTTGCTGAGCAACTCGCGACTTATGCGCCTGAATTTGAAATCTATCTCCAGTTCGATTCCTTTCGCCCATCGGTGCTTGAGAAATTCCGGGGCAAAGATCTTACGGATATCCGAAAAAAGGCCATAGACAAATTAAATGCACTCAATCTAAGTACAACCTTGGTCGTCGTCCTGGAAAAAGGAACCAACGATGATGAAATAGGGGAAATTTTGGATTACGCCTTACAACAGCGATGTGTACGGGGGGTAACCTTTCAACCGGTGGAAATTGCCGGTCGAAATGCGGCCGATGCACAGCAACATAAAATGACATTAACGGAGGTACGTCAGGAAATCCTGAATCAATATCCACTATTGGACCCACATGATATTATTCCTGTTCCTTGTAATCCTGATGCTTTGGCAATGGGCTATATACTGAAAATAGGAGCGGAGCGTATACCTTTGACCCGACATATTGATCCTGCTATTTTGTTAAATAGCCAATCGCGCAACACCATTGTATATGAACAGGACAAAGGTGTTCAGATGCAATTGCTGGATATATTTAGCACGGGAATTTCTGTGGATAAGGTAAAGCCAAAAGTAAACCAGTTGCTTTGCTGTTTACCCGAGGTCTGCGCACCTGATCTTGATTACGACAATCTTTTCCGAATTATCATTATGAATTTTATGGATGCCTATGATTTTGACGTTCGCGCAGTCAAAAAATCATGTGTCCATATCGTCAACAAAGACTTGAAATTAATTCCTTTTGAGACGATGAATTTATTTTATCGTGATGATAAAGTAAAACGACTGGAAGAACTAAAACTATCGGATGCTATTCGATTTTAACGGGAGATAAGTTATTTTTGTCGAAGAAATACCTTTGGTCTTTTCTTTGCAAGATGTAGTGTTCATCGCATTTGGCTACACATTGTCAGGTAAGGAAATCAACAAAATTAGAAGTATGAAATTGGGCATTGTTAAGCGTTTTATTTTTGTCTTAAGTCTCTTGGCTTTTCAGTTGCATGTGTTTGCACAGGATTCAGTTCAGGTTAGAAGAAATCAGAGTAACGATCGAACCGCGGCACATGTTGGCTTCAATAAAAGGTCAGCTGTGGATTCCACACGTGTTGGCAATGACTCCTTGCGCAATGACCTGAAGAAGGTCAATTTGACTTTTCTTGCTAATATTCGAACAGGTTCAATGGCGGATTTCGTTGCGCAACTGAATGAGAAATCCAATACGTATACTGCGACCAATACAGGATCGGCCAAAGACAGCATTGCTGCAATTAAAAATAGTATTCACGAAGAAATTAGGCAGCTGAAGTCTATTAAGGGCAGTATCAGTAATTATTCAAACAGTCTTAATATTACCCAGGATCAGATCAGAAATTTGGTCAACCGTTATGATATTAGTACCAGTAATCATAGTCGAGCGTACCAATACCTTGATAATGCTCAGCTCAAGCTGTCGGCAAAAATGGATTCTCTAGAAGCCATCAACCGTACGATAGATGAACTTATCGCCAAGAACCAACGCCATTTGCTGCGTCTGGATGCTGTGCATGAAGTGAAAAATGTAAGTAAAAAGGTCGATTCTACATCGAGCAAAAGTTCGATCTGGAAAGCGAATACGGCGGCGATTTCAAAGGATGTAATTTTAAACAATATACGGAGTAATTATAGTAACAATACAGCGATAGACAAATATGTTAATCGGACCGATTGGGCGAGCCGTATCCTATTGATTGTATTGGGATTGGGCTATTGCTACTGGATTGTGCGGGTGTCCTATATCCTTCGACAGAATGATCCTGAACATAAACTTGCGATTGATGCTATCGTTGGGAAAACAATTATTTTTCTCTTGACACTGTTGCCTTTTGTAAACTTCTTTACACCAAGTTTCATTCTGCAGGCTTCCCAATTGGTCATTATGTTAATCTTCATGTTTTTGCTAAGGCATCGCATGAGCGGGTTACAGCGTAAAATTGCCATTATCCTCATTGTATTCTATCTCCTGGATGTATTTGTCAATATGATCGTAAGCGATGACCTCTTTTTAAGGATCGTTTGTATCGCCTTTAATCTGATTGCACTGGGACTTGTTAGCTACACAAAGCGACGAATCAAAAATGCAGATAGTCCGGGGTATATCAGCAATTTTATTTATGTCGTTTTCGCTATCCTTAATATCACGGCAATTACCTTGAATGTGATTGGTCATGTTGAGCACTCGCGGAGCTTTAGTATTGCCTGTGCCGTTGGTTTAGTCCAATCCTTTACGTTGCAGTATTTTGCAGACATGATTAAGGCAGATGTACGTAATCAGTTTAAAAAAGATCGATTGACTGCAGGATTCTGGATGCGTTTTAACGAACAGCGTACATTGGCTATCATCACCGAAATTCTTCGGATCGTATGTGTGCTTTTGGCCATTATTGTGTTGGCAAACAACTTACAGTTTATAGAAACATTATTGGCCGCGAGCGAAGTCTTTTTTGGCAAAGTGCGCAGCATTGGAAGCATATCTTTTACACTCGGCAACCTTGTTGTGGCTGTTTTACTGCTTCTGGTGGCCAACTGGTTTCAAAAAAATATCAGTTTGATTGTTCTCGGCGGTGAAGACGGTCAGCTTAGCCAGGTCTATAATCAGAAGATGACCCTATTTCCGCTCTTTCGGTTGGCGATTATTCTGATTGGTTTTTTTATGGCAATCTCTGCCCTGGGAATGAGTTTGGATAAACTTACCGTTGTCATCGGAGCACTGAGTGTTGGTATCGGTCTGGGCATGCAGAATATCATCAATAATTTTGTATCGGGCATTATTCTGGTTTTTGACAAGCCATTTCGGGTGGGCGACCAAATTGAACTTGCCGACAAAAAAGGGCGGGTCAAAGAAATCGGTATACGTGCCAGTGTCCTCAAAACTGCAGATGGTGCCGACGTTATCATCCCAAATGGTGATTTACTCTCTGGAAGAGTCGTCAATTGGACTTTATCACAGGAATACAGTAAAACAAGCTTTGTACTCCATATCGATCGACAGGCCGATCTGGACAAAGCGAAAGAATGGATTAAAGATGCGATGATGTCCAGCCCACATTATATACAGGATAGAGATAGCGGGATCAGCATACAGGATATCAGTGCCGAGATGATCTACCTGAGTGTTTACTGCTGGGTAAACGCCGCAGCCAATGCCTCGTCGCTTAAAAACGATGTGCTGCTTGTGTTATACAAAAAGTTTGAAGCGGAGGGCTTGAAATTTTATAGTGTCATTCCACCCAAAAATTAGTTTATCAATTGACTTTTTCTGACGAGTATACATAATGGATTATCGGGAGCGCTTATTATTTAGTCAGATGGGTTCGGAAATATAACGGGCTGAATCCCTTGGCGCGTTTGTAGAAATGGGAAAGATGGCTCTCGTCGGTAAATCCGAGTTCTGCAGCAATTTGTTTCAAGGTATAATCTTTGGATTTAAGTCTGTTCTCGATGAGTTCGATTCGGTAGCTGTTGATATAGGCTCTCAAACTGGTGCCGAAGTTCTTCTTAAAGTAGATTCCAAAATAGGATGGAGCAATATTAAATTTCTGAGCCAGCAGGCTGACCTGAAGTTTTTCGGGCGAAAAAATATAGCGATGAATATAAGCCGAAATCGATCGGTCTACATATAGTTCATGCTGCTGGGGTAAGCGTTGTGTTTCTGATATTTCTTTGTAGAGCCCAAAGATCGCAACGAGTTGGTCAAATAGCCAATCAGAACGCTCGTTGACAGTGGCATTACTATACAGTCGGACAGCTTCCAGGATATGTGAATAAATCAGGCGATGGTGCTCGTCCATATACAGTTTGCGTTCCTTTAATCCTTTATCGTTCATTAGCTCCATAATCCACGCATAGCGCTTTAGATTACGTTTATTCTGCAGGAAGTAGGTGTCTGTAAATAAAATAAACAAAAAATGGGTCTTTTCTTCAATGTTAAAATAATGCTTGTCTGCCGGACTAATTAAGAACACATCGCCAGGTTCATAATTCAGTTCAAATTTGTTGATCACATGGGTTCCTTTGCCCGAACGAATATAAACAAGCTCATAATAATTTTGCTCGTGTGGAGGCAAATGAAAACTATCCTCAATAAATTCACTGATCCGTAAAGGTTCAAACTGTTTTTTGCGCATTGCTCTCCTGATATATATCTTTAAATGTACATAAAAATAATGTATTTGTACATGTTATTGCCTGCTCTACTATCGCACCTTTGTGTCGTATAAAATGATAAGAAAACATGATTAATTTTATAATGATTGCATTTTGCATCGCAGCGGGGATGTTGTTAAGGCGAACAAATTTAATTCATTCCGAAGCACATAAAGGGATCAATACCTGGATTCTTTATTTTGCCCTGCCGGCGGTGTCTTTCAAATATATTCCGAAGATCGTATGGTCATCAGAATTACTGTTTCCCGTGTTTTCGGCGATCCTCGTTTGGGCAGGCAGTTGGTTATTTATGGAAGTATACTGTCGGCGTAAAAATTATAAGCAGCGCTCCCGCAGTAGCTTGGAATTGGCAGCAGGTTATAGCAATACGTCCTTTATAGGCTTTCCATTGATCATAGCTTATTTTGGGGAAGCCCAGTTGCCGATTGCAATTATTTGCGACCAAACTACATTTATTCTACTTTCTACTGCCGGAATCATCAATGCACTAAAAGCGAATGTCCAGGATGGCGAAACGATCGATGTCAAATTTATGCTTCGAAAGTTAGTCAGCTTTCCACCCCTGATCGGTTGTATAACAGCCTTAATGCTGTCTCAATTTGTTGACCTTTCAGTTGCTGAGCCTTTTTTCGATAAGTTGGTGGCCACCGTTGGGCCCTTGGCCTTATTTTCTATTGGTTTACAGTTGAAGTTTGATGGTTGGCGACAACAGATTTCGCAGATCAGTACAGCGATGAGTTATAAATTGATTCTTGCCCCAGCATTGGTATTACTATTTGCATTACTACTTGGTGTGAAGGGAGCTGTTGCGCGGATCAGTATATTCGAAGCAGCTATGCCAACCTTGGTCACTTCGGGGATCATTGCCGAGCAATACCATCTGAATACCAAGCTGGTCAATCTGGTTATCGGTTTTAGTATTGTTGTGGGGCTGCTAACAACAGCATTTTGGGATTTTGTTATTCGACTTTTTTTCTCCTAACCTACAGTTGCGTTGATTGATTGATTGATTGATTGATTGATTGATTGATTGATTGATTGATTGATTGATTTTGAATACAGCGTAGGCCTGATTTGGCAGCGATTAGTCTTATCCGAAGTATTGTGTAGTCGTGGGGGTGTATTCACTTCGTAACATTTTGATAGTGAATCATCTCATGCGAACAACTTTTTTGCTGTTCAACTGTTATTAGGCTATAACCATCTATAAAAAGGAGGTATGTTATGAACCTGATACACAAAATTGAACATTGGGGCGATGCTCATCACCCACAATGGATTGATTACCTAAGAATAGCCTTAGGGGTCGTTATTTTTGCCAAAGGTGTAAGTTTCGTAAATGATAGGGATGTTGTTCAACATATGATTGAGCAAAGTAGTTTCCACTTATCATCATGGGGTGCTGTTCACTATGTGGTTTTTACCCATTTGGTGGGAGGGTTGTTCCTAATTTTAGGTTTTCAAACCCGTCTGGCCTCACTACTGCTATTTCCGGTACTGGTAGGGGCTGTATTTTTTGTTAATATCACCCACGGGTTTAGTTATTTGAATTCCGAATTGTGGCTTTCTATAGTCGTATTCTTTTTGCTGATCTTTTTTATGGTCATGGGCTCTGGAAAATACTCCCTAGATCAAATGATGAACAAACCAGGATACAAAAGGGATATCTAAAAAAAAGCTCCTTCATGCATGAAGGAGCTTTTCTTTTTTTATTTGCCTTGCTCGTCAATCCATTGGCGCGCATTAACGAATGCTTCAATCCAAGGAGAAACTTCGTCCTGACGACCTTTTGGATAATTTGCCCAATGCCATTGGAACACCGAACGCTCAATATGTGGCATAGTAGCCAAGTGGCGTCCAGTCTTATCGCAAACCATTGCTGTATTATAGTCCGAACCATTTGGGTTATGCGGATATTGCTCATACGCATATTTTGCAACGATATTGTATTGCTCTTCAGCATACGGAAGGTTGAATTTTCCCTCCCCATGTGAGATCCAAACACCCAATGTACTTCCCGCTAGTGTCGATAACATGACGGAATTGTTTTCCTGAACTTTTACAGATACAAAGTTTGACTCGTGTTTTCCGGAAGTGTTGTGTAGCATTTTTCCGTGGATTTCATGCTCAGGATTGATCATTTCAAGTTCCATAAATAGCTGACAGCCATTACAGATACCAACCGAAAGTGTATCCGGACGAGCAAAGAAATCGGTTAGGGCTTTTTTCGCTTTTTCATTGTAAAGGAAAGCTCCAGCCCAACCTTTTGCCGAACCCAATACATCTGAGTTCGAGAAACCGCCTACAGCACCGATAAATTGGATGTCTTCCAATGTCTCGCGACCAGTTATCAAATCGGTCATGTGAACATCTTTTACATCAAAACCTGCCAAGAACATGGCGTTAGCCATTTCGCGTTCGGAGTTGGAACCTTTCTCACGAAGGATCGCAGCTTTCGGACGTGCCTTAGTTCCGTCAATGTTAGGTTTCTTACCATCAAATTGACTTGGGAAAGTAAAGGCTAGGGGTTGATTTTTATAATTATCAAAACGTTGTTGCGCTGTTCCATTTTTAGATTGCTTTGAATCCAAAAGGAATGATGTTGTAGACCATACATCACGTGTTGCTGCGACATCAAAGCTGAATACCGCTTCTTGATTTTTAATCGTTACCGTATTACCTTCGATCACCTGACCAATTTTAACCGCGTCCACAGCAGCTTCCTTGACAATCGCTTCAAAAGCAGCGTCGTCTTTCGCCTGCAGGACAAGTGCAATATTCTCATTAAAGAAGGCTTTTACGCTATCAGATTCATTTAATGCTGAAAGGTCATAGTTGGCGCCGAGATTAACATCGGCAAAGGTCATTTCCAATAAGGTGGTAATCAAGCCCCCCGATCCGACATCGTGACCAGCTTCGATCTGTCCTTCGTTAATTAATTGCTGTACGGTATTGAATGCTGTTTTGAAATAAGCAGCATCTTGAATGGTCGGTACTTCAGTACCTAATTTATTGATGATCTGCGCAAATGACGAACCGCCTAATTTGAACTGATCTTTTGATAAGTTGATGTAATAGATCGATCCGGCCTTTTTGTTCAGCACAGGTTCTACCACTTTTGTGATATCAGTACAATTTCCTGCGGCAGAAATGATCAATGTGCCTGGGGCAATGACGTTTTCGCCGTTTGGATATTTTTGCTTCATCGACAAAGAATCTTTTCCCGTTGGGATATTGATTCCCAATGCAATGGCAAAATCCGAGCAGGCTTTAACAGCTTGGTATAAGCGGGCATCTTCCCCCTCATTATTGGCCGCCCACATCCAGTTGGCCGATAGGGAGATTCCTGCGAGGCCATTTTTGATTGGCGCAAATACGATGTTGGAAAGCGATTCGGCAATAGCCGTTCTACTTGCCGCCGCCGGATCCACCAAGGCAGCAACAGGGGAGTGACCTATTGTTGTCGCAATACCTTCTTTACCTTTATAGTCAAGTGCCATAACACCGACGTTGTTCAACGCTAATTGCAATGGACCTGCACATTGTTGTTTGGCAACACGGCCACCAACACAACGGTCTACTTTATTGGTTAACCAATCTTTCGAAGCAACAGCTTCCAATTGTAATACTTGGTTTAAGTAGTTTGGAATGTCGGCTGCATCATAAGCAAGATCCGCATAATTGCGAACGACGGTTTTATCGCGCATGAAAGTTTTTGGCGATGAACCAAAGAAATCTTCAAGGGCGTAATCCATTGGTTTTTCACCTGTACTTTTCGATTCGAAAGTAAAGCGGTGGTCGCCAGTGACATCACCTACAGTGTACATTGGTGCACGTTCGCGATCTGCAACACGTTTTAACGTGTCAATATCATCTTCAGCGATCACAAGTCCCATACGTTCTTGCGATTCATTACCGATAATTTCTTTTGCCGATAGTGTAGGATCTCCTACAGGAAGTGCATCCAGGTCAATTAAACCTCCGGTCTCTTCAACAAGTTCAGATAAACAGTTTAAGTGGCCACCTGCACCATGATCATGGATAGAGACAATTGGGTTATGATCGGACTCTACTAAGCCACGAACAGCATTCGCTGCACGTTTTTGCATTTCGGGATTGGAACGTTGAATCGCATTAAGCTCAATTCCAGAACCAAATGCTCCTGTATCTGCAGAAGATACAGCGGCTCCACCCATTCCGATGCGGTAATTTTCACCACCTAGGATAACGACTTTATCACCAGTTTTCGGCGTATGTTTTTTCGCTTGATCTAGTTTTCCATAGCCAACACCACCAGCTTGCATAATGACTTTGTCGTAACCAAGTTTACGGCCATCCTCTTCATGCTCAAAGGTCAATACAGAACCTGTAATGAGGGGCTGACCAAACTTATTACCGAAGTCAGAAGCACCGTTGGAAGCTTTGATCAGGATGTCAACTGGGGTTTGGTATAACCATTGACGCTCTTGCATCGCATTTTCCCATGGGCGTGTTTTGTTGAGTTCCTTTGCCGGCTCAGTTACTGTTCCTGCCTGAAGGTCCAATTTATTTTGTTCCAATCGCGAATAAGCAGTCATATATACAGCTGTACCCGCCAATGGAATCGCTCCTTGGCCACCGGCCATACGGTCGCGGATTTCACCACCTGACCCAGTAGCAGCCCCCGAAAATGGTTCTACAGTAGTTGGGAAATTGTGTGTTTCGGCTTTTACTGATAAAACCGAATCAAATGCTTTCTCTTCGTAAAAATCAGGTTTGTCGGCAGATTTAGGCGCAAATTGTGTGACACGTGGCCCTTTAACAAAGGCAACGTTATCTTTATAAGCAGAAACAATCTCGTTCGGATTGGTTTCAGAAGTCTTTTTGATTAATTTAAATAGGGAAGTGGGCTGCTCTTCGCCATCAATGATAAAGGTACCATTGAAAATCTTGTGTCTACAGTGTTCAGAATTTGCTTGTGAAAAAGCGAATACTTCCGAGTCTGTAAGCAGACGACCCAACTTGGTCGAAAGATTATTGAGGTAGTCTACTTCTTCTGGATTTAGCGCAAGGCCCTCAGATTTGTTGTAGGCCTCGATGTCTTCAATTTCCAATATCGGTTCAGGTGTGATGTTGACGGTATACATGTCCTGTGTCAACATACTGAACTTTTGTGAAATCATTGGATCGAAGTCATTGAAATCCGCTGGTACCGGTTGAAATTCTTCTATACGAACAATTCCTGCAATGCCCATATTTTGTGTGATTTCTACGGCATTGGTACTCCAGGGAGTAACCATCGCAGCGCGGGGTCCTACAAAGTAATGGTTAAGGTTTTGGTCGTCTAGTTTTTTGGCGTTGCCGAATAGCCAGTTGAGTTTAGTAATGTCTTCTTGTGATAAAGAGTTTACGCTTTGAACACCATATACAGTGTTCGATGGGTTCTCAAAGAAATGAATCATTATAAATGTTTGTTTTGAACGTTCTTCAAATTAAAGCACAAAGTTACATATTTATTTTGATGGAAATGCTTGAATTTTCATTAAAAAATAGGCTCAGGTTGCGTTTACTGGAAAAGGCCAAAATTGCTGTTTTGTGTAAATAAGTGTAAAGTTGTGTTAATTCATGTAAATAAAAGTTATAATTAATAATTGCATTCGTTTCGTTCGGGGAAAGCCCCTACATTCGCAGCATTCATCACCTATGAATAAATATGATTATCCTTGGGAAGGGGTTTATGAACTCCTTCATACGATCTCTTCCTTCGGTATGAATCTAAGCTCCAAATAGCTACCTTGGCTCTATCGTATCAACTTTCAAAAAAGATAAAATCGCTTGCTGCCTAGCCTAATGAAGTCTTTTGAGGAGCCTACCTACCGTATTAAATTCAGACCAACTGTTGATGAAGGGTAAATTGACGTTGGATATAAACTCAAATTTATCTAAGTTTGTGCATCAAATCAAATTCGAGATGAATATTTCATATAATTGGTTAAAACAACACGTTAATATAGATTCGACACCGGAGGAACTATCGCTTATCTTGACAAATACAGGATTGGAAGTAGAAGCTTTGGACGTCGTGCAGAGTATCCCAGGTGGATTGGATGGTTTGGTTGTTGGTGAAGTGAAAACTTGTGAACAGCATCCTAATGCCGATAAATTAAGAGTAACCACCGTTGATGTCGGTGGACCGGAGTTATTGCACATTGTATGTGGCGCACCAAACTGTCGTACAGGATTGAAAGTCATTGTTGCTACAGTGGGTACGACATGCCATCCGCTTACAGGAGAGCCTTTTAAAATTACCAAATCTAAAATTCGTGGTGAAGTTTCCGAAGGTATGTTGTGTGGAGAAGATGAAATCGGTTTAGGTACATCCCATGCCGGTATCGTTGAATTACCAGCTGATGTTGCTGTGGGGACCTTAGTGAAAGATCATTTCAATATCCAGGATGATTACCGTTATGAAATTGGTTTAACACCAAATCGTGCAGATGCAGCTTCGCATTTAGGCGTTGCAAGAGATATTGCGGCACATTTTCGTACACAATTGTTAAAAGCAGATGTTTCTGCATTCAAGGCTGCTGAGGCTGAGGGAACGACGGTGGTCGTTGCAGATGCACAGGCGAGCCCACGTTATAGTGGTATCAATATTACTGGTGTTCGCGTTGGCGAATCTCCAGATTGGTTGAAAGAGAAATTAAATGTTATCGGTGTTCGTCCGATCAATAATATTGTCGACGTCACAAATTATATATTACACGATTTAGGTCAGCCATTGCATGCTTTTGATGCTGATAAAATTGCGGGAAATAAAGTCCTTGTTCGTCTTGCGACTGAGGACGAGAAATTTGTTACTCTGGATGGTGTGGAGCGTACCTTGTCTGCAGAGGACTTGGTGATTGCCGATGCTGAAAAACCGATGTGTATTGCGGGGGTTTTTGGTGGAGCACATTCTGGTGTATCAGCCGAAACGACCAATGTATTTTTGGAGTCAGCTTATTTTAATGCTGTTTCTGTACGGAAGACTTCCAAAAGACATGGTTTAAAAACAGATGCTTCTTTCCGTTTCGAACGGGGTACCGATCCAAATATTACGGTTGAAGCATTGAAGCGCGCTGCTTTATTGATTCAAGAAATTGCAGGTGGAACGATTTCATCTACCCTAAAGGATGAGTATCCTGTTGTGATTAAACCGTTTTCATTTCACGTGAGCTATGCGAATGTGGTTCGTTTGATCGGTCAGGCGATTCCAAATGAAGAAATTAAATCCATTATTGTCGCTCTTGGCATTGAAGTCACTTCAGAAACTGAAACAGGCCTTGATGTGTTGGTGCCGGCATATCGTGTCGATGTCACACGTGAGGTCGACGTTGTGGAGGAAGTGTTGCGTATTTATGGTTATAACAATATTGAGTTGAAGTCACAAATTAAGGCCTCTTTAAATACGGTTGAAAAGCCAGATAAGGAAGTTGTCTTAAATCAATTGGCTGATCTGCTCATTGCAAATGGATTTCGTGAGATTCTGTCCAACTCCCTAACAAAGCTGGACTATGCGGATGATAGCGAAACGGCGGTTAAATTGTATAATCCATTGAGTTCGGATTTAGATACGATGCGTCAAAATATGGTGTTTTCTGTTTTGAGTGCGATTGAATATAACCAAAAACGAAGAAACTTTGATCTGAAATTCTTTGAATTCGGTAAGACTTATGCGCTGGATGGTGAAGGTTATAAAGAAACACAACACCTGGTTTTTGCCATGGCGGGTAAAAATGAAGCTGAGCAATGGAATAGCAAAAAAGATGCAGTTAATTTCTATAACCTAAAAGCAGCCGTAGATACTGTTATCAAAAGGCTGAAAATTGAAGGGATTCAGATACAAGATGCTGCAAGTTCACATTTTGCCTATGGTTTGAACTATATGAAAGGGCAGAAATGTCTGGTTTCATTTGGTGCAATTGCAAACGCAGATTTGAAAAAAGCAGATGTTGAAGGTCAGGTTTTCTTTGCTGATTTTGACTGGGATGTTTTGATGAAAATTATTCGTAAGAATAGCATCCAATATAAAGAAGTTTCCAAATTCCCGGCTGTACGCAGAGATTTGTCGCTCTTGATCGACGAAAATGTAAGCTTCGATAAGCTACAATTTGTCGCTCAGAAGACCGAACGCAAGCTTTTAAAGGAGGTAAATGTGTTTGACGTGTATAAAGGTGATAAAATTCCGGAAGGGAAAAAGTCTTATGCTCTGAGCTTTATCTTGCAGGATGAAGAAAAAACACTTACTGATAAGCAAATTGATGCGATAGTTCAAAAATTAATTGTTAATTTTGAGAAGGAACTAGGCGCGGAAGTGCGTGGTTAATTAGAGATACAACATTAATTGGTAATATTCAATTTATATTATGGCAACATTGTCTTCACAAATGAATCTGATCGTTGAGAAAACGAAAAATTTAATTCAATTGTGCGAAGTCTTGCAAGAAGAAAATGATTTGCTTAAATTAGAGGTACAATCCTTAAAAGTGGCTTTCGATGCGAGCAACGATAAGAGCAAGCAATTGGAAGAGAAGGTCAAAGCGTTGGCAGTTGCCCGTACGTTAGATTCTGAAACGGATAAGGAAGCAATTAATGAAAAAATACTTGACACAAAACAAAAAATTAACGATTTTGTGCGGGAAATAGACAAGTGTATTAGTTTGTTGAAATAGTTGGGAGAAGTGTTATCGGATTCAAACTAATACAACGTTAAAAAGCTCAAAGAAATGGGAGAGATTTCCATAAAAATAAATATCGCAGATCGTGTTTATCCCCTTCGGGTGGAGAGCGCGGAAGAAGAAGTAATTCGACACGCTGCGAAATTGATAAATGAAAAAGTAAAGGAATTGCAGGAAAACTATACTGTGAGAGATAAGCAGGATTTGTTATCCATGTGTGTATTGCAATTTGCGACGCGTATGCTTAATGCAGAGCGGCAGTCTCAAAACCACGAAGTGGGTTTGGAAAATTCAGTACAGGAACTTGATCAGTTGTTGACGGATTTCTTTAAAAAATAAATTTACGTTCTTTATATTTAGAGCTTAAACGACGAATTTGCCGCAATTAAATTCGGGTTGTCACTATTTTAAACTTAACGCTTCAATATTACAGGCGCAAAAAGATATAGGCCATTTTGCGAAAGCCATCTGGGTCATAATCTAAGCCTAATTATGTAATCACGAAGTTTAATAATACATGAGACCTGTTTAAATTTAATTGCGGTTTTTTTTTGTCATGAAGTCCTGATGCACTTATCGGGATCGCTACTGAGTTGGCGCATACCAAAGGTAAGGGAAAAGGCTGATTGATGATTTTACTGGAATTTGAATATAATTAATAAAAACAAACATAAATAATACAATTATACATACATGGACATCGCAATTTATAGCATAATTTCTCTGATTGTTGGTGTTGTTATAGGTCGTTATCTATTGGTTCTGTTATTTAAAAAACAAGAGCAGGAAGCCAAGGATAAGGTAAATAGCATACTGAAAGATGCAGAGCAGGAAGGGGAACACATTAAAAAGAAACGCCTGTTAGAGGCCAAAGAAAAGTTCCTTCAATTAAAATCTGAACACGAAAAGGAAGTCAATCAACGTAACAATACCATCAACCAAAAGGAAAATACGTTAAGACAAAAAGAACAGTCAATTAACCAAAAGCTTGAAAACATCAATCGCGATAAGCAAGATGTGGATACCAAGAAAAAGCAATTGGATAAATTGGTTGAACTGAATGAAAAGAAATCTGAAGAAGTAGAAACGCTCAAATTACAACAGATTAAGCAATTGGAAAGTATCGCTGGCGTCACTGCTGACGAAGCAAAAAATCAATTGGTGGACTCGTTGCGCGAAGAAGCCCGCTCACAAGCGATGATTCAAATCAAAGATATTGTGGATGAGGCCAAATTGACGGCGACTAAAGAGGCGAAAAAGGTTGTTATTCAGACCATCCAACGCACTGCTACAGAATCTGCAATCGAAAATACGGTTTCAATTTTCAATATCGAAAATGATGAAATCAAAGGTCGTATTATTGGTCGTGAAGGTCGTAATATTCGTGCATTGGAAGCTGCAACAGGCGTAGAAATCATTGTAGACGATACACCTGAAGCAATTATCCTATCTGGTTTCGATCCCGTACGTCGCGAAATAGCGCGTTTGGCTTTACACCGTTTGGTAACAGATGGTCGTATCCACCCGGCACGTATTGAAGAGGTTGTTGCTAAGACGCGGACGCAAATAGAGGATGAAATCGTTGAAATTGGTGAACGTACCGCGATCGATTTGGGAATCCATGGTTTGCACCCCGAATTGATTCGTATGGTAGGGCGTATGCGTTACCGTTCGTCTTACGGACAGAATCTTTTACAACACTCGCGTGAGGTAGCTAATTTTGCAGCAACAATGGCGGCAGAACTAGGTCTGAATGTTAAACATGCGAAACGTGCTGGATTACTACACGATATAGGTAAAGTGCCTGATGATAATCCGGAGTTGCCACACGCTATTTTAGGGATGCAACTTGCAGAGAAATACAAGGAACACCCTGATGTATGTAATGCAATTGGTGCTCACCATGATGAGATCGAAATGACTGCCTTAATATCTCCGGTTGTTCAGGCTTGTGACGCGATCTCTGGTGCACGCCCGGGCGCACGTCGTGAGGTTGTGGAAAGTTATATCAAGCGCCTAAAAGAGTTGGAAGATTTGGCTTTATCGTATCCTGGGGTTGAGAAAACCTTCGCGATACAAGCTGGCCGTGAGCTACGTGTCATCGTTGAGAGTGAGAAGGTGTCTGATGCACAGTCGGAAATACTAGCTGCTGATATCTCTAACCGTATTCAAACGGAAATGACTTATCCAGGGCAAATTAAAGTAACTGTAATTCGTGAGACAAGATCAGTGTCTTACGCAAAATAGATCCTAAGGATCCATTATAAAAAAAGCTCCAAACATTTCGTTTGGAGCTTTTTTTATGCAATTCTACACGTTTCCCTCAACTTGATCATTTCAGCCATTCCATTCTCCAAAGGATGGACTTAATATCGGAAAAATTCCATCAGATCTGTCACCGTAGCCAATAGATAGGTCGGATCTTCCTGTTCGAGTTCGGCTTGGCTACCATAGCCATACAGTACACCAACAGCATCCATGCCTGTTTCTCGGGCACCAATCAGATCATGTTTGCGATCTCCGATCATGAGGCAGTCTTGTGGACGTGTTAACTTGGCCTTTTCCATGACATATTGGATGACACTGGTTTTGGTCGGTCTGGAATCGTCCAAAGCGCTTCCACCCGCAAAATCAAAATAGGTATTTATAGCAAAGTGCTGTAATATTTTGTGGGCGAAAATTTCGGGTTTGGAGGTCGCAAGGTAGATGTTGTACCCTTTTGTTTTCAGCAATGCTAAAAGCTCGGGTATGCGATCAAACAGGATATTCTCATACAGCCCTATGGTTGAAAAGCGTTCCCGATATTTTTCTACACAGGCAATAGCTTCGCTTTCCTCAAATCCAAAGGTATGTATGAAAGAATCTTTAAGGGGCGGGCCGATCAAGGGTTTGAGGCTATTCAGATCTGCTGTATGGATGCCTTTGGATTCCAAGGCATAGGCAATACATTTCGTAATTCCTTCTGCGGGGTCGGTCAGGGTTCCGTCCAGATCAAATAAGATATGTTTGTAAGACTTCATGCTGCAATATTACGGAATAGAATAGGAGTAAGCGAGTTTGTATGCGCTGAAAGCATATAATGACCTGCAGCAGACCAAAAAATAAGGAATATTATCATCTTTAAGGCCTAAGGCATGCCCAATATTTGTTAAATTTGCCGAATGAAACAAAAGAAGAAAGTTCAAGAAGTCGAACCTTTACGTCCCGTAGATAAGTATTTTGCGGAGCTGGATGCTAATTTTCAGGATCCGACCAACCGTCTGATTCAAGCCATCTTTTTACCATTATTGTTTTTTGGTATCATGGGCTGCATCTGGATGATCCCATTTCCACAGTTCGAGTTCTTGGTCAAACTCAATTGGCATACTTTTTTGAATTGGGGCTCTTTCTTCATCGCTATTGTCATTTATTATTATTTAAAGCTGTCTGCAACGTTATCCTATGCGATATTATTCTCTATCGGGGGCATGAGTTTCTTTATTGTGCAATTGGAATACGCACAAAAGAATGGTGGCCCGGCTGTCATCTGGGTGTGTTTGGGAATCGCATTGCTAGCTATTGTAGCGCTGTTTATCGGTAAGGGAAAGGAAAAGAAGAAAATCACAGGACAGCAGTTTCTACAGTTTTTACTTGTCGGACCGATATGGTTGTGGCATTTTGTCTTTAAAAAATTGAATTTAAGATATTAACCGATCGGTTTTTAGGTGCTGAGCGTACTATTTATGATCGTAGCCTAATCGGGATACTTGTATATAAAAGAAAAGGGCCAAATTGCTTGCAATTTGGCCCTTTTTATGTTGCTGTAGTTATGCACAGCTGGTTCAGAATACGGCTAGCTTTTGTAATTGAACCATTTGATGATTTCTTTGAGACTTGCTTTTTTACCATAGATCAAAATACCGACACGATAGATGCGGGCAGCAACCCAGGTCACAAATAAGAAGGTCAGTATGAGCAAGGTCAATGAGGTCAGAATCTGCCATAGGGGTACACCAAAAGGTATGCGAACGAGCATAGCGATAGGCGAGGTGAATGGAATAAAGCTTAACCATGTTGCAATCGGTCCATTGGGATCATTGATAATGACGCCAAAAGAAAGAATATAGGTCAATAGCAAAGGCATGGTAATGGGCATTGAAAACTGATTGGCCTCTGTTTCATTGTCGACAGCTGAACCAGCAGCAGCGAAAATAGCACTATACAGCAGATATCCGGCAATAAAAAACAGAAAGAAGAAAATGATGACTTCCGTGAAATTAAAACTTTGGATCGAAGTAAGGATAGAAGCAGAATCATTCTGGGCCATTGCTTTTGATACGGTACTCATATTACCCGCTCCAGGTTGGCTCGCGGCAACCTCCTGCATATCCTGAGGATTGACAAATAGGAGCGTTGCTGTGATAAATAAGCCTCCTGTAAGCACTAGCCACATGACAAATTGTGTCAGTCCAACCATACCGATCCCAACAATTTTACCCATCATGAGCTGAAAGGGTTTGACCGAGGAAATAATGACTTCGATGATACGGTTGCTCTTTTCTTCGATAATACCGCGCATTACCTGGGCACCATAGAGAAACAGCGATAGGTATACTAAGATAGCCAAAGCGACACCAAGCCCCATTGCAATGGCTGTATTGCTGTTCTTTTCTTCACCGTCTGCTGTTATTTCTTTTGCATCGATGGTGACTTTGGGTTTAATGGACTGGATAATCTGCAGGTCGATTCCCTTGGCTTTATATTCCTTTTCACGGATGATTTCTTCCAACTGGCCGCTAATGATCTCCTGTGTGACAAAACTTGTTTTGCCGCCGGTAATCAGTTCGGCTCTTTCGCTTGTTAAAATATCTTTTGGAATATAAAGGATCGACTGTTTTCCTTCGCTTTGTGTAAGCTGCGCTTTTTGGGCCTGGAGGTCCAATTTGGATACCGTATAACTTACATTTTTATTGCTTTGAAGTTTGCTGGCAAAGTCGCCTTGCTCATCTAAAATAAAGACTTCGGTGTGCGAATCTTTGAAGCTCTTTTTTGTCAGATAAAACATGCCTGCATACAGTGCGAAAAAGAACAGGGGCACGGCAAAAGTCATGACAATAAAAGATTTTTTCTTGACACGTGATAGGTATTCCCGTTGGATGATAAGTAATATTTTATGCATGATCGTTAGCTGTAGGTGAGACTTGTGTGACTTTTTGGATGAAAATATCCGCCATGGAGGGAACGATTTCAATGAGTTGATTGAGCTGTATTTGGGGTATGAAACGCATTAATACATCATTGATATGGCTATTGTTATTTAGCTGAATTGTAGTGATGTATGTTTTTTCATGCTTTGTTGACGTGATGACCTCAAATAGGGTGTCGTCGGACAGAAGAAAATTATCTTCGCTTGCTGTATATTCCAATCGATAGGTTTGATTTCGGTATTCTTTTTTAATCGCTTGTACAGAACCATCCAGTATTTTTTTGGATCGGTTGATGAGGGCGATATTATCGCAAAGCTCTTCCACAGTCTCCATGCGGTGTGTGGAAAATATAATGGTCGCACCTTCTTGATTTAAGCGGAGAATCTGTTCTTTTATGATATTGGCATTTACGGGATCAAATCCCGAAAAGGGCTCATCTAAGATAATCAATTGTGGTTGGTGAATGACTGTAGCGACAAATTGTACTTTTTGCTGCATCCCTTTACTCAGATCTTCTATTTTTTTGTCTAACCAGGATGTGATGTCCAGGCGTTGGCACCAATCTCGGATGCGTGTTAAGGCTTCTCGCTTGGAAAGCCCCTTAAGCTGCGCCAAATACAACATTTGATCACCGATTTTCATTTTTTTGTACAAACCCCGCTCTTCGGGTAAATAGCCGATTTGAGCAATATGCTGTGGGCCCAAGGGTTCGCCATTAAACAGAATTTCGCCGGAATCGGGGGCGGTAATTTGGTTAATAATACGGATCAGGGATGTTTTTCCCGCCCCGTTTGGCCCCAATAGCCCAAAAATCTTACCCTTTGGGATTTGAATGGATACATCGTCCAATGCACGGTGATTGGCGTAATCTTTGGTGACATGATTGATTTCGAGTAACATCTATTTTAAGGTTTAATTTATTCGTTCTTTGGGTTTTTAAGAACCTTGCTTTTTTTCCAAAGACTGACGTTTATTTATGTAGTTAGTATCTTGTACGGCTGAATTGTTACAGCATCCCTGAAAAATTTTATGCATATTTTCGCTTCGGAATACACTTATTCGTTTGACTAATCGTTTGTAGTGAAAGTTAAAAATAATTAGGGACATTTTATTATCCTGCCCATAAAATCGGAAGTCAAGCTTTTTTATGGAATAGAAGCGGTACAAATCTTGTCAAAGGGATTCATTTAACGTACCTTTGTTCCATGGAAGTGAAAAAAGCCGAATTCGTGTGCAGTAACACGAGAGTTGACAAATTACCTGCACCTAATTTGCCGGAATATGCGTTTATCGGACGTTCAAATGTCGGTAAATCATCGTTGATCAATGCAATGACCAACAAGAAAGGACTTGCCAAGACCTCCCAAAAACCTGGTAAGACGCAGTTGATCAATCATTTTATCATCGACGATACATGGTATTTGGTGGATTTGCCAGGTTATGGTTTTGCTAAGGCCTCTAAAACAAGTCGTAATGAATGGGAAAAGTTCATCCGGAGATATCTTACCCATCGGGACAATTTGCAATGTGTTTTTGTGTTGGTGGATAGCCGTCATGAACCACAAAAGATTGATCTTGATTTTTGCTATTGGTTGGGCGAATGCGGTTTACCATTTATGTTGGTTTTCACCAAAGCCGATAAGCAATCGACTGTTAAATCCGATGCGAATATTGCGAAATTTAAAAAATCATTGCTCCAATGGTTTGAGGAGGTGCCGCCGATTTTCCTAACGTCTGCGGAGAAGAAAATGGGTCATGAGCCTATTTTAGAAGCTATCGATGAAGTTAATGGTCGCTTTGTTCGCCCTGAACTCGACGGAAACGAACAGTTTTAGCTAGATTTTAAGTTCAGATGAAAAAATACTTGTCCTTAGTTTTATTTGCCCATAGTGTATTTGCATTGCCATTTGCCTTTATTGGCTTCTTTTTGGCATTGCACACAACGGACTATGCCTTTTCGTGGAAATTATTGGTTTTGATGCTCGTTTGTATGGTGACGGCCCGTAATGCTGCCATGGCATTCAATCGTTATCTGGATAGAGATATTGATGCCATTAATCCAAGAACGGCCATGCGTGATATTCCTGCTGGAAAAATTTCCGCTAAAAATGCATTGGTTTTTACGCTGGTAAATTGCCTGATTTTTATTGCAGCGACGTATTTTATCAATTCTCTTTGCTTTATGTTGTCGCCCATTGCACTTTTTGTCGTGCTTTTTTACTCCTATACAAAGCGCA
The DNA here is from genome assembly GCF_964277905.1 of uncultured Sphingobacterium sp. Taxonomy (NCBI): domain Bacteria; kingdom Pseudomonadati; phylum Bacteroidota; class Sphingobacteriia; order Sphingobacteriales; family Sphingobacteriaceae; genus Sphingobacterium; species uncultured Sphingobacterium sp. The sequence continues at coordinate 257,808 of NZ_CAXYKD010000048.1, forward strand.
TAACACCCTTATGCCATATTGTATTGGGAGCAGGGCTGGGATTGGCTCCAATAGGCGCATATATGGTTATTACAGGACAATTTGCGACCGTTCCGGTACTTTATGGTTTCGCTGTGTTGACCTGGGTGAGTGGCTTCGATATTATTTACGCTTTGCAGGATGAAGCCTTTGATCGGGCAAATCATCTTAATTCTATACCCGTGTGGTTAGGAACGAAGGGAGCTATGCGCGTTTCGGAATGCCTGCATGTGTTTTCTTTTATATTTATTTTAATACCAGCATTTTTGATGCCGGTAGGCTGGATTTATTATTTAGGTGTGGCCTTTTATGGGGCATTGCTGATTTACCAGCATACCCTATTTTCATCGACTAATTTAAGTCGGGTCAATCGCGACTTTATGACAACAAATGGTTATGCCTCGGTGATTTTTGCAGTATTTTACCTCTTGGATATCTGGTTGATCAAATAAACGTTTTAGCATAAAATAAGAAAGGCTTTAGGAATTCCTAAAGCCTTTCTTATTTTTGCATCTAAACCAATACACATGCTATGAAGAAAAGTATTCTTTTTACGTCTATTTTATGTTTGTCATTGTCTTCGCAGGCGCAAAAGCTGTCGAATTATGTCATTCAATATAATCAAAGTTTTAATGGGAATACAGCTGCCAATCAAAATGCCATTCTAGTCTATGCCAATGAAAAGGAGACTTTTGTTAGTTCGGCAAAAGAAATGAACGGACAGTTGGCGCCGCCATACGAACGGGTTGTGGTGGAGCGTTCTGGAGGCAATGCTTTACTTAAAATTGCTAAACTCAAAGACGGATCAATCATTCTAACCAAAGATTCGCTCGCGCTTTCGAAACAAAAATTTAACGCCACAAACGAGACTAAAACAATCTTGGGCTATCCCTGTAAAAAAGTGGAGACGAGTATCAATTCCAATAAAATAGAAGTTTGGTATACCGATAAATTAGGGGTCAAAGGTGCACCCACGGAACTTGGTCAGGACCTTGGTCTGGTACTCGAGGTAATCCGCAATGGGAATACACGTACCTTTGCCACCAAAGTAGAAAAGGTAAAGACTATACCGGATCAACTGAGGCTAAAGGGAACTGAAAAACCTTACGATGAACTTTCCTATAAAGATCTTATCTGGAAGAACCGTTTTATCCAAATACCTGTTTTTCGGAAGGAGAGTATACGTTTTTCGGATGGTGTAAAGTCGGATTCTATTTTGCGTTTTGCTAATGGGACAGTTTTGGTAAAAAAGGTGAAAATCCCAAAAATAAAGACAAGCGACAATGTATTTGTTCAGTTGGTCGAACAATCGAAGGGTGATGCCTATGATCGCACTGGATCAGTTTTTATCATTCCCACCAACAAGGCACAGAGCTTTTTGGACGGCATGAAAAATGGTATGGGTACCCTTCCTAAGTATGAAAATGGCAATGGTAAAGCCTATCAAGGGGTTGTAAAAACAGCATCCTTTGAGCCTATTGTTGAATTGATGCGTTTCTTTACACCTTTTGGTGTTAAGCAGTTTAACTATCTTCAGTTAAAGGATAAGGTTTGGCAAGACTCGGTGCTGTACCGTCAGGACGTAACCGAATTGGCCGGTATGTTGAGCGAGCAGGAGGTCTATGTGGGTGCATTCATTGGTAACTATGATAAAAATGGACATGAGGTGAGTGTTGAGCTGACGATACATCCGGGCTTCGATGCCGAGTCAAAAGGCAGTCTGAAAAAGACGATGTCTTTATTTACGACGACCAATGTCATGGAAATGGGCGGTCAGGAGTACGGATCTATGTTTGACAAGGAGAAAGGTCTTACTGTTTCATTTCATTTGGACCAGGATGCTAAAAACGTGCAATTACGCTACATTACGACAGGGCATGGAGGCTGGGGCAATGGTGATGAGTTTGTGCCTAAAGAAAACCGCATTTTCCTAAACGATTCATTGCTCTTTAAATACACCCCTTGGCGCAATGATTGCGGTTCGTATCGTTTGTCAAACCCAGCTTCAGGTAATTTTGCTACAGGGCTGTCTTCATCCGATCTGAGTCGCTCCAATTGGTGTCCAGGTACAGTAACACCGCCGATCTACATTGATCTGGGGGATTTAAAAGCTGGAGACCATACGATGCAGGTACAGATCCCACAGGGAGCACCTGAAGGAACAAGTTTCAGCAGCTGGAATGTGACGGGTACCTTGTTATTCGATTAATTAGTTTTTCATTGCTGTCATGTACAATAGCATTATTGCACATGACAGCAATATTCCTTCGTTTTTAAGACAAAGATTAAAGGGGGTAAGCTGTCTCGCTTTTTGTCTCCGATAATACAAAGTAGGTCTGTACGGTGTTTACTTGAGGTAATACGGCCAGTCGATGCCGCAGAAAAATATGATAAGCATCCATATCTTTGGTTGCTATACGTAACATAAAGTCGTAAGAGCCTGCCATTTGGTAACATTCCATCACTTCCGGGAATTTAGCCACCTCTTTTTCGAATTCATTCAATACTTCAAACGTATGCGCCTTGAGAAAAACCTGGGAAAATGAGATTAACCCAATGCCTATCTTGTGGCGATCCAAAATTGCCACCGTTTTTTTGATGTAACCCAACCGCTTTAGCTTTCTAACACGTTCATGAACAGCTGCAATAGATTTGTTGAGCTCAAAGGATAGCGCTTTGTTACTCATTGAGGCATCTTGCTGTAGGAGGCGCAATAATTTTACATCGATTTCATCCAATTCCATAATCTGAATATTTTCGGTACGGCTGTAAAAATACGCTATTGTTCTGAATTATTTATTGGTTTTTATGTCTTTTAATTTAATTTTTATTGAAATTATAATGATGTATTGAATATTATCTTGTCAATGGTCAATTTTGCAACAGAATAATCATTTATAAGAAATGGCTGAACAAGAATTATTAAGTGCGTGTCTGTCACCTGCATTGGACAAGAGATTCAAACATCTGTGGCGATTAGTTGGAAATACGCCGATGTTGGAACTACAGTATACTTACAAAGGTAAACCGGGGCGAATTTTCGTGAAATGTGAGAACTACAATCTGACCGGTAGCATTAAGGATAGGATGGCTCTTTATATTCTATACAAAGCGTATATGAATTGTCAGATTCGCCCGACTGATGTCGTTATTGAAGCCACAAGTGGAAATACAGGGATTGCTTTTTCAGCAATCGGTAAAGCGCTTGGTCATCAAGTAAAGATTATTATGCCTAACTGGTTGAGTAAGGAGCGTACCGATATTATTCGAAGTATGGGGGCGGATATTCAGTTGATAAGCAAGGAAGAAGGTGGTTTTTTAGGAAGTATTCGTTTAAGTGAAGAGCTTGCTGCAAAGGGCGGTGTTTTTCTTCCACGACAATTCGAGAATCAATATAATGCCGAAGCGCATGAGAAAACTACAGGTTACGAGATTGTAAAGCAACTGGAAGAACAGGGCTTAGTTGCTGATGCTTTTGTTGCTGGTGTGGGAACTGGTGGTACGGTAATGGGTGTGGGTAGAAGCTTAAGAAAAGTAAACCCAAATGTTCGTGTACATCCGCTGGAACCGGCAGAAAGTCCAACTTTGACTACAGGACATAAAGTAGGTTCACACCGTATTCAGGGAATATCGGATGAGTTTATTCCTGCTATTGTGGATTTAAATGAACTCGATACAGTGGTTTGTGCGAATGATGGTGATTCCATTATCATGGCGCAGAAACTATCGCGCCAGTTGGGATTGGCTGTTGGTATCTCTTCGGGAGCAAATGTAATCGGAGCGATTAAATTACAACAGGAGCTGGGTGATGAGGCTGTCGTGGTGACGCTACTTTGTGATGATAACAAAAAATACCTAAGTACTGATTTGGTGAAAGATGAGCCGGTAAAAGAAGGATATCTTTCTACAGACGTTGATTTTTCGGGTTTTCAACCGATCTGTAGACTGCCAAATCCGGTATTTGGCGCTTAAAAAGATTTAGTTTCATATGTTTATAGTTAACTCGGGGAGTCTCTAGCTCCTCGGGTTTCATTTATTCAAAAACCAATATATACCTAAGAATAACACAAAATGAGAGTCAATTTCAAATTATTTATCCTTCTCATGTTGCTGATAGTGCCTGTGGCCATGTTTGCCCAAGCGGATACAACAACAACAAACAAGTTGGAGGGGCTTGAGTTTACGGACGGTACGATCAGTCCAGATTCACTATCTTTTGAGGAATCTCCGGATACCGCTACCGTAAAGGCCGACTCGAACAAGACCACAGTAGCGGCAGTAGCAACAGGTGGAAAAGCTGCTGGGGCAGAAAAGAAATCATTGTGGAGTATCTTTATTGCAGGCCTTATAGGCGGTTTTGCAGCATTATTGATGCCTTGTATTTTTCCGATGCTACCCCTGACGGTGAGTTATTTTACGAAACAGTCGGGAAGTCGTGCCAGTGGTATCAGTAAAGCCCTGTTGTATGGATTATTTATTATTGTGATTTATGTTGCTTTGGGGATGATTATCACGATCGCATTCGGATCTGATGCACTTAATGCGCTTTCGACTAACGGTATATTCAACTTCATTTTCTTTTTGTTGTTGGTTGGATTTGCGGCATCTTTTTTTGGTGCATTTGAAATTACTTTACCAAGCTCCTTTGTCAATAAAATGGATGCCAAATCAGATAAAGGTGGTTTGGTCGGCTTGTTCTTTATGGCCTTCAGCTTGTCATTGGTTTCATTTTCTTGTACAGGACCGATTATTGGGACGTTGTTGGTTGAGGCAGCTTCGAAAGGGGAAAGATTAGGTCCAGCAATTGGGATGTTGGGATTCTCCATTGCCCTGGCCATTCCTTTTGGTTTGTTCGCCATGTTTCCTTCCATGCTTAAATCCTTGCCGAAATCCGGTGGTTGGCTGAATAGTGTGAAAGTAGTGTTGGGATTTTTGGAACTCGCTTTAGCTTTGAAATTTTTATCCAATGTCGACTTAGCTTACCACTGGAATTGGTTGGATAGAGAGGTGTTCCTGTCGCTATGGATTGCTATTTTTGCTTTGATGGGTCTATACTTGATTGGCAAGATAAAGTTCTCCCATGACAGTGAGCTGAAATTCCTATCTGTTCCCAGAACGATTTTGGCAATTGTTGTTTTTTCCTTTGTGGTCTATATGGTGCCCGGTTTATGGGGGGCACCTTTAAAATCGATTTCTGCTTTTTTACCACCGTCGGCAACACAAGACTTTGATCTTTCTTCGGGTGTAAGTGCTGGTGCTGCTGCACATTCAGACGGGAAGGTGAAAAAATATGCTGAAATTTTTCATGAAAGAGGCACGCCAAAAGGATTTGATCCTTATTATGATTACGACCAGGCATTAGCTACGGCTAAAGAATTAAACAAGCCCGTTTTAATAGATTTTACGGGTTGGAATTGTGTCAATTGTCGTAAAATGGAAGCGAATGTTTGGACAGACCAAGCGGTGGCCAAATTATTAAAAGAAGAGTTTGTTATGGCCGAACTTTTTGTGGATGATAAGACCGAGCTGGCTGCCAATGAACAATTTGTTTCCAAATATAGTGGCAAAAAGATCAATACAATCGGTAAGAAAAATAGCGATTTTCAAGCTGCTACATTCGATAGCAATTCACAGCCACTGTATGTAATTGTCGACCCGACGGGCAAAAAACTGGTGCCTCAGAGCGGTGCCAACTACAATGTAGAAGAGTACAAGGCATTCCTGCAAAGTGGTGTGGATGCATTTAAACATAAAAACTAACCATCGTCATATTCTAATTTTATCCTCCTTGTTATGTGCAAGGGGGATTTTTTTTGATAAAACATCGCTTTTTATGCCTCCAGGGCTTATGCAGTGGGGCTGTCTTCATATTGTCTTCGTATTGTCTTCGTACCAGCTTCGGACGGGGACAATCTTGCAACATATATTGACCAAACCCTGACCAGATAATTCCTGGTCAGGGTTTGGTCAACAACTGTACAGCACCTGTTCAATATCTGTTGCTTGTCCGAAGCAGGTCCGAAGCAGGTCCGAAGCAGGTACGAATCTTTCCCCGAACCCTACCTGAGGTGAATGTGCCGCCCCACCAAGTAATCCAGGTTTTCTACCTTCGCGGTCTTCATACCCATCACTACCATCTTATCCACCTATTTATCCTCCAGGTGGCGATGGCGACGGTGGTGGCGATGGTGGCAGGGGAGCCGATGTTGCGGAAGCATAAGGCAAAAAAAGAAGCCCTGTCATTTGTATGAACAGGGCTTCAAATTATACTATAAATTTATGGAAACTATTAGAAGTCAAATCTGACCCGTGCGCGAATACCCCAGGCTGGTGCATCGACGTGATCAAGATAGTTTAGACGTTTTACGTAGTCTACACGTAATATTTTGAAAATGTTGGATAGACCGATACTGGCTTCCATATAAGGTTCTGAACCGAACGTATAGGAGCTTTGTGTGCCATCCGCGTTGTGCTGCCAAGTGAATACCTTTGAACCATAGTTAGGGTCGTCAGGATTGTTTTCTTTGCGCAGTCCACCGTATACTCCTTTGAAGCTAAATACCTCACGTAATTTAAGTTTTTTGATTAACGGAATCTTGTTCAAAAGGAAACCGTTCATATAATACTGCACGTTCAACGAGGCATTATGGTCACTCACAAACTCAAGGAAGTTCATTAAGTTATACGAGTTCAATTGATAAGCATAAGTCTGATTGGCGCGGTGGATTGTCAAGAAAGGGAATGGGATCTCTTTCCCTGCAATATAATTCCCCTCAGCTGTTACGTCAGCAAATCCAAATTGACTAAAATAAAAGCGCTTGAATGCACCAACATTAAAGTTGTGGTAATTGTATTCACCCTTCGCTAATCCTTTGATTCCAGCGGTATAATTGAACGTGAAGATCGGATATTGATTGAATATAGGTGTCCGGTAAATCTTTCCTTGATAAAACTCTTCATGTGGAGCATATCTGAAATTTACAGACACTTCGGTCGAGTTCAGTTCATTGAACAGTCTACTTTCATTGTTGGCATCGACCATTTGGTAAGTCAGACTTCCAGCAGGTGTTTGTCTGTTGATATTGAAAGCAGCACCAATAGCCAGGTGATTTAAAAATTCTTTTTTATACTCTAAGCCATAATTTGTTTCATAGATGTAACGGTCATTATCTCCGCGTTTGAAAGATAACAAGAAGTTGTCTTCCTGAATAAATTCCAGTTTTTGTCCCGGAATCTTCGTATCCTTTTTATAAGAGGCCCTGATGTAGTGCATCGGGAAGGAGTATACTGATTTGTTGTTGAACGCATAAGTTCCACTGAAAAAGTATTTCCATTTCTGATCTTTAAAACCATAGGCCGCATAAGTTTCAGCATAGAAACGCTTGCTTAACGATTCTGTCGTACGTCCGCCGACACGTAAACGGAAACCTTCTACGGGGTTAAAGCTATAGAATGTATTGACTGGGCCGATTTCAACTGGGCCAGCCTGTTTGTATCCTGACAGCAATAACGCGGCGATATCCATGAACGAACGGAATGAAGGGATCTTTTGTAATGTATCAATATTATGATAGATGTTCAGTTCATTTTGCGCAAGAGCAAGCGGACGTTGTGTTTCAAATAAGGATTTTGTCGCTTTCTTATTTTCGACGTTATAGGCAATAACCGTAGACGGACCATCATAGGTACTATCAGGTTGCTGAATGCCGACTTTGTAATTATTGTAATCCACTGTTCGGCTTCCACGTATTCCCATGCCTTTTTCCGTTAAAGAAAAATCAATACCCAGGGTGCTTGTTTTTAGGTAGAAGCGACTTTTGCTGTCTTTCTCAAATTTAAGCTGTATCTGAAGGTCACGGACAAAGTTTAGATTAATGTCATCAGCAACAGTCATATTGGCGCCCTGCACGGCATAATTTCCGTCTAAAGTAACGTACAATTGACCTTTGAATAACATGTCTGCCTTGTTGCGTGGAAAGAAGCTTAATTCGACCAACCAAGGTTGTACAGTCTTAATGGTGTCCGTAATATAAAACTTATAAAAAGTAGGTGCGGAGTTTGCAATCGGACTTAAAAACTGATTGGTAACCAAAGAAATGTTGTTGTCATAAATATCAACTTGTTCGTACAGTTTATTGAAGTAGGCTGTCAGACCATCGTTGTCAATAAATCTTGGGTCAAATTGTGCCCGTTGGTCACCAAGGATATACTGTTTGGTTTTGCTTGGATCTTTACGGTAATATACCTTGGACATTTTTTCCTCAATGAAAGCAGGCAAAACATATTTGTTGGCAGTTTTAGCCGAGTCGTCCGTTTCAAAAAGAAATTGATAGTTTTTGAATATTTTTTTATTGACAAATTTCTCCGAAAGATTGCTTAATCCTAAAGACATCTTCTCGTATTGGTCAAATTCAGCATATTGTTGCCCTGAAAGTCTATTTTTTTCCTTATTCTCGATGACTTTTCGAATCAATGCGACAGCAGGATTATCTTTGTTGCTGTATTTTTTCTTTTTGGCCTTGACGACAACTTCTTCCAGCATGTTGTCCTGTTGATCCATCAGAATTTCTTTTGTTTGCGTGGCATCATTCGTAACAAAAGCGTCTTTGCTGTCATACCCAATATAACTTGCTCTGATTTTTACATAAGATGTTGGAAAGACAAGTTTGTATTCACCATTTGCATTGGTCGATGTGGTGGTTCCAGCAGAAGCCGGGGCGCCAACAACGGCTACGGTAGCATAGGGTATAGGATTCTTGGTCTTTGCATCTCTAACGGTGCCGGTTACGGTTTTGTTTTGGGCAAAAGCCATGGACACCGTTAGCACGAGCGTTATCGAAAAAAAGAGTTTAGTTATGAAGGTTGTTGCGTTTATTTTAGCTCTCATTATATTGCTATAATCTTGAAAATTCAAAATTGTTTTCCTGTTTCTACTTTATTTTTGACTTTATAGGTATTAAAATCAAAAAATCAGTGAACAAAGGAAACAAAAAATTAAGAATAATTAAAATTTTATTGTAATGTAATAAAGGAAAGTAATTGAATTACATTTCTTTGTAAATAGCTGTTTATTAGTTTGTTGTGCTAAATTATTGATTTGGGTCAATAAATTTTACATTACATTTTGACTTGGCGATGATTTTCCGCTGCTTTATTTACTGACTTTTGTAACGATATAGTCAGCGCTATCAAAAATCTGGCTCGATTTCGAAGGTCATTTCTTGCTTGGAACGAGGATGAATAAAGGTAATTGAAGCTGCGTGGAGGTGTAATCTATTGGCTTTTCTGCCATAGAGATCGTCACCAACAATAGGTGTATTTAGGCCATTTGGATGGACGGCATGCATGCGAAGCTGGTGGGTGCGGCCAGTCAAGGGGTAAAACCTGACCCTCGTTTGATTATTCGCTATCGCAATTTTTTCCCATTTTGTCTGCGCTGGCTTGCCATAAGTGTAGCATACCATTTGCCGGGGTCTATCATCCAGATCTACGCGAAGTGGGAGGTCGATCAAGCCTGATGCGGCTTCGATAATACCATCCAGTAAGGCAATGTATGTTTTTTTGATGGTATGTTGTATAAATTGATCCTGAATAAATTTATGCGCCTCTTTGTTTTTGGCAACAACCAACAAGCCGGATGTAGACATGTCGAGGCGGTGGATAATAATGGGGCCCGCATTTGGGTAGCGTTGAAGAATACGGTTGTAGACCGAATCCTTTACATATATTCCCGGGACAGACAGAAATTCGGCCGGTTTGTTGATGATGATGATATCCTCATCTTCGTAAATTTGAGGCAGTGCTATATCCAAAGTCGTTTCCTGTTGCATGGGATTGGGATCTACGACCAAGCCTTCGAGCATATACCCTAAAATCGGTTCACATTTTTTGCGGCAGGCAGGGTAGTAGTTTTTGTGCCTGCGTATTTCAGAAGCAGGTGAGCAGCCCCACCAGAATTCGGCCAGAGCAAGGGGTGTTAACTGGTTTTCATAAGCATATTGCAGCAATTTTGGCGCTGCACATTCCCCCGATCCGGCAGGCGGTGTTGTGCGGTCAAATTCATCGAATATGCCGACTACATTTTTGTGTTGCCCTTTTGCGTTGCGAAAATTATATTGTTCGAAAAGCTGTTTTTGAAGATTTCCTGAGCGCATTTTGCGTTCCTCTTTTAGCGCAGTAATCGTCGATAGCAATTGGTGTAAATGGTTACTTTCTGTCTCCAGTGCCAAATGCATTTCATATTGAAAACGTTGAAGCTGTTGTTTGTCTTTTAAACTCTGGCTCCGCATGTCTTCCATCAATAACTCGTACTCCGCATCCGATAAACTGACCTTCAATTTTGTACGGGTTTCTTTGCGTTCCTTCTTTTGAATTCTCAATTTCGATTTTAGTTCATCGAGTGATTTATCCCATCCGTTTTTTAATAGACCAAGATTACGTTGGGCGTTTGCCAGCTCTTCACTTGTTTCAAGATTTTCTATTTTTCGGTTCAGCGCATTGAGATGCACCTCTTCGTTTAGGAAAAAACTGTTTTCTTCCAACATATCGAAGATGGGAGGTACAAAATGCCGGTGTTTGTTGCTTCCGGCCAGTTTTCCCGAAACAGCGGCTAGGTAGCCAAGCTCATTATGTTGGTTTCTGACAACCAGTACACCGAACATTTTTCCAATAGCGAGTCCGTCCACGGCGGCGTCTAGGCCAAAATTGTGGGTCCAATCGCTTTGGGTTTCGATGTAGTATTGGAGTTCTTGTGCGGCGGTGACGGCAAGGGGGTGCGGTTCATAGCAAAATGGAAAAGTAAATCGTATCGGAAGTTCAATAGCTGAAATATCCTGTTTGAATTGATGAAAATATGTATTGTTGTCCATTTTGTCCGCAGCGCTCCCTCAAAATAAAGATGTTCGCAAAAATACAACATTATGTGCTTTAAATAATAGCTTGATCGATTTTTGTTTAAAATGTTTCGTATATAAGGTCGTGTTTGGGTTTAATTGCTGTCTATAAAGATCAAGGTCACTCCAGCTTCGGTATTTTCATTTTTTCGGTATAGTAGACCCTTTGCAGCTATACGAAATACAAGTCAGTTTTGGCATAATGGGTTGAGGTAACTGTTGTGAATTTGAGTGGCTTTTTATTTGGTTTTTACCGCATTTTTGGGTAAATTTAACTAAGCATTTAAAACATATAGTTAACAAAAGATTATACATATGAAAACTTCAATTGGAATTAAAGATGCGGACTTGAAAAAAGTTGCAAAGTTGCTAAATGTGCTGTTGGCAGATGAACACATTATCTACATGAAAACGCGAAACGCGCATTGGAATGTAGAAGGTGCGGATTTTCATGCTGCTCACTTATTTTTGGAATCACAATACGATGAACTAGCTGAAGTGATCGATGAAGTAGCAGAACGTGTACGTACTTTAGGGCATTATGCGGTAGGTACCTTTGATAAATATTTGAAATTGACTCGTTTAACGGAGTCTACTTCAGAAAAAACCGACAGTCAGTCCTATTATAAGGAATTGTTGGCTGACCATGAATCTATAGCGATGTCAATTCGTGCCGATATTTCCGTGGTTGAAGGAACTGCAGATAATGGTACGGAGGACTTTCTGGTCGGATTATTAGAAAAGCATGAGAAGATGGCTTGGATGCTTCGTGCGCATTTCATTAAGTAAGCTGTAGAACTTTATCCACAGGTATTGAAAAAAATCCCGTCTATCCCGATAGGCGGGATTTTTTTTTGTGTTTTGTTGTCAGCGCAGGATTAATTTTCTATCTTAAAGAGGAATTAAGCCTTCAGAAACTTTTTAACATATTACAACTATGCTTGAAGACGACAACCTAAATCAAACCACACTAAATGAGGAGGAAAATGATGGTACTTTGGAGAGTATGCATCATGTGAATAATCCGGTATTGGATTTACCTAAAATTGAAAAGAAATACCTTGAAACCATAGTAGCCCACAATCAAAACGATAAGTCTTATTATTTTTCTGACGGCAAAGCCAAGGTAGAAATAAAGATCGTCACGGACGAGATCGTCAGGGTGAGACTGGCTCCACAAGGGACTTTTTTGGAGGATTTTTCCTATGCCTTGGCTAAGAAAGATCATCGTGTTAGTATACATCAATGTAAGGAAGAGACTGACCATTATCTGGTTCATACGAATACAATTTCTTGTAAGATCAATAAGAATGACTTTTTGATTTCTTTTGCTGATCGTTCAGGGAAGCTGTTTAACGCTGATTTGGCACCGATGCACTGGGAGGAAAATCCTGATTTTGGAGGGTACTATGTATATAGCACGAAAGTGGCCTTTGAAAATGAAGCTTTTTATGGACTTGGGGACAAGGCCACTAAATTGAATCTGAGAGGTAAAAGACTTAAAAACTGGAATTCAGATACCTATGCTTTTGCTTACGATCAAGATCCATTGTATAAAACTATTCCATTTTATATCGGCTTAAAAGATGGTGAGGCCTATGGGATTTTCTTTGACAATACCTTTAAAACGTATTTTGATTTCGCTGCGGAAGATCCGGGAAAAACAAGCTTTTGGTCCGAAGGCGGGGAACTGCAGTACTATTATATCCATGGTCCGCATATTATCGATGTTATCCGTCGTTATCATACGTTGACAGGTACGCATTACCTGCCACCCTTGTGGGCAATTGGTTACCATCAGTGTCGCTGGAGTTACTATCCCGAAGCGAATGTCCGGAAGGTTGCTGAGGAGTTTCGGAAGCGACAGATTCCATGTGATGCTATTTACCTTGATATCGATTACATGGAAGGATACCGCTGTTTTACCTGGAATAAACAGTATTTTCCTAATCCTAAAAACATGATCAGTGATTTGGCCAATGATGGTTTTAAAACCGTGGTGATGATCGATCCGGGTATTAAGGTTGATGAGAACTACTGGGTGTTCAGGGAAGGAAAAGAGAATAAATATTTTTGTCGTCGAGGGGACGATTATTTTATGGAAGGATTTGTGTGGCCCGGACGTTGTCAATTTCCTGATTTTACCAATCCGGAGGTTCGCCAATGGTGGGGCACATTATACCAAGGGCTTGTGGAAGATGGTGTTGCAGGCTTCTGGAACGATATGAATGAGCCGGCGGTATTTGGCCGCGGAACATTCCCCGACGATGTACGTCACCAATACGACGGCCATCGGGGGTCACATCGTAAGGCACATAATGTCTATGGCATGCAGATGGTCCGTGCTACCTATGATGGCTTAAAGAAATTGTATAAAAATAAGCGCCCATTTACCATTACCCGAGCGGCTTATGCGGGTACACAACGCTATTCGTCGGTTTGGACCGGCGATAATCTGGCGAGTTGGGAACACCTCAAGCTGGGAACCTTGCAATTGCAGCGTCTATCGACTTCGGGGATGTCCTTCTGCGGAACAGATATCGGTGGATTTACGGGCGAACCCGACGGCGAGTTATTTACGCGATGGATGCAATTTGGCGTTTTCTCGCCCTTTATGCGTGTGCATTCTGCCGGCGATACCCGCGACCGGGAGCCCTGGAGTTTTGGGGAAGATTGGGAAAAGATCAATCGGAAATTTATCGAACTCCGGTATAAGTTGTTGCCGTATATCTATACCTGTTTCTGGGAGCAGACCAAGTATGGTTTTCCAATATTACGCCCGATTTCCATGGTCGAGCAGCATATACCGACCAACTGGCAACGTGAGGAGGAATTCTGTTTTGGGGATAAAATATTGGTTTCCCCGGTATTGCAGCCAGGACAGAAAAGCAAGATTGTCTATCTACCCGAGGGCACTTGGTTCTATTATTTCAATAATGAAATCTACGTGGGCGGTAAGGAACATACGGTCGCCACGCCGATTGATGAAATGCCGATTTTCATTCGCGGGGGATCTGTTATCCCTGAATACCCGGTGATGCAATATACTGGTGAAAAGAAAATTGAGGAGCTACAGCTCAATGTTTACTTCGCTGAAGGTGTAACCCGTTCGTATGTGTATTCAGATCATGGCGACACCTTTGCGTATGAGCAAGATATTTATCTTGAAAAATGCTTTACGGTTTCGGGGCTCAAAGAATCCTTGTCGATCAAACAAACACGAGATGGACTTTTTACAGAGCGATACGAAGAATATAAACTACAGTTGATCGGCCTGCCATTTCAAGTGAAGAAGGTGAAGACTGATGGTATTGATACAAAAGTACAAGTAGATGAAAAGGGGCGGTATTGGATTAATGTCGCACGAGAATTTGATAACATATTGATAGAGGGTTAAACATGGCCAATCAAGTAATTCCGCACAGTCTCTTTTCTGAATTTGATGTGGCCTTATTCCAGTCGGGTAAGCACTTCAAATTGTATGAAAAGTTTGGTTCACATGAACTGGAAGTCAATGGCGAAAAAGGCGTTTATTTTGCAGTTTGGGCTCCAAATGCAAAATCGGTATGCGTCACAGGTAACTTCAATTTTTGGGATAAGGAGCATCACGCGCTCTTTGTGCGCTGGGATGGTAGCGGAATCTGGGAAGGGTTTATTCCGGGGCTTGGCAATGGAGAGACATATAAATATGTTATCCAGACCTATACTGGTGAGCAACTCGAGAAAGGTGATCCGTTTGCCTTTCGGTGGGAAGTTGCTCCAAAGACTGCTTCCGTTGTTCATTCGACCTGGTACGAGTGGCAGGATAAGCAATGGATGCAGGAGCGTGCCGTTAGAAATAGGCTGGATCAACCCTGGTCGGTCTATGAGGTACATTTAGGGTCCTGGTCGCGGGATCCGGAAAGTCCGGATACTTTGCTCAACTACCGCGAAATCGCCGTGGCACTTGTATCTTATGTGAAGGAAATGAATTTCACGCATGTGGAGTTTATGCCTTTAATGGAGCATCCCTATTATCCTTCTTGGGGATACCAGATAACAGGTTATTTTGCGGCGAGTTCGCGTTATGGTTCTGCACAAGATCTCATGTATCTGATTGAGGAGCTGCATGCCGCCGGAATAGGCGTATTGTTGGATTGGGTTCCTTCGCATTTTCCCGGTGATGCACATGGTCTTTATCGCTTTGATGGCACGAGCTTATACGAACATGAAGATCCCAGGAAAGGGTTTCATCCCGATTGGCAATCCTATATTTTTAACTATGGGCGAAATGAAGTGCGTTCTTTTTTGATCAGTAATGCATTTTATTGGTTGGATCGTTTTCATATCGATGGACTTCGGGTCGATGCGGTAGCTTCTATGCTGTATTTGGATTATAGTCGAAATGCAGGCGAGTGGATTCCCAATGAATTTGGAGGAAATGAGAATCTCGAAGCGGTACAATTTTTAAAAGAGCTGAACGAGGCTGTTTACGGACATTTTCCACATGTGCAGACAATCGCCGAAGAATCTACTTCTTGGCCGAGTGTCAGTCGGCCAACGTATGCTGGTGGATTGGGATTCGGAATGAAATGGATGATGGGCTGGATGCATGATACGTTGGATTACTTTAAAGAGGATCCGATTAACCGCAGTTATCATCATGATCGACTCACCTTTGCGACAGTATATGCTTTCCATGAGAATTTTATGCTGCCGTTGTCACATGATGAGGTGGTTTACGGAAAGCAGTCCCTAATTTATAAAATGCCAGGCGATGAATGGCAAAAGTTTGCCAACTTGAGAGCATTGTACCTCTTTATGTATACTTTTTCGGGAACAAAATTGCTGTTTATGGGCGGTGAATTTGGGCAAACTTCAGAGTGGAATGTAAACCAATCGCTTGATTGGCATCTTCTGGAGTTTGCGCCTCATCAGGGGATGAAAAGATTTGTAGCCGATCTGAACGCGGTTTATAAAGCTCAACCAAGTCTTTACCAAAAGGCTTTCGATGCTGCAGGTTTCGAATGGATAGATGCCGGTGATCGTGAAAATTCGATTGTGGTCTATTGGCGAAAGGGATTTGACTCCTGGGATGATACGGTTGTTGTACTTAACTTAACGCCTGTTGTTCGCGAACATTTCCGTATTGGTTTACCTTACGCCGGTGAATGGGAAGTGCTGCTGAATTCGGATGATTTGACTTATTTCGGTTCAGGTATACATCATCCCGTTGTCCATAGTGAGCACCTGCATTGGATGAACCAAGTACAGTCTGCACAACTTCATTTGCCTCCGCTTGGCGGATATATTCTGAAAAGAAAGAGCGTGGTAAAGGAAGTTGATCCAATTAAACAAAGCGAGCGTATCCCTGTATAAAATCTTGTTATTAAATCTCATGCTGTAAAAGAAGAATGAAAGTATTTCACTTGAGTGTAGAATGTTATCCCGTGGCCAAAGTAGGTGGTCTCGCGGATGTGGTGGGAGCGCTGCCCAAATACCAAACCAAGCTGGGGTGGGAGGCGGCGGTTGTCATGCCCTGGTATGATCGTCCTTTTGTTAGGGATCATGCTTTTAGCCTAGTTCATGAAGGTACTTTTTATCAAGGATCTGAATTGCTGAGCTACGGCGTTTATAAGGAAGATCATCAGGTACTTGGTTTTGAGCTCTACTTGATTAAGATTCCTGGCAAACTCGATCGGCAGGAGGTGTATTGTTATCCCGATGAAGGCGAACAGTTTATCGCCTTTCAACATGCGGTATTGGCTTGGTTTAAAGATAAAGCTATAGTACCTGATATCGTGCATTGCCACGACCATCATGTCGGTTTGATGCCTTTTTTGATGAAGTATAGCAATGACTATAATTTTCTTGCCGACGTTAAAACGGTAGCCACCGTGCACAATGGGCAATATCAGGGCTGGACACATTGGAGCAAAGCCATTCTGTTGCCTGCTTTCGATAGCTGGAAATGGGGATTATTGGACTGGGATGGTTTAATTAACCCACTTGCAGCCCTAATTAAATGTTGCGATGCTTACACAACGGTATCTGAAGGCTACCTGGAAGAGCTTTATGTGGAAGCAAATGGCTTACAGCATCTATTTTATGATGAGCGAAATAAATCTGTCGGTATTGTCAATGGAATTGACTGGGAAATCTGGGATCCCAAAATTGATTATACTCTGCTCGAAAACTATGATGTTGTACAAGCTTTTTCCGGCAAATTGAAAAATAAAGAGGCTTTGGCGAAGCAGTATAAAATCAATCCAGATCGACCACTGCTTGTTTTTATCGGCCGATTTGCAACAGAAAAAGGAGCGGATTTACTACCGGAGATAATTTTGGATTTGACGGAGAAATATCGCGATAGATTAAGTATATTTATACTGGGTGCCGGAGACCCAGCGATCCAGTCGCGTGTGAAATCACTCGTCGATGATGGAATTGATAATTTTGATGTGTTCTTTGGTTATGATGAAAGCCTTGCTCATTGGCTTTATGCCAGTGCGGATTTTCTTTTAATGCCTTCCCGTGTTGAGCCCTGTGGGCTTAATCAGCTCTATGCGATGAAGTACGGTACATTGCCGATCGTGCATCAGGTGGGGGGATTAAAAGATACGGTAATCGATCTGAAAAATGATGGCTACGGTATAGGTTTTGATAGTTTGACAATCACTGAAATTACTGCAGCGATTGTTCGGGCTATAAATTTTTACGACAGTAAAAAGCAGTTTGAGGAGAATCAACGTAAAATGATGCAGTTGGATTTTTCTTGGGATAAATCTGCAGCGAAGTATATAAGTCTATATAACCAAATAATGTAATTTGATATGTCACGTCATAATGTAGTAGCTATCGTCTTGGGCGGAGGAAGGGGCTCACGTCTGTATCCATTGACCGATCAACGGTCTAAGCCAGCGGTTCCCATTGCCGGGAAATATCGCTTGGTGGACATTCCCATCTCGAATTGTCTTAATTCGGGTTTTAACAAGATTTTTGTGTTGACACAATTCAATTCTTCGTCACTCAACTCCCACATTAAGAATACCTACAACTTTAGTATTTTTAGTAAGGGCTTTGTTGATATCCTGGCTGCCGAACAGACCAATGATGGCGATAAATGGTTCGAGGGTACGGCAGATGCCGTGCGGCGATCGTTTCGGAAGCTGGCTAGTATTGATTATGACTATGTACTGATTTTATCGGGGGATCAGCTGTATCAAATGGATTTTGATGCCCTGGTTGACTTTCATGTCGAAAACGAAGGCGACCTGACCATTGCGACTATTCCAGTAAACGCCAAAGATGCCACTGGTTTTGGAATACTGAAATCGGATGAAAAGAATCACATTACCTCTTTTATTGAGAAGCCGAATAGTGAGCAGCTGGTGGACTGGAGTTCAGAAGTGAGCGACCATTTAAAGGGTGAGGGTAGGGAATACCTGGCTTCTATGGGTATTTATGTTTTTTCAAAAGGCGTCCTGAAACGTATGCTTGAAGAGAATCGCGGAATGGATTTTGGAAAAGAAATTATTCCCGATGCAATTGATACGAATAGGGTGCTTAGCTATCAATTTGAGGGTTATTGGACAGACATCGGTACCATAGGTTCTTTCTATGAGGCCAACATTGGTTTGACGGATAATATTCCGGCCTTTAATCTGTTTGATAAAAATACGGTTTTCACCCGTCCAAGGATGTTGCCACCTTCTAAAATTTCGGGTACAACATTGATCAATTCTGTCATTTCGGACGGCTGTATTATCCAAGCGGATAAAATAGACCGTTCCGTCGTGGGCGTTCGTTCGCGGATTGGTACAGGATCTGTGGTGCGCGGTACATATATGATGGGGTCTGACTATTATGAGGATCTCGTCGATATGGAGGATGCAAAGCGGAAAAATATACCTGTGGTGGGTGTTGGAGAACGCTGTTATATTGAGAATGCTATTTTGGATAAAAATTGTCGTATCGGCAACGATGTCCGAATCAATGGCGGACCTCATTTGCTGAATGCCAATCATCCTACCTATACCATTTGTGACGGCATTGTTGTTATCAAAAAAAATGCGGTTATTCCAAACGGAACAACAATAGGATTGACAAGCCTATAAAATTTATAGAACAAGGGAGATAATATATTGTTATCATTGCAAGTTATTCTAATGGAAGTACCGGGAAATACGGCTAATCTACAGGTTCAATTTACGGGTAGGTAGTAAAATAATTGTTTCATGGTACTGTCTTTGCTGGCAAAGAGCATTTTAATATAATGAAATCGTATGCAATTGAGACAGGTTATCTCCCTTTTTTTTATACTGTTTGTCTTTGTAGGTTGTGATACCTCATTGATGGTTCAAGGTAGTGGTGTCTTGCGTGACGCCTCGCGTAGATTTGAACTTCGTAACGGCAATCGAACAGTCGTTTATATTCCAATGCGGCATCTGGGTACACGTGTGTACTATGATCAAATCCAGCGTGCTGTAGATTCTCTTCAACATTCGGGCTATGTTGTTTTTTATGAAAGCATCGCTTATCAGGTGGATAGTGCGGCACAACGTGATCTATATGACCGCAAATTTAGAAAGCTTACAGGCAATCGGCTAGGGTTGCAGCAATGTATTGAAATACCGGGCGATACCTCCCGGGTTCTTCGGGCGCCCATGTACCGTAAACTGGGGCAGCGAATCATTAGTCAGCCCGATTATTCCTTTTTTCTGGTGAATTATGAAACGGCGGTAAATGCGGATATTCCCAAAAATAAATTGCTTGACGAGTTTGAATACCTGTATGGTGCGATCAACCTGGATGATTGTGATTACAAAACACCGCTCCAGGAACCTTATTCCTGCAAACCTATAAAAGCGGCATTAAAAAACAAATTTGATAAAGAATTTGTCATGAAAAAAAGGGAAGAGAACCTGGCTTCGTTAGTTGCTGACGCTCCACAGCAAAAGATTTTAATCTTATTTGGAACCTCACATTTTAAAGGCTTTTTGCGTAATTTGCAGGCTCGGGATCCCAAATGGATACAGATCAAATAATATGCTAGGAAAACTATTCATTGTACTGCTTATACCAGTAACCATTTATGTTGTTTATTACCTGTTAAATCGTACGGCCAAAAATAGCAAAGCGATTAAACGTGTATTAAGCGACGAAGGCAAGGAAATTCTAGAAAAAGAAGTTGCCTATTACCGCAATCTGTCCACTGCGGACAAAGCGGAATTTGAAACCCGCTGTTTAAAATTTTTGGATACGGTCAAGATTGAAGGTGTGGGTGTAGCGGTTGAGCTGAAAGATTATATGATGATTGCCGCCAGTGCAATTATTCCAATATTTGCCTTTAAGAAATGGACTTATCCCAATTTGACCAATATTATGGTTTATCCTTCCCAATTCAATACAGCCTATGAATTTGAAGGCCATGCTGACCGCAATATTATGGGTATGGTGGGTGAGGGAGCCATGAATGGACAAATGATATTGTCTAAATCGGCACTGGAGTATGGCTTTAAGAATCCAAAGGATGGACAGAATACAGCGATACACGAATTTGTGCACTTGATCGATAAAACCGATGGCACAGTGGATGGCATTCCCACACATTTGATGGATAAAGCTTCAGTCATTCCTTTTATGAATCTGATACGGGAAGAAATTACCAAGATAAAAGAAAATAAATCTGATATTGATGTATACGGCATGACCAATCCAGCTGAGTTTTTTGCGGTTGCGTCTGAATATTTCTTTGAGAACCCTGCGAAATTCAAGACCCATCATGCCGAGCTCTATAAAGCACTTTCTGAAATTTTTGAACAAAGTTAGTTATAGATAAATAAAATTTTAGTATTTTTAAGGCAAACAGAAGTTGTTTGCCTTTTTTCTGCGAGCACCCTGCTCCTGGGCTGGAAAGAAGATCATCGCTTCGCTAAAGTTTTGTTAATTATAACTGTTATGCCTAAAACTACAATTTATTCTTCTATTGCCCTGGCTTGTATGCTATTTTGTGGCAGTAATCCGGGATTTTCCCAGCAGCGTTTTGCTACAGGGACAACATTTACTGAAATGGCCGATCCCACAAAGGATACTTTATCCAACTGGTCGAATGTTAAAACCGGCCTACATGCTTCGTTTGTATCGATAGACAAACGTTATCCAAAATCTGTTAATCCAAATCTGACAACACAACGTACGGCGGCTGTGGATGCCTGGAAAGGTGAACAAGTATCGGCGCAAGTATTGTTATGGACCAGTGCTGCCGCAGCAGATGTTGCTGTATCGGCAAGTGAATTAAAGTCTACAACAGGCAAGGTGATCGGTAGCGATGCGGTACAAGCACGTTTTGTTCGTTATGTCATGACTGACGAATTTGCAAGTGGTTGTGGCCATCGTAAACCAGAAGATTTTAAAGCTTCTCTTTCGGCAGATATGTTGGATGATCTGAAAAGTTATGACCTTGAAGCTAAGAAAGTCCGTCCTGTATGGATTACAGTAAAGGTTCCCAAAGAAGCTGCTGCTGGACAATATAAAACGACAATTTCGGTTAAGCAAAATGGTCAGGTAAAGGAACAGTTACAACTTACGGTCAATGTGCAAAATCATGTGCTGCCACCTGCATCCCAGTGGACTTATCATTTGGATCAATGGCAACACCCTTCGGCAGTTGCCCGCGTCAATAATGTGAAAATGTGGAGCGATGAGCATTTTGAAGCGTTGAAGCCTACCATGAAACAACTTGCAGCTGCAGGGCAAAAAGTGATTACTGCGACTTTAAATAAGGATGCCTGGAACGTACAGACCTATGATCCTTATGCGGATATGATCACCTGGAAGAAGGCAAAAGACGGTTCCTGGACCTATGATTATACTGTTTTTGATCGGTGGGTAAACTTTATGATGGACCTGGGGGTCAACAAACAGATCAATTGCTATTCGCTTTTACCATGGAATAACGAGGTACATTATTTCGATGAAAGCAAAAATGAACTGGTCAATGTTATTGCGAAGCCCGGTACAGCTATATTCGAGGAACTATGGACGCCTTTCTTAAAGGATTTTAGTAAACACATTACCGCAAAGGGCTGGTTAAAGATTACCAATATTGCGATGGATGAAAGAGGCCGGGAGGAAATGGATCCAGCAATAGCATTGTTGGAAAAAGTAGCGCCCGAATTTGGTGTTGCATTTGCAGATAATCACAAAAGCTACCAACGCTATCATAAAAGTACCGATATCAGCGTTGCCGCTGGAGATCCTTTTGATCAGAAAGATCTCATTGAGCGACGTAAAAAAGGGTATATCACGACATTTTATGTTTGCTGTTCGGACGAATTCCCAAATCAATTCACGTTCTCGGATCCAGCAGAATCCACCTATATGGCTTGGTATGCGCTAGCGGCAGGCTTCGATGGAGCATTACGTTGGGCATTTAACTCCTGGGTGAAAGATCCGCTGCATGACTCAAGGTTCCGTACATGGCCAGCGGGAGACACTTATATTGTTTATCCACAAGGAAGAAGCTCTATCCGTTATGAACGTATGTTGGAAGGTATTCAAGATTATACCAAAGTCGGCATTCTTAAAGCAAAGTTGGAGAAGTCAAAAGATCAAGCTAACCTAGCGAAGCTAAATGCGAAAATTGCAAAATTGAATACCGCTAAACGCTATGCGGACTGGAATAAAGATCTCAATGATGCAAAGCGTTTTGCCGATGAATTGTCGCGACAAATCAACTAAGGATTTATTAAGTCTATAATCAACAAAAAAGCTGCTTCAATCAATTTGAAGCAGCTTTTTTGTTGATTATAATCTTTTTCTATTTTAAGTGCAGCGGATTGTTGGCTGAAATTTTCGGCGCAGTGTATCCTTGCTTCCCGTTGAGGCTATCCTTGCACATGCGATCATTTTATACGCTTGGGTAATACAGTATTGTTCAGGTAATATCCCAAACCATTACGCTAAATTATTGTTGTTATTAAGTGGCGATAACATAATTTGCATAAGGTCGCTGTCACAAAATCTTAAATTATAGTATAGGTATGAAAAATGTAGCACACCAGATTGTGGGTCTTTTAAAGGATGCGGGAATTCAGCGTATTTATGCCGTAACGGGCGATAGTTTAAATTTTTTCAACGAAGCTGTTCATGCAGATGGAACGATGCAATGGATCCATGTAAGACATGAGGAAGTGGGGGCATTTGCCGCAACGGCAGAGGCTGATTTGCACGGGATCGCCTGTTGTGCGGGAAGCAGTGGACCAGGACATGTGCATCTGATCAATGGTGTTTATGAAGCACACAAGACACGGGTACCCATGCTTGTGATCGCATCAACATGTGCTACATACGAATTTGGAACCGATTATTTTCAAGAAACCAATCCAATCAAATTGTTTGATGATTGTTCTTGCTATAATCAAATGATCACTCGGCCTGAACAGGTGCAACGTATGGTGCAAAATGCATTACAACAGGCTATTTCTAAACGGGATGTGGCGGTTATCGGTTTGCCTGGTGATGTCTCAGAAATGGAAGCGGTTCAAATGAATACCTCAACGAAGGTTTTTTTTACCGAGCCGCAAATTAGACCTTCTGAGATGGAAATTGGGCGATTAGCCCAATATATCAATCAAGCAGAAAAGATAACCTTGTTCTGTGGTGTGGGAGCCAAGAAAGCACAGCAGCAAATTGTAGCGTTATCACAAAAGATCCATGCGCCGGTGGGTTATTCATTTAAAGCAAAGTTGGATATTCAACGCGACAATCCCAATGAAATTGGCATGACCGGACTTTTGGGCATGGCGTCGGCATTTCAAAGTATGCATCATTCGGATCTCATTTTACTTTTGGGGACTGATTTTCCTTATAAAGATTTTATACCGACCAACAAAACCATTGTCCAGATTGATATTGAAGGTGAAAAGCTTGGTCGCAGATCCATCGTAGACTATGGGCTTGTGGGGGATATCGAGCATACCTTAAAAGCGGTATTGCCTTTTGTGGAAGCGCGTTCGGATACAAAATTTCTGGAGAAGCAGCTTGCTTCTTATGAAAAGGTCAAGGAAGATCTCATGACTTATGTGGACGATTCGGGCAGTGAATGCGCGATACAGCCTGAATTTGTTGCGCATACCATTGATCAAAAAGCCAGTGATGATGCGATTTTTCTACTTGATACCGGGATGTGCTGTGTGTGGGGAGCACGTTATATTAATCAGCGAAAGGATCGTATCATGCTGGGGTCTTTTAACCATGGGTCTATGGCTAATGCCATGCCAATGGCTATTGGAGCGGCATTGACACATCCTGAACGTCAGGTTATTGCTTTTTGTGGTGATGGGGGACTATCCATGTTGTTGGGGGATCTCGCAACAATAAAACAATATAACTTACCGATTAAAATCATCGTCTTTAACAACCGTGCACTTGGTATGGTTAAATTAGAAATGCAGGTATCAGGTCTGAAAGATCAGGAAACCAATATGGTCAATCCAGATTTTGCGATGATCGCGCAAGCGATGGGAATACGCGCATTTACGGTGACTCAGCCCCAAGAGGTGGATGCTGTTATCACTGAAGCTCTTGGCATGACGGATGAGCCTGTCCTGATCGATATATATACCAATCCCAATGCATTGGCTATGCCGCCCAAGATATCCTTCAGTCAAATGAAAGGGATGACAGAAAGTATGGCAAAATTAATGTTGTCGGGTAATTTCGAAGAAGTATGGGATACCATTAAGTCGAACTATAAACATTTGAAATCGCTTTAATCACTTGTGATATTCGAATTGTTAAACATATTAAAAGCCCCTCGAAGCATAACAGCGGAGGGGCTTGTTTTGTGTTAAAAGTGACTTGAATGTGTGGCTGTCAGACCATAAGATGCTGATCAGCGGATAGTCGAAATTTGGAGGAAAATGTTATCTCAACATTGACGTTGAACAAACCAAAGACTTTTAAGTAATTCTTCTTTACAGCGTCTGAGTTTTTCAACTTTGGATTCGGAAGAAATGGTAACTTGCTCTTTAACAATAATAGCCAAGTCTGTTTCAATGGACAATTTTGTGAGTGATGTACATCCACTATCAAATTTCTTAAAGCTTACATCTTTCATACTAATATTGGTTAAGAATTCCTGAATTTTATAGAGTACAATTTACTAATAAAAATTAGCTTTACAATAAGCCAGCAATAATTTTATTGTTACTAAATTGTTTATTTTTAATAGCTTATATCGTGCTAAAATAGCCGAGTGCCATCTAACTTATAAACAATATTTGCTTGCTTTTTGTTTTCTGAATTTTAAATTTTTAAATGTTAGTTATTTAAAACAAAATTTCTTTTGAATTGCTATCTATACTATCAAACAAAAAAACACGATGAGGATAATCAATTTTGGATTTATAGTGTTGCTGTGTTGCGCTGCTTGCCATCAGGAACAAAAAAAACAGGATACTTCCGCGAAACTCAATGACACTGTTCAAAGTACTCAACCTTTGGATACCGGGAGGTTTCTTACAGGAAAGAGTACGTATCAATACCTTAAAAATGGCGATACCATTTCATTATCAATCACTATTGATGGAGAAAAGGTACAGGGTGATCTAAGCTATGCCTGGAAGGAAAAAGATCGTAATAAGGGACATATTGATGGTGTATTGAAGGGGGATATTTTAACTGCCGATTATACTTTTTCTTCTGAGGGACAGGAATCCGTCCGCCAGGTGATATTTAAACTATCCCAGGAGCGTGCACTGGAAGGTTATGGTGCGATGGAAGAGAAGGCTGGAAAAATGACTTTTGCCGATCCTAAAAAGATAGCTTTTGATGAGAAATTTGCCTTAGAAAATTTAACGAAGGGCCAATGAGATTAGCTTGGGAATAAAAATTAAGAGGCCGATCAATAGTGCAGTGATGCTGCTGATCATCACTGCCGCTGCGGCAACATCTTTAATCTTTTTTATGTTTGGATTCTTTTCTGGACAGATAAAGTCGGCTATATTTTCCAATGCGGTATTTAACAATTCACAGACAAATACAAAACCAATGGAAAAGAGTACAGCAATCCATTCGTGGGTACTTATGTGAAGCACAAATGACAGGATAATGGCAATAATGGCCGCTATACAATGCACCCTGAAATTATGTTCTTCGTGCCAGGCTGCTTTTAGCCCACTGAAGGCATAGTGAAAACTCTTTAATCTAGCACGAAATGAAAAGTTGTTTTTGGCCATAGTTGTCCTACTATTTTCTGTAAAGATAGCGCTTTCTGCTTATCTAGGCATACTGGATTTTTTATTGTATTTAGTCCGAGCTATTCCTTTGCCATATCCATCTGATCCGCTTTCTTGTTCATCCTTTTTACTTTATAGGGCTTTTATTACAAATGCAGCCTAATTTTGAGTAAATTGCTGTATGATCTATAATTTTGATAAAACGATTGTTCGTCGTGGTACCGATTCGGTCAAATGGAATCAACATGATTATGACGATTTGATTCCACTCTGGGTTGCGGATATGGACTTTCCAGCAGCACAACCTGTTGTGGATGCGCTTGCGCAGCGGGTTCAACATGCTGTATATGGGTATGCTACTATTCCAGCTGCTTTTTACAGCGCGGTTATGAGCTGGTCTTCGCAGCGGCATAAATTTGTACTTCAGCCGGAATGGATACTTCCTGTGATCGGTGTCGTACCGGCGCTTTCGGCTTTGGTTAGCGCATTTACCTCACCCGGTGACAAGGTTTTGGTTCAAGAGCCTGTATATCATTGTTTTTTTTCCTCAATAGAACGCAATCAAGCCGAAGTGGTTTCCAATGACTTGATTTACCGCAATGGTGAGTATGCTATTGATTTTGAAGATTTTGAATATAAAGCTAGTGATCCGAAAGTCAAGTTATTTATTTTATGTAGTCCACATAATCCCGCTGGCCGTGTTTGGACTAGAGCTGAGCTTGAACGTCTCGGTGAAATCTGTTTGCGGCACCAGGTCTTAGTCATTTCGGATGAAATTCATTGCGATCTGGTATTTGAGGGCCATACACATATTCCTTTTGGGAGCATCAGTGCAGCCTTTTTGGCGAATTCGATTACCTGTGTAGCACCGAGTAAAACCTTTAATTTGGCAGGACTCCAGGTCGCTACGGTCTTCGTGGCCGATCCTGAACTCAAAAGGAAAGTGCAGCAGGCTTTCTTAGCCAACGAGATAAGTAGCATAAGTCCCTTTGCCATTACAGGCCTGATCGCAGCGTATGAGTCGGGTGGGGAATGGTTGGATCAAGCTTTAAGCTACATTCATGCGAATTATGTTTATTTGAAGGGCTTTATGGCGGAATACCTGCCTGCTTTGCATGTCCTTCCTTTGGAGGGCACTTATCTGGTATGGGTAGATTGCGCGGCTTTGGGGATTTCAAGTCGAAAATTGGGGCAGCTCTTATTGGACGAGGCACATGTACAGGTCAATGTCGGTGCGATGTATGGCAAGGGGAGTGACGCCTTTATTCGCCTCAATATTGCTTGTTCAAGGGAAGTCTTGACAACAGGCTTGTTGCGTTTGAAGACTGTTTTCTCCTCTTTACTGCAAGGAGCAAAATAGCATACGAATAGATGCTGCGTTAGTAGATGAATAGGTTCCGATTTACGGAGAGTTCTTCGTTCATAGTATCATGCCGCCGAGCGAAAAGGAAATAGCGTAATGAACAAAAAAATCCGCCGTATCTCTCGATGCAGCGGATTTTTTTAGGTTTGTTTTAGACCCTATTAAATACCCATTTCTTTCAGAATGAAATGCGCGTTGTCAATTTTATCGGCAACCCAGAGGACATAACGAATGTCGACTCCGATGGATCTGCTGTAACTCTCGTTCCAAGCGAAATCATTAATTGTTGCGTCATAAGCACGGTCAAAATTTACACCGATTAATTCACCATTGGCATTCATTATTGGAGATCCTGAATTTCCACCTGTAGTATCCATATCATATAAGATATTGACCGGCACAGATCCCAGGTCTTTTTGAAGATAAGGGCCAAAATTTTTATTGAGGTAAGCAGTCTTGATTTCTTGTGGGTAGTCAAATTCTGCTAAACCAAGATTTCCTTTTTGAATGATTCCTTCGATTGTCGTAAATGGCTTCATATAAGTTGCATCAGCAGGAGAGTAGCCTTTGATGTGCCCATACGTCAGACGTAAGGTTGAGTTTGCATCAGGAATAAAGTTTTTGGCCTGAAAAATTTCCTTGACGGCAACATAATCGCCCATTAATTTGTTCAGTACCCCTTCACGTCTTTTTTGTTCAGCAGCGAACTGGACAATATCATTGTTCAATTTGCCCTGGAAATCCAATAATTTGTCGTCAAATTTCTGAAGTGCATCGGCATTGGCCAAGACAGTATTTAGTATGTAATTTTGATCGACAAGTTTACTGTTCTGAATAATCTCTGTTGCAAATTCTTGTGCAGTAGCCGTATTAAATTGCAATTTTTGAATGGAGGCCAATTGATTTTTACCTTGGAATGCAATAGCATCTTCCAACATTCTGGAGAAAATACGCTGATCAGCCTGTTTATTGTAGCTTTCGTAGGTTTCTTTAACAGCGATTTTTAATTTTTCGATATTCAGATCGAAAAGCTGCTTGGCAGCTTGGGAAGATTTTTCCTTTGCCAAGTTGGTTTTCAGAACGTTCAGGTCGCGGGCTACTTTCAATAAGCTCGTACTATTGTAAATATTATTTATCCAAAGTTCTTTCAGGGCATCTTGATCGCTCAGCTGATAATAGGCGTCAATATCAGTGAGTAGACTTCCATATTTGTTTTTCAGTTCGGGTTTACTTAAGATAAACGCTGCCAGTGCTTCGTCTTCTTGTTTTTTTGTCGATAGCAAGTCGATTCCTCGTAAGCCCTTGAGTTTACCACGATAGTTTTTCAATACATTCGCATTACGTTTTATGCGTGTTGCCAAGGACAAGGCGATATCGGTATTGTCTTTTCCTGCTTCCTCCATCTGTTTATTTTGGAAATCATACAGGTTGGATACGTAAGGCAAAAGATATTCCTGTTGATATTGAATATATTGTGCTGGTCTGTGTCGGAATGTTTTTCCGGGATAACCAAGGATAAAGGTGAAATCATTTTCCCGTACACCATTTGGATTGACTTTAAGGTGTTTTTTGGGCTGGTAAGGAACGTTATCTTTAGAATAAGGTGCAGATTTTCCGTTTTTGCCGACATAAGCTCTCAGAAAAGAATAATCTCCCGTGTGGCGTGGCCATACCCAGTTATCTGTTTCGCCACCAAATTCGCCGATGTTTTGACGTGGAATATAAACTAAACGAACGTCTTCGATTGTTTTATAACGGAATAGGACATAACTTTTACCGATAAACATTTCCGATACTTCAGCTTTAATCGTGGGATCTTCTTTTTCCGCTTGTTTAACCAGTTCTTGTTGTTTACGTTTGATCGTATTGATACGCTCTACTGGGTCGCTGATGTTGGCGACAGCATTTAATATTTTAGTAGAAACATCCTCATAAGAATCGGTAATTCTTATTTTTAATCCTTTTGCTTCAATTTCCTGTTCTTGATTTTGGGCTACAAACCCGTTTTTTAGGTAATTGTTGATTGCTGTACTGGCGAGTTGAACGGCAGAAAAAGCGCAGTGGTGATTGGTAATGATCAAACCACGGTTTGAGACAAACGACCCTGTACATCCACTGACTTGAACCAGGGCATCTACCAGTCCGACCTGACCGGGATTGTAGATGTCTTTCTCACTGATCTTTAACCCAGCTTTCTTCAATCCAGCTCTATTTAATTCGCTCAATGGAAACATTCCCTCATCGGGATTTGCCTTGCTATAAGGACTGTTTGCCATGGTTAAGAATAAAGCTAGTGCAATTGTCGTACGATTTATAAACTTCATAGGATTTTAACTATCAACTATTGTAAATCTCCAAATTTAAGAAAAGCATTTTGATGAAATCGATTTTTTATGTGAACTAATGTAACAATAGTGGATATACTGGACCTTTTTGGCAAGGTATTTATTGTATAATCGGCAGGCCAAATACTCCTGTTGACTTTAATTATAAAGGATTTGATATTGGTTTACGACAGGATTCGTAATTTTGTGCTTTAAAGATAGTAAGATGACCTTAATCCAACTGGAATATATTATAGCTGTTGATACCTACCGAAGTTTTGTTGCAGCTGCAGAAAAATGTTTTGTCACGCAACCTACGTTGAGCATGCAAATACAAAAACTTGAAGAGTCTTTAGGGGCAAAAATCTTCGACCGGAGCCGTCAGCCTGTTGTTCCTACAGAAATCGGCGAGAAAATTATTCTTCAAGCTCGATTGGTATTGACGGAAAGCCGAAAGATCAATGAGATCGTACAGGATAAAAAAGGGGAAATTGAGGGTACATTAAGGGTCGGTGTTATCCCGACAATCGCACCTTATTTACTTCCGAATGTGCTGACCACATTTATGGAAAAGTATCCGAAGCTACAATTGCAGATTTGGGAATATACAACAGAACGGATTGTGCATGAATTGAAGGTCGGACTTCTGGACTGTGGTGTGCTATCTACTCCCTTAAATGACCCGGGGATTTTGGAATCACCCTTATTTTACGAAAATTTTGTCGCTTATATTTCAGCCAATAGTCCGCTGTTTCCAAAAAAAATACTGAGTGGTGATGATATTGCCGATGATAAACTTTGGTTGCTCAATGAGGGACATTGTATGCGCGGGCAGGTGCTTAATATTTGTCATCATAAACATAATCAAGATCTTACAGGGCGATTTGAGTATAATACGGGTAGCGTAGAGACCCTAAAACGTATGGTAGATATCAACGACGGAATCACGATATTGCCTGAGTTGTCGATTTGGGATTATTCCGATGAACAATTGGATAGGATCCGTTATTTCAAATCACCGGAACCAGTACGGGAGATATCATTGGTGACGACGCAAAATTATGTAAAGAGACATGCAATTCAGGCCTTAGAAAAAGAAATATTGGCCGTAGTGCCCGATAAATTCAAAACAAAAAAGAAAAAGGAAGTGTTGAGCTTTCAATAGGACGATATGAGAAACCTCAAAAGACGTTTTTTTAAAAAAATAGACCAGATCAATCAGTGGCGGATGAAGAAAGTTTCTAACCGGAACTTTATCATCATACTCGCATTTTTGGTTGGAATTGTTGGTGGTATTATGGCATCTGTGCTAAAAAGATTAACCCATTTTATTGCAACGACTATACAGGATGATATCGATTGGAAAGTAAAATACTCGGTTTACTTGATTTTTCCATTGATAGGGATTTTGCTCAGCGTGTTTTTTGTTCGTAAATTTTTGAAAGGGAAGAAGATGGAGCACGGGATTACCCCGATTATTTATGCCATCAGTCGGAAGGGCAGCCGATTGGATCCCAGCAATATTTATTCTCAGGTGGTGACATCGGCTATTACCGTTGGCTTTGGCGGGTCCTGTGGTTTGGAAGCTCCTGTTGCTTTGGGTGGTTCTTCTATCGGTTCTAATATCGCCCGTTTTTTTGGATTGCAGTATAAGGAAGTTACCATGTTATTAGCTTGTGGTGCAGCTGCAGGAATTTCAGGCGCCTTCAACAGTCCTTTGGCAGGAATGATTTTTGCTATCGAGATCTTGCTTCCCGAATTTTCAATTCCAGTGTTTATTCCTTTGCTGATCTCATCGGCATTGGCTTCTGTTGTCTCTCGGGTGCTTTATAATGAACCCTTATTCAGTACGTTCAATTCCGATTGGCAAGTTTCGGCATTACTGTTTTATTTGCTATTAGCTGTGCTGATTGGGCTTTATACGATTTACTTTGCACGTGTTTCCAGGAGTGTGGGGAAATGGTTTTCTAAGATTAAGAATCCCTATAATAAAGTGTGGGTCAGTGGTATTGCCTTGGGTCTGATGATTTTTGTATTCCCAGCGCTGTATGGTGAGGGCTATATTACCATTCAGCAGATTCTCAATGGTCAGTTTAACTCGATTGTTAAGAACAGCTTGTTCTCAGACTACAAGGATATGGGATTAGTAGTTTTGGGCTATACGATATTGACTTTATTTGGAAAATCCCTTGCTGCGTTATTTACATTAAATGGCGGTGGAAACGGTGGGGTATTTGGGCCAAGTTTAGTGATGGGCGGTCTGTTGGGCTTTGCATTTTCTTATGGTGTAAATTTGACGGGAATTGCGGAGCTAAATGTACCAAATTTTGTGGTAGCGGGGATGGCCGGTGCGTTGAGCGGCATTATGCATGCGCCGTTGACAGGTATATTTTTGATTGCAGAAGTGACCGGAGGTTATACGTTGATGGTTCCATTGATGCTGGTTTGTTCCATTTCCTATTTGATTAATCGGTCGGTTTTAAAGCATTCCATTTACACCAAGGTATTGGCGGAGTCTGGCGATCTGATTTCTTATGAAGACAAGGATCGATCCGTGTTAAGTATGATGCGGATAAAATATGTATTGGAAACTAATTTTGTGATCTTACGCCCCGACGAAACACCAAAAGGTCGACAAACAGACATTATCCATAGTAAACGCAATATCTTTCCGGTAGTGGATTACGAAGGCAAATTTATGGGGCTTCTTTATAGCGAGTTTCTATTCTCAGTATTATTGGGTGAAGTGGATGGAGGAGATACGACCTTCGAAAAGTTAGCTCAGAAGCCAAATGATACGGTAGGAATCAATGAAAACATGGAAATCGTGATGGCTAAAATGAATAAGGACGACACGTGGATACTTCCAGTTTTGGGGGGTGAAAATAAGTATATGGGCTTTGTTTCCAAATCGAGTGTATTCAATAAATATCGCGCGTTATTGATACGTCAGGGACACTATTTGGAATAAACTGAGTATACATTGTTAGAACCCGAAACGAAGCGTGTTCGGATATGCTCCCTTGGGTCGGCTTTAAACCCGAGGAAGCATAGCAAATTTTTTAAGCGCGTAAAGCCATTATCTTTGTGACATATTTTCCGATAATATCAAACTCCAAGTTGACTGTGCTACCCACTTCAACTTGTTGCAAGTTGGTATGCTCTAGTGTATACGGAATGATAGCAACTGAAAACTGATCGTCTTTAGAGTCTACTACTGTTAAGCTGATACCATTTACGGTAATGGATCCTTTTTCTACGGTGATATTTTGTTTGGAAACATCATATTGAAAGGTGAAAATAAAACTACCATTTTCATCTTTCTTTTGGATACATCGCGCAGTCTGATCCACATGTCCCTGGACGATATGTCCATCAAATCTTCCTCCTGCCAAAGTACAACGTTCCAGATTGATCAGGTCGCCCACCTTTAATTGAGCGAGATTTGTCTTCTGCAAGGTTTCATCAATTGCCGTCACTTTATGCTGATTATTGTTCAATCCCACAACGGTAAGGCAAACGCCATTATGACTTACACTCTGGTCTATTTTAAGTTCATTGGAAATAGCAGAACTGACGTAAAAATGGATATTGCTTTTTTCCTGTTCGATATTTTCTATTTTTCCTAGGGTTTCTATGATTCCAGTAAACATGATATTTTTTTTGATTGATTCCAAAGTTACTAAATAATTAAATGAAATATCGATGTTTAGATAGCACAATGTGGTAGATAAGAGCTCATGGTGATTACATCTGAAATCAGACTTCACCACCAAGTTAAGTTGAATGGCAAACTTGAAAGTTAAGGGGCAATCAACAATTGTGGCCTGTATTGACGTGTAGGGTATATTTACGGATGCAATTGAGTACTTAAAGATAAAAGTGATAGCTAAAATGAGGGCAGGAGATGACCGGTCATTCTGTTGTAAAGATAAATAATGCAAGGGTTAAATACTGTGGCTGGGACTAGCTGAGCAAAGCAACCAAAAAAATAACCTGTTGAAAAATGCAAAAAGATTGTAGTGTACATTGTACACTTACTATTCCTTTTGTGATTGCTGTGCTAAAACAAATTTATGGGAGTTGAAAAAAAATATAACAAAATTTTTGTTTATATCATTTGAACCACTATCTTTGTCCTAGGTTTAGGTTGATTGCCTCTTACAAAGAGGTATTTATAAAAGCTTAGCAGGTCGCCCGACCGAATGCTAAGCTTTTTTTTGTGATCGTTTTTTTTGATTATTATTCTCGTAAATACTTAATAACAAGCTGTTTAATTTCTTTTATAAATTTCTGGGAGGAGGATGAGGGCTGTGTGGTAGCCGTTAACTTTTGAAGGTATACCATGCTGTCAGCACTAGGATGGTGAGATATTCAAATTTTTTCGATTTGAAACGTTCTTTTAACGCATGCAATGCTTTGGATCTCGCATAATAGATGGTTGATGCGGTTGTGTTCAATGTTTCACAAATTTCATCTGTATTCAAGCCTTCCAAAAAACTGAGCTTGCAGATCTGAGCTTGTTGTTTGGGAAGCAAATTGATTTCAGCAAGTAACAACTCGGTGAGTTCTGTTCGGAATATCTTCTTGAGTACATCTTCATCCGGAACTGACATATGCTGCAGAATATCGAGTTCCTCTTTCCGTATTTTGAATTGCGTAGTTCTTTGCATATCGATACAGGCATTTTTAGTAGCGATAAAAAGAAAGGCTTTGAGGCTTTCATAATGCTCTACCTTTTGTCTATTATTCCAGAGTTTAACAAAAACATCTGAGACAATTTCCTCGGCATCGGTTTTGTTGCGGAGATAAGAAAAGGCAAAATAGCGTAAAGAATGACCAAAATGATCCATAAAAAAGCATAAAGCCATTTCATCACCTTCTTTCAGTGTATTGATGTATGATTCTATTTGCCGCATACTTGGTTATTGATCGTTTTACGTTGGCCTTCGGGATATGTTTTGCTCCTTATGGTCAATACATCATTCAATAGGTAAATTCACATTCGAGCCCCGCTATGGATTGCTTGGCTAAATTACATAAAAAACTTGGGTTGTCATGATTCAATCCGGACAACCCAAGTTTTTTAAGATTAAAAAATTAAGAAAGAAATCGATTTATTTTTTAATCATCTTATTCGCTACAATCTCCCATTCCTGTATATGAGCAGGCTGGTGTTCATTATTGACAATTTCATCGAAATGCTGCAGCATTTGTGGGTGCTGTGCCGCGATATTTTTTTCTTCCCAAGGGTCTGTTGTTAAATCATATAATTGCCATTTTGCTTTAGGGTTTTTCTTCAGATCGAGTTTGACGGCCTTCCAGCGTCCTTCGCGGATGGCGATCTGGCCGCCCTTTTCTGGATATTCGAAATAGAGATATTGATGTTTTTGTTGGTTCTTTTGACCCAGCCAGGTTGGAAGGAGGGAGAGCCCATTACTGTGCCCGGGGCTTTGTTGAACCAGCTGAGCGAAGGTAGCCATGAGATCGTATTGGGCCGAAATCAAGTCTGTTTTGGAATTCGCTTTGATGCGGTTGGGCCACCTGACAATTAACGGAACTTTGATACCGCCTTCAAAAACATCCATTTTCAATCCTCGAAGTGAATCGACACTGCGGAAAAAACGATAATCTATGCCCCCATTAAAGCCAGTTCCGTTGTCACTGGAGAATAGAATAATGGTATTGTCATCTATTCCCAATGCTTTGATATGCTTCATAATCGTGCCGACCTGGTCATCCAGATAGGTGATCATACCGGCATAGGTTGCTCTTGGATAGGGGGTAGCCGTATAGCCGTCCTGTCCGTAATAAGGTTTGTCATGGAAGAGGTCCTTATATTTATCTACATATTCCTGTGGAACTTGTAGTGATAAGTGCGGCAATGTATAAGGAAGGTATAAGAAAAAAGGTTTGCGTTGGTTTTTGTCGATAAAAGCTAGTGCTTTCTCTGTCATTAGTTCAGGTGCATATTCCTTACCGTCAAACTGTTTGAAGTCCTCCGCCGTGGCCTTACTGGAATCTAAAGGAGAATGGACAAATTTTTCCTTGTTTTGAAGGGGATATTTTGTTTCATTTTCCCAAAGATGTGTTGGGTAGTAATTGTGTGCCTGTTTTTGGTCCAGGTAACCGAAGAAATAGTCAAATCCCTGTTTATTGGGGCTTCCGGTGGAATTATTCATTCCAAGTCCCCACTTTCCAATGGCAGCGGTCTGATAACCGGCTTTTTTAAATAGGTGAGCCATGGTATACGTTCCTTCAGGTAGTGGCATCTGGCCACCCTCGAGACTATCTGCGAAACCGCCCAATTCATAATTTCCGCGAATATAAGATTGGCCACCATGCTTGCCCGTTAATAACATGCAACGGGCTGGGGCGCATACTGGAGTACTGGTATAGTGGTTTATAAAGCGTAAACCTTCATGTGCCAGCTGCTGGATATTTGGTGTTTTGATCAATCGTTGTCCATAGGGCTCAGTTTCGGCATAACCTAAATCGTCTGCATAAAAAAATATGATATTGGGCAATTTATGCTGCTTTTTCTTTTGTTGTGCAAAAAGAGTCCCCCATCCGAGGAGGATGAGGGAAAGTCCAACTTTTAGTTTCATTTTTTACGTTCTCCTTCCAATAATTGCTTGAGTTCAGCGACCTTTTCTGGATATTTTGAAGCCACATTATTCTTTTCGCCGATATCATTTTTAAGATCGTATAACTGATCTTCCGGAAGACTTCCTGTTTCTGTATCGGTTAATTTCATGTAGGGGGAACCTTTGCTTGGCGCAATATATTTCCATTCGTCCTTTACGATGGCAAGTGTCTGTGCATGCTGAACCATACTGCTACGTCCCTTATTATCTTGACCGGTTAAGGTTTTCAAGAGCGGCGCGCTGTCTTTTGCTTCATCTGCTTTTAGTGGAACATCCAATAATTGGGCACTTGT
The DNA here is from genome assembly GCF_964277905.1 of uncultured Sphingobacterium sp. NCBI lineage: Bacteria > Pseudomonadati > Bacteroidota > Sphingobacteriia > Sphingobacteriales > Sphingobacteriaceae > Sphingobacterium > uncultured Sphingobacterium sp. The sequence goes on from NZ_CAXYKD010000048.1 coordinate 294,566, forward strand.
TGCCAAGAGGTCTATTTGGCTGATCAATGCATTGGAAACTTTCCCTTGTGCAACGCCCTTGCCGCTTACGATAAAGGGCACGCGAGTTCCGCCTTCGAAGATGCTATATTTACCACCGCGTAGTGGACCTGCGGGTAAATGGCCATTTTGCTGGGCCACAGCGCCATCCATATAGCCGTCGTCGAGAACGGGGCCGTTGTCGCTGCTGAAAATTATAATCGTGTTTTTGTCAAGTCCCAAAAGTTGCAATTGCTGTTGAATTTGTCCGACGGTCCAATCCAATTGAAGAATTGCATCACCGCGGTAACCAAGTTTGCTTTTACCTTTAAATTGTGTTGCTGGCATGCGAGGGACGTGTGGTTCTGTCAAGCAGAAGTAGAGAAAGAACGGTTTGTTTTGGTGTTGTGAAATAAAGTCCTGGGCTTTGTGAAGAAATGTTGTGGAAACTTCTTCGTCTACCCATCTTGCACGTGTTCCACCGCTCATGTAACCAATTCTCCCGATACCGTTGACAATAGTTTGATTATGTCCCTGGCCAGGTGAAGAATGCATTTTGAGCAGTTCGGGATGTTCTTTTCCTGTGGGGTCGTTACCTATTTTCTTTTCATAGTCGACCAGGATTGGATCATTGGCCTCTGCAGCGACGACCTGATCATTTTCAAGGAACACTGTTGGGACGCGATCTGCTGTTGCAGGAAAAATGAATGAATAGTCAAAACCTACATCATTAGGTCCGGGTTTGATGGGAGCATTCCAGTCTTTTTGGACCTGATTTCCGAGTCCCATATGCCATTTGCCAACAATGGCAGTAGCGTAGCCCGCATGTTTAAATACTTTGGGTAAGGTAATTTTATCTGTTGGAACGATTAGCTTGGCATCTCCGGGCAGAATGCCTGTACCTTCCTGACGCCAGGGATACGTACCGGTCATCAATGCAAAACGGGAAGGGGTACAAGTTGCCGAAGTACTATGAGCATTGGTAAATCGTACGCCGCTTTGGGCGAGTTTATCCAGGTTGGGGGTTTCGATTTGCTTGGCACCATAGCTGCTTAAATCACCAAAACCAAGGTCGTCTGCATAAATATAGATCACATTTGGTTTACTAGCCTTTTGGGCAAAACTAACCGTGGGGAGCGCTGCGAAAAGGCTCGAGGAGAGTAATAACGTTAGGGATAGTGGCTTCTTCATATACGTTAAGTTTTGTTTAAAGGGTATCGTTTGACAATTGACGATACCCAAGATACTATTTTAGATTTGGATTGATATTAACTTCATTTTGCGGAATTGGCCAATGTTCATCTTGGCCAGCCCGGAAGGATTTGCTGGTCACATACCATCGGCTATAAGGGTCTTTACTTCCACCGGATTTTATACGAAGATTTTTCGCATTTGGAAATGGGGCGCCATAAAAGTCACCTTTCAGTACATCCTTTGCGATACCCCAACGTAGTAAATCCCAATAACGAAGTCCTTCCAATGCGAGTTCCACACGTCTTTCGTTGCGTAACGTCGTGCGCAAGGTGGTACTACTTTGGACGTTAATGGCTGGCATATTAACGCTGCTTCTTTTTCTGACAGCGTTGATGGTTTTGTCGAGTAGGTCGCTGGTAATAGGATCTCCATTTTCGAGTTTGGCTTCAAGGTAACTCAGGAGAACTTCGGCGTAGCGTACAATAGGAACGTCGGCTCCAGAGTTTTGTAAGTTTCCACTAAACCCCTCGTCGTTGAACTTGCGTAATCCGTAGCCCGTACGTGTGGCCTGTTTTGTGGTTGTCAATTGGTCGATAGATAGGGTGGAATCGGGGTGAGACGTATATTTAAGGTTTTTAAAACGATCACCATTCGTTATCACGGTGAAGGCTAAACGCGGATCTCGGTTTTTGCTAATGTCTTGCGCATTATAGCGCGCATCATCATACGAAAATGCCGTTCCATCGGTGAAACCATAGCTTTCTACAAGACTACCGAGCGGACAGTGAAGATGCCAGCCGCCTGCGATTGCCGGAAAATTGTGCTGAAACATACCGTTTCCGGCAAGATCAACCAAGTACTGCGTGGCAAAAATAATCTCTTTGCTCGTTTCGTTGGTTCCATTAAATAAGCCTGAATAGTTCGGATCTATGCTATTTTCATTGGCATTGATGATCTGCTCATAGCTTTTGATAGCGTCGGCGTAAGATTTTTCTGCCAGTTGGATGCGTCCAAGGAAAGCGAGGGCTGCCTGTTTGCTTGCGCGGCCCCTTTCTGCGGTAGTCAATTTGCCATAACTAGGTAAGTCGTTTGCCGCTTCCTGCAATTCACGCGCGACAAATGTAACCAATTCCTGTTTTTTCGCTTTGGAAACCTGATTCGCTTCACTGGGCGTTAAAGTTTTGGTAACTAAAGGGGCATCACCCCAGTATTGGGACAGGTAGAAATATTGGCAAGCACGAATAAACCGAGCTTCGGCTTTAAAGCGTGCGAGTAGATCTGCTGAAATAGGAGTTTTATCTATATTTTCAAGAAAATAATTTACACGGGCGATTTTCTTGTAGGTATACATCCAATAATTGTCTAAGTTGCTATTATTGCTCGTTAAGGTACCATCGGATAGTTTGTTGAAAACCGAATTATCACCACGTCTATCGTAGGCATTGTCCGAAGCAAACTCCAGGTAAAGAAGTCCGTTATAGGACCACCAATCTGTGGGGCTGAATTCGGCGAGGGAGTTCATTTGTATTTCCGCTTTGTATAATCCTGTCAGCGCTGCTCGGGCATTCGTTTCGTTTGTCCAAAAGGTTTCGTTGGCAAATTTATCCAGTGGATTGGTTTCCAGCTGTTTTTTGCAACTGGTACTTAGGCTTGATGCAAAAAGAATGCATAAGGCCAATTTTATAGGTTTATATGAGATGTGTATCATGTTTTTTTATCGATTGGTTAAAAACTAAGGTTAACCCCAAATGTAAAATTGCGCATAATAGGGTAGTAGGCGCCGCTTGAATTGATTTCGGGATCCCATCCTTTTCTATAATTGCTTGCTGTGAATAGGTTTTCGGCATTTGCGTAAACCCTTAGACCTGACAATTTCCATTTGTTAAGGATATGCTTCGGAATGGTATAGCCCAATTGGATGTTCTTAAGCCGTAGGTAGCTCGCATCCAGTAACCAGTAGTCTGATAGCAGGGTATTTGGTGTGCCGGTATTCGGCAATTGTTCAATTCTTGGGTATATGGCATTTCGATCGGGATTGGCTGCAGTCCATCTGCCGTCAGCTTGCCAGCGTTGGATATTGCCGTTTTGTGTCAACCCAAATCCAGCATAATTGTCCAATAAGCCTTTGACACCGCTTACACCTTGAAGAAGTATTCCTAAGTCAAACCCTTTGTAGTTCATTCCGATATTCATCCCGTAGGTGTATTTGGGGATACGTGATCCAATTACAGTTCGGTCGTACGTAGCGTCTACTTTTCCATCAGGTACACCGTCGGGGCCACTGATGTCCTTGTAGCGGATATCGCCTGGTTGCGGTTTGGGGTTGATGCTGGTTTGATTGGCATAGCTTGCAATATCGGCTGCATCAATAAACAAGCCATCGGCCTGGTAGCCGTAGTAGGCTTGAATCGGGTAACCGATAAATAGGGTTGAACCATTTCCCACTAAGCCATTCGGTTGATTGATATTGCCGACACCCAAATCGACGACCCTATTTTTGACCGTAGAGAAGTTAAGATTGACGTTGTAAGAAAAATCATTTATTTTTTTTTGATGCCCTAGTGTAAATTCCCATCCTGTATTTCGAAGTTTTCCAGAATTTTGTACACCTACTTCAAAACCCAAAATTTTGGAAACACTAGAACCTGGGCTCACCAAAATATCGTAAGTATATCGGTTATAATAGGTACTGCTGAATGTCAGTAAATTTTTAAATAAAGCCACTTCTACGCCCGCATCTGCCGTTCGGGTCGATTCCCAGCGTAGCATAGGGTCAACAATTGTTGTTCGGGCGACCCCTGGAGAAATAGTGTTTCCAAAGGGGTAATTGTAACCTGGATTTAAAACATCCTGGTATGGGTAGTTAGAGACAACGCGCTGTTGGACATTATTGACAATATTTTGGTTACCGAGAACCCCATAAGATCCTTTGATTTTCAATTCGTCTATCCAACTATAGTGGTCCTTTATAAACGATTCTTCACTCAGTAGCCAACCTACTGCAATTGAAGGAAAAGTGGCATACTTTTTATCGGTTGGAAAACGGGAAGACCCATCGTATCGAACAACACCTTCGACCAGGTATTTCTTGGCATAGTTATATTGCACGCGGGCAAATAAAGATTCCAATGCCCACTCAGTAGCTGTACCAGTGTTTTGTTGTCCATCTGGTGAACCTACATTTAACTCGGTAAGATCATTGCTGGGAAAATTCTGGCGGTAAGCGCTTAAACCTTCGCTGTAGCCTTTCTCGAAAGAATAACCGCCCAATATTTTCAAGGAATGTTGCCCAATCGTTTTGTTATAGTCTGCTAAGGCCTGAAACGTTTTATATGTTTCATAAGGAGCAGTTTGATTGAGGCTTGAAGGTCCGAGCGTAATGGAATTGTTGATCCGTTGTGATGCTCTAAAAAGTTTTGTGCGGCCATTCGTCTGCGTATAGCCCCCAATAGCGGACAAGGTCAGATCTGAAATCGGTTTCCAGTCGAGTCTTGCGTTTCCAGAGATATTAGACACTTTTTCTTTGTAGAAGGATTCGCTCTCCAGGAAAGATACCGGTGTCCCCTTCAGGTTATTCCCTGCGCCCCAGTCGCCATTGCTCAGGCGGATCGGGTATATGGCGGGATAGCGAATCACCTGAGAAATGATATCCGTCATGCTGGAGAAGTCAAGCGTTGCCGGTGCTGCCGGTTCGTCTGTTTCGGTCTGAATTGCCGCTACCCGCGTCGTTAATTTGAGCTTGTCATTGAGGTTTGATATGAGATTGAGGCGGACATTGTATTTGTCAAAATTGTTTTTGATGACAATACCTTTTTGATTGAGAAAGCCAGCAGATAAGGTGTATTGTATTTTATCTGTGGTATTGGATATATTTAGGTTGTGGCCTGTTTGCGCCGCTTGGGACTTGAATGAACTGGTTAAGTAATTACTATTTGGGTAGTTGTCGGGATCCGAGCCATCTTTAAATTTTTGGATCTCCTCTGCGGTGTAGCCTCCGCCGCCACTTGTGGTTTCATTGAGCAAGGAAGCGTACTCCCAAGAGTTGACAAATTCGGGGAACGCTGTTGGTTTCTGGATACCGTAATAGCCATTGTAATTGACCGTTAATTTTCCACCTGTTGCCCCGGTTTTTGTTGTAACAAGAATAACGCCGTTGGCGGCTCTAGCTCCGTATATGGCTGCCGAAGAGGCGTCTTTCAGTACCGAGATAGATGCAACATCATTTGGGTCGATATCATTGAAGGAATTGGTGGGTATACCGTCAACTAAAATAAGTGCGTCGGTACTTGCACCGAACGAACCCACACCACGGATCTGTATGGTATTGTTTGCTGCTCCAGGCTGACCAGATCGCTGTATGACGGTTACACCGGGCATTTGACCTGTGAGGGCCTGCGCAAGCTGGGGAACGGAGCGTTTGGCTAGTTGTTTCCCATCAACTTGGGAAACCGAACCGATTAATTCTTTCTTTTTTGTCGTACCGTAGCCTACGACGACGACTTCTTCCAATGCATCGACCTGTTGGCTAAGTTCAATATTCAGGTAAAGCTGGTTGGATAATGGGATTTCTTTGGTTTGGTAGCCGATCATTTTAATCACGAGTACGGCATTATTATTTGCTTCGATCTGAAAGTTACCGCTTTCATCTGTCGTGGTTGCCCTTGTCGAACCTTTTATTATAATCGTCGCGCCCTGAAGCATTGTTCCTTTGCTATCGTGAACATTTCCTTTGAATGTGCGGGTTTGTTGTACTAACGTGTAGTTATTTGGAAGCTCATAAGTCGGATAATTTGTTTTTAACTTCGTTACGACAAGCATATTGTCCTGAAAACTCCAATCGACAGGTTGGTCTTTTAAGAGAACCTGTATGGCTTTTTCTAAAGGCATATTACGAACCTGCGCCTCAATTTTAATGTCGGCAAGTTCTTTACCATTCAACAGAAAGGGGACGCCACTCTGTTTTTGGATGGTACGTAATACCTGCACCAAAGACATTTTTTTGGCGTTAATAGTAATTGATTGTGCGTAGCTAGCTGCAGACAGCTTAACAACGCATGCAAGGGTAAAAAAGGCACTAAGCTTCATTTTGGTCTTCCATTGCTTGGGTATGTTCACAGCAATTCGATTTCTATGAACAAGAAAATTAAAATTCATAAATTTGTTGAATTAGGGATATAATCTATTATTAAACTGATTGGGTAAATCGGTCAAAAATGGAGATCACTATTATGGCCGATTAATGTTCGTAGCATTGGTCGGCTTTTTTAGTATCTCGTTTGGTCTCGTTAGGTTGGTTTTCTCATAATTGTTGTTTTTGGGTTATTTCATGGATAATTGGTTAGTTTGAAACAAAGAGTTTACGAACTCCATTTTCTTGGATCAAGTCAAATTTAATATGGCTACGCTCCAGGATCTTTAGGACTGCCGCGAGACTTTTCGTGCGTTTAATTTCGCCATATAAAAGTGTTTCTTTTATCGGTTGCGTGTAGATGATTTGCAGGTCATACCATTGGCCGATCAGTTGTAGAGCAGTATGGAGGTCCGTTTCATTAAAATAGAATTTATTGTCGAGCCATGCGATGTAATTAGCGGGATCGACCACTTTTTTGGATAGTTGACCCGAAGCTAAGAGCGCTTGCTGATTGGGCTTGAGCTGTAACGTTTGCCCTTGCGCCGATAGATTGATACTCCCCTCTACAAGCGTTGTACTACTTTGGGATTTTGAATAGGTATTTACGTTGAATTCAGTGCCCGTGACTTCAATTTGTTGCCCGTTGGAAAGAACATGGAAGGGTACCTTTTTATTTTTTGCAATTTTAAAATAGGCTTCACCGTCCACTTCAACAACACGTTTGTTTTTTGCAAAATGAAGCGGGTATTTGAGTGTTGTTTTTGCATTGAGCGTAATCTCCGATCCATCTTCCAGTTGGAGTTGCAGCATCGTGCCAGCAGGGGTGTTGACGGTGGCCATCAGATCTCCTTTTAAAGATGCGTTTTGAAGGATAGTACCGTCTTCGTAGGTTAAATTTTCTCCTGAAACCAAGGCTCCTTTCTGACTCGATACCTGGAGCACTTTGCCGTTCGAAAGCCGTATTTCTGCCTGGTTGCTCTGTGCTTCTACGTCATTTAAGACGATTCGATTACTGACCGGTGCAACTTGTTTTCTAACCATGAAATACATCAAACCTCCTAAGATTATGCTTATTAAAGCTGCTGCGTAGGGAAGCAGGTGTTTTATGTTTCTGATAGGAGATGGTTTAACGGCAGAGGTCCGAATAGTTTCTAGGGTCTTTGCTTTTAACCTTTCGTTCCAATCCATTGTATCTGAAGCCTGAAGCTCGCTCCATTGATTCAAGTCGTTTATCAAATCATGGTTATCCAGGAGGTCTTCAAAAAAAACACGATGTTCTGATGATTCATCCAACCATAACTTTAAATCGGTCTTTTCATCGGACGTTAAGTTGTCGCCAATGTACTTTATGATTAGTTGTTTGATATCATCAGTCAATCTCATGGTATATAATTTTAGATAGATACGTAACAGGGAGGATAAACCTTAGTAAAAAAAGTAAAAAAATAATTAGGTGCAGCACGTCGACAAATATTAAGCTCCAACCGACCAATATCGTCAATACCACGTCCAATATTGCTTTGGCATTTATCTTAACGGATTAATTCGCATCTTTAAAGAAGATTATTGTTTTTACTTAAAGCTTGATGGTTAAAGGGATTTATCAGCTGTAACTTGTAAAAGGTCGGCGTTGAAATCAGTTTTGGGATTGCCACTCCCCGCAGGAACTGGTCGAAATGTATTAAAGGGAATAGGAAGGAACGAGGAGTTCAGGCCTATTCGCCGCTTTGTTTATTTATTTTAAAATAGTGTGCTGATGAAAAGGAAGCTAAGTTTTATTTTCCTGCAAATTATAGGGTTTAGTGTATTGACGACCTTTGTCCTTACAGCCATACTTCAGGCAAATAATGAGGCTGCAAAAAGAGCACGTTGCTACATGCCCTTTTTTACAGAATTGTTGCTTTCATTCGTGGCACTCTGTATTGCGATTGGTACGATATCTATTTTTCTAAATCTAAATAAGCAATTCAGAAACAGTAGGGTTGGACGGGCACTATCCTTTGTTTTATTGCCCGCCGCTATTAGCCTATTGTTTTCGTCCTTTCTGATCCAAGCTGGTGGAGCATCCAATATATTTGAAATGCTCCACATGGCTGCAACCGTAGTTCCGGTATGGGGGTTGATCTTATGGCAATATAATAGATTTAATCATTGGCTGGCTACTACGGCTTACCAACATTAATTATAATGACAGCCATTAAAATCAGGAGTATGCCAAACCATTGGAATCCTGAAACAACTTCCTGTAGAACCAACATGGCAGATAAGGTTGAAACAGGGATCTCCAGACTTGAAATAATATTTCCCATCGCTATTCCGGTTTTTGGGATTCCTTTTGTAAATAGTAAGGGTGGAAGAATAGTTCCAAAAATGGCAATCAATAACCCCCAAGGCAATGCATTAGGTTGCATATACCGAATAATATCAATGTTCCAAAATGCTACGATGAGTAGCAGTCCGCCTAAGACCAAGAATTGGCTACGTACCGGACTCGGCAACTCTTTCTCCACTGTGCTTGAAGCATAAATTGCCAGCGCATAACTTATTCCCGCTCCGAAACCCAGTATTATTCCTCTGTAATCAAGGTGATTATTGTTTTGGAATAGATTGGTTGCTAAGGTCGTTCCGAGCAAAACAATAATAACTCCTGTTATCTTGCCTTTTGATGGAAACTTTTTCAACAGCACTGCTTCTGCAACCAAACTTATCCAAATGGATTGCATCAGTAAAATAATTCCAGCGGATACGGGGATATATTGGATGGAGAGATAGTAAAGTGTTGTTGTCAGACCAAGGGAAATGCCCCAGACCATCAGTTTAATTTTTGATGAAAATTTGATGGCATTATGTTCTTCTGCATTACGCTTTGATAACAGATTAAAGGCCAACAAAAAGAGAAAACCAAACATAAACTGCAGAAAGGTTAACAAACTTGTGTGTATCCCTAAATGGTTTGCGTATTTCACAATTGTTGCGAGCAGTCCGTAACTGCAAGCGCCGGCAGCAACATAGAGTGTCGATTTATAATCCTTCATGTTGAAAGTAGTTTTGAAATAAAGCCAACTGTTGTGATAGTGATTTGCTCCAATAAGCAGTATCGTGTCCTCCTTTTGATTCGATGTAAAGATGCTCGATATTTTTGTCGGTCAGATGCTTGTGGAATGTGCGGTTCATTTCCAGCATTTGCAGGTCTTCAGTTCCACAATCGAGGATATAGCGTTGTTTATTGTGCTTCATTTTATCTTCGTTGCTGTAGATGCGGTCTACATCGTTCAGATTTTTATAGTCGCCCAATACCTTGTCTACCTGATATTGCTGGTAAGCTTGTCCGAAGCGGTCGAAATCAAGAGCACCGCATGAACTTCCGACGATCGAAAATGTCTGTGGATAGGCTATGCCGATGTGCAATGCTCCGTAGCCACCCATGCTCCAGCCCAGTATTCCGCGCGCATTTCGGTTTTGTTGGGTCGGGTAGTGATGATCGATGTAACTTACTAGCTCATTTCCGATAAAAGTGGTGTACTGTGCATGTGGATCGATGGGACTATCTACGTACCAAGAATTGAAATTTCCATCGGGTAGCACGTAAATAGTCTGAAATGTTTTTGCTTTTTGGATTAAGTCCGGAATGTCTTCTTGCACGGTACGGGTGGGGTTGCCGCTATAACCATGGAGAATATAAACTGTTTTATAATTGATCCCGTCTTGCATGTCGGGCGTAATTATAATGGTTTCAATGTTTTTGTCCATTTTGGCACTATGGATTTTTGTCCTAACGACTTTTTGTGCCGCCAGTGGTAGGCTAAGGGCAGAAAATAGGAGTGTGTATACTGTTTTCATAGCTTAAAATTTTGTCTTTATAAGGCAAAATTCAACAGTATAATCTTTAAAAACGTATACACATGTTGATGGAATTATTCTTTTAATTCCTTACGGATGCGACTTAATTGCGTGGGAGTTACACCAAGATAGGAGGCGATATGATGCTGCTTGAGGCGTTTGAAAAGCACCTGATTCTTATGAAGTTCAAGATAACGTTCCTTTGCAGATTCCCACTTGAGCTCGATTTCAAGTGGTTCTTTTTTGACCACCCAATTCTTTTCCAGGTAGGCTATCTGAAAGAGCGCCAAATCATGCTTTGTGCGGACAAGCTCACGGAAAGCCTTGGCTGAATATTGAATTAACTCCACATCTTCGAGTGCAATGATGTTGAAGGTGCTCGGTTTTTCTTCAATGATGGCGGCGGTGGAAGCGCAAAAGCTATTTTCTTCAAAAAACATTTTGTAGATAATATTGCCATCAGCGTTTGATTTATAATAACCTAATAATCCTTTGCATATAAAATAATAGTACTTAGCATATTCTCCAGCACGTAGAATATGTTCATTTTTTTTGAACTGCTTCACCTGAAAGATCGTTTTCAAAATTTCTGTCGTAGCTGGGCTAAGCGCAGCATAAGTATTCATTTCGAAGAGGAGTTTTTCTATCATCAATAGGTAACTGTTTTGTAAATGACCGATCTATCTATTTAACAAAGTTAGTGAAATGATAGCTTCAATTGTACTTTAACGGATTGTAACTTGGAAACTAAAGATTCTTACACTAGTCTTTGATGTAGTACTCGGTTCCATTCAGACCGACATATATTTCCTTGTCGAGGTCGCCGCGATAGCCAGTAAACAGCGGATACTGCTGTTCACGCAATGGATTATTATAAAGCTCCTCAATACTCGCATACTTTGCTTTTACAATGATTTGGTTAGTCTCACTATTTTTTATTCCTTTTAGTAAAGTGTTCTCACTGGTAAAATCTACGTAAGGTATTTCTTTTCTTTTGGGGCGGAAAATCAATTTAACTCCTTCCTCAATCAACTCCTTATTTTTTATGCGAAATTCCTGCATGGATTGCTCTTCCGGAAATATTTGTTTTCCACTCTGGTTGTCTTTGATATGTTGAAAGAGTGTGTTTTCATCTATACTGTCGCTAAAATAAACAGTTGAATTTTTATACAGATAAATTGTTGTTTCACCTGTTTTAAAATCGGCGGCATTGTATTTATATACTCGTGTACCCTTTTTATCGATACGGTAGCGTTCGCCATTGAATAGTACCCAAGCATAGTCTTCTGTTCCATATTTAATGATCTCGGGATTCTTTACATGGAAAAGTTGGAAATTGTAATCAGCTTCGAATAGTTCTGCTTTTTCAAAAAGTGCCTTTATTTTAACGTTTAGTGATTTGTCACAGTAGCCAAATAAGCCGTTCTGCATGAGTGTCGGAATTAAATCAGGATACACCAAATCCGTTAAAGCTAATTTATCTTGAGCATGAGTAGGTATACTTAAGAAAGTTAAAAGAAGTAAAACAAAATTTTTCATCCGTTGTGCTATTTAATGTGCATAACAAAACTATCAAATTAGATCCGTTAAAAAATCAATGAAAATAGTGATTTTTTAATCGGGGAATATTAGTGTCAATTCAACGTTAAAAATTAATCCAAATTTTCTATCTTTGTGGTCTGTTATACTATATCTAACATATTATCTGGTCTTACTCGAAAGACAACTCTAAAACAGAGTGATTAATGCATTGAAATTTTTTGGTTTTTAATGCACAGATAATCCTATCGACTTATTTCTTAATCTTAAACAAAACAAACGATTATCAAATCGGTTGCATTATCACTTTTGCGGTGTATTCAACATTTCAAAATGTGCTGAAACGATGAATAAAAATGAATAGTAAACAGTTAATAAGTAGAGATATCGAGCTATTTTACAATAGAGCATCCGAAGAAACTCGACTTGACAAAGGAATGGGCGTATTTGAATTTGAAAGAATTAAATCACTCGTAGAAAAATATATACCAACTTCATCTTCAAAAATAATAGACATTGGTGGTGGTACGGGAAAGTATTCGGAATGGCTTGCTAAAAAAGGACATCAAGTTCATTTGGTAGAGCCAGTTGCAAAACATATACAAATAGCCCAAAACAGAGCGAATAGATTAAAGAACAGGTTTTCTGTACATTTAGGAGAAGCTCGAAAATTGGAATTTCCAGATAATTATGCAGACCTAATAATACTGCACGGCCCTCTTTATCATCTTCAAAAAAAGGAGGATAGAGATTTAGCCATTTGCGAAGCTAAACGTATTTTAAAGAATGATGGGATTATTTTGGGTTTTGCCATCAATTATACGGCATCAACATTGGTTGGTCTTTTAAACGGCTTAATTCACAAAAAGCCATTTTTTGACATGTGCAAAGAAGAGTTAATAAGGGGGATGCACAATCCGCCCGATGATTTCCCTTGGCTTTTAGCAGAAGCATTTTATCATAAGCCAGAACAGCTAAAAGATGAATTTATAAATCAAGGCTTAGCCTATCTAAATACTTATGCCGTTGAGGGTATGGCATGGTTGGATAAAGAATACTTTGCTAATATGCTGAATAACAAAAAGCGAAGAACATTAATGGAACTTATTCAAGTTACTGAAAACGACAGCTATCTTTTACCCTTTAGTCCACACATGATGATAGCTGTGCAAAAAAAAATATAATTATGGAAAATAAAGAAAAATATTACAGAGCATTAATAGAAAATGACGGTCAACTCAATGAAATTGACCTCGGGGAAAAAATAGGACTTAATGAAGATGAAACAAACGAAATAATTGTACAGCTTCTAGCTGAACATAAAATTGAATATGCAGAAAACAGAGCGTGTAATTACAGTCTAATGAAAAGGGTAAGAAAGAAAAATAACAGCAGATAATGATAGCTAAATTTTACAACGAAACATCGTCTAAACTGGAAAAGGCAATCAATGAATTGGAAATTGAAACCGATTGTTCCGTATAACGGATGGAGGCTGTTATACACTTTATCCTTGAAGCACAGTCCTGAGCCTCCATTGGATCGAACCCGGCCGGCCCTTCTTTCGAATCCTAATAGCTTCAAAACAAGAAAAACTAATCTCTCGATTAGCTTTCTTCTTTGTGATCCCGCTGGGATTGGCTCAGCCCCTCATTTCCCAAACACATCCCTGAGCCTCCATTGGATCGAACCCGGCCGACCCTTCTTTCGAATCCTAATAATCTTAAAACAAGAAAAGCTAATCTCTCGATTAGCTTTTCTTTAGTGATCCCGCTGGGATTCGAACCCAGGACCCATACATTAAAAGTGTATTGCTCTACCAGCTGAGCTACGGAATCTTACTTCTTTGTTTTTGAACTACCGTTCCTTGTTTGAAGTGATGCAAAGATAGGGTTAATCCCTATTCCACGCAAGTATTTGTGCGATAAAAATGCGCTACGGCTGTTTAGGGCTTCATTTTTAGTGATTTATTTTTTTATTTAGGATAGAAATTCCCGGTCTTCATCCGATAATTGGGACTTTCTGTCGCTGTTTTCTTCTTCCGATTCGTCTATTTCTTCCTCTTCATACGCCCGCTGTTTCTTTTTTCCGATTTTCAATAGAGATACAAATACAATTCCTGCAATAAAAAAGGCTAATAATAGCTTCCATAGTGCCACTTGTGATTCCCCGAGAAAATTGAGCTGCACCGATTGCGGGTTTTTGACACACACAACTGTGATGATAACCGTTATCAAGATTAAAAAGATATTACGCATGTTACTGTAAACTATATGTCGTTATTCTAACAGCGAATATAGGGAATATCTGTTTTTAATCGATATCGATCTTTGCACGATTTAAGCGTAAAGAATTCAAGATAACCGAAACGGAACTGAAACTCATCGCAGCGGCAGCAATCATCGGGGACAGGAGAATTCCGAAAGTAGGATATAGAAGTCCAGCAGCCAATGGAATTCCGAGTATATTATAGACGAAAGCAAAACCCAGGTTCTCCTTAATATTACGGAGCAGTTTTTGGCTCAGTACCTTTGCTTTGGCTATTCCGATAAGGTCTCCTTTCAGCAAAGTGAGTGAAGCGCTTTGTATGGCAACATCGGTACCTGTGCCCATGGCAATGCCGATATCGGCTTGAGCAAGGGCAGGGGCATCATTGATACCATCACCAGCCATAGCCACCACATGTCCTTTTTGCTGTAACGCATGAATTTCCTGCAATTTATCTTTGGGCAAGGCATTGGCTTTGAAATGCTTGATGCCAACTTGATCCGCCACAGCCCTTGCCGTATGGATATTATCTCCCGTCAGCATAACGACATCGACTTTATGCTGTATAAGATATTGGATTGCACGCTTCGAAGAGGCTTTTATTTGATCTGAAATACTAAAATACCCCAATAAGCTACTGTCTTTTGCCAGGAAGGATACCGTCTTTCCATGGGATTGAGCAGTTTCGGCCAGCTGCTTCATATCATGAGGAATTGTTATGCCGATAGACTCAATCAACAATTGATTGCCCAGTGCTATGCTATGTCCAGCTATGTTTCCCTTGATTCCTTGCCCGGCAACATTTTCAAAATCGGAAACTGCAAGGTCCGTTTTACTATTTTCCTTTTTCGCCCTTTCAATAATAGCATGACCTAATGGATGTGTGCTATTGGCGTTTAAAGCGGCTGCCAAAGATAATATCTCGTCTTTGCTGCTGGAAGAGTTTGGCTGAATATCATCAACGGTAGGTTTTCCTTCGGTGATGGTACCTGTTTTGTCTGTTAGAACCACATCTACATGGTTCATTTTTTCCAGCGCACTTGCATCTTTGATCAGGATCCCATGTTTGGCCCCTTTGCCGACACCCACCATGACAGACATCGGTGTAGCGAGTCCCAAGGCACAGGGGCAGGCGACAATAAGTACGGCAAGTGCATTGGCAAAGCCGAATGCTAAGGAAGCGGAAGGAACCCAAAGCCACCAGGTAAGAAATGTCAAAATTGCAATAATGATGACAATCGGGACAAATATCTCGGATACTTTATCCGTTAATCGTTGAATGGGTGCCTTGCTTCTGCTCGCATCATTGACGAGTTGAATGATCTGAGCCAGTAGGGTGTCCGAACCGATACGTTCTGCTTTCATGAGGAAACTGCGGTCGCCATTGATTGTTCCCGAACTAACATGATCTCCTTCCTGTTTTTCTACCGGAATAGGTTCACCCGTCAGCATGGATTCATCAATGTTACTGTTGCCATCCATAATCTGCCCGTCAACGGGGATTTTGTCCCCGGGTTTTACTTTGAGTATATCTCCGAGTTGAATTTGATCTATGCCGATCTTTTTATCTATTCCATTTTCTACGCGCGTAGCTTCGGAAGGGCTCAGCTTGATCAGCTCTTTGATTGCCGAATTGGTTTTGGAATGTGCTTTGGCCTCCATCACCTGGCCTAATAATACCAAAGTCAATATGACGGTAACGGATTCGAAGTAAAGTGCAATGTAGCCATGATGATTTTTTAATTCAGCAGGGAAGACCTGCGGAAAAAATAGGCCAACCAAACTATAGACAAACGCAGCTCCAGCACCAAGTGCAATCAGGCTAAACATATTAAGGCGCCAGGTTTTGAAAGATACCCAGCCCCGTTGAAAAAAAGACCAGCAGGTATAAAAAACAACCGGCAGGGATAAAGCCAGCTGAACCCAGCCAGACAAACTCGGCGAAATGATTTTACCTATTGGATTACCGGCAAGCATTTCGCCCATGGAAAGTATAAAGATCGGGACCGTAAATAGGATAGAGACCCATAATTTCATACGTAGATCACGATAAGTGTGATCGTCGGCCTCATCATTCCCATTGGCTATAGGCACAAGGTCCATACCGCATATGGGGCAATTTCCAGGATGATCTTGTACAATCTCAGGATGCATAGGACAGGTATATTGAAGGTCTGTCTTTAACATGGGGACCTTTTCCAGATTCATGCCGCATACCGGACAGTTTCCAGGTTCGTTATAAAGTTTGTCGCCCTCACAATGCATCGGACAATAGTATTTATCAGCGGATGTATGACCATGTGCTTTGTCAGCTGTAGATATTGTCTGTGATCGATGTATCGTGGCATTTGACTGAGCGGAATGGTTGTGTTGCTGTTCGTGATGGATATGCGAGGTTGCTGCATGCTCAGTATGCAGCCTATTTTTAATTGCTGTTTCTGCATCGAGCTTAACCAAATGCATACCACAGATCGGACAATTTCCTGGCTGGCTGTACGTTTTTTCACCTTCGCAATGCATGGGGCAGCCATACCTGTCTGAAGCTTGTGCTACAATGTGTTGATCGGACTGTATGTCACCCTGATGCTTATGTATTTCATCGACCTGGTAAGGACCTAATTTTGATATTATTTCCTGTAATTGCTGTAACGGAATATGTTTCTGGGATGTTACTGTCATGCTTGGCGGGTTTAAAGTTACCTCGGCATGAACCCCAGGAAGCTCATTCAATGCATGTTCGATTGTGGACCTACATCCATCACAGGACATTCCTGAAAGTGTATAGTGGTGTTGCATAGCGTTGTCTTTGTTGCCTAAAGTTAAACGTTATATCGAGGTGATTTTTACACTTTTACCGGGTTTTCTTGTAAAATTTCCCGTTGATAATATGTGCTTCCGGTTTGCTCTCATTTTCTAGGTCGAACCAGCTTTATAGTCTTCGGGAGACGGAATATGGTGAAAAAAAAACAGCGAAATTACGCTATGATAAACACAATCGAGCGATGTTTTGTTTGCTCTGGGGATAGGTATGAGGATAGGGGAATTTCCCTTTGATTAAGCCAGTAGCATTACTTGGGGATGTTTGATCAAGGTATTGATGGTTACTTGTTCTTTCAGAACTGCTTCGTGAAAAGGCGCCGGGATCATCAATTTAAATGTTTTTTTTGTGGTTTTGATTACAAATAAGGCACCGTGAACGACCTGTTTATCATCTATGATCAACGTGTACTGTTTTGCCAATTGATTTCCTAATTTTTCCTTTTCGATGAGTTGTATAAGTTGTTGCATTGTATCAGAATATTTAGCCAAAATTACCAAATACTTAGCATTTATTGTTTTTTTTCTAATCGTTGCTATTTGAAATTTATCCACTGCTTTCAACCTTTTATTATTTTTTTAATAGCTAATAATCGTTTTAGCAAAGAAGAGATTTCAAAACATAGCGCAATCGATTGCGTATTTAGTCTGCTAAAATGCTAAATATGAGAAGGATGTATTTGCTAAAGTTTGTTTAACTTTTTTAGCTTTGTGCAACAAATATCCAATAAAACAACATTATGAGTGGTATAACTACACTAGGTCAATTTATCATTGAAAAACAGGCTGATTTTCCGTATGCTAAAGGGGAGCTTTCTAGACTACTGCGCGATATTGGAATCGCAGCAAAAATTGTAAATAGAGAGGTTAATAAAGCGGGATTGGTTGATATTTTAGGCGATGCAGGCCAGGTCAATGTGCAGGGCGAGGGACAAAAGAAACTGGATGTTTATGCCGATGAGCAGTTTATCAAAGCGCTTCAAAGTGGGGGAGAATGCTGTGTAGTTGCCTCAGAGGAACATGAAAATCCCGTGTATATCCAATCAGGGGTTTCCAAAAATGCGAAATATATTGTGTGTATTGACCCGCTGGATGGCTCAAGCAATATCGATGTTAACGTATCTGTGGGGACGATTTTTTCCATTTATCGACGAATTTCTGATACAGGTGTTTCTTGTAATAGCAATGATATTTTACAGCATGGAACGAAGCAGGTCGCTGCAGGTTATGTGATCTATGGTAGTTCAACCATGTTGGTGTACACAACGGGAAAGGGCGTAAACGGATTCACATTGGATCCTTCGATCGGCGAGTTTTGTTTATCCCATCCTGATATGAAAATTCCGGCTTCGGGTCAAATTTATTCAATTAACGAAGGAAATTATTCCAAATTTCCAAAAGGCGTTAAGCAATATATCAAATATTGCCAAATGGAAGACAGTGCAACGCAACGTCCCTATGCGTCACGGTATATCGGCTCAATGGTGGCCGATATTCACCGCAATCTCCTCAAAGGGGGCATCTTTCTTTATCCAACGACTTCTGCCCACCCTAACGGTAAACTAAGATTGATGTATGAGTGCAATCCAATTGCCTTCATCATTGAGCAGGCAGGGGGTAAAGCTTCGAATGGATCGCAGCGTATACTCGATATTGAGCCAAAAACATTGCACCAGCGATCAGCAGCTTTTTTGGGCAATACCGATATGGTGGAATTGCTGGAAGATTTCCTGAAAAAATACAGTGATTGATTCTGTAGTGATTCAATGACAGGTAAGATTCTTTAGACAATAAGAATTATTTATCTTTGTCCTCAGAAAATGGCTTCATTATTGCGAAGCCATTTCTTTTTCACGATTTGTAATATGTTACGATTTTTAGTTTTTATTTCATTTGTTTCAGTAGTATTTTTTTCTTGTAAGGATAATCCTCCGACTTATGGCGATGTGTTGGCGAGAGAGTTTGAAAATAAGTCCTATAAGGATTTTGACACAGCAGCTTATGTAAAAGTCTTCCATGAAGTATATGGCAAGGAAAAATCTCAATTGGTTAATCCGAGCTGGATGAAGGAATTATCGGATTCTACTGAAGGGATGACTTTAATTGCCGAACACCTTTTTGATGGTAGTATCGACACCATGTTAACTTATTTTGAGCGGAGTGATGCACATGGTATTCGAGCCAGTTATTTCCATACAGCTGCGATTAAGGAAACACTATCTTCGCTTCGAACACTGAAAAGCAAAGATGTTGCTGAAGTTTATCCATTATTGGCCAAACTTGACTTATTGAGTACTGACGGGCTCGTGGCTTATATCAGCAGCATAAAATATGGTGTGGTCAACCCCAAACGCCTTTATGGAAGATATTTCGTTCCTCAAAAGCGTATGAGCTATGGTAAAGTTGTACAAATGCTGGATAGTGTAAAAATTGGAACTGTGTTGACCGATATCCAACCTAAAAATCAGTATTACACCAGGTTTCAGGATTTATTGGAAAATGGGAACCTAAACAGTGCACAACGTAGCCAGGTGTTAATGGTATTGGAAAAATTGCGCTGGATGGGAGATGCTTTTCCGGAGAAATATGTATTTGTGAACATACCTGAACAACGGTTACATATTATGGAAGAAGGGAAGACAAGTCAACTGATGAATGTGTGTGTCGGTGAAACTGATAATCCCGCCTATACGCGGAAAGGTGAGAACCACGAGACGCCTGTCATGCAAGGAATGTTGGATGCCATGCAAGTAAATCCTGTATGGAATATTCCAAGCAGTATTGTCAAGAAAGAGTTATTGTCAAGCGTTCGAAATAATCCAAACTATCTGGCCTCGCGTAATATGGTAGCCTATTACAAAGGTAAACAAGTGGACCCTGCAACGGTCAACTGGAATTCGGATTCTGTGGAGAATTTTCGTTTTAAACAAAATCCTGGTTCGGATAATTCATTGGGGAATGTGAAGTTTTTGTTTGAGAACCCCTATTCCATTTATCTGCACGATACGCCTGCAAAACAAATGTTTGGGCAGAGCAATCGCGCCGTGAGCCATGGTTGTGTGCGTGTTGAAAAACCCGTTGATTTGGCGTCTTACCTTGTCAATAATGAAAAACAGGCCGAAAAAATTGCAAAAGAAATTACCACAGATTCGATCTCAAAATCACGTTGGGTAACACTTAAACGGCAGATGCCAGTTTATATCACCTACTATACAACCTGGTTGGATGACGAAGGGAAAATTGTTACGTATCCGGATATATATGGTTATGATCCGCGTTTGAAGGAAGCGTTAAAGAAATATTGGACAAATTAATCAAAAAGGCTTAACTCATTTAGTTAAGCCTTTTTTTATAGCTAGTATTCAGAGTTGTAGGCTAGTGCTATCCGGACAAAAGGATAGTCTTTGTTGACATTGTTATGGTCTTGATAATGACCTTCCAATCTAAAATAACCGGAGTAAAGGTTGATACCGAAATTTTTCCAGATACGCATTGAAGCACTCGTGGATACCGCGTGTAGAAAATGGTGGGATTTGTTGCCACTGATTGTGACAAAATATCCGCCACGATAATCTACACCAAATTTAAAGCGGTTTAATGTGCTCAATGTGGCTGAAGCCCTAACATCTGCCCCGGGGCCATAATCGTATGTGCGGCTTTCACCAAAATGGAGATAAGGATCAGGTACAGCAGCCAATACCACTGGACCACCACCAAGGATGGTTGTCAGCTTGGTACGGCTACCAATATTGAAGTTTGAAAAGACATTGTAATTGATGCTCTGTGATCCGTAATAAAAAGCTTCATTGCGTAGAAAGTCGAAATGCGCAGACACGATACCACGATGACGTCCTGTTAAATTGGATAAAATACGGTTACCGTATAACGAGGCATACACATTGACCGCATTGACGATGGAACTATCATCTGATCCAAGTTCCAAATTGAGGAAGAAGTCATCAAAGGGTTTCTTTTTGTCTAGATCATCGTTGGTGTAAATCAGTTTGATACGGGCATAGATGTCATTCTTTCCTTTATTCAAGATGTCATGTTCCTTGGCATCAAACCGTCTTAGCCCCAATTCAACTTCAGTGTGTACTAAAGAACTGTCGACCACCGCACCTTTTACCTTATCTCCCCAGCGCCCGTCGAGCAGACGGTTGAGCCCGTTTATTGGATTGATCAGCATGGCCAATAGTTCTTTTTTATTACGTTGTCCTTTGGTCAGGCTTGGGCGCGAAAGAATATGATGCGATAGTCTATGGGTCATTTCACCTAAAATAGTACCGCCAAAACTTGTGTTGATGATATCATTGATCGATGGTGGTTCTGTTTCACCTGCAGTTTCCCAGATATAGCTACCAGCTACGGTTGCGGCTGTCGATTGTAGAAAACTGTAGTTGTTGGATCGGAACGAATTAAAATAAAACTGACCGTGATAAGGATGCGCTATTTGATTTGTTGCAAAAAGATTGTCGTCCCAGGTCCAGGCTGACAGTTTTAAATGGCTAAAGAAGTTTTTAAAGGAAATATGGGAAACAGGATCTTTTCGAATGAAGTAATTAACCGAAGCAGGAATAGCTTGGATGGAAAACCACTCAATTCCCGCCCTTAAGAAGTTCTTCTTTTGGTAATCGAATAAACTGTCTGTTTGTTTTACATTGATAAGATGATTGTTCCAAAGTCGTGGTTGCTCATCGTGGTACATGGGATATTTTTCGACAGGTTTCGCTCGAAATAGGCTATCTGAAGTAACTAAGGAGTCTCTAGCTGGTAGGAATGCAGCCTTACTAGGCCCTATACTCCCGAGCTGGACAAGCAACAAAATGATATATATTAAGAGACTATAATGACGTTGGTTAATGCGTTGTTTAATCGAAATGAACATACTGTTTTGCGATAAAATTTGTAAAGAATAACAAATATTGGGGAAAAGTGTTTGTGTGATTAGTACCTTTGCGGCAATTATCCTGTTCAAGTAATTTAAAAATGAACAATACCTTTGAAATATTCAATATAAAATCGATTAATCTTAAGAATGAGTTGTTTGCAGGATTAACGGTCGCAATGACGATGATTCCGGAATCACTCTCATTTGCAATTTTAGCCGGGCTACCACCATTGACGGGACTTTATGCAGCATTTTTAATGGGTTTGGTGACCTCCATTTTGGGAGGTAGGCCAGGGATGGTATCCGGAGGTGCTGGCGCAACAGTGGTCGTTTTGATGGCCCTGGCGGCAAGTCACGGGATTGATTACCTGTTTGCTGCTGTCGTCTTGGCGGGGCTCCTGCAATTTTTAGTTGGGCTTTTTAAATGGGGAAAATTTGTACGCTTGATTCCGCAGCCCGTTATGTACGGTTTTTTGAACGGACTGGCCATTATTATTTTTATGGCTCAAGTAGTCCAATTTAAGGTGAATACCGGACAGGGAGCGGAGTGGATGTCGGGAAGTACCTTATACATCATGGGGGGACTGACTCTGCTGACGATGTTGATTGTGATTGGATTTCCTCGGATAACGAAGGCTGTTCCAGCCTCTTTAATCGCGATTCTGGTTGTATTTGGCCTGGTTTCTCTTTTAGGTATTGATACCAAAAAAGTAGTAGATATTGCCTCTGTTAGTGGGACATTACCTCATCTACATTTACCTAATGTTCCCCTGAACTGGGAAACATTGCAACTGATTTTCCCGTATTCTTTGGTGATGGCTGGAGTAGGGTTGGTGGAGTCGCTTCTGACATTGAACATGGTAGACGAAATAACAGCGAGTAAAGGAAATGCAAACCGCGAATCCATGGCGCAGGGGATAGCCAATACAATCAATGGATTTTTTGGGGGAATGGGTGGCTGTGCCATGGTTGCTCAAACATTGGTCAATTTAAATGCTGGTGCACGCACGCGACTTTCTTCTTTTATTGGAGCGATGACCATCTTAGTGATTATTTTGGTAGGTGCTCCTTTTATTGAGCAGATACCCATGGCCGCGCTGGTCGGTGTGATGATGATGGTGGCCATTGGAACCTTCCAATGGGTGAGCTTACGGATTGTCAATAAATTTCCCAAATCAGATATTTTCGTTGGGATTATTGTCGCCGGAATTACCGTGGTTTTACATAATTTGGCACTTGCGGTGCTTATTGGTGTAGTAGTATCCGCACTTGTATTTGCCTGGGATAATGCGAAGCGCATTCGGGCAAGAAAATATTTGGATGCCGAGGGCATCAAGCATTATGAAATCTATGGACCTCTTTTCTTTGGTTCGACAGCTAATTTTTTGGATAAATTTGATGTTTTGGAAGATCCCGAGCGTGTGATTTTAGATTTTAAGGAAAGCCGTGTGGTGGATATGTCCGCCGTGGATGCACTCAACAAAATTACCGAACGCTACGCTGCACAAGGGAAAAAAATCGAATTGTGGCACCTCAGTGAAGATTGTCGCTCTTTGTTAAAAAATGCTGCGGGCATTGTGAAGGTCAATATCATGGAAGATCCAACCTATCGGGTCATGCCGGGCAAGTAGACTATTTTTTGCGCAGCTCAAAAAATAGTTCATTTCCCTGTCTTTGGGGAATACTGTTGGTTGAATCTGTCAGCTGTAAAATGTCAAATTGCGATGCGAATAATTGTTGATATTCCGTTTGATCTCCACCGAAAGGTGGTCCCTGTTGTGCAAATTCCCGTTTGAACAATAAGCCCATCAGAATACCCTGCTGCTTGAGCAGAGTATGCATTTGTTGTACGTAACTGCGGCGTAATGAAGGATCCAGTGCACAAAAAAATGTTTGCTCAATTATATAGTCGTACTGACCCTGGTGCTGGAAGAAATCTTGACATACGATTTGGATCTGAGGGCTATTGGCGAA
This sequence comes from uncultured Sphingobacterium sp., assembly GCF_964277905.1. Lineage (NCBI taxonomy): Bacteria > Pseudomonadati > Bacteroidota > Sphingobacteriia > Sphingobacteriales > Sphingobacteriaceae > Sphingobacterium > uncultured Sphingobacterium sp. The sequence goes on from NZ_CAXYKD010000048.1 coordinate 318,217, forward strand.
TTCCTTTCTTACCTTCGCAACGAGGGTCGGAGCGATATCAAGTAAGGTAATCTGATGGAACCCCATGTCAAGTAGAGCCTTTGCTTCATAAGCATTTCCACAACCGGGAACTAGAATAGATGCATCTTTGGCGATAGACTCCGCTGCATAGTTGATAATAGCAGGAGAAGCATAACCAATATCCCAGCCTATTGCTTTGTTCTTATAACGTTCATCCCAATAATTTCCATCCAATAGTGAAGAATTCATAGTTGTTTTGTTCTATATGCTTAGCAATTTACATAAATATTAGGCCAAGATTGCCTTCCCAAGGATGAAAATTTCATTTAGTTATCCTTCCGGAAGTTGATTTTATTTAGTTGATTTGCGCTATTATGGTCAAAGTTCGATTGGCAAGATGTCGTATTGGAGAGAAATCTTGAAATTCACTTTTGTTCCATACGATATTAAAATTTATAGCGTTCAATTACTCTAGTAGGGATAATCCCCTGATGTTTTTAGATGAATTATATTAAAATAATCTTATTTATTGTTTTATTTCTAATTGTTGGTCTTGCCTACGCTAATCAAAATTGGAATGGTTTGGAGAGTGTGCATCACTATATCGGTTATTTGTTGTTATCACTATATATATCGGGCTCAACACTGTTTATGTATAAGCCTCTTAAAGGGGATAGAAAATTAAAACGACATTTTTTCATTCGATTTTCTGTAGTCTGTATCGCCTTTCTGCTACTTCTTGTTCCATATTTGATTCTTAAACAACAAAATGATGGTTTGGGGGCTGGATATTTACTCTATTTTATGACCGTCAGTCTTGCAGCACCGTTGTCCATTTATGCCTTTATTGAGATCCTATGGTTATTTACCCAAAAGAAATATCCGCCAATAGGTGTTAACCTATTACTTGTTGGCTATATCTACTGCCTTTTTTTATTCAGTGGTCTATTTGGATATTAAACCTATGGGAGACACGGACTTGTCATCATCGTCTTTTAATCGGTTAAAATTAAGCATGTTTCTGCTCGTTTTTCTAGAATTACTTTTTTGTGAAAAGAATCGTTGATTAAAATTGTTGTTTGCTTCTTATCCGGAAAATTGCTAATTTAATAAGGATTCTTAAACCTGAATTTAAAGAATCTCGAGACTAAACCTGATCAGGTCCTTGTTCTTGAAGATAACAATTTTATAACCAATTAATGGATTGAGGTATGATACACAAAGTAGTTTCCCTTGTATTGGGAGGAGGTCGAGGGTCGCGCCTTTTCCCATTGACACAGCAACGGTCGAAACCAGCGGTTCCAATAGCTGGAAAATATCGTTTGGTCGATATTCCGATTTCGAACTGTTTGAATTCTGGCTATAATAAGATCTTCGTACTGACGCAGTTCAATTCAGCCTCTTTGAACACACACATCAAAAATTCTTACAATTTCAGCATTTTCAGTAAGGGCTTTGTTGACATCTTGGCTGCTGAGCAGACCAATGAGGGCGATCGTTGGTTTGAGGGTACGGCTGATGCTGTTAGGCGAACGCAGAAACATCTCCTGAATGTAGATTACGACTACATTCTTGTCTTGTCTGGTGATCAGTTATACCAAATGGATTATTCGAAGCTGATTGACTTCCATGTTGAAAATGGGGGGGATGTTACCATTGCGACTATACCGGTCAATGGTAAGGATGCTACGGGATTTGGTATTTTAAAAGCGAATGAAGCAAATGAAATTACCGCTTTTGTTGAAAAGCCCGATAAGGATGAAGTATTAAATTGGACCTCCGAGGTCTCCGAGGTTTTGCATAAGCAGGGAAGGCATTATCTGGCATCCATGGGGATTTATGTTTTCTCAAAAAACATCTTGCGCAACCTTTTAATTGCCAATCCGGGGATGGATTTTGGCAAGGAAATTATACCGGATGCCATTGAAGCACTTCGCGTGTTAAGTTATCAATTTGATGGTTATTGGACCGATATCGGAACCATCAAATCTTTTTTCGATGCCAATATCGGATTAACGGATGACATTCCGGATTTCAACTTGTTTAATGAGACCGTATACACACGTGCGCGGATGCTTCCACCTTCGAAAATTTCGGGGACAACCTTGAATAATACGGTAATTGCCGATGGATGTATTTTAAATGGAGATAAACTGGAGAGGTCTGTTATTGGGATACGCTCCCGTATTGGCGAAGGGACGGTTATTAAATCGACCTACATGATGGGAACTGATTACTATGAGCAATTGGAAGAAGTATTGGAATTGGGAAATACACAAAAGCCACCACCGGTAGGCGTGGGTAAACGTTGTTATATTGAAAATGCAATTTTGGATAAGAACTGCCGTATTGGAGATGACGTTCGTATCATTGGTGGACCGGGCTTGAATGATGGCGATTTTGATACGCATATGATCTGTGACGGCATCGTTGTTGTGAAAAAAGATGCTATCATTGCCAACGGGGTTACGATAGGATTTTGATAATTTATCTATTTTGAAGTTAAAGTCTGCTGTTTATATAAATGGTGTAAACAGCAGACTTTCGTTGCTTTTTCCTTTGTTTTACTGATAAAATGGAGATTGATGCCCAATATTACCGTGCTGTATGGATTAATACTGTTAAAGAGGTAGTTTATAAATATTATCTTTGCGCATTATAAAATTTTTTAAGGCTAAAATGATCGATTACAGGAAACAGATTGTTTTTTATTGGCTACTGGTTTTACTTTTTGTAATGCCGGTTACCTCATTTGCGCAGATCTTGTCGGAACAACCTTCGGATTCGAGCAGCGGATCTCATTTTTTTAAGAAAATTCCTTACAAAGAACTGGCTGTTCCTGTAGGATTGATCACCTATGGTATCGTTGCCAAAGGGAATCCCTTTTTAAAAGGGATAGATGAAGACATTAGAGATGGTGTATCGAGAGGGAACAATCAAAAAATTAAGTTGGACGATTTCACCCGTTTTGCTGGAACTGCCGGAGTTTTTGTGCTGGATGCGGTCGGGGTACCTGCGAAACATAACCTTAAACAACGCCTGTTCACAGCAGCGGTTTCCAATATTATTATGACTTCGACCGTCAAAATTATGAAATCGACCATTCCTGTATGGCGACCGGATAGTTCAGCGAACAATTCCTTTCCTTCAGGGCATGCTGCCACTGCATTTGTTGGTGCGGAACTGCTTTGGCAGGAATACAGGCAGGAATCAATTTGGTACGGAATAGCAGGTTATGCTGTTGCCGCAGGTACCGGTTATCTGCGGATGCATAATGATAAGCACTGGTTCTCGGATATCGCTATGGGAGCTGGGGTCGGTATCTTAAGTACTAAAATCGCCTATTGGTTGCTACCGCTGGTAGACAGTCGATTGCAGAATTCAAAAAAGAGTTATGTGGTATTACCAACCTATAATGGACGGCAATTTTGCCTAAATGCCAGCTTACAGTTTTAGGCTCTTATTTTTTTAAGCCCTATTCGGAGCCTCTACATTGATCGTACTCGGCTCGCCTGAAAATAAAATTTCCTAGATATTATTCGTACAGGGATAAAAATCCACTTTAAATCCCTGTGTTCACTACCGTTTTTAGGTGTCCTACCTGAAGATTGGGACTGCTGTGTCCGGCATTTCCATTCCCTGTTTTAAGCATGTAACGTTTCTGTGAATTTTGGATTAAAAAATCATATTAGTTTCGTTAATAAGATTTTGTTTTTTAAATTTAATAGACAATCTAATCCACTTTTGCTGTTTTTTATAAAAAGAAAGGCATGCAAAGTCAATAAACCAAAGTTGAACCCCACGGTTCTTTATTATTTTAAACCAATTTGTAATTATGATGAGAAATTTTTTTCTTCATGGAAAGGCGAGACCCATTAGCCTTTTGGGGCTCTGCCTGCTGTTTAGTCAGCCCGATTCTTACGCGCTGAATCTGGATCCGATCAATGCTATTGTCGATCAAGATCAGGTTACAGGGATCATCAAAGATGAGAAAGGTCAGGCATTAGCCGGTGCTACCATCACTGTCAAAGGAACATCCGTTCAAACGTCCTCCAATCAACAAGGTATTTTTTCTATTCGCGCAAAGCGTGGTGATGTTTTGGTCGTGAACTACCAGGGGTTTACAAAACAGGAGGTGGCTGTTTCCGCAAGTGATGTGAACGTGGTCATGGTATCGAGTGATCAAGCACTCGAAGAGGTCGTGATCATTGGCTATGGTAAGCAGCGGAAAGGGAATATTACTGGCTCGGTCGCTACCGTCAATGCAGAACAGTTAAAAAACATCCCCAGTTCAAATCTTTCCAATTCACTCGCCGGTAGAGCCGCGGGAGTCAATGTCACCAATACTTCGGGGATGGCCGGAGCATCGTCGAGCTTGCGTATACGGGGGAGTTTTGCCGAGCCACTCTATGTAATTGATGGCGTGGTTCGCGATAAAGCTGCATTCGATGTCCTTGAAGCGAACGAGGTTGACCAAATGACCTTTTTAAAAGATGCTGCAACTGCCGCAGTGTATGGCACCCGGGCCGGTAATGGTGTAGTGGTGGTAACGACAAAAAAAGGAACGGCGCAAGCTCCTGTTTTTAATGTACAAAGTAATTATACTTTCAATACGCCAACGCAGGAGCTCCTTGCTAATTTAACGACCGCGCAAGATGAACTTACCTATCAAAATCGGGTAGCCGAATTTCGTGGTCTTTCCATCCCAAATGGACAAAAAGAGTTTGATTATTTCAAGGACAAAAATTACAATGCCAATGACGTTATCTGGCGCAACCCGTTTACACATCGACAATCGATATCGGTTAATGGGGGTGGCGACAAAATTACTTATTATAGCTTGCTGAGCTACCGTAAAGAAAATGGATCTTATAAATCTTTGGATCATGAGAAATTTAATTTAAGGAGCAATATTTCCGCGCAGATTACCGAAGATTTTAGCATGGATTTTAATATTTCTGCCAACCAGACCAATTCGAAGCGCTTTTTTTGGCCATTCAGCACATCTTCGAATGATGATGATTTTGACGTATCCGATTTCTACCGTGTCACATTCAACTGGCCAAAGATGTATCCGTTTTACCTGAATGCAGACGGAACTCCGAGCAATACACCAACGGCTTATCCTGTACAGACACCTATGGGAAGCTGGCAGGCGTGGAATGTGATCGATCAGGTCATCGGAGATCGCTATATAGACCGTAAAGTGCGGCAGGTCAATCCTATTATGACCCTAAACTTGAAGCTGGATAAATTGGTACAGGGCCTTTCGACAAAAGTTGTAGGAAGTTACATTGCTCAAGACTATATGCGCAAGCGTTATATGAGTTTTCAAAAGAACTATACTTTTACCTCTTTAAACCCGAATGACAACCGCTTTATACCAGCTCCGCCATCAGAAGCTAATATTAATATTTTTACTTTTAGTCAGAGCCAGCCTTTCATGGATTACAGCCCACAACGATTGTGGGAATATCAGGTAAACTGGTTTTTAAACTATAACCGCAAGTTTGGTAAACATTCGGTAGACGGAACATTGGTTTATGAACAGTCCAAAAAAGGAGGGACTTATGTCACTTCACGGGCAGAAAATCCAATTACAGCCCTGGATCAAATGTTTATTTATCCTACAGATCGCAACTTTAGGTCGACAACTGCCAATGAAACGATCGATTCGAGACGTGGTATCATCGGGCGTGCTAACTACAATTATGCGGATAAATATATTGCGGAGTTTTCTTTCCGTTACGATGGTTCACCATTATTTCCGACGGATAAGCGGTGGGGATTTTTTCCTTCAGTATCGGCAGCCTGGCGTGTATCGGACGAAAACTTCTTTACGGATATAAAAAATACAATATCGGATTTGAAGTTCAGAGCTTCTTATGGTACAACGGGTAATGATTTGGATGTCAATGCCAATCGAATCGGGCAATTTGGTTATTTAGAAAAGTATACCACCTCGGGCGGCTATATGTTTGGTGACCGCTATTATAATGGTATTGCGTATGGTGCAACCCCAACACAAAATCTAACCTGGACAACCTCTAAGAGTGTCAACTTGGGTTTGGATTTTGGATTTGTTAATAATAAGCTGACCGGTAGCCTTGATCTGTTTTCACGCAAGGAAACCAATATTCTTGGTCCAAGATCGCTGAAGGTCCCTGACAATTACGGTCGCGCACTTGCTCCCGAAAATTATGCGGCGAGAAGTTATAAAGGCGGCGAGATTTCTTTTAACTGGAATGACAAGGTTGGTGAAGTGGCTTATGGTCTCAATGCCAATCTGGGGTATGCCAAAGACCGTTGGGACATCATTGACGAAGAACCATCTTATGCATCGGGCCAACCGCAGAACTTTCGCTCCAGAATTGGACGACCTGAGAATAGAATTATCGGCTTAGAATCCCTTGGTTTGGTTAGGACACAGGCTGAAGCTGATGCGTTGAAAGCAAAAGGATTTAAGACCTACGGAAGGGATCCGTTTCCTGGGATGATCTTATATAAAGATATTCAGGGGGCGAACTATTCAGGTGGCCCGGATGGGAAAATTGATGATAACGATTTGCAGTTATTGTCGGACAATAATTCTCCGCGCATCAATTATGGATTTGGATTCAATGCGAGCTGGAAGGGCTTTTATGTCTCGGCTTTATTTCAGGGAGTTCTTGCTTATGATCGCATGATCAGTAATCAAGAAGGCGGTGGAATGCGCCAGCACGGTGATACCTTCCGTCCATATTATCCAATTTGGGCTTCCGATGTCTGGACACCGGATAATACCGACGCCAAATATCCGCGACCAACGGGGTACTCTGGATGGGCCGAATCCGGTGCAGCACCTTCGTCATTCTGGATAAGAAATGGAGCCTATTTACGCTTACGTGATCTTAATGTTTCTTATCGATTGCCGAAAAGCATGACAGAGAAACTGCGTGTGAAAGATGTCAATCTGTTTTTTAATGGAACCAATTTGTTTGTTTTTTCGCCAATGAAAGAGTTTCATGATCCCGAACAAAAGCTGTATGATTCTTATCCAGTCATGAAAACCTTTACGTTTGGACTTGATGTTAAATTTTAAATGAAAAAAAGATGAAAAAAATATATTATCCTTTAATTGCATTGGCCTTGTGCATGTCCTCCTGTAAAAATGTATTGGACATTGAGGACCTCAATTCGCTGGATGAAGCTAAGGTATGGGCTGATCCAAATCTAGTGAACGGCTATCTTGCCAATTTATATCCACTATTTGGTAACTGGAATTCTGGTGCGGATGGAAACTCGGAACAACTAATCGGGATCGCTTTTCCATTGGATGCGGTTACCGTCAACAATACTTCTTACAAATCGTGGGATTATACAACCATCCGGAAAATCAATACAGCCATACAGAAGGTCAATGAAAGTAGTTCGTTAAAAGACGATTTTAAAAAAACGGTGATTGGCCAAGCGTTGTTTATGCGTGCCTTTATGTATTTTAACATGGTTAGGATCCACGGCGGTGTCCCTTATATTACTGTACCGCAAGATCTAAAAAATGATGATCTTAATGTGCCTCGCAATTCGACAAAAGAATGTTTTGAGCTGATTGTTAAAGATTTGGATCAGGCTATTTCACAATTGCCAAAAACAATTGCCAAAGGAACGGCAGATTATGGGAAAATTGATGGTGATTTTGCGGCCGCTTTTAAAGCAAAGGTATTGTTATATAAGGCTTCTCCACAGTTTAACCCTTCCAATCCTTATGGAAATCCCTATTGGCAGGAGGCCAATACCGCAAATAAATTAGCTTATGATCAGCTTAAGGCGGATGGCTATAGTTTGACTTCAGATTATTCCAACATTGCGCTGGTAGAAAAGGGGCCAGAGGTTGTTTTTGCTGTGATTAATACCTATCCAAATAAAGTTGCCAATTGGGATAATGGTGTACGTCCAGGGTCCGAAAGTAGGGGCCCGGCAGGTTCCGTTCCATCCTGGGAATTTGTAAAAGCTTTTCCAATGAAAGATGGAAAGTTATATTCCGATCAAGCGGGTAAATACCATAAGACAGAAGATCAATTTTTACAATCCTATTGGGAAAACCGCGATCCGCGTTTTGACAAGTCTATTGTGTGGAATGCCAAAATCTATGAAGTTTCCGGCAAGACCGGCAAAAGACAATACACTTCTGTCGGTATTGCTCCGGCTTTAGATGACTTTGGCATTAACCCGAAGGCAAAAACTCCATCGTCCAATTTGGATCGATATAGCGGGTTTTTTATCTTAAAAAATTCCAAACTGTCATTAAAGCAAACCGAAGTGGAAACTCAGTATGATGTCGACTTTGTGTTGATGCGCTATGCCGAAGTTATATTGAATTATGCTGAGACGGCCAATGAAACAGGAGATTTTGCGACAGCCTTAGACCTGGTTACGCAAATTAGGAAAAGAGCGGGAATCGAGCCGGGCGCAGATAATAAATATGGCATAACAGCGACCACGAAGGAGCAAATGCGTGAAGCCATTTTGGCAGAGCGTAATATTGAGTTCTGTTTTGAGGGACATCGTTTTTGGGATTTAAGAAGGTTGCGTAAGCTCAATATACTGAACAATACAACCAAACATGGAGTTGAAGCGATAGCAATAAATTCAAATGGAACCGAGATGAATCTGGATGATGCCAATGCATTGGCCAAAACATATACATTGAAGGAAAATCAGTTCAAATATAGCGTCTTGCAGGTGCCCAGTACAGGAAACAAAGTGAATTTGGTACCCGATACCTATTATTTCTTTCCCGTCGCGCAGTCGGTCATTGACAAGAACCCAAATATCAAGCAGAATAAAGATTGGGGTGGAACATTTAATCCAACCATGGAATAGTATTTTTGTCTAAACCCATTCAATAAAAAACACCCGCAACAGCTAAAGCCGTTGCGGGTGTTTTATTTAAATCTCATTTATGGTGAGTTTATTAATCACCCGATTGAGCCTTATTTGGATGATAATTTAAAAACTCTTGAACTGAGTCTACCCTGACCTTTGATTTTGATTTCTTTCGGATAGAGTTCCAAAAGTCCATAGGCATTGCTGGTAGCTGTTTCGATCATGCCTTCCATGGTTACAAAAGGAATATTATTTGCCATTACATAATTGCCTTTATGATTATGACCGGAAAGTACCAGCTTAACTTCGGGGAATTTGTATAGTATATCAAGAACCTCCCGGTTATTGAGTGTTTCATAGCCATTTTCTGGCAATAAAGGATGATGTGTCAATACAATCACATGCTCTTTGTTTTTCCGCGCTTGGGCAAGTTCGTTTTGTAACCATTCGAGTTGTTTTCGATCAACCCCGCCATTCCAGGGTTGCGTATTTTTCCTTCCGCCTGCCTGTAGGCTATCCACCAAGGTTTTCCATTCAAGTTGGTCTGCTGAATTGGGCGTTGTGGCATATTCACTGAGCGCATTCGTATTTAAGAAAACAAATCGCCATTTTCCTTTTGTAAATGCGTAGTATTTAGCTGGCATCCCAAAAGTAGTGTGCAAAAGATCTGGTTTGGATACGTTGACATAGTCGTGGTTTCCAAGTAGACAATAAGTCGTTTTTTTTAAGGGGGAGAGATGTTCTAACAGTACTGGAAGATCTTTTGGACCTTCGTCGACAAGATCGCCAAGAATCAATGAAAAATCGACCTTATTGCGATTGAAGAAGTCTACAGCCGTATCGACCTTCATTAATGAATTGTGGTAGAAACGGCTACCGTGGTCTGTTTTGTCTGCGTATTGCATATCGGCCATGATACCGATACGGAGGACCGGTGTGTTGGATTGTGCCATGCTGAATAAGCCGGGTAAAGAGCAGATGACGAATATGGAAAGAAGCTTCCATTCCTGTTTGATTTTTAAGCCAATCTGTTTCATTTTTTTAGCGTTTTAAAATATGTTGCTATAAGAATATATTAGTCCGTATTCCGGTAATGTTGCTTTGCTGTCTGTTTAGTCTATTTTTTGAACCACTGTTCTGGGTAATTGATTATAATGTTATCACGAGTATACTGAGAATAAATTAGAGATTCAAGTAAATTGAATACACAAACGTTTGTGTAAATTGATGGATCACTAACGAATTATAAATGATTGCCAACACATATAAACTATCGATTTTTTAGCTATTGTAATACTGTAAATTGGCGATTGTGGTGTTTAACGAATAAAAGGTTTAGGTATATAGATCATATGAAATTGATTCGTGCAATAACAATTATTCTGCTTACTTGTTATGGTATTTTGTTACCAATTTATCTCGGAATTATACTTCCCGAATATTGGGCTTGTCGGAAATGTATTTATGAGGGGGCTATGGGCACTGATATATGGGGAAACTCAGTACAGTGTTTTGGCGACAGTAAAGCGTTTGGTGAAGCTATTTTCCAGTTTTCGTCTTTTCTGGTCTCGGGATTAACAGCTGTGTTGATCATAATCTTTTTAAGGACTTATTATTTGAAACGAAATGCAAAAATAAATACGTATGATAAAGAAAATCCTGATTAGCTTGACTTCAATTACCATTATTGGCTGTTGCTGGTTTTTTTTTACGCTATTCGACGCTATCGACTTGGCGCCTACGAAAAATAATCATTTGGCAAGTGAGGAAAAATGGGAAATAGAGCAGCGGGCTGATATCGACAGCTGTGAAAAGCATCTGCTGAAAAATCAGATCGATTTACGGCGCAGAAACGCAAAACGAGTCTCTGAACTCGCTTTTCGAACGCAAACTATTTTGTTTTTTGTAATCTGTATACAGATTGTTCTACTCTTAATACTTCTATTAGTTCCCAAAAGATATATTCTTAAAATTTAAGAATGAAAATACTGTTGAATAATTTGAGGTTGTCAATAGCACAAGCTGGTCGTTGTTGTGCAAAACATGGATGACTAGTATTCAAAAAAAACGTATTTTCACAATAGACAAATTTTATCCATACCAGTCAGGACTAAAAAACTATATCAATGATCAAACAGAATTCGGCGGAGAGAATCACTATTTACCTGAATACAAAGGAAGAGTGGCGATTTTGGCTCGAAAACAATCATCACATAGCACAATCAATTTGGGTGATCTGTAATACTAAAAAATCAAATTTACCGGTGGTCAACTGGACTGAACTTGTGGATGAAGCATTGTGTTTTGGTTGGATTGATAGCACACGGAGGCCGATTGATGCCTATTCATTCATGCAGTTATTTAGCCGAAGAAAACCCAATAGTACCTGGTCTAAAATTAACAAAGAAAAAGTTAAAAAACTAATCGAGGCGAATCTAATGACTCCAGCGGGGCATGAGGTTATAAAAATAGCACAAGAAAATGGCTCTTGGTCAATTTTGGATAATGTGGAAGAGTTAATTATTCCCGAGGATTTGGAGGAAGCATTTCAACATTATGCTGGTTCAAAAGATTATTTTCTTGGATTGAGTAAATCCGTCAAAAAAATGATATTGCAATGGATTGTTCTCGCCAAAAGACCAGATACCCGCAAAAAACGCATTGATGAGATTGCCGCAAGAGCAGCAGAAAAAGACAGACCTAAGCAATTTCAGTAAGTTTCCAGTATTTTGAACTACTATTTCGAGTGGTAAATAAAGAATTTTTAGTCAGATCTAAACATCTGGTTTTAGCAATTCTATTGCCTGATAGGGCTGTTTAAATAGTGCTATTTTCATGGCTATTGAATAGCAATCTTTTGGAAGCGCTTCATTGTAAAACTGATCTTCAATTTTTCCTACAAAACGTATTAATTGATTTATACCAGTTCTACTATTAGTAGGGGTTTAACAGGGGGATAACAGGGGGTTAACAGGGGTATAACAGGGGTAAACCCTTGTTAACCCCTAGTTATATCCCTGTAAAAATGGTATTATTCCGATTTAACTTACGAACGTGATCACAATGTGGTAACATGGTTAGGGGGATAAAGAATAGTTGTCTCAATAATGCCATTTTTTATATTGGAAATATGATAAGTGGTGGTAGTGCGTGTTGTATAATGATTAAACGATCAAAAGACCATATTAAAGCTTATATGAATAGCAACTTGATTTGCTGTATTTGCTCAATTTTTGTATCATTGGGGAGATGATAACCAATGCAGCAGCTTAAGTCTTTTTTATACGCGTATCTCCAACTTTTTCTTTTCCTTTTCTTAGGGCAATCTTCAGTTTGGAGCCAGGTCAATACGTATGCGTTTAAAACCTTAACTTCTGACCAGGGCCTGGTCCATAATCATGTCAATTGCGCACTCAGGGATAAGTACAATTACCTCTGGTTTGGTACCGAATCTGGCCTTAGCCGATTTGATGGAGCGCAATTCACAAATTTTCGCTATTCCGCTAATAAACGTACCGGGCTGAGTGGAAATTCGATTTCCGCAATCTTTGAGGGACCAGAAGGCAATGTATGGATCCGTACCAGCAACCGGATGAATGTGTATGATCAGCATTCAGGCATTATCGTCCAGCAGCTTGATTCCATACTGACCCGCTTAAAGTTGCCCGTCAAAGACGTACATACGATAAGACAGCTGGAAGGGCAGACCTTTGCACTATTGTATAGTGATCGTTCGCTGATCTTGTACGATAGCCTAAAGAAAACCTATCGTACTGTACCGCAGTTGACCAAAAACAACCGAATAGCCGATGTGATAGCTGGGCAAGGGCAGACGATCTGGGTAATCTACGAAAATGGCCTGCTGGGTCACATTGATACGAAATCACTGCGAAGTACCAAAACTAGCTTATTGCCGATCAGCAATAAGCTGGTAAATTATAATCTATTTGCCGATCAGGATGGGGCGATATGGATCTTCTCAAAGGATATTCCAATCGGTGTATACTGGTTTGACCCGAAAGATGGATCAATTCAACATCTCCAAAAAGAACTATCCAATCCTTTTGTAGGCAATATCGTGCAAGATGATAAAGGGCATCTCTGGCTAGGAACTGACCATGGTGGGATCAATGTTTATGATAAAAAAACAAAAAGTGTACAAATCATCGGTAACGATAAATATGATTTACGGAGCCTACCTTACAATAGCATAACGGCTTTATATCGGGATAAGTCCGGTATTATCTGGACGGGAACATACAAAGGCGGCATCAGTTATTATCATCCCAACTTGTTATTATTCTCCTTAGTCAAGAACTATCCTGGACTTCCCAAATCACTTCCCTTTGACGACGTCAATAAGTTTGTACAGGATCGAAAGGGTAATCTCTGGATTGGGACAAATGGTGGGGGATTGCTCTATTATGATATCAGTCAGAAAACCTTTACGCAATACCTGCATGATCCTCAGGATCCCAATAGTTTGAGCAGCAACGTGATTGTTTCCTTATTGCTGGATGCGGAAGACAGGCTGTGGATAGGAACTTATCGAGGTGGTATGTGTCGATTTGACGGCAAAAGTTTTAAGGTTTTCCACCGTGACGCGGCTCCAGGGAAATTGAATGACGATAGTGTATGGGAGATCTATGAAGATAGTCAACATCGGTTTTGGATAGGAACGCTAAGTACCGGCCTGTACCTGTTTGATAAAAAAACAGAACAGTTTTCGAAAACATATACACGGCAGGGCCAAACCATCAACAGCAATTATATCTCTGTCTTATTTGAGGATTCAAAAAAACGTCTCTGGATCGGCACAGCTACAGGATTGGCATTGTTGGCCCCCGACGACAAGGTTACTTATATCAATACATCCAGTTCGCCTATGAAACTCATGAATGATTTAATTTATGATATCAAAGAGGACAAAACTGGTCGTATTTGGGTAGCGACACAAGAGGGACTGCATGTAATTGATGGTGCAAAAATAAGCTATCTTACACAGCAAGATGGGCTTAGCGACGATGCAATCCTGGCACTCTTGGTCGATGATCAAGGTGATGTTTGGGCTTCCACAAACAAAGGCCTGTCGGCGATTGTCGGTACAGGACAGGCAGAGAAGTTTATCATCCGCAATTTTACGCAGGAATTGGGCCTTCAGGGGAATGTATTCAATGAAAACGCTGCTTTAAAAATGCGGGACGGAAGACTTGTTTTTGGTGGGCCAAAGGGGTTCAATTTTATTGATCCTGCGAAAATTAGCCGCGAAAGTGAACTGATCTTGCCGCTTTTGTCCAATCTCTATTTATTCAACAAGCGGGTAGCCGTAGGTGAAGAATTTTCGGGCCGGGTCATTTACGATCAAGCCCTGAATAATCTTAAGGAACTGAGGCTTCCGTACAACCTCAATGCCATTTCGCTGGAGTTCTCAACCTTTGACTACCTACAGCAACATAATGGACTCTACCAATATCAGCTTGCTGGTCTAAGTGATGAATGGTTTGATTTTGAACCGGGAACCATGCGGGCCAGTTTTACCAATCTGGACACCCGCAGCTACAGCTTGTATATTCGGCATGCTATCGATTCAAGTAGCTGGTCAGATGGTGTACTACTTTTGACAATCGATATACAGCCACCGTTTTGGCGTTCAACAATGGCTTTTCTTTTTTACGCCTGTTTGATACTAGTCGTCCTATGGGCTTATTTTTATTTGACAAAACTGCGTGTCAGGACGCGTAATCAACTTTACCTCGCTCAGGAACAGGCTGCACAGGCAAAGGAATTGGATGCGTTGAAAACACGTTTCTTTACCAATATAAGCCATGAATTCAGGACTCCGATCAGCTTGATTCTAACTCCAGCACAGCAGCTGCTGGATGAAGAGCTGCATCCAGAAAAAAAAGCCGACCTAAACTTGATCAAGAAGAATGCAGACCGTCTGCTTAAATTGGTCAACCAGCTGCTAGACTTTAGAAAATTGGAGAAAAGTGAACTTGAACTGAACGAAGAATATGGGGACCTCATGGGATTTATCCGCGAACAGCTCGATGCCTTTGCCGGGATAGCTCAAAGCAATCAAATCTCGCTGCAGGTCAATATCGCTCCAGACACATATCTGTCCTGGTTTGACAAAAACAAATTGGAAAGCATTATTTTCAATCTGATGTCAAATGCGGTCAAATTTAGCCCAGTATCCGGTATTGTGGCATTCCATGCCGAAATCACTGAACAAGAAAAAGGAAAGATACTGTGTATTGAAGTTCAAAATCAGGGTATAGCGATTCCCGAAAATTTACAAGCCCGCGTTTTTGAACGTTACATACAACTGGATGTGCCAAATGGAAAACTGAATCAAGGTACAGGCATCGGGCTTTCTATTGTTAAAGACTATGTCGAATTCTTGAGTGGAAATATCAGGCTGAGTAGCAATGCGCACTGGACGACATTTAATGTTCAGTTGCCCATAAATAAGGCCGTAGCGAGCGCCGATCCCGTCGAAAGCAGTAAGCAGGATAAACCCGCTATTTTATTAGTGGAAGATGATATTGACTTCCTTCATTACTTGGAGCGAACCCTGAGTTCGGTCTACCTAGTTCACGCTGCACAAAGTATTAATGATGCAAAATTGATCCTAAGCAAGCAGCAGGTCGATCTTGTCATCACCGATCTCAGCCTGCCTGGAGAGAGCGGACTGGATTTTTGCCGCTTTATAAAAGCCCAGGCTAAGCTGGTTCATATCCCTGTGCTGATTGTAACTGCGGTAGTCAATCAGAAGATTGAACTGGAGGCCTTACAGGCCGGTGCAACAGATTATATCAACAAACCTTTTAATATCAGTCTACTGCGTTCAAAACTGGCGCAGATACTCCATCAGCAGCAGACGTTAGTAAAACGGTATAAAAAACAGATCAACGTTAATCTGGCGCAGCCCGATATCGTATCTGCTGATGAACAGTTTATCCGTGTGCTTGTAAAGGAAATTGAACAGGATCTCAGTGACTCTTCGCTTTCTGTCGAACTGCTAGCCAAAAGAATGAACCTCACCCGCGTAGGGCTTTATAAAAAGGTGCTTGCCATCACAGGCTATTCACCGATGGAATACATCCGACATATTCGGCTCAAACGTGCCATGCATCTGGTTCAGAACTCGAAATTATCGATGGCTGAAATTGCTTATGAAGTAGGATTCGGAAATCCGAAACAATTCAGCAAATATTTTAAATCTGCATTTGGTAACCTGCCGTCTTTTTATCGAAAAACCTTATAAATAAATGGTTTAGTGGCAATGTCGTCTGCATGTCTTCCCGCACATGTTAACAAAATAACCCCTAAAAGTTAACAAAACATACCCCTTATACAACCGGTTGCATTCTATATTTGATCTGTTCTTTCAATAGGAAAGGACGCGTAATAACCAAGGGAATATAATAACCAATAAATCTTATTTAAATGCGCAACTTAACGTACGCTTTAAGTGGTTTGATGCTCTTCGCAATCGTGCAGCAGGGATTTAGCCAAGCCAATAAAGCTCATTATGAAAAAATGCCTTCCGGTATTAAGGTCAGCTTCAAAAATTCGGAAACCTCCATTGATCAGGATATTTATTTGGATGTCGTAACCGACAAGATTGTGCGTGTCACAGCTGTTCCAGCGGGTGCAGTCTTACCGGGACAAACGAGCTTAGTGATCGTCGATTCACTGCGCCGGCAAGTAAAATCACTCGCGGTAAGCTCGACCGACTCGACGGTAAATGTACAAACGGCCAATATGCAGGCAGTGGTTTCTTTGATGAATGGTAAAGTGGAATTTTTTGACCTTAAGGGGCAATCCATCCTTAAAGAAGCAAAGCGGAATTCAAGTTCTTTCTTAACCAATAGTTATCAAGGTGATGCATTTTACCACATTAACCAAGACTTTATTGTCAATGCGGAAGAAGGGATCTATGGGCTCGGCCAACATCAGAATGCGGTGATGAATTATAACCGCGGAAACCAGGTTTCGCTGCTGCAATATAATACAGAAATCGGAATACCCTTTTTACTGTCTACCAATAACTATGGTATTTTATGGCACAATTACTCCATTACAAAAGCGGGCGACGTGAGGCCATTATTACCCTTAAATGCTTTTAAGCTACAGTCAAAAGAAGGTGAACCGGGGTGGCTCACAGCAACCTATGTAAATCGGAACAAGGGCGAAGAGGTTTATCTATCCCGGCCGGAATCGATCATTGACTATGGCTACCTAACAGATCAGCACAAGTTTCCAAAGGGCGTAAATCTGGCCGAAAGCAAAGTCATCTATGCCGGAAGTTTCTCTTCGCCCTACACAGGCAAACATGTGCTGCATTTTAAATATTCGGGTTATATGAAAGTCTGGATTGACGGGGAGCAGGTCGCTGACCGCTGGCGGCAATCCTGGAATGCAGGTACCTTTGAGATTGAGAGAGACCTCCAGAAAGATAAGACCCACCAGATCCGCATGGAATGGATACCAGATGGAGGGGAGTCTTATTTTACCTTAAACTGGCAGAGTCCTATCCCAGAAGGGCGTAAAAACATATTTTCCTTTAATTCGGAAGCTGGCGATGCCATTGACTATTACTTTGTTCAGGGCGCATCAATGGATGAGGTCATTGCAGGTTATCGCCACTTGTCCGGCAAGGCACCGATTATGCCGCTTTGGAGCTTCGGATTTTGGCAGAGCAGAGAACGCTACAAGACGCAAGCGGAAATTGAAGCGGTCGCAGCTGAATTTCGCAAACGTAAGATTCCAATCGACAATATTGTGCAGGATTGGTCTTACTGGGCTGAAAATGACTGGGGGAGCCAGAAATTTGATGTAAAGCGTTTCCCAGATCCTCAGGCCATGGTGAAGAAGCTGCATGATCAGCACTTTAAGATCATGATTTCGGCCTGGCCCAAAATCAATGAAGAGTCTTCCGTATACCAAGAATTTAAAGCCAACAAATGGATCTATCCACGAAATATTTATGATGGCAGAAAAGACTGGATCGGAAAGGGCTATACCTCGACATTTTATGATCCTTTCAACAAAGCGGCACGCGATGGGTTCTGGAAATTGTTGAACAACAACCTGTTCAAAATTGGGATCGATGCCTGGTGGATGGATGCCAGCGAACCAGATATTCACTCCAATATTGATCTGGATGAGCGTAAATCGGTTTTTCAGCCGAGTATAGGGTCATCTGTTCGCTATTATAATGCGTTCCCTTTGCAAAATGCCAAGGGTATCTATGAGGGCCAGCGTGAAACAGATCCTAACAAACGGGTATTTATTCTGACGCGATCTTTTTTTGCAGGGCAGCAGCGCTATGCGGCGGCGGCCTGGAGCGGCGATATTGCTTCCAGATGGCATGACATGAAAGATCAGATTGCCGGGGGCATCAATTTCTCGATGTCTGGTACACCCTATTGGACCATGGATGCGGGTGGCTTTTTGGTTGAAAACAGGTTTCACAAACCTAATGCGGCGGACTTGGAGGAGTGGCGCGAGCTAAATAGCCGCTGGTACCAATACGGGGCATTCTTGCCTTTGTTCAGGGCGCATGGACAATATCCCTACCGTGAGCCGTATAATATCGCTCCTGTGGATCATCCGGCCTATAAAAGCATGACCTATGCGATCAATCTACGGTATAAATTACTGGCCTATAATTATAGTCTTGCCGCGAAGACTTTTTTTGAAGACTATTCGATGATACGTGGACTTCCCATGGATTTCCCGCAGGACAAAGATGGATTCGACAGCAACGACCAATATCTTTGGGGACCATCCTTGCTCATCAGTCCAGTCACTGAAAAAGGAGCGACCTCACGCAAGATACATTTTCCAAAAGGAGCCAGCTGGTATGATCTATACAGTGGCAAGATGGTAGTAGGCGGGCAGGAGCTGGTTGTTGCAGCACCATACGAACGTATCCCTGTTTATGTCAGAGCCGGAGCAATAGTGCCCATTGGACCTGTCATGCAGTATACGGCCGAGAAAAAGCCGGATGTGCTGGATATTTATATCTATGCCGGAGCAGACGGTCAGTTTTCACTCTATGAAGACGAAGGGAGCAATTATAATTATGAAAAAGGGAAATATAGCCGCATTGATTTCAGCTACGATAATTCTGCACAGATACTGTCTTTGGCCAGCCGTCAGGGAGATTTCGACGGCATGCTGACCAAAAGAAAGTTCAATATCATTTTTGTCAGCGACAGGAATGCCGTCGGACTGGATGTTTCATCAGCAAAATCTACTGTGGTAACCTATACAGGCAAAGCTTTGCAGGTCAAATTAAAATAATAAAAAACCAATTTATAAATCAAGACATATGATAAGCAAACAATTGTTGAGCAGGGGCATGGCCGTCGTTGTCATGACCAGCGTGACCTCTTTGGTCTGGGCACAATCCTTCACCGGATCGGTTGTTTCGGCTGATTCAGGATTGCCGATCGGGGGCGCGAGTATCAGCGTAAAGAATCAGAAGATTTCAACGAGCAGCGATGAATCGGGCAAGTTTTCTCTTGCAGCCAGCACAGGGACTGTATTGACCATTACTTACGTAGGGTACAAAACGGAGGAAGTTAAAATTACTGGTCCCAATATGGTGATCCGCCTACAGCCGCAAGCTTCCGATCTCGAAGAGGTGGTAGTCATTGGTTACGGTGTACAAAAGAAAAAACTGAATACAGGAGCCAATTTGAAGGTGGAGGGTGAAGAACTGCAGAAACGCAATCAATTGAACCCGCTGCAGTCGCTTCAGGGGCAAGCACCGGGTGTATCCATTACATCAACTTCCGGTCAGCCGGGAGCAGATATGAAGGTCGTCGTCCGCGGGCTGGGAACAATCGGTAATTCGGGTCCCTTGTACGTTATCGACGGCGTTCCGGGAGGGGATATTTCGGTCTTGAATGCGGCCGATATCCAATCTATCGACGTACTGAAAGACGCAGCTTCGGCCGCTATCTATGGTTCGCAAGCTGCCAATGGGGTTATCCTGGTCACCACTAAAATGGGCGCTGCGGGAAAAAATGTGCTGTCGTTTGATGGCTATACGGGCATTCAGAATGTTTCGCGTAAAGCAAAATTGCTGGATGCAGATCAGTACAAGCTGATCATGAATGAGCAATCGCTGAATTCGGGGGCCGCGCTGATTGATTTTAACGGCATGGACGGTCTGGCCAATACCAATTGGATGGATTATATGTTCAAGGATAATGCAAAAATGGACAATTACAATGTTGCCCTGACCGGCGGCAATGAAAAATCCACCTACGCCTTATCGATGAATTATATTGGTCAGGAGGGGATTGTCGGTGGTAAAGACGTTTCCAACTATCAGCGTTATGGTTTCCGGACGAATTCGGAACATAAACTCTTTGATAACTTGGTGAAAATAGGTCAGCACCTCAACTTTAACTACATCAAAAATCGAGGCATCAGTGTAGGCAATCAGTACAGCAATACGCTGCGCGGTGCGTTTGCCACTTCGCCCTTGTCACCGGTGTATTCAGACAACGGCTTGTACGGAAGTCCTTTCAATGATACTTCCAATTCACCTTGGTACAATGGGGACAGCAATCCATACGGGGTGATGATGACCAATTCGAACAACGCCAATGATGGCCAAAAATTATTGGCCGATATCTTTGCGGAAATCGAACCGATCAAAGGCCTAAAGGTGCGGTCATTGCTGGGATTCAACTATTATGCTTCAGAATACAGAAGTTTTACGCCCTTATACCGCTTCTCCATCTACACCTACAACCAAGATCATACAACAACCTCGCAGAACATGAGCAAAGGTCATACGCTGACCTGGACAAATACAGCTTCTTATGACTTTGATATCAATACGGATCATCGCTTTTCGGCGATGGTCGGTATGGAATCGCTACGTTACCAAGGAACTTACCTTTCGGGGTCCAACTGGAATCTGCTTTCGCAGTTCAATGATTTTGCACATGCTTACCTGGACAATACTACAGGCCAGGCACACCTGGATGAAAAAGGAAACGTCGTCGAAACGCGTACGGTGTCTGGAAAACCTGAGAACATCACCCGTAGGGTCTCGTACTTTGGACGGCTAGGCTACAATTATAAAGAAAAGTACCTGTTGAATGCTACATTGCGTGCAGATGGATCCTCTAAATTTTCGCGCAGCAACCGCTGGGGATATTTCCCTTCGGTATCGGCAGGCTGGGTAATTTCTTCGGAAGAGTTTTTTAAAGAACATTTAGCGGCTGTAAACTTCTTTAAACTTCGTGCTTCATGGGGGCAAGTGGGTAATCAGGATATCGCTGATTTTCAATATGCGGCACCAATTAGTACCTCAACAGGCATTACATCGTCCAACCCCGGCGCACATTATGTCTTTGGAACGAGCAACAATAATATCGCCGGGGCTTATCCGAGCCGCTTATCCAATCCGAATCTGACCTGGGAAACTTCCGAACAGACCAATATCGGATTTGATGCCAAATTTGCGAACAGCCGTCTGGATGTTGTTGCCGACTTTTATGTCAAAAAAACGAAAAACTGGCTGGTTACAGCGCCTGTTTTGGCGACAACCGGAACGTTGCCCCCTTTTATCAATGGCGGCGACGTGAAGAATACAGGGGTGGAACTGGGACTAAATTGGGCGGATAAGATCAATGAAGTCAAATATCGCCTTGGGGTAAATGGTGCCTATAACAAAAATAAGGTGGGACAGATACCAACTGAAGATGGTATTATCCACGGACAGACAGCCATGTTATACGATAATTCGGAAGAATTTTACCGTGCCGCAAACGGCCTGCCCATTGGCTACTTCTGGGGGTATAAAACAGACGGTCTATTCCAGAACCAAGCCGAGATCGACGCCTGGAAAACAGCTGGAAAAGGTATCCTTCAAGCGGATGTAAAACCGGGCGATGTGAAATATGTAGATCAGAATAACGATGGTATTATCAATGCCTCGGATAAGACAAATTTGGGCGTGGGCATGCCTAATTTTACCTATGGATTTAATATTGGACTGGATTATAAAGGATTTGATTTCTCGGTGAGTGCTTACGGTTCCCTTGGAAACAAGATTGTACAGTCTTACCGCAATCATGCCAATAAACAAGCAAACTATACCACACGAATATTAGACCGATGGACCGGGGAAGGTACTTCCAGTACGATCCCCCGTGTTACGGAAACTAATGTCAATTGGCAGTTTTCAGACCTTTATATTCAGGATGGAGACTTTCTTCGGATCAGCAATGTGACCTTAGGTTATGATCTGTCGAAGCTGATCAAATGGAAGTATGCTAATCAGATCCGCTTCTACGTACAAGGTCAAAACCTGTTTACGTTCACCAAATATGATGGGATGGATCCCGAGATCGGTTATGGAACAGATGGTTGGGTATCGGGTATCGACCTCGGTTACTATCCAAGACCAAGGACTGTATTATTTGGCCTAAATGTTAAATTCTAAACACAAGAAATCATGAAAAAAACGAGCTATATCTATCATTCCATGTTATTTGGATCCTTAATCTTAGGATCATGTTCATCCAGTTTTTTGGATGTCGAACCGATGACAAGCGTTTTGGAAAGCAATTTTTATAAAACCGTAGCCGATGCTGACATGGCTCTGGTCGGCTGTTATGATGGTTATCAACGGACGACCTCCAATGGGAGCCAGTCTTTCTATCTGACAGCAGAGGTGGCCGCCGACAATTGTTTTGGCGGAACAGGTACAACAGACGGTCGCTCATTTCAGGCAATAGACCGTTTTGATATTGCGCAGTCCCAATCGGACAATAATATCTTTGATGGTACCTGGTCTGATTACTACGCGGGAATTTTTCGCTGCAATACGCTATTGGGAAAATTGGACGGTACTGATTTTTCAGGCAACACAACAGCGCGGGCACGTATCGAAGGGGAAACGAAATTCCTGCGGGCCACCATGTACTTTGATCTCGTCCGTCTATTCGAAAACATCCCTTTGCTAACGAGCCCGACCAATGAGAATATTCCACAGTCGGACCCCAAAGCGATTTATCAACTGATTGTTTCAGACCTTAAATTTGCGGCTGCCAATATCCCAGCAACAGCTTACCCCAAGTCAGCTGCGGCAACCAATGATGGTCGGGCAACTCCATTTGCTGCTAAAGCGCTACTGGCCCGTGTTTATCTATTTTATGCAGGCTATTATGGCGGCGAAGATATCGGTGTCTCCAAGGCCGAAGCCCTGGCGGGACTCGAAGAAGTTATCAGCAGTGGCCAGTTTGCGCTGGTGGCAGATTTCAAAAATCTGTGGCCGGCAGCGAGTTATATCCCCAATGCAAGCAATAATACGCTAGATATTTCCAAATATGCCGGTAAGGGAAATGCTGAGGTTGTATTTGCACAGAAATTCAACAATACATCGAACTACAACGGTTATGTTGATGGCAACCGCTGGGTCGTCTTTCTGGGCTTGCGTGGTAAAAATTGGTCGCCTTATGGCCAAGGATGGGGGGCATGTACGGTAAGCAAAAAGTTCTTCAATGAGTTTGACAACATGGATACACGCAAAACTGCCTCAATTATTGATATCGATGGCGAGAATATCACGGGATTCGACCTGAAAGACCAGCGTGAGTATACAGGTTACACCATAAAAAAATACGCCCCCACGGCATTGCCGGATGGCACCACCAATACTGGAGGGGATAAGGATATGCAACTGTCCCAAGACCAGGATTACTTTGTCATCCGCTATGCTGATGTCTTGCTTATGGCGGCAGAACTCGGTTCCGCAAACGCACAGAAATACTTTGACGAGGTAAGGAAAAGAGCGTATAAGACCAATTTTGTGTCGCTAGCAGTTTCAAAAAACAATATTCTGAAGGAAAGAAAATTTGAATTTGCGTTTGAAGGTATCCGCTATTGGGATGTATTGCGGCAGGGGCTGAATAACGCCGCCGCTACACTGGAAACAACCGAAGATGTGCTCAGTGGATCTGTACCGGAGAAGGTCACTGTGACTAAAGAGCGTTTTTTGACAACGAAAGGATTTATGCAAATACCTAACAAGCAGATTACCTTATCCAATGGTGTACTGAAACAAAATGCTGGATGGAACTAAACACAGGTATACTAGGACTTACTATTGGTTGAATTATAACTAGACAAACATGAAAAAGATATTCACATATGCCATCTGCTTTTTTGCGGCGATGGTACTCTTTGGAGCTTGTTCTCCCGAGAATTATACACTGGGAGACATCGATGTCACTTCGGCGCAGTTGGAGAAGGGAAAGGCCTTTACTGTTGAACATGATGCCAGCAATCCCAATATTGTGTATTTAACCAGCTTGATGGATTCAAAATACACCCCATTGTGGGAACATCCACAAGGACGGAGTCAGGAGAAAAAGGTAACTCTGAAAATGCCTTTTCCTGGTGAGTACACCGTTAAATTTGGTGTCGAGACGCGTGGTGGCATCGTCTACGGCGAGCCTGTGACATTTAAAATCGATCAGATGTATGCCGAGTTTATCAGTGACGAGACCTGGACCTTATTGACGGGCGGGGCAGGGGAAGAGAAAACCTGGTACCTCGATCTGGATGCTGAGGGCATTTCCCGCTACTTTAAAGGTCCAATGTATTTTTACGGCACCGGTGACTGGTGGGGAAGCATCAATAGAACAGCCGCGCCTTTAAACAGCGATAGCTGGAGCTGGGAACCCGATTGGAAAGGCAATAGCTGGCTTATGCCTGCCGGCGATTATGGAAGTATGACTTTTGATCTGAAAGGCGGTGCAAATATCAATGTGAATCATGCTATGCTGGGGAAAGTTCAGAAGGGGACTTTTAATATCGATACCGAAAAGAAAACCATCCGTATGACTGGGGCTTCGCCTTTACATGGAAAGCCACAAGATGGGATCGTTGTCGACTGGGGCGATGTCCGTATTATGTCACTGACCGAGAATACGATGCAACTGGCGGTATTGCGGGATCCCGTGCTTTCGAACGACGGAGCAGCTATGCTGACCTTTAATTTTATCAGCAAGGCCTACAAGGAGAGTTTGACCGAAGATTCCTCGGCGGATGGCAGTAAGACTAAATAAGCCTATGTTGAAGCGACTATTTCACACAGGATATAGCCGAATGATGATCCTGCTCTTCCTGTTATTGGCGACCGCGGGTTCCTTAAGTGGACAGTCCAGAAAGGTTATTGATTTTAATGGGGGCTGGTGGTTTAAACTGGATAGCAGCCAGCAATATAGCCATGGACGAAAAGGAGAGGGCTGGCGAAAGCTCGATCTACCCCATGACTGGAGTATCGAAATGCCATTTAGAGAAAACAGCCCCGCAGGTAGCGGGGCTGCTTACCTCGATGGTGGCGTAGGATGGTATCAAAAAACGTTTAAGCTGGCTCAGGCTGAGCAAGGGCAACGGATATTTATTGCATTCGAAGGTGTATACGAAAACAGTGAAGTCTGGATCAATGGGCATTTTTTAGGAAAAAGACCCAATGGTTATATCGGATTTGAATATGAGCTTTCCCCTTATTTATACTGGGATGGTAGAGACAACCTGCTTTCAGTAAAAGTAAACAATAAGAATCAGCCCAACTCGCGTTTCTATTCGGGGTCGGGGATCTATCGGGATGTCAAATTAATTAGCCGGAATCCAGTCAGCATAGGAACGAACAGTACCTTCATAAGAGCTGGGCAGCTCAGTGAGAAACGTGCTGTCGTGGATCTCTCCCTGGAAATTGAGCATAACCTTGAGGAATCAAAAAAGATTACGCTACTGACAGAGGTTCTTTCGGCTCAAGGTGCTGTTGTCGCAAGCGAACGTACCACGTTGAGCGCTGTCAAAGCAGGTCTGTACTCCATCGCTCAGCAGATAGTCCTCGAAAATCCCGTCTTATGGGGTATTGAAAATCCCTATCAATATACTGCAAAAATTAAACTTATTGTTGATGGTCGGGTTTTAGATGAACAGCTTACGAAATTTGGCTTACGTAATTTTAGCTTCGATCAGCAACGGGGCTTTATACTGAATGGGAGGCAGCTTAAAATCCGGGGTGTCTGTTTACATAGTGATCTCGGCGCTTTGGGCATGGCATTCAATACGTCGGCAGCATTACGTCAGCTCCGCATCATGAAAGCAATGGGGGTCAATGGGATACGCACCTCACACAACCCTGCGGCTCCAGTGTTTTTGGACCTTTGCGACAGCTTGGGTTTTGTCGTGATGAGCGAAACTTTCGATGTCTGGAAAGGGCATAAAAATCCCTATGACTATCATTTATATTGGGACGAATGGTACAAGCGGGACTTTGTTGATCATGTCAAAAGGGATCGGAATCATCCGTCGCTGTTTATCTGGTGCCTGGGCAATGAAGCGCAGGAGCAATGGCATTCCAAAGCTGATGGTACAGCCATTCCGATCGCGCTGGCAGCAATCGTCGATAGTCTAGATGGTACACGTCCAACCACCATTGCCAATAATGAGCTCTCCAAAGCAAATCCGGTGCTGATGAGTTCGGCGGTAGATCTGATTGGCTACAACTATAACCATAAGAAATGGGCAAGCTTCCCACAGGACCATCCCGGAAAGAAGTTTATCGTAACGGAAAGCACTTCGGCGTTGGAAAGCCGCGGAACGTATGATTTGGTTCCTTATGATTCTAGTCGCATGTGGCCTGAACGATGGGATATTCCTTTTTCTGGCGGGAATGAAGACAGGAACATATCGGCTTACGACAATGTATTTACACCATGGGGTTCAAATCATCAGACAAGCTTGAGGTTGATGGAAAGGTATGACCATATTGCTGGGATGTATGTATGGACGGGATTTGATTATCTCGGCGAACCCACACCGTATACCTGGCCGGCACGAAGTTCGTACTTTGGTATTGTGGATCTAGCTGGATTTCCGAAAGATGTCTACTATCTGTATCAAAGCGTATGGACAGAAAAGCCGGTCTTACATGTATTGCCTCATTGGAATTGGAAGCAAGGTGACCGGGTAGATATCGTCGTGTATTTTAATCAGGCTGACCGGGTGGAGCTTTATCTGAACGGTAAAAAGATAGGGGAGCAGTCCAAAGACCCCGGCCGGTACGACCTTGTATTTAAGGCCGTTGAATTTGAACCAGGGGAGATTGAAGTAATATCGTTTCAAGGTGGCAAGAAACTGCTAAGTAAAACGATTCGTACGGCAGGGAGAGCGCATCGTATACAATTGTCTTCAGAAAACGTGACTTTCAATTCGGCAAACAAAGAACTTTCCTTTGTGCATGCCTATATCGTGGACGAGTTTGGTACGATTGTTCCTGATGCAGACGATAAAATCGAATTTGAGGTGGAAGGAGACGCTGCAAAAATTGTGGCGACAGACAATGGCAATACAACGGATCTGACAAGCTTCCAATCAGCTTCACGCAATGCTTTTCATGGTAAAGTCTTGGCGATTGTCACGAGTAAAAACAAAGGTAAAATACGGGTAAGGGCAAAAAGTGAAGGACTAATTTTGGGGGTTATTCAGCTTGAATCCAATTAGTTATTGGCTCTGGTTTGCGCTGGATTTGTATGTTTTTTTACTAATACGAGCAAGATCTTACCATGGTAAGATCTTGCTCGTATTAGTAAAAAATATAACCATATTTAGTATTACACTGTCTAACTATAGAATGTATTATAGAAACTAAAGAATGAATAAACTCCTTCGATTTCAGTAACGCGAACTTGAACAATTGTTTCATTTTTGGTGTCCTCAGCTTTTTCAAAATTTCCACCAATTTGATAATAATATTTTAAATGTTTAGTTTGTCGATAGGCGTTATGGCAAGCAATAACTGTTTCAAAACCTAATTGCGTATTATCCGTTTTAAACGAGCATTTTCTTCTTGGAGTACTTTTAGTTCTTTAAGGTGTTGAGCATCCATACCTCCGTATTTTTGCTTCCATTGGTAGAACGTAGCAGCGGAGGTCCCATGCTCTCTGCAGATATCCTTTGTGGCCTTTCTTGACTCATATTCCTTGAGAATATTGAAGATTTGATGTTCTGAAAATTTGCTCTTTTTCATAATATATAACAAACTAATTTAACATTTTTAATTTGTCTGAAAAACAGGTAGGTCTACCATTGGCGAAGTTCCCTTTACGTGGAGCTGGTCTTTATCTGATCGAGGGCAAGGTCATCCTTGAATATGGCTGCCCAAGTATCGAAGTGATCCGTTGTGGGAAAATGCCGTTAAAACCAGATCCGAGAAGTGAATAGGGGCAATGTCTCGTTTAGTAAATATAAACGTTATGAATATCATACAAGTCTCAAAATCTCAAGTTAAAAAAGAATGATCATAAAAAATTGCCTGGATATTTCCAGAATATCCAGGCGATAATTTTGATTACCGGAACCTTGTTAAGAGATTCGCTAAGTAGATTGGTGTATCAAAGTCTTCCTCCTCTTCCTTATATGGACCTTCAGCATAATTGAGCTTCCTGACTTCCAGAAATGCTTCATCTTTTGATAACCATTCAGCATTTATATTTGGTTTTATAGCGATCTGATAAATATTATCAATGAGTTTTGATGCACCGCTTTCAATATAGGTTTCAGCTGTATATGGATCGCCATCATAGAGTTTCCAGACTAAAAAGTACTCAAAAACACTGATGCAAATCACAAAAATTCCCTGGTCACTGGAATTCACCTCAAAACATATGCATCTATCTTCCACCGGAAAAGGGCTGAATATCGAAAATTTTATATCCGGAAAATTCGATTTCAAATCAACGATAATTTTTTTGGAAAGATCAGGATAATTTGCCAGAAAATCCCTGCCTTTCTGCTCAACCTTATCCGTTTTCGATGACTGGGGCATCCAAAAAAAATCCCAGTCGAAATACTCATCAATTATTTTTTCAAATCTATTCATTATTAAAAATTAATTACAAACGCCAGTTACAGGAAATTTCGGTGTTGTTCTACCACTTAAATTTAAGGAAGCTCGTGCTTCGGGATATGTTTTTTTTAATTGGCTTAAAAATTCAGCCAAAAATTTCGCGGGGAATGTTCCCAGCTGCATTTGCCTTTTTGTTGCCCTATAGGAGTATTTTTTCAGTATGTTCTGCATTGCATCATTTGCCGCAGCAGCGGCCACATTTGCAGCTTGAGCTGATGGCCTACTGCCACTTACACCAATTTCAAGATTAAAGTTTGATGTAACAATGGCTGATTGGCCGGTTACAACAGTCCAGATATTTTCAAAATAACTGTCCGAAATAGTACTGACTGTCAGTCCTTTTATTGAAGCTTCTTTCCAGCCGGGAAGGTTATCTCCTTCTGAAACAACTTCTGTAAAAGTAAAGGATTTTGAGCAAATCCTATTTGCCAATAACTGTTGTTGTTGTTCATCTGATAAATAATTATCTACCTCTTCCGGATTAACTGCCGGTGCTGGGTCGCCAATTCCGCCAAATGGTGGTGGTGTTGAAGGGGGATTATTTGGATTAGGGTTATTTGGATTTGGCCCATCGTCATCGTTTTGACAGATAACCATTAACCTAGTTTCACAATATGTATATGGAGCATCACCAGCACATATTTGTACATACACTGTCTTACATGGAGGCTGCTCGTCTATTGAGCCATCAGCTTTTTTGTTAGCGGAGCGTCTTTTCTTCCTTGCTTTATGACGAACTGCCGATCTTTATATTCTCCATGAAAGTGTACCATTTTTATAATCTTCATATACGACAATACCCGACTTAAATTTGTCAGAGTCATCGTTTGGTAAAACTTTAAGAATGGTAAACTTCCAATTATCTTCTTTGTAAGTTGCCTTTAACCAGATATCGTTGTTGATCGACAATTGCTTGTTGCCGTCTATAATCGGAAATATTTCTTTATCAGCTTTTAATGGAACATAAATTTCGCCATTATATTCCTGTTTAGCTGACCAATCAGGAGTATAATTTATCTCCTTATCAACTCTGGATGAACTCTGGACTTTAAAAGACTCGACGATTCCGTTTTCTTGTACTGCCAGATCACTATCATTGCGATTACATCCAATTAATAGAATAAGGCAAAGAAAAATTTGCAAAATTTTGAATTTCATAATTTAGGGTTATTAGTTAATAAAAAATGGCTATTTTAAAATTACCTCTTAAATTACGAAATTTATTATACAAAAGGAATGGAAGCGATAAATATATTTACGATAGTTTAAATATATATCATTTGTAGATTTTATCTTGATGGAGTACACATATCTTTATATGAATATAAAACTGTCCATATCTCCATATCTATTACACCAGAAGTCAGCCCATAAATGGTAAGCCTTCTCATCTGAAAATTCTTTTAAGCGCTGAAGTCTTTCTCCAACTTCAATTGGATTAAAACCGGGAACATTTATGATAAGCCAAGCTTCGCTGCATAATTCCAGTATTTGGGTTATAAATAGGGGGATAAATCTCTAGATACAATGATTGCCTACCTTGGGAAATGGCCTTCTTTCTTAATGTAACCTTTGACATAATGTTGTTTTTATTGGAAAATTAAACAATGAGAAATAGCATCAAGTACTACGAGTCCTGAGAGGCATTATTTGGCTTAGTGACGCCAATCAAGATGGATAACCTATCCGCAATATTCGTTTCGCAGGATCTTAATTAAGATTGGCTCTATTAATTTTTTAGGGATGTACACGAATTTTCCTTTTTGAAATTTTGGAATTTTATGCCTCTGAATCAGGCTTCGTAAGGAAGTCTCAGAAAGCTTATATTCTTCAAGAATCTGCCCAATATTAAAGCAGTCTTTCAATGGAATATTTGAAAGGTCAGAATTTGAGATATCATTGTTTTTGATTGGCTCTCTTTGTATAACGAAAAGAGCATCAATATCCTTTTTTAAAATCCTTATTCTTCTTACAGATAAATTCCCTGCTGCCAGTCTTCCTGATTTGATTAATCTGTAAACGGTGCGACGGTCGCATTTTAGTAAGGTGGCTGCTTCTTTTACTGTTAAATAATCCAGGGTCTTGATATCAAAATAGGAGTCAGGATTTTCTTTAGCTTTTGGTTGTTTAATTGCGGTATCTGGATCTGCTGTACTCCCTCGCAATTGTAATTCCCTTACTTTAGCTTTGTAAGCTCTTTGTGCACATTTATGGCAACAATACTTTCTTACTGTAGTTCTTGCAATGAATTCCTGCCCACAGTGATGGCAGATTCCTTTAAGTTTGATGTTTGAACTCATAATATTTTATTTGTGAAAGGTCAAACATCATTTAAGGTACATTAAAGTACAATTAGATACATTTAAGTACCTCAAGTGACATAATCTCTCCCGGATTACAAAAAATAAAATATTAATAGTTGGAGGGGTAAATAAGGGGCAAATTATAACAAAACAAACCAAATACCTTAAAATTCATACAAAATTAAAAATAATGTAAATGATTGAATTTTAGATTGTTGGTTTGTTTTTCTTTGTTTTATTTTATCTATTTACTTGCCGATGCAAAAAGTGTTACGTGTTGGTATTTATAGCTTTATGTTCAAAAAAATACAGTTAAATATCAATTTTGTAGTGTTTTTTGTATTTTTCAAGTCTTGATATTTAATCAATAAATTTCTCTTAAAATATGGCATTTGTCACATCGAATGTTCATAATCTTGAACTATTCCATAATAATTAAAAGCAATAT
Organism: uncultured Sphingobacterium sp.; assembly: GCF_964277905.1. Taxonomy (NCBI): domain Bacteria; kingdom Pseudomonadati; phylum Bacteroidota; class Sphingobacteriia; order Sphingobacteriales; family Sphingobacteriaceae; genus Sphingobacterium; species uncultured Sphingobacterium sp. The sequence continues at coordinate 349,799 of NZ_CAXYKD010000048.1, forward strand.
GGAGTTTCGTGGCTATTTGGGATGCGAATGTAACTGATTTCACCACTGAAATAAATATTTATGAATTTTCATTCATGTTCTGGGATTTGGTATTCATTAATTATACTCCTATCCATTTTGCACTAAAGATCTTTGTGTTCTTGTTCCTTTTAATTCATGAAATGCTTTCTGCTGGATTTTAAATCTAGTGCTGCTTTGGTGCTACTTTCCCACCAGAGACAAGGAAACCATTATCTGGTTGTCTAAAAGCATATTTTTCTGGAGAAGGGGGCGAGATTCGAATTTCACGTTTCTTCATTATATTGCCTTTATTTTGTTTAAATCCATTTTACAGCGCTAGTATTAGAGAATATTTTGCGCAAATTTGGTGCTGTTTTGGGTGCTCCTTTTATTTATTGGAATTCTAATTGAAGCATTTTCGAGGAATTTTTCTATAATCAAAATTAGAAAATTTCTATAGATGGATACAGATAATAAATTATTATTAGAAAAGTCCAATTCCTTGTGTTGAAAAATGGGGTACTTACAGGTCATATTCTACATAAAATTTTACTTTTATCATACTGAACATTAAAAAAATAAAGTCTCTTGGTATTTCTCTTAATGATTTTACCTTTTGAAAAGCAAAAGAAGTGATCTGAATATTGAAGTACCACCTCTTTTGCTCAGTTGTTAGTTGTTGATTAAAACTCTATCCGATAATTGATAGTTGGAATAATACCAGACCATTTTTTTGCTTCAATGATCCTTTTACTTTGGTTGTAATGCATTCCAACAGTATTCTCTCTATTGAGTAAATTTTGCATATCTAATATAAACAGATGACTTGTTTTTTTCTTATTAATTCTATAGCTGGTTGAAAAATCCACACGTATATATGGGGCAGCTGTTAAGGTATTAATGCGATTTTGGTCGATAACTTCCTCGTCCAGTCTAAATGATTCTTCTTCGAGGATAGGGGAGTATTTTCTACCACCAGCATAAATTAATTTACCGTTTAATCCAAAAAGATTATTTTTATGTTTTCCAACATTCCACTCTTTTCCGAGTAATAGGTTGCCGACATATCTGGTATTAAATGCAGTATTGAATTCTTTTCCATTCAAAGCTTTAAATTTTGAATCAAATAAAGATGATGTAATCATAAAATAATATCCTTTGTTCAGGGATTTTTCCAATGTTAATTCTATTCCATAATTTCTTCCTGTTCCTTTGTTTACAAGATTCTGATAAGAAGATGATCCAATTGCAGAAATATCAGATACATTCAACAATGAGAAATTATAATTTGGATCAGCAGATACCGGGATATCATATAAATGCTGGTAATACATTTCAGTTTTGAATCTAAGGGTTCTATTGATATTTTTCTCGTAACCTAAGATAACCTGTGCAGATTTCGAAGGAGATAGTGGATCTGTGTTGTTTCCAGTTGAGCTTTTCGCAAAATAATAAGAAAGTGGCTCCAGACGATTATAGAGCCCTGTTCCAAATGATATGGTTTGATTTGGTTTTACTTTCCAGTTTAAGCCCAATCGTGGCTCTAAAGTCCAGCTTTTACTCCTTAAAAAGTAATTAGCGTGTACCCCAGTATTCAATACTAGCTTATCCGACAATACAGTGCGCCATTGGGCAAAAGCATCATAAGTACTTGTATTGCCATTTTCATTTATTCTTTCTTTTAGAGTCGACAATTCGGTGTCATAGCTCAGTGAATACAGATCGTATTTTAAAAGGCTTGCATTCAATCCAGCACGAATCGTATTTCTACTATTGGGCATGTAGTTCAAAGTTCCGGCATATCTATATGCCGTATTGGTGTATTTATCTTTATTATAAAGGCTTGAAATATAATCAGTGGTTAATGTATCCTTTCTATTTGTATTCTGACTTAGGGACATAGACAATATATTTGTAAAATATAATTTGTCATTTGCCGCTATGTGATGTTTTAAACCTACACTCCCGGCATTATAAGTTACATCAATATCTTGTGCATCTGTCCGTTCCTCCCATTTGGAATAATCATGTTCGGCTTTATCCTTGAGTTTACCAAGACCTCCGATTCCAAAAAGTGAAAAAGTTCCGACTTTTTTGGTCGGAAATACAAAATTGAAAGATAGATCCTGATATTTAGGTACACCTGCATCTGTCAGTTTTACACCGACTTTATCAAGTAAACTAAGGGAAGAATAGCGGTAACTGATTAAATAGGAAGACGAAGCTCCTTTTTTAAAAGGACCTTCTAAAGTCGCACCAACTCCTAGTACGCCCAGATTAAATGAGTATTCTCGTTTATCTGTATTTCCTTTACGAAACTTGAGGTCAAATACGCCAGAAGTAGCATTGTTATATTCTGCAGGTAGTCCTCCGGTATAAAAATCTGATTTTCCCAATGCCATTGTATTTAACATACTAATTCCACCGCCTGAGGCACCTTCTTCGCCGAAATGGTTCGGATTTACAATTTCTATTCCTTCTAACTTCCACTGGAGACTTTTTGGAGAATTTCCTCGTACAATAATTTCGTTGTCGTCACCTCCGGCAACTGCACCTGGAAAACTTTGTGCCATTCTTGCAGGATCAAGAAATGCTCCAGCATAGCGGTTGGTTTCTTCTGGTGAAAACGAACGTCCGCTTGTCATTGCCATTTGATTTAGTGGGTTTTTACTATTATTTACATATACAATCGCTTCATCTAACTTATTTGATTGTGTCTCCATTTCAATATTTACGATATTCTCTTTACCGCTAGTAACAAGTACATCGGTTATCTCTTCCAATTTATATCCTGCCATTTTGATTTTAATTTCATGTCGACCAACCGGGATATTACCAAATCTAAATACACCATTCTTGTCTGAACTTACAGATCTAGAATTGCCATTAAAACTAAGTGTAACGGTTGATCCAGCTATTGGTAGTTTATTATTTCGGTCGATAATTGTTCCCTTTACAGTTTCGGTCACTAGCTGTTGATTTAACTTAATTGAATCCTGCTGCTGTGCTGTGGAGATTTTGGCCTGTCCTGATAACGCTATAAATAGCAATGATGATATTTTCTTCATGATTTAATTTTGTTTATCTCTATGACAGACGAAATATAGAGTACCCTTTGCAAGAAAAGGTTGAAACTATGAAATAGATAATTTTGTAAAGCGAATTAATAAAAACCAAAACCAAATGATATTAGAGGCTGAGAGAAATTCCTCATTTTAAGAGTATAAATTTTAGCATCTACAATTTATTCCCATTGAAGGAACTCAATGGTATTATTATGATAATAAAAAAAGCGCATTGAAGTGACTCTTTTCACTAACCTATGAGATAGCTCTCAGAATGATGGCGGTGAAGACTTTTCTACTTTGAAAAATGCGAATAGATTATGTTCTTAGGCTGACAGATCTAGATCAGCCATAAAGCGCTGAGTAAAACCTTGGCTAATTTAATGAGAATTACTTGGTTTTACTGATTTCTGATGAATGCCTATAAATGAATAATAGTTTTTTTGCTTATCCATGATAATCATTTAAAATGACATTCCTGCATTTATATTGTTATTTAAGAGGTTTTTATCTTTTTTTTTGAATACAAATTTTCGGGCAGCCGGGATTGGACTTTTCTAATTTCCGTTACTAATTGATTTATTCGTTGTTTGTGTCTAATATTTTTTGATAACTCCGTTGGTGTGAGATTCCCAAGACCTTCATGGGATCTGTTGCTATTATATTCATCCATCCACGCCCGGGTATGTATTTTTGATTAATGCTGATCTGTTGTTCCAAAGGTTGTTTCTCCCGGGCAGGTAGCCGACGGTTGCCACGCCGCTTCTTGTTCATATCAAGTAGCTTATAGACTCTGTATACTTTTTTATGTTTCCATGGTTTATCTTTTTCGCGCAGGTAGACATATAGCTTTCGAAATCCATATACAGGATGTTGGGAAAACTGCTGATCTAATGCTGCTATAATGGCGCTATTGTCTTTCTTACTAATATAGTAATATTGTGAACGGCACATACCTGTCAATTTACAGGCTCCGGTTGCAATCAAACCGTGATCTGAGACAATCTCCTGGGTTAACTGATTTTGTTGCCGGAGCCCCAACTTTTTTGGTGATGACTTCTTTTAGGATATCATGGTTCATACTCAGTTCGGCAAACATCTTTTTTAAGCGTGCATTTTCTTCTTCAGGTTCCCTCAGGCGCTTGACATCTGATACTTCCACACCACCGTAACGACTTTTCCAGTTATTTATACTCATATTTTTATGCTATTAGCAATTTCATATTTATGGTTTAATCTCATCTTAGCATATATTTCGGTCGTTTTTACATGTTTATGATGTAGCATTTCTTTTCCTGCATATATACCATATTTTTCGATAATTGCAACAGCATAACTATGGCGAAAATTATGCCAGGAGATCCGTTTGTTTATACCAGCCAAACGGATCCATCTATCTAAGATAGCATTATTGTGAGCTGAATATTTCAATCCTTTAAATATTCGTTCTTCTTTGTCTTTTAATTCTCCCATGAGTTGGACTGCTTGATTAGATATTGGATGAATTAAAAATTCTGAGCTTTTTTGGCTTTTGAATCGAAGATAGTGTCCATTTTCCTTATCGAAAAAGTAATCTTCCCAGGTTATCTTTAATATATCACCGATACGGAATCCTGTAGTAAAAGAAAATAATGCTGCACGTTTTACAATTTCATTTTCGCAAAATACATTTTTTAGTATACTGACTTCTTCAATTGTCAAAAATTCTCTATAAGGACTTTCAGCCTTTGGTGACTGAATTCTACTCGTATAATTTTTTGACAATAAGCCTTTATTGTAAGCTTCCTTGACGGCTGCTTTGTACTTATTGAAATACATGTGTTTAGAATTAGGGCTTAGTTTTTTAGCTTCACTGTTTAATGTATGGGTAGTTTCCAGGAATAGTTTAAAGCCTTCTGAAAAGCTTTCGGTAATTTCTTTAAACATACAGTTGCCATTCGTATATCTTTCAAAAAACTTATAAGAGCTTATCCAGGTGGTATAGTTTCCTTCCGAAGACGCTCTATTTCTACATTCTTTTTTAAAGAATTCCAAAAAGCTCTCCTTTTGAGCAAAAAATGATCCTTCTTCAAATGCACCAATAAGTATTTTATTCTCCCTATCCAATCGGATCTTTTCTGCAGCCAACTTAATAATTTGATTCTTCTGTTTTTCTAAAGGATCTTTTGTTTTCTTATTATAATATAATTTTAAAAATTCTCTCCTTGTTTGTTTCCCAGTTTTGGCATTTACAATAGGAGGGTAATAGTCCAAATACAGACTCGTAAGTCCATTTTTTAGTAAGGTTTCTCTTAATTTAACTTTTATCATGATATTTATTATTTAAAAAGTGCATTAATATTTTCTTTTGTGATAATTATTCGTGAACCAATTTTAGTGACTTTTATGTGTTCATTTTTAATTAATCTCCAGAGAGTGGTTCTACTGATACCCATTAACTGACAAGCTTCACTTATATTAAAAAATGATTTATTAGCTTCATTCGATAAAACCGAACTGGATACCATTTTTTCTTGTGTCTCTTCATAGGACTTTAGTATTTTCTTATCACGCATCTGCTTTTTATAAAAGCGGCTGTTACAAATTTTGCTACAGAATCTGGTTACAGTAGTTCTGGCTATAAAAGAATTTTTGCAATGATCGCATAAGCGTTTTATATGAATGTTGCTTGACATGTTTATAAATGTTTCTAAGTATTTCTATATGTTACCATATGTTTCTTTGTGTTTCATGATTCCACCCTACAAGATTTTTTTTGTACTTTCTTGTATTTTTGTATTCAACGTACAAATAACGTACGTGATTTTACTAAACTATACAATTTAAAGTTAAATAATAAAAAACAAAAAATCCGCTTAAAATATTGATTTTAAGCGGATTATGGTTGTTGTTTATTGTTTTTTATTATCGTTAACTACGATTTACTTTCCGATACAAAACTTGGAAAAGATATTATCCAATAAATCGTCTGTAGAAACACTTCCCGTTATTTCACCAAGATGATATAAGGCTTGGCGTATATCCATCGCTAGAAAATCAGAAGTGACAGGATTGTCAATACCATATATTACGCGTTCCAGTGAATCTGCTGTTTTTTGTAGCGCTTCTACGTGACGTATGTTGGTGACCATGACATCGTCGGTATTTAAATTTCCTAATTGTACACGATTGATCAATTCGTCTTTCAGTTCCTCGACACCGATTTGTTCTTTTGCTGAAATGTAAAGCGGATTAAGGACATTGTAAACCTCTTTTTGCGCCTCAGAAAGCAAATCTGATTTATTGATAATGGTGACAAATGGAATTTGTAGGCGCTCGATTTCTGGTAATTGCGCTTGTACTTCTTCAACTTTGTCCTGTGTAGGGTCAAATAGGTAAATGATCAATCGCGCTTGTTTCATCTTTTCACGGGTACGCTCAACACCTTTTGCTTCAATAACATCTGCCGTCTCACGTATACCTGCTGTGTCAATAAATCGGAATGTGACGCCATGAATATTAATCTCATCTTCAATGGTATCGCGCGTTGTTCCTGCAATATCAGAAACAATGGCACGTTCTTCGTTTAAGAAAGCGTTCAATAGGGTTGATTTTCCTACATTAGGTTTCCCGGCAATGACAACAGGAACACCATTTTTTAGGACGTTACCCTGTTCAAAAGATTGCACTAATTTTTGAACAATAACCTGTATTTTATTGATTAGATTTTTTAGCTGATCCCTGTTCGCAAATTCCACATCTTCTTCCGAAAAATCAAGCTCTAATTCAATCAGTGAAGCAAAGTGAATGAGATCTTCACGAAGGGATTTAAGCTGATTGGAAAAGCCGCCGCGCATTTGCTGCATCGCCACTTGATGTGAGGCGGCAGAATTGGATGCAATTAAATCGGCAACTGCTTCTGCTTGGGATAAATCCATTCCGCCATTGAGAAATGCACGTAGGGTAAATTCTCCTGGACGAGCAGCACGTGCTCCTTTTTTGATGAGTAGATTAACAACGCGCTCAATAATATATTTGGAGTTATGCGTTGATATTTCCACCGAATTTTCCCTCGTATAGGAGTTCGGGGCTACAAATAAGGAGACCAATACTTCGTCAATGATCTCTTCGCCATCCCGTATGGTTCCAAAATGGATCGTATGAGACGCTTGTTGAAGTAGGTTCTTTCCTCTAAATATTTCGTTCGTAATTTTTATGGCATTTTGGCCCGAAACACGTATGACAGCAATAGCGCCATTTGTTCCGGAAGATGTCGCTAATGCAACAATGGTATCTTCAGTGATATATCCTGTATTTGACATGGTACAAAGATACGTTAAATTGAAGTAATGGATTCTATATATTGCGGCACAAATTAAATTCATCTTGATCGATTAAACCTTTGTTCAAACATTGAAGTCATACCCATAGAAACGCTTGTAAAAAAGAATGGAACATAGGCGGAGTGGAATTGATTTTTAAATTTAAATTATACTGTTATGAGAAAGATGATATACTTCGCGTTGGCAATTGGAGGACTGGTTTTAATCGCTCCTCAGCAATCTTCGGCTCAACATCGTGGAAATGAACGTGAATGGAAACAGGACAAAGAGCGTAGAAAATATGAAGAGAAAAGGGATAAGGAATATCGAAAATATTTAGAAAAACGCGAAAAAGAAGACCGTAAGTATCATAAAGAAGTAGCTAAGTCATACCGAAAAGGATACCGTCATGGAGCACCAGCCTGGGCAAGTGCACATCGTTACGATAGTAGACACCATGTATACTTTAGAGATTACAAAACATTCTACGATCCTTACAGAGGAGGTTACGTGTATATGCGCAATGGCCGTTGGAATTTTTCAGCAAATGTACCTTCATTTATGTTAAATGTCAACTTGGGAGCAGCCAATATCCGGATTGTAAAAGATGTTGCAATTAGCAGACATCCTGAAGATTTTTACAACGACTACCGTTGGGATTAGAAAGAATTTATCTTGTTGTTTGAATAAAAAAGCCTCAATCTTTAGAAAGATGAGGCTTTTCTTCTTGCTAGTCTTCTTCGAAACTGACTTTATTCACTTCAAGCGACTTTATCCGCGCTAACGATTCAATTCTTAAATCGGGCAATTCTCTTAATCTTTTGCCACCTTCCTGGAAGGATTTTTCGATAATAAATCCCATGCCCAATACTGAAGCCCCCGATTGTTTAACGAGATCGAGCATACCAAAAGCGGCATTCCCATTGGCCAAAAAATCGTCTATAAAAAGAACATTGTCGCTCGGCGTAAGAAACTCTTTGCTGACACAGATGTCATAGGTTCGGTTCTTGGTAAATGAATGCACCTGGCTTACATACATATCAGCCATGGTGGTCGGTTTTGCTTTTTTTACAAATACAACCGGTAATTCCAAAAGGTAGCCAAGCATGATCGCTGGGGCTATTCCGCTTGCTTCAATTGTAATGATTTTATTGATCGGGAGGTCTGCAAAACGACGGACAAATTCCACCGCAATAGATTTCATCAATACGGGGTCCATCTGGTGATTGATAAAGTTGTCTACTTTAAGTATGCCTCCTGCAAGACTTTTACCGTCATGAAGGATTCTATCCTTTAATAATTTCATGTTTTACTCGTATAAATATAGCGCGCTATGTAAAAATTTTGATTTGTTAATCCTTAATCCATTTCCATTTGATAGAGGTTATTGAACTCTTCTTGATGATGTTCGAGAATTACCTTTCGTTTCATTTTCAAGGTTGGTGTTAACTCTCCATTTTCAATAGTAAATTCATCTGTTAAAATAATTGGTTTCTTAATCTGCTCCCAGTTACCAAAGTGCTGGTTCGCCCGACGTACCTCCTGATTGACTTTTTTTACAATGGCAGGGTCAGTCAGAAAATCATCCTTTGTCATGGTTGCAAGTTCAGGAGCATCTGTTCTGGCCCAATCCAACAAATGGGCATAGTTTGGTACAATAAAGGCAGAAGCAAACTTCATCCCGTCACCGATAACCATTGCCTGTTCAATAAATTTAGATTCAACGAGCTTGGTTTCGATAGGTTGTGGTATGACGTACTTCCCGCCCGAAATTTTGAACATCTCTTTTTTTCGGTCAATGATTTTCAAGAATTTTTCATCTTCCCACTTTCCTATATCTCCGGTATGCAGCCATCCATCAATGATGGTTTTATCCGTTTCGGCCTTGTTCTTATAGTATCCCATCATGACATTAGGGCCTTTTACTAATATTTCTCCGTCTTCAGCAAGTTTTATTTCAACAAAACGGACAGGAAGGCCAACAGTACCTATGCGTATTCCTTTGATATAATGATTGACCGAAATGAGTGGGGAGGCTTCGGTCATGCCGTAACCCTCATATAATGGAATTCCTGCAGCTAAGAAGGCACGTGTTAACTTGCTGTGAAGAGAGGCTGATCCAGAAGCAACGGTAAGTAATTCGCCACCCAATGCTTCATACCATTTGTTAAGGACAAGTTTCTTGGCAAGCTTTAGTTTGAGATTATAGGATAGACTTCTTTTCTCAGGATTTGGATCATATTCTTCTGCAACTGAAACAGCCCAATCAAATACTTTGCGTTTGAAGCCACTGAGATCATGACCTGTTTTCATAATTTTCTCATAGACTTTTTCAAGAATACGTGGGACAACGGTCATGATATGAGGTTTTACTTCCTTCAGATTATCACCAATCTTTTCAAAAGATTCTGCGATATAGATCGTAAAGCCAAGATACATATAGGTATATAAAACCATACGCTCGTAGGCGTGGCAAGGTGGTAGGAAGGTCAATCCGCGGTCGTAGGCCTTACAGGGTGTAATTTCTGCTGCGCCCAATACATTGGAAAAGATATTATTGTGTGACAACATTACGCCTTTTGGTTTGCCCGTTGTACCGGAAGTGTAAATCAGGGTAGCGAGATCTTCAGGTTTAACCTGGTCACGTAGTGCTGCTAGTTTTTCTAAGGAGTAATTGGAGCCTATATCATTAAGTTCTTTCCAGCTACGTGTTCCTTCCTGATCTGCGATACAAAAAATATACTTCAATGTATAGATTGAATCGGTTAGATTCATCAGGCGATCGTACAGGCTTTTGTTGCTGACGATACAAACCCTGATTTCGGCATCATTAAAGATATATTGATAGTCTGTATCCGTAATATTTGGATAGATGGCCACCACCACTGCACCAATTTGCTGGATTGCAAAGTCAATCAAATGCCATTCCATACTGCTGCCGGCAATGAGACCAACTTTTTCGTTGGGTTTCACGCCAAGTTCAATCAGCCCTTTGGAGAGGCTGTCTACTTGTTCAAGAAAATCTGCTGTTTTGATATAATTCCACTTGCCGTCCACTTTGTGTGCAAACATATCAAGATCGGGGTATTTGCCCATCTGTTGACGTGCAAGATCAAATAATCTAAGTTTTTCTTCCATTTCAAATCGTATTCTTTTAAGCTCCGGGGGAGCACCCTTCCAGTATGAACTTTGTTTTAAGGGAAAAGTTTGCAAACATAAATAATAGTTTCAAGAATATGGAATGATTTTGTAATTAGCTTGTTTCAAAAGGATGAAGGGGAGGCGAGTGATAGGTAAAGTGCTTTTGTGCTTTTCAAAAGTAGGGTGTTTCTTGGAGACCATCTGAGCATAGTTCCTTGAGTAGATGGACTTGATGCCCGCCAATTATAAAAAAAGCTAGTCGTTATCGACTAGCTTTTCTTCTTTGTTTTTCTTTGATCAAAAGCCCGAGCTCCCGACCTGTCGCTCCTGCGACGGAAGTATTTTCTTGTGCTCTACGGAAAAGATATGGCATCACCGCTTTAACCGGTCCATAAGGCATGTATTTAGCAACATTATAGCCATGTGCCGCTAAGTTAAAGCTCAGGTTGTCAGACATACCCAATAATTGCGCAAAGAAGATGCGATCGATGGATCTATCGATACCACGTCTGTCAATTTCCTTCGCCAATAACATGCTACTGTCCTCATTGTGTGTACCCGCCATTAGCCCAAAGTTGTCCAAATGGTCCAAGATAAATTCAATAGCTTCATTATAATCTCTATCGGAAGCTTCTTTATTTGGCTGGATGGGATCGGAATAACCTTTTTGTGCAGCACGAGCACGTTCGATCTCCATGTAGGCACCACGAACGATCTTAGCACCCATGTGAAAGCCTCTAACTTTTGCGTATTCAAAGTCGGCTTTCAAAGATGCCAACTTATCACTACGGTACAATTGATAAGTATTATATACAATTGGTTTCTCCATATTGTATTTTTCCATCATTTCACGTGCAATATCATCGATCGCATCTTGAATCCATGAATGTTCAGCATCCACTAAAACTTTTACACCGGCGGCATGACATGCTTTACAGATACGGTCAGTACGATCCAACATGCGTTGGTATTCTCCTTGTTCTGCCTCTGTTAAAGTTTCTTTGGCGTTGACCTTTTCAAATAACTCAAAACGTCCTAATCCAGTTGGTTTAAATACTGAAAATGGAATGTACTTGTTTTTACTGGCCGCAACTACGGTACGTAATACCTCTTCGCAGCAGGCGTCAAATGCACTTTCTGTTTCTTCTCCTTCAACGGAATAATCCAAAATCGTCCCTACACCATTCTCTCCCAGTTCGTTGATTGCTGCTTCGCAACCCGCGATGGTCTCTCCACCACAAAAATGTTTGAAGATTGTTTTACGGATGATGCCTTGGATAGGCAGTCCTATGTTCAGGGCAAAGTTGGTCATTGACGGACCTACTTTTGTCAAGAAGTTATTCGCTATTATTTTGAATAACCAATACGCTCTTTCCAAATCCTTATCGCTTTTACTTTTAAAAGCAATCTCTGTATTATCAAAGGATAATGTCTTGGGCTCAGAATTCTCAATCATAATCTTTATTTGCAATAAGGCAAATGTAGCAATTTAGTAAGCATTAAAACGATGATAATTCTTGTATTCCTCAGTGAAACCACTATTTTTGTGAAATGCAAGAATTTAAAATCGAGGGCGAATATATCCAGCTTATACAGTTACTTAAAGCTTTAAATTGGGTAGAGCATGGTGCTATGGCTCAATGGGTTGTGGCGGAAGGGTATGTGAAGTATAATGGGCAGGTTGATTACCGGAAAAGACTCAAATTAAGACCAGGAGATGTTGTTGAATTTGATGGGATGGAAATAAAATTGGTGTAATATTAAACAATATTGGTAAATAGAAAACTTAAACCTTAAAGAATCATAGAATGGAAGTCATAGAAAGTTTGGGCTATCAGGTATATTTTGATGATACGTTGGCGTCTTTAGAGGCGTTTTTAGCTGAGCGCAATTACTCAAAGATCATCGTATTGGTGGATACCAATACTTTGGATAATTGTTTGCCGCTATTTCAGCAAGCTTTACCCAATTTAGCGAATTATGATGTGATAGAAGTAGATCCGGGCGAAGAAAATAAAAATATTGATTTCTGTATTGGTGTATGGCATAATATGCTCGATTTCGGAGCTGATAGACATTCATTGATGATCAATCTTGGCGGTGGTGTGGTGACTGATATGGGAGGATTTGCCGCATCGACTTTCAAAAGAGGGATGGATTTTATTCAAATTCCGACGACTTTACTTTCCCAGGTAGATGCATCAGTAGGGGGTAAAACCGGTATTGATATGGGAAGTGTGAAAAATATTATTGGAACTTTTGCACAACCCCAGGCTGTTTTTATTTCAAGCCAGTTTTTGAAAACTTTAGATCAACGTCAGTTAATCTCAGGTTTTGCTGAAGTAATCAAACATGGCCTGATCTTCGATCGGGCTTATTATGAGCGAGTGAAAACATTGGAGATCGATCAAATCGATAATTCTTTGGTCAAACATTCTGTTTCGATCAAAAACCGTGTTATCCTTGAGGATCCGAAAGAAAAAGGACTGCGTAAAATTTTAAACTTTGGCCATACAATTGGTCATGCTATTGAGGGATACTCTTTGTTGAACGATGCTTCACCTTTATTACATGGAGAAGCTATTGCAGTAGGAATGATTTGTGAGGGGTATCTATCGCATAAATTGAATGGTTTGCCTTTGGATGAATTAAACGATTTGATCCAAACCTTCAGAAAATATTTCAACGATTACACATTCGATTCATCCATTGATACAGCCTTGTTGGATCTGATGCGAAATGATAAGAAAAACCTGTCCAATCAGATCGGTTTCGCATTGCTTGACCAAATTGGCAGTTGTCAATATGATATCTACGTTTCTGAGGATGATATTATAGAAAGTCTTGATTTTTACCGTGAGCTAATCACAAAATAATAAAACAGAAAAGCCGTGTATCGGGAGAATGCACGGCTTTTCTTTACAGCTATTTTTATCGCAATTTCGTTGCGGAAAATAGTAAACCTAAACTTAAATCATCATAATAACCATTTATATCATGAATAGAATCTTCATTTTTCTGTTTCTCCTTTTGGGGATATCAGCTGCTGTTCAGGCACAAAGGCAAGTATTGATCTTTAGCAAGATAAAAGGGTTTAGACACGGAAGCATCGAAAAGGGTGCACAGGTACTTAAACAATTGCTAGATAAAGAAAAGATAAAATCTGATCATTCGGAGGACGCTGCTCTGTTTACAGATCAGGGATTGAAAAAATATGACGCTGTTATCTTTCTGAGCACAACTGGCGATATTCTCGATAATGCGCAACAGGAAGCTTTTGTGCGGTATATCCAATCAGGAAAAGGGTTTGTGGGTATCCATGCCGCGACGGATACGGAGTTTGATTGGCCCTGGTATAACGGCCTTGTAGGGGCATATTTTGCGTCTCATCCTGCCGTACAAAAAGCCAAAATTGATGTGCTGGACAGAAAACATCCGGCCACCAAGCACCTCGATCCGATCTGGTGGCACAAAGATGAATGGTATAATTTCAAGGACGTGAAGGACGGATTGCATGTGTTGATGAATTTGGATGAAAAAAGCTACCAAGGTGGAAAAATGGGGGATCAACATCCAATCTCCTGGACCCAGAGCTACGATGGAGGGAAAGTCTTCTATACCGGGCTTGGACATACCGATGAGTCCTATGACGAACCTGAGTTCCAAAAACATTTAATTGGAGGAATTTTATCTGTTCTTCCCAAGAAAAAGTAACTTATTTTATAGTTGGCGTTTTCTTAAATAGGGCATGGTACATGCTTCTATGTGTCAATAACACAATGAAAAGTCCCAAATGGTCATTCCATTTGGGACTTTTTTATAATTGACGGGGAAAAGGGAAGAGAACCGATTTTGCCATTTGCTTGGGTTTAATAGTTCAGTTTATATTTTGCGCCGATACTAAACCAACGACCGGGCATTGGAACGGCGGCAGCTTCTATATAGCTCTTGTCAAATATATTCTGAACATCCACAAAGATGTTTAAGTCTTGGAGTTGGTACGATCCTCTTACGTCAGCGATAAAATAAGATTTGTAACTGATACGCTCATTAAAGCGGTTTGCAGAAGTTAACATCCAGTTCTTGTGGTTTATGGTAAAGTTGGCAATAACTTGATGCCTTAAGCTTTCAATAGCATATTTGGATAGTATCCCGTCTGCTAATGTTATGCTTGGGTTGAGATAATTATAACTTAGCGTTGTAAAGTATCGTGTCGTTGCGCTGGGATCATTGATATTATATCGGAATGAAGCATTGAATCCATCAATTTTATTTTTTCCAATATTTATTGGTTTCCACGGAATGACCGTTCCGCTTCCTGTAGTGGCATCCTCTTTTTGCCAGTCTATGAAATCGCTTATCCTTCGATGGAAATAGCCTGCTTGAGCAATAATCCGATTGGATAAGTATTTTATACCACCTTCGATCTGATAGGCGTTTTCAGAGCTCAGTGTGGGGTTTCCGACGTTGGCTGTCTGATTGGTGTAAAGATCCGTAAAGGAAGGGATCCGCTGGCTAGAACCTGCGTTGACTACAATCTTCCAATGTTCGGTAATATCATATCCCAAATCTAGACCCGGGAATACTTGCCAGCCAAATTTTGAGTTGTAATTGATGTAGGCACCAGAGTTGATCATCAATTTTTTGATCGCCTCTGTTTTAAATTCAAGGTAGCCACCATAATTCTCCCGGTTATGGTCGCCAATACTGGTGCTATTGATGCGTTCAAATCGACTTTCTAATCCTAAGCCAAATGTACCATAACTTTGCTCCAATGTAGCATTGATTTCTGCTCCGAAGACGTTGCTGTAATGTTTGGATCTACCTTTGGTTGTTTCTCGGCCTAAATACCAATATTCATCTTCGTTGTAGCGATTACTGATACGTGGACTGATGGAAAATGCCTGTGTTAATTGATGCTTGGACTGCAGGGAAGCGAAAGCTGTCTTAACCTGTTCATAAGCTTCCTTGTCACTCGGTGCAGCATAGTAACCATTGGCTCCAAATTGATTGTTGATATAGCCAACATTGGCTTTTATCATATTGGCTGTATTCGGTTGATATGTCCCGTCATAATAAAGTTTATTATTGTTGGAGGCTGTATTATAGCGTTGTCCATTCGAATCTTCGTGGCCAAAATATAAACCATGGCTTGTTTGCTTGGTTAAGAACTGTGAGCCAAGCTGAACACCTTTGCCATAATACTTGCCTGTACTTGTCTGCTCATTATCTTTGAATGAAGAACCACTATACACCTGGGCGCTAATTTGATTTGATTCAATTTTCTTTGTTACGATGTTAATGGCACCGGTTAGTGCATTAATACCGAAAATCCGTGAAGCTGGCCCCCGAATTATTTCGATACGCTCGATGGCCTCCAGAGGAACCGGGAGGTTCATATTGTGATGGGCACTCTGTGGATCGGTGATTTTAACACCATTGAGTAGGATCGCCGTCTGTTCAAAAGACCCACCGTCGATACTTATATCTGCCTGCGAACCGAATGGTCCACGTTGGCGAATATCAACACCTGGGATATTGCTAAGCAATTCGTTGATTGATCGATTTGGTAGTCTCTGTATATCTTCCTGCGTCAATATTTGGATATTCTTGCTTTGTTTTGAAAAAGGGATCTGTAAGCGATTTTGATTAATGATGACTTCGCCCAAAGCGGTTGTGTCTTTAATCTGAGCAGTCGCAGCTCCAATACTCAGCACTAATGCAAGGTTTGTTAACGTAATATTCTTATTCAACATGCTTTCCTAGATTTTACGCTGCAAAAGTAGCTTAGCTGACTAAAAAATAAATAGTCCGGTGTGAATAATACTGGTAGTCCGGGTGATGTTTTGTAGCCTTTTTACATCCATTCTTCTCGACCGATACGCTTTTTCCCCGTTATATCGATGTGATCTTGCTTGTCGCTGCTTTTTATTTTTTCGATGTTAGTCAAGTCGGGTTGGCCGGATTCGAGCCAGGCTGAATACCAATAGGAAGCAACGCGTAAAATGGTTTTTTGCATTCTCCTTTCAACCATACCGTTCATGGCTTCATGATAAGCTCTAGCATAACTGTCGGAATAGGTCCATACCAATTGATTGTTTCGCTCAATAAAAGATTTTTTTTGAGATGCCTTAAATTGACGATTGAGCTGGGCTTCGATGCTCAATACAGAATCCACAAGGCGATTGCTTTCACGGACGATAGTCCAGGCTTCCGCTAAGGGATCTTTGATATAGTTGGCTTTTCCAACGCGAAGGTTGTATTTTTCTGAAAACATTTCTGGTAAGCGGCTTTCCCAGAATGCATGTATACCTTGTTGATGAGTTAGCTGTCCATTATAATTTTTAGTCGTGTGCAATGGAACATGGGCATCAGCAATATAATGGCCGAGTTCTGCAGAGTGTTTGATGATCCGTTTATAATCTTTTGCTTGAAAGGCTTTAACAAGCTTTTGGTAGGTAAGATTGATTTGCCAGGGCACAATGCCATTTTTTAACAATTGCTTTTCTTGAAATTTCTCTTTGGCTTGTGACCAATGTATCGGTATGGAGTCAACTGTACTTTCCTTGCGGTAGTCCTCTAAATCTATAAAATGTCTTGGGCCTTCAGCGCTGTCTGTGAAGCAGCGTTTATCTGGATCAACGGCTTTTTCGGTAATAAGGTCAATATTGGATTTATAGAACTTGGCCAACTGAGCAGGGAGCGCAAAGACGGCATAATGGTTAATTTTTTTATGAGCAAAAAATCCCCATGATGTTAAAATTAGCATGGCGACTATGCAAAGCATCCGATAAAATAGAGACTTCATGGGGTATTAAACTGGCTATTAATTAATTGTTGATATTAAATATACGTAAAGGAAAATTAAAAATGGATTAACGAATTTTTTTATTGATGTTAATTTATATTTTCTTAACATAACTAAACAATAAAATAATATTGATACTCGTTAAAATTGATTAATTTGCCGACACAAAATGCAGTCGTTATGAAGATATTGTATGCCGTACAAGGGACAGGAAATGGACATCTGAGCCGGTCAATGGATATTGTCCCCTGTTTGAGGGAGTTAGGGGAAGTCGATGTTTTGGTTAGTGGAATTCAAGCAGATCTATCATTACCTTTCGAAGTGAAATACCGTTTTCACGGATTGAGTTTTATCTTTGGAAAATCCGGCGGAGTAGATCTGTGGAAAACATTTATGAGTTCGACGATCCGTAAGTTTACGAATGAAATTAAGAGCTTGCCCATAGAAAACTATGATTTGGTGATCAATGATTTTGAACCAATTTCTGCTTGGGCTTGTCATTCAAAAGATTTGGAATGCATTGGGTTGAGCCATCAGATTGCTGCCTTAGATCCATCGAGTCCTAAGCCAGAAGATAGTGATATGTTGGGCAAATTTATTATGAAAAATTATGCTCCGTCTACCCATTCCTATGGTTTCCATTTCAAGCGGTACGGCAAGAATATTTACCCACCGGTTATCCGTAATGCTGTTCGTGAATTGAATG
This sequence comes from uncultured Sphingobacterium sp., assembly GCF_964277905.1. NCBI lineage: Bacteria > Pseudomonadati > Bacteroidota > Sphingobacteriia > Sphingobacteriales > Sphingobacteriaceae > Sphingobacterium > uncultured Sphingobacterium sp. The sequence continues at coordinate 367,820 of NZ_CAXYKD010000048.1, forward strand.
TCACAGATCAGGGGCATTACACGGTTTATCTCCCGGCATATGATGATGCGCATCTTTTAAAGCATTTGATGAAGTTTCCGGACGTGAAGTGGGATGTTTTTAGCAAACATAATTCAAAGGCATTTGACATGAAAAATGTAACGATAAGACCGATCAATAACCAATCTTTTATTGATAGTATGGCATCTTCTTCTGGAGTTTTATGTGGGGCAGGTTTTGAAACACCGGCAGAAGCGTTATATTTGAAAAAGAAACTGTTAGTTATCCCGATGAAAAACCAATATGAGCAGCATTTGAATGCAGCGTCATTGGAAGAGATGGGCGTGCCTGTAATTTCGAGCTTAAAGCAGAAAAACATGCTTGCGATAGAAGCCTGGCTCAACAGTAAATCTAGGGTTGAAGTTGATTACCCTAATATCACGCAGGAAATTATAAATGAAATCGTGCAGAAGCACCGTTAAACAAACATGAAGTATATTGCATTAGCCCTATTATCCTTGACAACTGTCACAGGATTTGCCCAACAAAAAAAAACGAAAACGACGGCCAAGAAGAAGGTCGTCGCAACTAAATCAAGTGCAACAAATCAACTGAAAACGAAGGCCGATTCTGTGTCTTATGCATTTGGTGCCGATATCGGAAATTCACTAAAATCCATTGAGATCGATTACTTGAAGTCAGATGTTATTGCAAAAGCAATTTCGGATGTCTTGAAAGGGGAGAAATCGCTATTGGAGGAAGGCCAAGGAAGAGCTGTTATCCAGCAGGCGATTATGGACGTTCGTGCTAAAAAAGAGGCTGCTAGCCGTGCTGAAGAAGATAAATTTTTTGCCGAAAATGCAAAGGTTGCTGGGATGAAATCTACGGCCGAGGGAATTCAATATCTTGTTTTAAATCAGACGGAAGGTCCAAAACCAAAAAGTGACGATGAAGTAACAGTACATTATAGAGGTACCTTACTTAATGGAAAGCAATTTGATAGCTCATATGACCGTAAGGAGCCATTGAAACTATCCTTGGGTCAGGTGATCAAAGGTTGGCAGATTGGAATCCCGTTAATGTCGAAAGGTGCAAAGTATAAATTTTTTATACCAAGCAGATTAGCGTATGGCGAACGGGCAACAGGTGAAATTCCTGCAAACAGCACATTGGTGTTTGAGGTAGAATTGCTTGATATTGGTGCGGATGGAACAACGTAAATTAGGTAATACAAGCTTAATCGTTTCGGAAATAGGTTTGGGCTGTATGTCGTTAAAAGGCAATCAGTCCAAACAATCCAAAGATATTATGCAAAAAGCTTACGAGAAAGGGATCACTTTCTTCGATACCGCTGATCTCTACGATAAAGGCCTAAACGAGATGATCGTCGGGGAGAGTGTGCAAAGCTTTCGCAAACATATTGTGCTGGCGTCGAAAGTTGGTAACCTTTGGCGTGCAGATGGATCCGGCTGGGATTGGAAGGCTTCGAAAGACTATATTATCAAGGCTGTGGAAGGTTCGTTGTCACGTTTAAAAACGGATTACATCGACCTCTATCAGTTACATGGTGGTACAATAGAAGATCCGATAGAGGAGATTGTTGAAGCGTTTGAGTTGTTGAAGAAACAAGGGAAAATCCGTGCTTATGGCCTTTCATCAATTCGCCCAAACGTTATCAAGGCATTTTTGTCCAAATCTGACATTGCCTCAGTAATGATGCAATACAGTCTATTGGATAGAAGACCAGAAGAAGAAATCAGTGGCTTGTTGGAAGAACGGGGTGTAAGTATCGTCGTACGCGGTGTATTAGCCAAAGGTGTTCTCATCAACAAACCTATTGAAACTTTTCTTCAGTATAGTTCGGGAGAGGTGGCCCATATCGTGAGAAACTTGGCAAATCTTGCCAAACGTATTGGAAAAGATAATATGATTGTTGCACTATCTTATGTGCTTTCTAACGCAGCTGTTGCTACAGCACTCGTTGGTGTGAGTACCAAATTGCAATTGGATGAATTGATCAGAGCAAAGGCGCAGATGATCAAATTAAGTGATTCGGATAAGCAGGTACTATTGGAAGGTGTCCGGTCGTTATACTATACCGAACACCGGTAAGCTTTACTATTTATTAAAAAATAGTCTTAATATTTTAGCGAGGTCTTCTTTTGTATCCACCGCGACCGTTTCATGCGTTGTAATTGCCGTTTGAATGGCGTAACCGTTTTCTAACCAGCGCAGCTGTTCCAATGCCTCTGCTTCTTCTAGCATAGAAATGGGAAGTTGTGTCAGGGCTTTTAATGTATCTACCTTGTAAGCATATATTCCGATATGTTTATAGAATGTTTGCTTTTGTAACCATTGGTCTTTTTCCACACCTCTTAAAAAAGGAATGGTCTGCCTACTAAAGTAGATTGCTTCTCCTTTGCTGTTTCGGACAACTTTAGGGATGTTTACATTGAATAGTTCTTCCTCCGCAGTAATTTCTTTGACTAGGGTCGCTATCTGCGTAGTGGCATCTTCAAAACAATGTGCTAAAAGATCAATTTGCGCGGGGTCGATAAAGGGTTCGTCACCCTGTATATTGATGGCAACATCATAACCTTCTATATCCGTTATAACTTCGGCGCAACGATCTGTTCCCGATTGGTGGTGCTCTGCTGTCATGACGACTTTGCCACCAAAGGAAAGTACAGTTTGTGCTATGCGTTGATCGTCGGTTGCGACAACAACTTCGTTTAATTTTGTTGATTTTTTGACCTGTTCGTAGACACGCTGGATCATCGTTTTTCCTTCGATGTCGATCAGGGGTTTTCCAGGGAATCTGCTCGATGCATATCGAGCAGGGATAATACCTAAAAATTTCATCTTTTATTTTTTATCAATGGATGGGCAATTGGAATTTATCAAAAAGCCTGTAAAATAACGTTATTTTACAGGCTTTTTAATTTGCTGATTATTCGAATAATCCGAATAATTCGGCTTCGATCTTTTGAATGATATCGCCGAGGTCTTCTGGGTTTTTGGTGAAGTCCAGATTGTCTTTGTCCAGAATCATTACCTTACCTTCTTTGTAATTATTGATCCATTTATCGTATTTATCGTTCAGCTTCGACAGATAATCCAAGCGAATTGCGGATTCATAGTCACGGCCCCTTTTTTGGATATTATTCACCAGGGTAGGGACAGAGGCTTTGAGGTAAATCAATAAATCTGGAGGTTTGATATAGTGGATAATGCTTTGAAAAATATTACTATAGTTTTCAAAATCACGTGCGCTCATTAAACCCATATCATACAAGTTTTCGGCAAAGATATAAGCATCTTCATAAATGGTACGATCCTGAATCATATCAATGCCAGTTTCCTGCAATTTTACAATATGTCTAAAGCGACTGTTGAGGAAAAAAATCTGGAGATTGAATGCCCAGCGTTTCATGTCCGAATAAAAATCTTCTAGATAAGGATTGTTGTCTACAGCTTCAAACTGAGGTTCAAATTTAAAGTGACTGGCCAACATTTCAGTCAACGTTGTTTTGCCGGCACCTATATTTCCAACGATAGCTATGTGCATATTATTTCTAGCTTAATAAAATCTTTTAATACCAATAATCTCACGAACCTCTTTCAGTGTCTTGTGCGCAGATTCGCTTGCTTTTTCAGCGCCCATTTTTGCAACTTTAGCAATGTATGCATCATCGTTTGATATATCCTCAATGCGAGAGCGTACATCGTTGGTTGCAAGTACCATATCTTCTGCCAATTGTTTTTTGAAATCACCATAACGAATTTCACATTTGTTATAGAGTTCATCAAAATGCTGTAACGTATCTGCAGTAGATACGACCTTCATTAAATCAAAAAGATTTTGGATAGCTTCAGGCTTAGGCTGGTTCATCTCAGTTGGACCAGAATCGGATACAGCACGCATCACCTTTTTACGAATTACGGTTTCACTATCCGATAGATAAATACAATCTGCCTCACCATTGGATTTACCCATTTTTCCCTGGCCTGCAAGTCCGGGAACTTTCACCAATTTGTCGGAATAGGAGAATGCAAATGCTTCTTTAAAATAATCTACGTTGTATAAGCGATTGAAGCGATTGCCAAAAGTCCGCGTCATCTCCAAATGTTGTTCCTGATCTTTTCCTACTGGAACTTTTGTGCCATGGTGAATCAATATATCACAGGCCATCAAGACCGGATAGGTCAATAAACCTGCGTTAACATTGTCGGGATTGCTTCTAACTTTATCTTTAAATGCTGTAGCACGTTCAAGCTCGCCGAGATAGGCGTTCATATTCATGTATAGATAGAGTTCCGCAACTTCTGGAACATCTGATTGAACGTAAATAGTCGATTTTTCGGGGTCTATTCCTGCAGCTAGATATTCAACAATAACTTGGCGAACCGTTCCCTGAAGTCCATGAGGAGTGGGGTGGGTCGTTAGTGAATGTAAATCCGCAATGAAAAAAAAGCAATTATATTCGTTTTGCATTTTCACAAAATTGCTCAATGCGCCGTAGTAATTTCCTAAATGTAATTTTCCGGTACTTCTGATACCGCTAACAACTGTTTCCATATTCCTGCGAATTTACGCATAAATTTGACAAAGTCGAATTAAATTCGGTCGGTGACTCCCTTTTTAGGAATTGCGTTATTTTTTTAATTTTTTAGCTTCATTCCAATAAACGTCCATTTCTTCTAAACTCATTTCCTGCAGCTGTTGCTTATTTTCAGCGGCTTTTTGTTCTAAATAGGTAAACCGTTCAATGAATTTTTTGTTGGTGCGTTCTAGAGCATTTTCAGGATTGATACCAATATGCCGTGCATAATTTATTAAGGAGAATAACAGGTCGCCAAATTCCCCTTCTGCTTTTTCCTGATCCATAGGAAGTGCTGTCTCCAGATTAAATTCTGCTTTAAATTCGGCAAGCTCTTCCTCTACTTTTTCCCATACTTGTTTCTTATCTTCCCAGTCAAAGCCGACACCGCGAACTTTATCTTGGATACGATAGGCCTTTACCAAAGCGGGTAGGCCTTTCGGGACGCCGGAAAGAACAGATGTATTGCCTTCTTTGAGCTTGATTGTTTCCCAATTGGATTTGACTTGATCTTCTGTATCAGCACTGGTGTCGCCGTAGATATGGGGATGGCGGGTAATCAATTTATCACAGATTGCATTGAGTACGTCTACGATGTTGAAATGTCCTTCTTCTTCGGCAATGCGGGCATAGAATACAAGATGCATCAAGACGTCACCAAGTTCTTTTTTGATTTCTGGATAATCTTTTTCCAAAATGGCGTCGGTTAATTCATACATTTCCTCCATAGTCAAATGTCGAAGGGATTCCATGGTCTGTTTTTTATCCCAGGGACATTCGATCCGTAAGGTATATAAGACATCGAGTAATCGTTGAAAAGCTAGTTGAGGTGTGTGCTGATACGCTGGTGCTGCTAGATTTGTCATATTTAATCGTGTTTGGTAGCACAAAAGTAGAAATATGATTTCGAATAAACTATTTCAAATTGCGGAAAACAAAACTCTTTTGTCAATCGTTTTATAATAAAAATTAGAATTTAGATCGGATTTAGAACAATCAATTATGGAAAGAATGCATGGATACTCCTCTGCAAGTGTTGCCTTGGAAAAGTTAAACAACTTAGGTTACACGATAGATTATAATATTGAATTTGACGATTTGTTGGCTCATGCAGATCAGTACAGAATTGACTATTTATTTCGCTATGAAGGTGCATCGGATCCTGATGATGAATCGTCGGTGTATGGTATTAGCAAAAATTCGGGACAGAAAGGTGTTTTTGTTGCAGGCAATTTGTCTTTAATTGAAGGTAAGAAGCGGGATATTCTATTACAAATGGAACTTAAAGAGCGGGAGCGCTAGCCCTATGGAAAAAAATGGAATGGAAACAACGGAGCGGCTTGAGCAGCTTAAGCTTTGGGCTTTGAAACGTGATGGTAAAGAGGCGGATGCGCAATATCATGATCTTGCTTCGGATCGATGGTTGCAGGTTTATAGAAATGAAGCATTAAACCTCATGAAAGCGGGATTCTACAATAAAGGCTCGGCTTTGTTTGAGTCTTATGTTGAGGTTCATTATCCGCATGAACTGGAAAAATTGATTGGCAAATTAGAACGTAGTTATGACAGTTTACAGCGTTTTAGTCCAGGATTGCTTGAAGATGGTTTTTATAATCTCGTTTTGGGTGATATCCCTTTGCTCATGGCTGGTACGATCGTTGTTTTGCTTAGGGCCAAAGAGTCTGATTTTCCATCCATTTACAATAATGATGCGGATGCCGACATGCGAAGCTCTCCAAATTGGCTTATACAGCAGTCAAACAATGATATTTGGGTTGATATGCACCAGACAGCTTTAAATAATATTCACTACCCGGATAAAATTCTTTAGTCTGGCAAAATTTTTGTGGCCGATCGTACCAGAAAGAGGAAGCCTGAATAGGTTGTTCACTTTTTGGACTTTTTATTGAGTTATAAACCCATTCTAAATTTTATTTTATGATGTTGTACATTGGTATTTTTGCCGTTATCGTTGTGGCTTGCGTATTCATATCTCTTATGATGATGAAAAAGCAAAAGGAGACGGCCAAAAAGTATGAAGGTGAATCTGGGATTGCCCTAGCTCCAGGCGTAAAGGATGAATTGTTAAGTGATGAATTTAGTGAACTAAGAAAACAGTTGAACGGCGCTCCGATCGACGCCTTTACGCAATGCGCGTATATTGCAACAGTTGGCGACAAAGTTGCTTCAGCTGCAGCTACAGCGGCCAAGACTGTTGCTTGGGCGGCTGTAGGTGTAAAGGCTCGTTATAACGAACGGGATAACGCTTCTTATCTGGTGCTTAGCAACAACGAGTTGCATTACGTTTTTTTTGATGAGGGGGAGGTGAGAGATCATTTGGTTTTTGATCATGAAACCTTGCTCGATGCGCGAACTGCGCAGATTACTAATTCTGAAAAAGTAACACGCATGGGCTCTGTCATGGGCTTGAAACCTAAGAAAATGCATCTTGACGTCAATGGAAATGGGCTCGATATTATTTATTACGGCACTGTTCAGCGTATGCCGCATGGTATTATTTCTCCAGGTTCAGGTATGTTTGAAACACAGGCGAGGCTTCAATTGATGGGGCGTTTGTTTTTGGATAGATTATATAAAAAATATCCGCAGCTACAGAACTAAGCCGCCGAGAAATGTCATTTTAGTTTCGTTTTAATTGAAGTAAGTGGCCTTTTTGACTTGATTCCGCATTGCTTTTAGTAAATTGTCTGTATCATAAAATTTATATCATATGAAAATTTTAGCAGATAAAGTAGCTTTAGTAACAGGTGCGGGTTCGGGGATCGGACTGGCAGTTGCATTGGCTTATGGTAAAGAAGGTGCAAAGGTCGTTGTCTCGGATATCAACGAGCAAGCGGGGAATGAAACCGTAAAACAAATTGAATCTCTAGGAGGAGAAGCTGTGTTTTTCAAAGCAGATAGCTCATCTCCCGCTGACAATGAAGCCTTGGTTGGTTACGCTGTCAAGACATTTGGCCGGCTTGATATTGCATGCAATAATGCTGGTATTGGTGGAGAGGCTGCACTAACGGGAGATTACAGTCTCGATGGATGGAAAAAAGTAATTGATATTAATTTCAATGGCGTATTTTATGGGTGTAAATATCAAATAGAAGCCATGGAGAGGAATGGAGGCGGTGTTATTGTCAATATGGCTTCCATTCATGGTACCGTGGCTGCACCTATGTCAAGTGCGTATACTTCAGCCAAACATGCTGTAGTGGGACTGACAAAGAACATCGGCGCAGAATATGGTCAAAAAAATATTCGTTGTAATGCGGTTGGACCTGGTTATATTGATACACCGTTATTGGCTAAGTTGGATAAAGAGCATATCAATGCGTTAATCAGTAAACACCCCATTGGACGTTTGGGAAAGGCAGAGGAAGTCGCTGAGCTGGTTCTTTTTCTAAGTTCGGATAAATCGTCTTTTATGACCGGTGGGTATTACTTAGTTGATGGTGGTTATACTGCTGTTTAACAGATCAGTTTAAGAAAAAAGGGATCCAAATGTGTCGTGTTGGATCCCTTTTTTTGCACTATAACTGGGCTGCTGGACGTATTTCAGTCCCTTCCATGTTATTTAATCCGTCACCCAACGTGCGACGATATTTATCTGCTACCTGTTGGAGTTGTTTGACAATTTCGGGATATTGATCTTTTAGGTCTCTATCTTCACCGGGATCAATTGCAAGATTATATAATGCCAAGGGAACTTTTACTGTAGCATATTTTCCTGGATATCGATCGCCGCCTATGGTTGCAGGTGCTTCGTATGTTTCGGTTTCAGCAGGAAAAACAAGCTTCCATTTCCCTTTTCGGATTGCTTTCAAATTGTTTTTATTATGATAATAAGCGAGTTCATCTCGTGGAGTACTTTGGGGATTACCCAATAGAAGCTCTGTAAAATCAATCCCATCGATTTTCTTTGTTGGCTTGGCTGCCTGGGTAATATTGACAATCGTTGGTAGTAAGTCCATATTGGTCAAAAGCTGGTTACTTACAGTTGCCGGTTTAACATGACCGTGCCAGCTTATAATGCAAGGTACTTTTAATCCACCATCAAATATAGTTGCTTTACCCTCTCTGAGCCCTCCTGTCGAACCGGCGTGGTTTCCAAACGTGAGCCATGGACCATTGTCACTTGTGAAAATAACAATAGTGTTTTCGAGCAGATGATTTTGTTCCAACGTCTTCATCACTTCGCCTACGGACCAGTCTACTTCTTCCATAACATCCCCAAACATACCGGCACCGCTTTTGCCTTTAAATTTTTCGGAAACGCCAAGTGGGACATGAACCATGGCATGGGCTAAATAGAGAAAGAAAGGGTTGTTTTTATTACGTTCGATAAAAGAGACCGCTCGGTTTGTATAATCGGTGGTCAATTGATCCTGACCATCAAAAGAATCGATAATTTTAACTGTTTTGTTGCCTTCTATTAAGGGAAGTGGGGGGTATTGGGCCCGCCAAAAAGTTGAATCTTGCCATTTTTTTCCTTCATAATCGTAGGCCCACATATCATTGGAGTAGGGAAGTCCATAGAACTCGTCAAAGCCATTTTGAAGGGGAAGGTAAGGCTTTTTATGTCCAAGATGCCATTTTCCGACCATGCCGGTTTTATATCCTTTGCTTTTCAATAGTTCGGCGATCGTTTGTTCATCGGGGTTAAGTGCAAATTTGGCGTTATGGTCAATCGCGCCGCTAATGCCAATTCGCGTAGGGTAGCAGCCAGTTAATAGGGCACTTCGGGAAGCTGTACAGATCGGCTGCGCGGCATAAAAATCGGTGAAGCGAAGACCTTGTGCTGCGAGTTTATCAATATTTGGCGTTTGGTAGGGGCCACCACCATAGCAGACTGGGTCGGCATAGCCCATATCATCCATTAAAATTATAATGATGTTTGGGAGTGGAGCTGGTTTATTCTCATCCGTAATAGAAGCTGCTGAAGCTCCAAGGGTAAATAAGAATGGTATAAAAGAAAATATATACTTCAAATCCATCGTTTGCATTTAATTATTTAACGATTAAGTTTTCTTGTTTGAGAACCCGCTGAAAAGCTGGTCTTGTTGCATCATCATCGCCCGCTTCAGCTTTAAGTTTAGCCAACTTTTTCTTCAACCTGGCAATTTCTTTGACATATTTTTTGTCTAGAATGGCATTGTGTGTTTCCATGGGATCTTGCTGCAAGTCATAGAATTCCCAAGCAGGAGCTGTTGTTTTAGAGTCGCTGCCCGTCATTTCTAATGGCTGTCCATAGAAGTAGATCAGTTTGTAGCGTTCATCACGGACTCCAAGATGCGCCGGGCGTATTGGTGCATGTTGCCAGTAACGGTAATACATGGCAGACCGCCATGCTTTGGATGTATTTCCTTTGAGGTTATTCCGGAAGCTTTCGCCTTGGATGTAGGCGGGTTTTTTGATGCCCGCATAATCTGCAAATAGTGCAGCGAAATCGATATTTAGAATCATGTCGTCTAATCGACTACCAGCTTTGATTTCTTTGGGGTAGCTGATCACAAAAGGCATGCGCAGTGATTCTTCGTACATCAATCGTTTATCCATAAAATTGTGTTCTCCTAAGAAGTATCCTTGGTCGGAAGCCAGAATCACAACGGTATTTTCGTCCAAATTTGCCGCTGTAAGATAGCGCATAATTTTCCCTAGATTATCATCGATTCCAGCGACGCAACGCAGATAATCTTTGAGGAACTTTTGGTAGATTTTTTTGCGGGCTTCCAAAGGGTCCATTCCTTTTGTTGAAAACGGAAGCTCAGGATAAGATGTCCAAAAGGGGCCTACCGAAGCTTGCTCATAACGCCGGCCAAGCTCTTCCAAGGGCTGCCCTTCGAAAGAGCGTCCAGTTGTGATTGCTCCTGAATCCAAAAATGTCGGGGGATAAGGAAACTCCACATCTTTGTAGTAATCTTTGAATCGCTCGGCAAAATCAAAGGGTTCATGCGTCGCTTTGTAATGACACATTAAGAAGAAGGGTTTATCGGGGTTGCGTGATTTTAACCAGTCCAGACTCATCGTTGTGGTGATATCATCTACATAGCCTTCGTAGGGTGTACCAGCCTCTTCCTTATCATTCCAGTTGTCTTTAGAGAGGTAAGTCGGGTTATGATAAACACCATGTCCAGGAAGAACTTTAAAATCGTCAAATCCACTTGGCCTTTTTTTCAGATGCCATTTCCCAAACACAGCAGTTTGGTAGCCCGCATTGTGCAGATCCTTGGCGATATTTTCCTTATCGGGATCCAACGCATCTTCCAATGTGTAGACTTGGTTTTTATTACTGTACTGTCCTGTCAGTATGGTTGCACGGCTAGGGGTGCAAATTGAATTGGTACAGAATGTATTATTGAGTACCGCCCCCTGACTGGCTAATTTTTCAATATTCGGATTTTTGACAAAATCTTTTAAAATACCGCCATATACGCCCCATGCTTGGGCTGTGAAATCGTCCGTCAGGATAAAGACGATATTGGGGCGTTGTGTTGCGTTGTTTTTTTTCTGTGCTTGTGAAAAAATGGGCAATAGGCCGCAGATGAGCAATACTAATTTTTTATTCATGTGAATTCAGCTATATATCAGTCGACGAATTGACTATATCGGATTGCAATAATAGCTATAATCGTTCGTCTTGGTCTGGTTCTGTCTATTTGATTGTAGACAAATCTACTCTTTATAGACAAATATATAACGGATAAACTGTAATAAATATGTTAGTCATCGATACCTTTTCCATCTATAATATGCTGGTAATATTTTTCGATTCTCGCCGCACGTGTTTTCTCTTGTTTTGCCTGGTTAAAGTAAAATAGATACCCTTTTTGTCGACCTGGTGTAAGTGATTGAAAAGCTTTTTGAAGTAAAGGGTCTTCAAGTAAGGCGCGCTTAAATTCTTCCGGTACAGGGTAATCGGCAGCTTTCCGCATGTCAACTTTCTTGCCTGATTTTTCAATTTCGATGGCCTCCTGAATATATGCCGATATCACTTCTCGCAATGATTCTATCTGCTCAATAGTGGTGAATCTAAGCTGTCTGGCTGACTGAACATTTTCGGTTTGCTGGATCAGTATATTTTTGGGATCTTTTAATAATGCACCTTTATGGAATAGCAGCGCACAGTATTCTTTAAACCCGTGTATCAATACGACATTTTTACCTTCAAATGTATAACAAGGATGCATCCATTTATAATCCTCTTGCAGTGTTTTATTGCCACGGGCAATTTCTCTCAACAGATTGAATTCTTCATTCCATCTTGTCGCATTTTCAAAAAAATGTTCAATTTTTAGATTCATCATGTAGTGCTTTAGGTAGTTTAGCAAGAATTTCTTGTAATCTGTTGTGCGCCATATTGATTCCTTGCGCAAAGGGCATCTGTAACAGCTGGTTCCGAAATGCGACCGACTGAAATATTATATGGATGTGAAGCCTGCTGCGTTCTGCACTTATTTTTTCAAATGTTAAATATTCCAACTGCACGGGAAATGCGCTGTTTTCCATTTCAAAAGTCCGTGTGATGCGTTGATTGGGGAGGAATTCATGTATCGTTCCATTTGCTTTGAACATAACCTGGCCATTGTGCGAAGTTTCAAATGCATAGGAGCCATGCTTTTTATTTTCCAATTTCAGGACTTTAGTTCCCATCCACTGTTCGAAAATTTCGGGATCCTCGTATGCTTTGAAGAGCAGTTCAATAGGCAAATCGAACTCCCTTGTAATGATAATCTCCTGTTTATTATCCTCAGCCTGGACGTTAGTTTTTGACTCCATATTATTTGTTCTTGTAGCTTTGCATAATAGTTTCCAATTTATTGAATCTGTCGTCCCACATTTGACGGAAAGGTTCAATAAAATCCGCAATTTCTTTCATCTTTGGTGGGTTCAATTGGTAGTATATCTCGCGTCCATTTTGTTGAGACTTTAATAATTCACATTCCGTCAATATTTGCAAATGTTTTGAAACGGTCGGTCTTGCTGTATTGAAATTGGCTGCAATTGCACCAGCAGTCATGGCTTGTGAGGTTAGAAGAAGTAAAATTGCTCTTCTGGTTGGGTCTGCTATAGCTTGGAAAACATCTCGTCTTAAGTTCATATTGATCTATTTGATTACTAATATAAGTGTAGTTATTTGACTACGCAAATTTTTTATAAATTATTTATAACGGAATAGATGGGGGTGGAGCTAACGTGGATCAACGAATAAAAATTTTTTCCTGGCGAATTTAAAATGAAAGCGATCGGGAATTAAACCTATGGATCAATGTTTGGTGAATAATGCTAAATTAGCGTAATTAATTATAGCAGGATGAAAACACAGTTATCGTATTTAAAAAAATTAAGCGTATTAGGGACGAAAACCTTAGTCAAATATTATTTGCTGGCTATTGTTTCGACTTTACTGTATTTGGTGGTTGGCAGTTTTCAGTTTAAGGCTAGTCATGAAGCTTTCTTTTCGACGGTCAGTCCTGTGCAAGCCGCAGCTAAATTCATTTGGCTGATTGGACTGATCCTGCTACCTGTACTACTTTTTATTTTTAGTAACAAATATGTGTTTTCAAAGATTGCAAGTCTTGTTGTAGAAGAAAGGCAGGATGATCTCATTCTTCCGGCATTTGACAAAGTATTATTAATTTTTCAATCGAATCAGCCCGATGTAATACAAAATGTCGCTGATTATTCTTTTGCAAAACTTAAATTGATCAATGACGTGAAAAATAATAAAATCGAGAGCCCTTGGGTGCGACGCATTGTCATTTTTGGTCTGAATAAAGTGAGATTTGATGCCCTCGATTTAGACAAGAACGATAGCTTTTATTCGATCGTACGATCGAAGTTTATCCAGGTACTCGAAATCTTAACAGAACCAAGTAGCAAACCATTTTGGCTATGTATTCTTGCGCAATGGCTTATTCTACTTTTTGTGTGGCTGGCCAACTAAATGTGTTGATCACTGCAAACAAGCAAGCAAGCAAGCAAGCAAGCAAGCAAGCAAGTGCTGAAATAACAGAATATCACGACGGTATAAGTTTTATTTTGTATTTTAACTGTAAGAATAAAAACCATAGAGTTTTAAATGGATGTTATGATGAAAAATATTTTTTTTACTGTTGTTCAGCTTTTGGTTGTATCATTTGTTTTCGCACAAATGCCCCAGGTAAAGGTTGAAGAGGGGATATTAGAAGGAATTACTTTGTCAAGCGGGGTAGAGTCCTTTCGAGGGATTCCTTTTGCAAAACCGCCAGTAGGAGACCTGAGGTGGAAAGAACCGCAAGCTGCTGAACATTGGTCTGGCATCCTTAAAGCAGATCATTTTGGTTATTCTCCGATGCAGAAACCGATCTATGGGGACATGCGATTTCGGTCACCAGGGATCAGTGAAGACTGTCTCTACCTGAATGTATGGCGTCCAAAGACCCTTGGTTCAGGCAAACTTCCTGTTTTAGTTTATTTTTACGGCGGAGGTTTCAATGCTGGTGATGGATCGGAAAACCGCTATGATGGTGAAAGTTTTGCCAAAGAAGGTCTTATTGTCGTTACTGTCAACTATCGCCTTGGTATCTTTGGCTTTTTTGCGCATCCGGCATTAACCGAGGAATCTCCGAAACATGCTTCCGGAAATTATGGACTGCTGGATCAACATGCAGCTTTGGTTTGGGTCAAGAAAAATATTGCTGCATTTGGTGGGGATCCCGATGCCGTCACCATCGGTGGTGAGTCGGCAGGGAGTATGTCGGTTTCTGCCCAGATGACGAGTCCGTTGTCCAAAGGACTATTTAAACGCGCTATCGGTCAGAGCGGAAGTGTTTTTAACTTGCGGTATGGCACTGCCTCTATTACGGAGCAAGAGCAACAGGGGACTGCGTTTGCAACGCGCATAAATGCCGAAGGGCTTGATCAACTGCGTAAAATTCCTGCGGCCGAACTCCTTGATAAAGCCAGCGAGCCAGGGGCCTTTGCGACCCGTTTGATTGTTGACGGCTATTTTCTGCCTAAATCTCCTTTGGCTATTTTTGAGGCAGGGGAACAGTCTAAAGTCCCGCTACTTGCAGGCTGGACGTCTACGGAAGCCCCATATACCGCCTACATGGGTAAATTGTATCCATCTCCGGAGAATTATGAAAAGTTGGTAAGAGCACAATATGGCGTTCAGGCTGACGAAGTGCTCAAGCTTTATCCTGGAAAGACAGAGGCGGAAGTTATTCGGTCAGCAACTGCCTTAAGTAGCGATAATTTTATCGTTTATAGTACCTGGAAATGGCTTGATTTGCAACGAAGAAATAGCGGTCAGCCAGTCTTCGTTTATATATTCGGTAAACCGCGACCACCCATGCAACCGGCATATCGCGATGCACAAACCGGGCTTGCCGGAGGAATTAGCAAGAAATCTGCACAGGAAGCCAAGGAAAAAAGCCCAAAGCCCCTGCCGGGTGCTTTCCATGCAAGTGATATTGAATATTTATTGGGAAATCTGCAGAGTAATGATGTTTTTGCCTGGACTGAAGATGATTACAAGGTATCAAAACTTGGTCAGCGGTACTTTGTTAATTTTATCAAGACGGGCGATCCAAATGGAAAAGGGCTGTCAACATGGCCGAAAACAACAGCACAAGATAAGCGCATGAATATTCTGAATTTGAATATCGAAGTAAAAGTATCTGCTGAAGAATTTCGGAATAGATATCTTTTTCTGGATAAATTGTTTGTCGATCGTGAATATAAATCCAGATAGACAACTTCTTTATTCAACTTACATCGGCGGTTAAGTCGTTTGTCTATCAGGTAAATTAAAGTGCTTTTTTATTTTACGGCCTAATAAAAACTATTTATTGCCAAGGGCTGTTATCAGAGAGACTTTTTATGAAAGCGTATGGGCGATATTGTCCTGTATAGGGGGATTTGAGACAGTGGATAGATTTATCAAGAATCGTTTATTGAATAGTGGGGGGCAACCAATTTAGGAAACTGAAGTACGATTTATGGCGTTGATTTTTTGTAGATGATACTCATATAGAGCAAACTTGGATATATGACAATAAATCCTGATGTGATTATTATAGGCGGTGGTTTGGCTGGACTTACAGGTGCATTGCATCTGTCTAAACAAGGATTCAACGTAACGTTAATCGAAAAACATGTTTTTCCTCGTCATAAGGTTTGCGGCGAATATGTTTCGAACGAAATTTTGGCCTACCTTCATTGGCTGAAAGTGGATGTTGAATCGCTATGCCCAACACATATTCAGGAGCTTGAGTTCACGACAGAAGATGGACAGATGAATAGGGTCAGGTTACCCTTGGGTGGGATTGGTATAAGTCGTTACGCGTTGGATGATCTGTTATATCAGCAAGCAAAAAGTAATGGCTGTACAATTGTTATTGCGACTGTAACGGGTATATCCTTTAGCGCTGATACATTTACTGTTTCGTTTCAAGATCAGGTATTAAGATCAAAAATTGTACTGGGCGCGTATGGAAAACGCAGCAATATCGATCAGCTCTTATCCCGTGATTTTATAACGAAAACCTCTCCTTGGATGGCTGTTAAGGCACACTATTCGGGCGATTTTCCGAATGACTTAATTGCCTTGCATCATTTTGAAGGAGGCTATTGTGGGATTTCCAAGGTCGAAGATGACCGGATAAATTTATGTTATCTGGCCGATGTAAAAACGTTCAAGAGATACAAAAACATCGGTGATTATCAGAAGTATGTTTTGTCTAAAAACAGATATCTTAAGTATTTTTTTGAGCACAATAGGCTACTTTTTGAAAAACCGCTCACGATCAGTCAATTTTCATTTGATAAGAAATCAACGGTAGAAAACCATATTCTTATGATTGGTGATACAGCCGGTCTTATTCATCCATTCTGCGGAAATGGGATGGCTATGGCGATACACAGTGCAAAAATAGCTTCTGAGCTTGTCCTGGAATATTATCGGGGCCATATTCATTCACGAAAGCAATTGGAAAAGGCTTATGTCAAGCAATGGAATCGAACGTTTAAAAGACGCCTCTTATTCGGACGACTTCTGTCGCGGCTGTTAAGCTATAAAATAGGGATCGCAGTTTTGATGAAGACTGCCTCATTTTTTCCGAAAATGCTCAGCTGGATTATTAAACAAACTCATGGAAATGCAAGGTCAATAAAATGGGAATAAACACAAAACAGAGAACATCGGAGAATGAGATCATGGACGATTTTCTGCTCGAAGGAGAAGAACTTCGGACCACATTAGACAGGATAGCAAAGATTAATCGTTTTTTAGGCGGAAATAACATTACGCTGAACGGTGTAAAAAAATTACTTTCAACCAGCTGCAAGAATGAAACAATAACGATTGTGGATATCGGTTGTGGCAATGGGGACATGCTTCGCATGTTGAGCGATTATGGCAATAGACATCATATTAAGCTTTCAATGCTCGGTATAGATGCCAACCCCTATACAATAAATTATGCGGGGGATTTGTCGAAAGATTATACCAATATATCCTATTTGTGTGCGGATATCTTTGAAGAAAATTTTGAAGATGTCAAGTATGACATTGTTCTGTGTACGCTTACCATACATCATTTTGACGATGAAGAGATCCTTCGTTTGCTAGGCAGTCTGGTCAACGTATCAAAATTGGGGGTCGTCATTAATGATTTACAAAGGAGTAAAATGGCTTACCGGCTTTTTCAAACCATTGCTGTTCTTTTTAGGTTAAATAGAATGACAAAAGTGGACGGGCTTGTTTCTATACTGCGTGGGTTTAAAAAAGAGGAACTTACTCAATTCTCCAATAAACTGAAATTAGAAAATTATAGCATCCAATGGAAATGGGCCTTTCGTTACCAGTGGATAATTTCCAATATATGAATGTTAAAATAATAACTGTTGCGAAGCAACTCCCTAGATACTCTTGTGCTACCGTTGATATCCTTCCGCTATTGGATATTTGGCTCCATGGACAAGAGCCTCGCTTTATTAAGAAGATCAAGAAACTTTTCGAAGGCTCCGCTGTGGAAAGACGATATGCAATTATGGATCCGAGAGAGGTCTTCACTGCGACGTCTTTTGAAGAAAAAAATAATGTGTACTGCCGGGAGGCAACGGTCTTAGGGGAGCAAGCACTTCGTAAGGCCCTTGAACAGACGGGATGGGATCCGCAGTCTCTGGATTATATCATTACAGTGAGTTGTACTGGAATTATGATCCCCTCCCTAGACGCGTATCTCATCAATAAGATGAAACTCCGACAGGATATTGTGCGGTTACCAGTTACCGAAATGGGCTGTGTTGCCGGTGTTTCAGGTATTATTTATGCTAAAAATTTTCTTCAGGCTAATCCAGGCAAACGTGCTGCGGTCATAGCCGTCGAAGCGCCAACAGCAACTTTTCAGCTGGAAGATTTCTCCATGTCAAATATGGTCAGTGCCGCAATATTTGGTGATGGTGCAGCTTGCTGTCTGCTTTCCTCCGACGAGTCAGACAATGGTCCGATGATTCTCGATCAGGAGATGTACCATTTTTACGATGCGGAAGATATTATGGGATTTAAGCTGACAAACAGCGGTATGCAGATGATACTGGATGTTGAAGTGCCGAATGTGATCGCGTCTCATTTTGACGCTGTTATACATCCATTTTTGAAGAAGAACCAGCTTAAAATTAAAGATATTGATTACATGATTTTTCATCCAGGTGGAAAAAAGATTGTAGCTACAATCGAAGATATTTTTGCTGAATTTGATAAAGATATTGAGGATACTAAGGCTGTGCTGGCACAGTATGGTAATATGTCGAGCGCTACGGTGTTATATGTCCTCGAACGTATTATGAAACGTAGTCCTCAGGCCGGTGAATTAGGGCTGATGCTGAGTTTCGGTCCTGGATTTTCGGCGCAGCGCGTTTTATTACAGTGGTAACCTACAAAATTTGAATGATGGATCTGAATTCTATACTAGCGAAATTGCCTTACAGTGCCCCGTTTTTATTTGTCGATGCGTTGACCCATGTCGATGAGGAAGGTGTTGCAGGAACCTATACCTTTGATGAAAATTTGGATTTTTATAGAGGACATTTTAATGAAAAAGCGATCACTCCAGGAGTTATTCTGATCGAAACGATGGCCCAAATAGGTTTAGCTTGTTTGGGAATTTTTCTGCTCAATAAAGACTTGAAAAAGGGTTCTTCTATTGCGTTGACTTCTACTGAAATACAATTTTTAAAACCCGTGTATCCGAAGGAAAAAGTTACGGTAATTTCAAAAAAAATATATTTTAGGTTTGGAAAGTTAAAGTGTGCAGTTACAATGAAAAATGAAGCTGGCCAGGAGGTTTGTAAGGGAATATTGGCAGGTATGATTACTGAGGAGCTATGAAGAGAGTTGTTATTACTGGATTAGGGGTCGTTGCACCCAATGGAGTGGGAGTACCGGCCTTTACACAGGCGCTAAAAGAGGGGGTCTCCGGTGTTAGACATGATGTGCAGTTGGAAAAATTGCAATTTTCCTGTCAGATTGCTGGAATGCCACAAGTATCGGATGATCTCAAAAGACAATATTTCACGGAACTTGAGCTCAGGGGTTTTAACAGTACAGGCATATTATATGGTGTCATAGCAGGAATGGAGGCTTGGACAAATGCAGGTTTTCCTATTGCCTTAAATTCGGTCCCCGATTGGGATAGCGGAACAGTATTTGGTTCAGGCACCTCAGGTATCGATAAGTTTCGGGAGAGTATTTATAAAATTGATGAGCTGCAAACACGTAGGCTAGGCAGTACAGTCGTTGCCCAAACGATGAACAGTGGTGTCAGTGCATATTTAGGTGGGAAATTAGGGCTCGGAAATCAGGTGACCACCAATTCCTCTGCCTGTGCTACCGGAACCGAAGCAATTCTAATGGCATATGACCGGATTAGGTCCGGAAGAGCAAAGCGCATGCTAGCAGGTAGTACTGGAGATAGTGGACCTTATATTTGGGGTGGTTTTGATGCACTGCGTGTCTGTAGTTCGCAATATAATGACCGCCCTTCGGAAGGTTCTCGCCCAATGAGTGCAACAGCCGTAGGATTCGTCCCAGGTAGTGGAGCTGGAGCCCTGCTATTGGAGGATTTGGAAAGTGCCATAGAACGCAAGGCCATGATATATGGCGAATTATTGGGCGGTCAAGTAAATTCTGGAGGGCAACGAGGAACGGGCAGTATGACAGCTCCAAATGCTGATGCTGTACGCCGATGCATTGCGGAAGCCCTAAAAAATTCGGGTGTCTCCGGATGGGATGTCGATGCCATAAACGGTCATTTAACGGCAACGGCCAAAGATGCTTTTGAAATAGAAAACTGGACTGAGGCCCTTGGGCGTACAGGGAAAGATTTTCCATTGATAAACTCGCTAAAAGGAATGACTGGGCATTGTCTCAGTGCGGCAGGTAGCATAGAATGCGTGGCCACAGTTTTGCAGTTATATCATGGATTTGTATTTGGAAACAGTAATTGTACTGATCTACATCCTGAGATTGCAGCAATGATTGATCCATCAAGAGTACCATTACATCAAGTTGATGTCAAACCTCATATTATAGCCAAAGCGAGTTTCGGATTTGGGGATGTAAATGCCTGTTTAATATTTAAAAAATTTGATAACTAAACCTATGAACAGAGAAGAATTGATCGGTGCTTTAAAGCCAATTATAGCTCCTTACACAACAAACGAAGAAGCATTTGGAAAGCTTACTGAAAAGACTGATTTTATGCGTGATCTACAAATCAATTCAGCAAATTTGGTTGATATTGTCCTGGATATCGAAGATCAATTTGGGATCGTTATTGAAAATTCCGATATGGAACGTATGCTTAATGTCGGAGCTGCAGTCGAAATAATCGAAAGCAAGTTACAAGAAAAATGATTGGTAATGACGTTATCGACCTGGTTCAGTCTAGAAAAGATAGTAATTGGAGACGTAGGGGCTTCGTTTCAAAGCTATTTAATGAGCATGAACAACTGTTGATTGTGAATAGTCCAGATCCAGAAATTGTTGTTTGGCTCTTATGGAGCATGAAAGAGGCTGCCTATAAAATATGGAATAGACAGACAGGAATTCGGAAATATATACCTAAAGGGTTGCTATGTTCAGTTATTGAACGGTCTTCTTGCAACGCAACGGGAGAAGTCATCTGTGAAGGGAAGAGGTATTACACTAAGACCATTGTTTGCCCTGATTTTATACATACCATCGCAGTTGGCGAATTGGTTCATTTAGGCAATATTGTAGAAATCGAAAAAGGTGAAATTGTTAAAGATGCTCAGGGGATACCAAGCATCATTCTGAAAGATAGCGGCACACACTTACCCGTTTCTGTAAGTAACCATGGCCGTTTTGAGAGAATAGTTGCGATTCAAATCTTATCGACTTAATCAGACGAGTGACCTCCTTATTGCACTTGGATTGATTCTTCCCTAAGCATCTGTTTGAATTTGGGGTCTCGGATATAACGGCTAAAATCATGGCTTGACATTCCTGTGAAATCAGTCATAGAAAAGATGCTGTAATTTTTCTTAAGGGCGTTATAACTTTCTTCTTTGTATCCAAGATCTGTTGGATTAAGTTTGTTCGATAAGAATCCAAAAAACTTCTTCAACATCTTGTCCGTTCCGTTGATCGTAATGTGTATTTTCTTGACTTGTGAGCTGAGAGTCACAAATTTTTTTGTGTTACTTGCCGTATCCGTATATTGAAACTCGGAAAGTCCTATCGCTGGAGCCAGCATAATGCAGGTAATTCTATTTTTGTTTTCTAACAATGGCTTTGCCCGCTCGATATCAACATTGTGAACGTCTTTTGCTTGAGCAGAAAATGAGCTATTGTATTCAGGATTTGAAATAGCGCTCATAACCACAGATGCTCCACGACTATGTGATATGATGAAGACATCCTTATCGGCCATATTGTTCAGTATACGTCTTAATCCAAATTCACCGGCCATCTGGCTAAAAGAGGCCGCTGAAAACCAGTTTTTGGCGGAACGAAAAGGGGAGGTAGATCGTAGACCATCCCAATAAAATCGAATGATTTCATCGGTTTTAGGGTTTGTAACGATATGATCGGAAATATATTTATATTGTTTTACAACAGATTCTTCATCAGCATTGAAGCCATGGACTAAAATAAACACACGTTTTTTGGGGGCAATACGTTTAGACAAACGCAGCATGTTACCGCGTTCAAAAGCGAGTAATTGTTCGCGATCCCCTCTGTCGGTGGCAATTTTCATAAGCGAATAAGGATCTCGAGCAGCTTTATTGGAAGGAATGCCATAATTTTTCTTCCAATTGTCGGGGTAGAAATTACCATTTTGATCCACAAATGAATACCATAGGTTAGGGTCTACACCGGTATTGGGGGTAGCCGAATCGGGAAGATTATGGATAAGGCCACACGAAGTGAACAAGCTGATAACGATGATAATATAGAAAAAATACCTTTTGTTCATATGATTTATTTTCTACTATTCCTGAATTTAATTTTTAACTAGGATCCAATGGCTACTAAATTGGATATATTTTCACAAAAAAGCGATTTGTTGTAATATAGTCATTATTTTGGATAGCGAAAAGTAGGCTTGTATTTTGAACCGTTAATGTTTGCTGAAATTTAGCGGTACCAAGCTACAAATCATTTCTTTGTGATTAAATAAAGTTTGTTGCGTTGGTTAGTGAAAAGTTGATAATTTAAAGCTGGATTCGTATAAAAACCATAGGCATTAAATTGGTCGGTATTCTCAAAGGTTAGTGTGCCGATGTTTTTATTGTTGATATCGACTTGAGACCAATGCCATTTTTCGTCCAAATATAAGCTGTCTTTAAATCTTAAGGTGTCATTTTCGACAATAAGCTGTGAGAATAGGCAGCCTTGCCAAAGATCTCCTTTTTCATATTTCCCCGTTTTGACGTCATGTTTATTGCGAACACGTTTGATTTTCTGGTAATAAACTGATCTAATGTTAGGGGGAGTAGTATTCGTTACCCATTCATTTTTATCCCAGTGACCGAAAAGATCATTTACGGTACGGCCCTTAGATGAGCTTTGTGGGTCTAAATTATTATCATCCGATATGCTTTCGTTGAATACATACCATTTATCGTCCATAAAATAAGTTCGCTTTGTATAGCTTTTCGAATTGCTTTGATCGAAATGATAGATTTTCTCTGACAGCAGATAGGTGGCTTTACTTTTAATATCATTTAGTTTTTGGTCTTGTTTATCTGTGGACCAATTTAGATTTGCGTTGAATACTTCAATTGTTTTTTTTATAGTATCTCCATTCAATGGCCAGCTGCGAAAGTAATGTTTGGAAACGTTGATCAAATACCCTTCAAATAAAACTTCTGAATCCTCATCCTTGTCCTGTTTAAAGGAGTATTCATCAATCTGCTTACCATCTTTATCCAGTCTATAGCATGTATGAATAACTGTTGATGGACTATCAGTGTCGGTTGCACCGGTTAAACAATGAATGATTAATTCATTGTTTTTGGTCAAAAACTGATCTATAGGGTGGTCACTTGCCTTGAAGAGTATGATTTCATGTTTCCCAAACTGGTTTTTTAGCTTGTTAATGTCATCATATTTGCTGTATTCATTTGGCAGTTTTGAGGAGTGGAAAAAGTTTTGAAGCCTAATATCGATATCAAAAATACCATTTGTATAAATAATAGTGCATGCGATCAGGGCACATCCCAGTAAGTAGTACTTCAAATTGCGTGTATCCTTTACCAGCAAAAAGAAATGGAAAAATATCCAGCTCAGTAAGTAAACAAGAGGTGAAAAAATAATATAACTCAACTTTTCACTGCTGCTTAGATCAAAAACGAAAAAACTGATGAGATATGCCGTCATAAAGATTAGGCATAATATAAAAGACTTCAATAACAGTTTCTTTTTGGCTTTCTTCGGTTCCTGATCTATCTGTTGCAATATCTTATAATTTAGTATACGCTATATCCGATCTAACGCTGGACCGATATAGGTGTAATTTAACTTTTTTCTTTAAGGTTTCAAATAATAGATTAAAATCGATATTCTAGCAGCATCCATAGCGTTTCATTCATTTCTATTGGATCTTGGGAAAACTTCCTTAACTCCACCTTTTGTTAAAATAATGGAATTATAGCCATCTGTTTTGTCTTCAACAAACTCGATCGTTCTGTCGTTGTCGTCTGCTCTGAAAAATTTTGTTTTAGACTCGGGAATGAGTTCAATATCCGCATCATTATAATAGAGTTTGCCATCAATTTTTAATATCCGTATTTTTCCATACTCACCCACATAGTTATTGTATATGGTCGTATCTATTTTGGCGCGACGATGTTTGTAGGGCATTTCTACTTCTTTACCAAAGGCAATTGCTGAAAGTCCGTAACCTATGATATGGGAGGCTGAGCCGTTATTAGAAAGGACAGTGACAAAGAGTTTGTCGTCAGTAAATCGATTAAAAGAAGTCATTGTCCCAAAGAATCCGCCGTCATGTGCAATCAAATAATGTCCGTGATTATAAAATGGATTGATGATGAATCCATAGCCCCAATTTTCGGAGTTATATGGTGTAAACATTTTTTCCTTCATCGCGGCTGATAGAATCGTTGTTCCATAAAGTGCTTGGTCCCAAATGGCTAGATCTTCCACGGTTGAATAAATACCGTCGTGACCTAGGTTGATCTCCCAGTTGATATAGGGGTTATGGATAAAACCTTCGTCATTATGATAATATACTTTTGCTTTTTTCGTCACGATGGATTCATTGTTACTAACTCCGGTGTTATTCATCCCAGCTTTATCAAATATATTTTTCTTTAAAAAAGTAGCGTAATGCTCGCCGGAGACTTTTTCAATAATTTTTGCTAACAAATAATAACCGATATTACTATAGGCGCTATTTGTTCCTGGTGAGAATTCGAAAGGAATTTTCTTGATGGCGGCATAAGCAGAATCGCGACTTATGCTGCTTAACGCGATTTCTTTGAAGCCCATAGCAAGTCCGGAGCTGTGTGACAGTAACATGTGGATGCTGATACTATCGGCTTTTGGATAATCGGGGAAAAATTTACTGAGTTTGTCATTTAGGGATAACCGCCCACTGTCGACCAGCTGTAAAATAGCGGCTGCGGTAAATTGTTTTGTGACCGATGCCAACTGGAATTTAGTGTCTAACGTGTTTTTTATATTCCATTCATAATCTGCCAAACCGTAGGCTTTTTTTAATAAAATAGCGCCATTTTTCATGACAAGAACTGTTCCACTAAAATTATTTACATCAGCTTGTGCCTGCATATAGGCTGCAAGTTTGGCTGATGTTTTTTCTTGGGCCACAAGAAAAACTGGACAAAGCATAAGTAGGATTAAAAGCTTCATAACGTATTGCATAAATAATTATGGAGCAATGTTACTGTTTAATAAAATAGTGTGATTGTATTTTTGTAAACCTGCTAAATAAAAATCCATTTTATCTGGCTCCGTTCGAGATTAGCTATTTTGGAAAAGAAAACTTTTGGCGTAAATCCTGTTAATTTTTTAAAATCTCTAATCATGTGGGACTGATCGAAATAATCCAGGTTATAAGACAGACCTATTTTGTTTCTATCTTCGAGGTGGCTTTGAATTGCTGCTCGAAATCTGATGATTTTTTTGAATTGGGAGGGGGTTTTACAGATATGTTGATCAAATTGCTTATTTATGGTTGTTCTCGATCTTCTTGTTTTTAGCGAAAATTCTGACATCGATTGATTGACGTTGCTTGTATCTAACATTTCGGTAATTATGTTTTCGAGCAACGCATTTTCAAATGGCCAAAATTTTGATATCCAATAGTGTTCTAATGCCTTGATTCGCTCGTCCTGGTCATCTATGGACAGGATGGATCTCATAGCATCTTTATAATCCAGGTGTGGGTTAAAATCGGGAAATGTTCCGCTGTTATAATCGCTTAAATCATTGGGTATAAATGCATTTATCCCAAGAGGTTTGAAGTAAGTAGTAATTTCATTTATTTTCCCCTCGTAACACACTAAAACAGGTTCATTAAAATTGCATACAAGGTTTGTTTCTATCGAATTGGATGGAAAATGCTTCGTAATCACCTTATTTGGGCTTACCATCGTTTGGGTCTGCTCACTTATCGTCACAATGGTGTAAATACTCGGAAAAGTAAAATATGCCGTCGCTTTTTCTTCGTCAGTTTTCTCAAGTATATAGAAGCATTCAATATATTTTTTTAGGAGTAAGCTCTCTGGTCTATATATTTTTATCGTCATCTCTTTTCTTCATGTAAATAGGCGTTGTTCTTGCCTCATCCTTTTAAACTTGGAAGTATTTGATAATCGATTTAAATATAGAGAACCTTTATGATAATTTTCATCAAGCTTTATTTCTTAAAACATTTATTTTTAGATTGAGGAAACGATGAATCCGATAGAAATTATTTTTTATTGTAATTTAGCAGCTAATTAACCATTTAATTAAAAAACAAAATGAACGATTTGAACCCGGAAGAGAATTACATCGCAATAAACAAACACTCGTGGAATAACAGAACGGATACGCATTTAAAATCAGATTTTTACAATCTAACAGGATTTTTAAAAGGGGAGACTTCATTAAATTCAATTGAATTAGCATTATTGGGTGATATCAGTGGGAAAAAAATATTACACCTACAATGTCATTTCGGACAGGATACAATTTCTTTGAGTAGACTTGGCGCAAAAGTTACTGGTGTTGACCTATCTGACAAGGCTATAGAAAGCGCCCGCGAAATTGCGAAAGATATGCATGCTGATGTGCAGTTTATCTGTTGTGATCTGTATGAGCTTGAAAATCATCTTGATGAACAATTTGATCTAGTCTTTACAAGTTACGGAACGATTACTTGGTTACCTGATTTAGATAAATGGGCGAAAATAATTTCACGTTTCTTGAAACCGAAAGGGAAGTTTATTTTTGTCGAGTTTCATCCAGTTGTTTGGATGTTCGACGACAATTTTGATAAAATTGGCTATAACTATTTTAATATTGCTCCAATTGTTGAAACAGAGCAGGGAACCTATGCAGATAAAGATGCCGCTATTTCGCAGTCCTATGTCACCTGGAATCATAGTATGAGTGAGGTCGTTGGTGCTTTACTTCATAATGGGCTGAACATTCAAGACCTGAACGAATTTGACTATTCACCTTATCCCATTTTTAAAAACATGACAGAGCTAGATCCTAAAAAATTCAGAATAGCCCATTTGGGAAATAAGATTCCGATGGTCTATGCTATTGTTGCGCGTAAAAGTGAATAAATAAAATTCTGGGAATCGACCTGGTACTTATTTCTTTTTCAAATAACGATTTATCATGGGGCTAAAATCTATTTTGGATGAAACCTGAATATGTTCTGCCAATACTGAGGCGGGAAATTCATCCAAAGTTTTGAAATTAATACAACCTTTTTGAAACTTGGCCTTTGGTATTTTTAATTTTAGTTCTTCCATTAATTCGGGGTTAGTATAGATGACCAAGGAATGGAATGAAATATAATTCTTGGCGACTGTTAACCCGTATTTAAATACACCTTGTTCATTAAAGCTGATTGCATTAGGGTTTGACATGAATTTTCCAAAGCTTTCCGAAACGGTATTGTCATTTTCTGATATCGCTTTCCGAAATTGACGAATTATTTGTTGCTCAGTGTCTGAAAGTGTATCAATATATTGATCTATTTCCATTAATTTTTTATTGTCCATAAGGGCTGTAGTTGTTCGCTAAAAATATTAAATTTTCTTTTATATCGATGTAGACCAGCATAAAAAGATTCGACGGGTTATGGCTAAGGATTGCTTAAAAGAAATTATTCAGGATTTTCTCGCGTTGGTATGATTCTGTGGCTACCCTAATATCGTGTTGTGAACGTATTTTGTATCGATTCGGACCTATTGTTGTACTATGACACTTAGTAGGAAGTTCCGTTTAGATTTTATATATTGCATCTATCAATTTTAAACCAACATTTAATTTCTCAACAATATAAATCTTCAGTTATGTGCAATAGTAGTCTTGAGGATCTTTTTCTTTTGGTGAAAGAGTCGAATGAAGATGCATTTGACGAACTTTATCATCGAACTTGGAAAAAATTGTATGAAATTGCTCTCAGACGCCTGCAACATGAAAACACAGCAAAAGAAGTTATTCAGGATCTTTACATTGATTTATGGGAGAAGCGGCATCGCAAAACAATTCAAGATGTCGATCATTACCTTTGCCAAGCTGTCCGTTTTAAAGTGATTGACAGGTTTCGAAAGGAAAAGAGGTATTTTGAAGAATTAGAAACAATGGTTGAAGAGCTAAGCGATGGATCAACCGCCGATGGCAACTATATTCAAACTGAATTAGAATCTATGCTGCATAACTGGATTGCACGTATGCCACAAAAACGCAGAGAAATATTCTTGCTTCGCTACAATGAGGATAAAACTGTTAAGGAAATTGCTAAATTATTAGGGTTGTCGACGAAAACTGTTCAAAATCAATTGCTTAATACAACAAATGCACTTAAGCTTCTAATCCAAAAAATTCTTTTTATGTTTTTTTAATTTTTTTTTGGGAATTATCATTAGTCACAACGACATATAAGAAAGGAACCAATATAAACCATCTTATATGTCTGAAAGGAAACGTCATGTTCGCACAGTTTTAAAAGATCTTCTCGATCGGTATATTTCGGGAGATACCAATCCTGAAGAACGACAATTTGTTGAATACCTGTATGATGCAATGGAGAGGGAGGGAGAGGTGCAAAATGATATGGACCGCATCGGAGAGGAGATTAAAGAAAAGGTTCATCATCGTATTAAAAAGCGTACTTTAAGTTTTCATATACCCAAAATAGGGTATGCTGCAGCAAGCATTATGATCCTTTTTGGGATATTTATATCCTATAGGCTCATCGATAATTCAAAAACAAGCGAAAAAGTTCTTCATGTCACTAATCATAATCCGTCGTTAATAATCGGGAAAGAGAAACGGTTTGATTTGTTAGATACCTTGCCACAAGGAGCTCATTACACAACCATCAATGATGAAAAAGTACTAGCATTAAGTACGGTTGCCAATGGGACAGATTTAGGGAAACTGCGCATAGAAAATCCTTCGAGAAATGTATTTTCTGTTTTACTGAACGATAGCACACAAGTATGGCTTAATTACTTGGCAACAATTGAACTTGAACCTGATTTTAATAAGAATAACCGTTCTGTCCATATTACTGGGGAGGTTTATTTTGATGTTCATAAACAATATTCTGCAGGTAAAAGGATTCCGTTTTCAGTCCGCTCTGCCTTGCAGACCATTGAGGTATTGGGAACAAAATTCAATGTAAATACATCGGGCAATTCCGAAGAAAATGTATTGCTTACAGAAGGGAGTATTCGTCTTACGCATAATCGCTATGGAACACAGGTGCTTATTAAGCCGGGACAGCAGGCTTTTCTGGAAAAAGATAAACCTAAAATCTTACTTATTCAATCTGAAAATATCGAAAAAGCAAATGCCTGGCGTAAAGGTTTGTTTTATTTTGATAATGAGAAGCTCGCTGAAGTTGCTCTCGAATTTGAACAATGGTACGGAATTCCAATTGTTATAGATTCAAAAATTGCAGGACTTCCCATTACAGGAATGATCAGCAGATATGAGAATATCAGCGAGGTTTTGGCGATCATTAAGATGACCAATAATATAAACTATATAAAAAGGAAAGGAACAATATATGTAACAGAAGCAAATCCATAAAAAATTAGGAATGCTGCTACATTCCTAATCGCGCCTTAACGGCTTTTGGTAATGATCAATTATTAATCAATTTTCAAATGTATAAATTACTTATGACATCCCGCAAACAAAATAAGTTTGCACGCAATTTTTTGTGCCTTTTTTTTGGCAGCCTTGTCTGGTTATTTAGTTCGGCCAAGCCAATCTTTGATGTACAGAAAAACATAACAATCGATTTTAATAATATTCCGGTTAAGCAGGTCTTTAAAGAGTTAAATAGTAAAACCGGTTTAAAATTTATTTATTCCCCAAATGACATCGACGATTCGAAACGTATATCCATGACATTTAGAGAGCAGCCGATAAAGACTGTTCTAGATAAGATTTTTTCAAGTTTAAAGATTTCTTACACGTTAAATGACAATACAATTATTGTGAAGCGTGGTCTTCAACAAGCTTCAATACAAGAAGGCCGCGTCATTGCGGGTCGGGTTCTTAATAAGCGACAGACGGCCCTGGCAAATGCTACTGTCGCGACAGGCCTTGGCAAGAATAGCACATCGACAGATGACCAAGGTCAGTTTACACTCAAGCTAGACCCTCAGGACAGTTATTTCATGGTTAGTCTTGTCGGTTATGTAAGTCAGCGTGTACCACTTAAGACAAACGGAGAATATACGGTGATATTAGCTGATAGTATCAGCGCACTGGACGAGGTCGTTGTTGTCGGTTTTGGTACCCAAAGGCGTGCCTCTGTAGTAGGTGCGATCACGACGATCGAACCCAAACGCTTGCAAATAGGAACATCTCGCTCTATGAGTAACAATCTTGCGGGACAGCTTGCAGGTATTATTGCCGTACAACGATCTGGAGAACCGGGGTACGATAATTCAAACTTTTGGATACGTGGTATCAGTACTTTCGGTGGAAGCAGAAGCCCATTGATTCTTGTGGACGGCGTGGAGCGATCTTTGGATAATATGGATCCCGAAGAAATCGAGTCGTTTTCGATATTGAAGGACGCGGCGGCGAGTGCAGTTTATGGTGTAAGGGGGGCAAACGGAGTGATTTTGATCAATACAAAGAGAGGAAAGGTGGGTAAGCCCAATGTTTCTGCTCGTTTTGAGCAGGGGATCACATCACCAGTACAGCTGCCTAAATTTGTTGGTGCAGCTGATTATTTGGAGGTAATGAATAGTATTCGGGAGGAACGTGGGGAGCAAGGCCTATATTCGAAAGAGCGGATCGAAAACATCCGTAATCATACGGATCCAGACCTTTATCCTGATGTCAATTGGTTGGATGCAGTACTTCGGGACCAAGCTGGAAATTCACGGGCGAATGTTAGTGTCAATGGAGGATCTGATATTTTGCGTTATTCGTTAGTAACTTCATATTATCGGGAAGGTGGGTTGATTGAACGCGATGAAAAACAGGCTTGGAATTCATCTTCACGGTTAAACCGTTATAATGTACGTTCCAATGTAGATATCAATGTTAGTCCAACCACTCTCTTCCGGTTGAATATTGGCGGATATCTCCAGGATAGGACAAGAGCTCCCCAAAGTGTTGATGAACTATTTCAGGAGGCTTTCACTATTCCTCCCTATGTACATCCTACCATCTATTCCTCTGGTGAAATACCTAGGACACCCCAGCGGACAAACCCCTGGGCATTGGCGACTCAACGCGGATATGAACGTATTAGCGCAAGTAAAATCGAATCTTTATTTGCGGTAGAACAGGACTTATCGTTTTGGTTGAAAGGATTAAAGGCTCGTGGGCTGTTTTCCTTTGATAGATACTCTAATACGTCGGTCGTTAGGAGTAAAAGCCCCGATTACTATAATCCAGCTATCGGAAGGGACGAAAATGGAAAATTAAAGTTAGTCATTGATAGTTATGGACAGGAATTCTTAGGCTATGAAAAAAATTCAGACTGGGGCGATAAAAGCATGTATCTTGAGGGAGCTATTAATTATGTTCAATCTTTTGGTGGCCATAACGTAGAGGGAATGTTTTTATACAATCAGCGAAATTATGATAATGGAGATCTTTTGCCTTATCGGAATCAAGGAATCGCAGGTAGATTTTCATACAATTATAGCAACAGATATATTGGGGAATTTAATTTTGGTTATAATGGATCCGAAAACTTTGCTCCAGGAAAACGTTATGGGTTCTTTCCTTCCTTTGCATTAGGCTGGTATATTTCCGAAGAGCCTTTTATGGAACATCTAAAAAGTACATTTTCCAAAATCAAACTGCGCGGATCTTATGGATTGGTGGGGAACGATAAGTTAGATGGTCGTCGGTTTGCCTATATCACAACCATTAATGAGACCGGTGGATATTCATGGGGCTTAAATAACGATTTTAAACGTAGTGGTCGTATGGAAGGTGATCAAGGTAATAGTGGACTTACTTGGGAAACAGTTGCTAAATCCAATATCGGTTTCGAATTAGGCTTATGGAAAACACTGGAATTTCAGCTTGACCTATTTAATGAGGACCGGAAAAATATATTTATGCAACGTCGTTCTATACCCGGTTCGAGTGGTTTTACCAATGCGCCCTGGGCAAATTTTGGACGCGTAAACAATAAAGGCATCGATATGTCGCTTGAATTGAACCGGCAATTAAATCCAAACCTATTCCTTTCTGTTCGTAGCACATTTACTTATGCCCTAAACAAGATTTTAGAACAGGACGAACCTAGCGCAGTGATCGGTACCTCAAGGTCTTCTACCGGAAAGCCGATCGGCCAATTGTTTGGCTTTATTGACGAGGGCCTATTTACGGACGCAGATTTTTCAGATATTGCTAACGGTACTCTTCGATCAGATATACCAAGACATACTTTTGGACCGGTGCGTCCAGGTGATATCAGATATCGGGATTTGAATGGTGATGGTGTGGTAGATGCCCTCGATAGAACTGCTATCGGTGGAACGGAAGATCCACAGATTGTATTTGGCTTCGGATCCAACCTAAGGTACAAAGCTGTTGATTTCGGTTTCTTTTTTCAGGGTGTTTCTCGTACCTACAGGATCATTGGTGGTTCAAATTTTATTCCCGGAAGTGCCAATGGAGCAATGGGAAATATTTTCGACAATGTTTCCGATAGATGGACCTTGGATAATCCTAGGCAGGACGTCTTCTATCCGCGGCTTTCTGATTATCAAAGTGCGAATAATAATTTGGCCTCCACTTGGTGGCTTAGGGACATGAGTTTTATAAGACTACGTAATATTGAATTGGGCTATAGCTTACCATCAAAAATTCTTGATCATCTCGCTATCCGTAATTTTAGAATATTTCTGCGTGGTAATAACCTGCTAACAGTGAGTGATTTTAAGCTTTGGGATCCAGAGCTTGGGGTTAATAATGGTATGCGCTATCCGATCATGAAATCTGTTTCTATGGGATTGGAATTGAATTTTAAATAGAAATAACCTATACAATGAAGACTATAAAATATAATGTTACCCGTATATTACTACTTGTTGCGCTGGGTTTTACAGCGACCTCTTGTTCGAAATATTTGGACAAGAGCCCTGATGATCAGCTTACTTTAGATATGATTTTTAAAGATAAAACCAGAACAGAGGACTGGCTGGCAGGAATATACAGCAATGTACCAGATCCATATTGGGGAAATACGCGAACACTTGGCTGGGATCCACTTTCGGATGATATGGCACCGTCTACGGGCTGGGAGCAATTTGGCTGGTCAGTTATAGGTATGCAGACCGGCAATTGGAATCCCAGTACTTCATGGGATCCTAATTATTGGGTAGAACTTCCCAAACGTATTCGTTCAGCTTATATTTTTCTGGACAATGTAAAACCAAACCCTGCGCAGTTGGTGACCGAGGAGGAGGTAAATCTTATGAAAGCTGAGGCTCGCTTTATGATCGCTTATTATTATACACTTCTGCTAGAAACCTATGGTGCTATACCGTTCCATCTTGGATTGACCGATCCGAATGCATCGGCCGAAGAATTGATGATTGGACAGACACCATTTGATCAGGTCGTGCAATGGGCAGAAAAGGAGCTATTGGATTTGTCTGCTATTTTACCTGCTAAATATAGTGCCGCTCAGAAATATGGTCGCGCGACGTCTATTATGTGCTTGGCAGTCAGAGCTCGTCTTCTACTATTTGCTGCAAGCCCATTAGTCAATGGTAATACCGCATACACCGGTTTTGTAAATAATAAGGGAGAAACTATATTCAACGGGAACTATAGTGTAGATAAATGGAAAACTGCAGCAGCGGCCTCAAAATTACTATTGGAAAAAGCTGAATCAGCTGGTCATAAATTATATATTGAATATAATGCTGATGGGTCTATAGATCCGTTTCTCTCGTATCAAAATATGTTGTTTAGACGACCTCAAGATGGGAATGATGAGATTCTTTTTGCTCGCCCTGATTGCAATATCTGGGAATATGATAGGCACGCACAACCAAGAGGTACTGGAGGAAACGGAGGGCTGGGAATTACACAATCTTTAGTGGATGCCTTTTTCATGGAGAATGGCCGGAGGATTGATGACCCGTTATCTGGATATCAGGAAAAAGGATTCTCAAAGACGGCAGAAGTGCGAAATACACGCTGGACAGAATCTCAGGGAAATGGAAAGGTGACTTTGGAAGGTACCTATAATATGTATACCCATCGTGAACCACGATTTTATATTTCGGTTTTGTATAATGGTGCTTGGTATAGAAGAGAAAATCGGACAACCGAATTTTATAGTGGTAACTGGGATGGGGGACCTACACATGACGCCCCGCAAAATGGGTATCTTGTACGTAAGAAAGTCCATCCAGATCACGACCCCCGCAATGGAACAAATCCCTATAGACCAGGAATACTTTATCGGCTTGGCGAAGTGTATCTGAACTACGCCGAAGCACTAAATGAGTCCGACGCTAATCATCCTGATATATTAAAGTATGTCAATTTGATAAGGGTACGCGCAGGTGTACCACAATATGGTGTGGGAAAAGATGCTTTACCTGTGCCATCTTCGCAGGAGGGGATGCGCAAAGCAATCCGAGACGAGCGTCGGGTAGAACTAAATAATGAGGGTATCCGGTATCGTGATGTGCGACGCTGGAAAATTGGTGAAGCTGTGTTAAATGGGAATTTCTATGGAATGAATTTTTCTGGTACAGAAAAGGATGACAATGAATCTAACCCCAAAGCATTTTTCAAACGCTCAGTTTATCAAAAGCGTATATTTACAGCAAAGAATTATTGGTTTCCAATTCCACAAACGGAGATAGATAAGAATCCAAATTTGGTCCAAAATCCAGGCTGGAAATAAGTATTAAAAATCAATCCAGTTTCAATACTTATTGAATATGCTGCTTAGTTTTTTTGCTATGCGGCATATTCTTTTATAAAGAATATGTTGAATTTCTATTTCAGATTCTAATTTAAAATTTTACCCCTCTTTATTTGTGATTTTACCCCTTGCGGTTGATAAGTTATTTATAATTTAATGTTATTAATCAAATTATAAAATTCGTATTCGTCGGAATTAGAATACGTCTGTAAAAATTATAACAAATTATAAAACTAAAAACAACATTATGAGAAAATTTATGATGGTGATTTCTATTGGAGTCATTGGGCTACTGAGCTGCCAAAAGTCTATTCAACTAGATTCTCCGACACCCTTAAAAACAAAAGCGAAGGCGAATCTGGCAAGTGTGGGCAATACTTACTACATAGATCCCAACGGAAACGATGATAGCACAGGAATGAGCACAACTACAGCATGGAGAACATTGGCCAAAATTAATGCCTCGGTTTTTGGCCCCGGCGACCGTATCTTATTCAAGAGCGGTGGCGTATGGAATGACACTTTGCATATGAAAAATTCGGGAACGGCTGAAGCTCCCATTATCATAGATAAATATGGCGGTGATGTTCGTCCGATTATCAACGGCGGTGGAAAGAGGAATGGATCAAATGCGCTATACCTTAATAAAGTGTCTTATTTTGAGGTAAATAACCTCGAACTGACGAATACAATCCCAAGCGGGACAAGTTATGCTGCCACGGGGATCCGCGTGATTGGAGGTAGTTCTGCAGGAACAGCAATCAGCAATGTCTCCATTAGAAATTGTTATGTTCATGACGTCAATGGTGCTATCGATGGACAGACCAATTATAACAAAAGCTCTGGCGGGATTATCCTAGACGGTAAAATATACGGGGCTTTGGTACAAAGTTGTCATGTCGCCAACTGTTCCGTTGAAGGGATAAGGACCGCTGGCGATAGGGCTATGGCAGCAAGATCAAAAGATATTATTATCGATAACAATTTGATTGAATATATCTACGGCGACGGCATCGTTATGTCTGGCGTGACGGGAGGAAGTAAAATTACACACAATACGGTCTATAAGGCATGTATGAACACAGGCTCTGAAAATTATGCGGGTATTTGGACAATTGGCAGCTTGAATACGCTGGTGGCTTATAATGAGGTTTACGGTATGACAGGCGGAGGGGCCAACGATGGAGTCGCGTTCGATGCCGATGGCTATGATACCAATTCAGTAACCGATGGAGATATCTTCGAATACAATTATTCGCATGATAATAACGGCGGATTTATGCTTTTTATGAATCAGTCTAAGAATATTAAAGTCCGCTACAACGTTTCTGTTAACGATATCGGTACAACAAGGTTAAAGAAGCTCTTTTTGATCGAAAAAACAACATACGATTCCCGTGAGATTTATAATAATGTATTCTACATCAAAAATCCAACCGCCAGCCTGTTTAACGTCATGAATGGCGTGAGTTCAGGAAAGCCTTATGCAACATTTTCAAATAATATTTTTTACACGACCTCGACCATTAGTAGTCTGTCTACTCAGGCCGATAACGGACTGAAGTTTAACAATAATTGTTTATTTCCGTCAAATACATTTACGTCATTGAACTGGGGAACTACCGTGCGGAACAACAATTTCTATGAAGATCCGGTATTTGTCAATCCAATTGGTGGAAACGGCCTTGACGCTGCAAAAGGTTATGATGTCGGTTCCAGTTCGGCTGCCCTTAATGCTGGTGTATTTATAAGTAACAATGGGGGCGAGGATTTCGCTGGAAATGCGCTGCCATTGGGTAATCCAGACGTTGGAGCGTTTCAGCATGCTGTTGTAGCCAATGCCGGAAGTTCTCTTGCCGATGCCTATGTCCGTAACGGTACCTATGCGAGTACAAATTATGGAACTACAGCTGATCTTGTCATCAAATCCGACGCTACATCTTACGCGCGTAAAGCATACGCTAAATTTGATATTGCGATGATTACTACACCTAAAGTGAGTTCGGCAAAATTAAAAATGTATGTTGCAGGAGTGAATACAGCACCACAACGGACTATTAATATTTATACAACCTCCACGACATCTTGGTTGGAAAATAGCATTAATTGGAACAATGCACCAATGGATACTGTACTTGTCGGTAAGATTTCTGTTTCAGGGATAGGTTTACAGACTGTCGACGTCACCTCGGCCATTAACAGATTGCTTACCGGTACTGATCGTAAAGTATCCTTTCTATTTTTAAATACAGCTGCGGCTTCTTCTACAAATGATATGTCTTTTAGTAGCAGGGAAGCAACCGCCAATAAGCCAACGTTGGAACTGCTTTATTAACGGGTACTTATTTCAGCGGTAATTCTCTTGTATTTAGAATAACTGGATTAAAAAGCCGCAAGGAATACCAATTCTTTGCGGCTTTTGACTGGGAGAGCGTAAAAGTCTGAAACTAATTCCTAATTGAAAGTTGTCGCTCGTGCGTCATACTATAGCCAGTTTTTAAAGTTAAATGGACATCCGGTGCTCACAAAAATTATTATTTCGTAAATTCATACTATGAAGTATCCGATACACTATTTGGATAGCTTCCTCATACTAATAAAAGGAATGCATGAAAAGCACGAAACGAAGTAAAGGTTTTCTCTTCAAACAATATGAAGAGCCGTTTCAAACGCCTTTTGATAAATTATTTGACATTTTCAAAGAACTGATTACCCATACCTCTGGTGATTTTGATGAAGCCATTGACTGGCTTAGGCAATTGGATAAAGAGTTCAAACTGACGACTCCAGCCTATACGATAGACGATTTCATTGCGGATCTGAAAGATAAAGGTTATATCAGAGAAAAAGTGGAGTTTGGTGATGAAGGCGGCGTAGATATTACCTCAAAGCTGGAGAAAGCCTTGCGTCAGCATGCCTTGGACCAGATTTTTGGGAAAATGAGGAAAGGGAAATCAGGCAATCATAAAACCAATCACCAGGGACGGAGTGACGAAAATATGGGCGATTTCAGAAACTATCAGTACGGAGATGGCTTGGAGAAAATAGTTTTGACAGAGAGCTTGAAAAACGCACAGATCAATCATGGGATAGGCGAGTTTGCCTTATCAGAAAATGATCTCGTCGTAGAAGATACACAGTTTAAGTCGCAGATGAGTACAGTGTTGATGATCGATATCAGCCACAGTATGATTTTATACGGCGAGGATCGAATCACTCCTGCAAAAAAAGTAGCGATGGCTTTATCAGAACTTATTTTGACTCGATATCCGAAAGACTCACTTGACGTCATTGTTTTCGGAAACGATGCATGGACTATCGCGATAAAAGACTTGCCTTATTTGCAAGTTGGACCATTTCATACCAATACGGTCGCAGGCTTAAAGCTAGCGATGGACTTGCTAAGGCGAAAACGGCATGCGAATAAGCAAATATTTATGATAACCGATGGAAAACCGAGCTGTTTAAATATGCCAGACGGTACCTATTATAAAAATCCTATGGGTTTGGATCCTTTTATCACTAGCAAGTGCTATAGTATGGCTGCGCAAGCCCGAAAGCTGGGAATACCAATTACAACCTTTATGATTGCTTCAGATCCTTATCTACAGCAATTTGTCGACGAGTTTACAGCCTCAAACCAAGGGAAGGCTTATTACACTGGACTTGGGGATCTAGGTGAAATGATTTTTGAGGATTACGAAGAAAATCGAAAAAAAAGAATACGATAAGAATATATGGATTACACGAAGATTACAACATTTGGTGCATTAAAAACTTCGGGTTATAAACCTAAAACAATAAAAGAAGAATTGCGTCAAAATCTGATTACAAAAATAAAGGCGGGTGAAACCGTGTTTAATGGAGTATATGGTTATGAAGATACCGTTATTC
Organism: uncultured Sphingobacterium sp.; assembly: GCF_964277905.1. Lineage (NCBI taxonomy): Bacteria > Pseudomonadati > Bacteroidota > Sphingobacteriia > Sphingobacteriales > Sphingobacteriaceae > Sphingobacterium > uncultured Sphingobacterium sp. Next base: position 406,461 of record NZ_CAXYKD010000048.1, read on the forward strand.
CAGAACTTGAGAGAGCAATTCTTTCCAAACACAACATTAATTTCTTGGGCCTTCGCGGTCAGGCGAAAACACGTCTAGCTAGGCTCATGGTCAACTTATTGGATGAATGTGTGCCTGTGGTTCAAGGTTCAGAGATTAATGATGATCCGTTTAACCCCATATCGCGTTATGCGCTAGAACTTCTGCAGGAGAAAGGCGATGATACACCGATAAGCTGGCTTGGTAGAGGTGATCGTTTTGCGGAGAAACTGGCTACGCCAGATGTGACGGTCGCTGATTTGATTGGTGATGTAGATCCCATCAAAGCCGCAAACTTAAAACTGAGCTATGCAGACGATCGCGTGATTCACTTTGGTATGATTCCTCGGGCAAACCGTTCTATATTTGTCATTAATGAGCTGCCTGATCTTCAAGCTAGAATCCAGGTAGCCCTCTTCAATATATTGCAGGAGGGAGATATTCAGATCCGTGGTTTTAAGTTACGCTTACCGTTAGATGTACAATTTATATTTACTGCAAATCCGGAGGATTATACCAATAGAGGAAGTATTGTGACGCCACTGAAAGATCGCATAGGATCGCAGATACTCACACATTACCCTGCATCGGTTGAGATAGCAAAGGCAATTACAGCGCAGGAGGCGAACTTGGAAGCGGCCCAGAAGGAGCAGATATACGTTCCTGAGCTGGCTAGGGAACTGATTGAGCAGATAAGCTTTGAAGCACGAAATAGTGAATATGTTGATGAAAAGAGTGGCGTAAGTGCGCGTATGAGCATTACAGCATTTCAGAACTTATTAAGCACCGCTGAATTGCGCATGCTCAGAAGTGGGGCGCAAGCAACTACAGTACGGCTGAGTGATTTTATGGGTATTGTGCCTGCGATAACCGGTAAAGTTGAGCTCGTTTATGAAGGCGAACAGGAGGGAGCGGGTATCGTCGCATTGCAGCTGATAGAAAACGCGATTAAAAACCTTTTTCCGATTTTATTCCCAAAAATTGAGAAACTGGAAAGAGAAAACGAACGTTATCCCTACGACGATATTGTTCGTTGGTTTTCAGAATCAGAGGGGATCGAATTATCTGATGAACTCAACGATTCAACGTATGAGCAGGTTTTGGACCAAGTGAAACCTATACATGCTTTAATTCAGCAATACCAGCCGGAGACGAAGCCCGAAGATCTCCATTTTCTGACCGAATTTGTATTATGGGGACTTACGCTCAACAATAAATTAAGTAAATATAGGTTGGGGACTGGCCTTCAGTTTCAAGATAACTTCCAGGGATACCTGAGAAATAATCTGTAACAGGCAACTAGTAACATGGTGGGTAAGTTTACAGCGCAAGCTTACCCATCTGGTTTTTAATTAGGTCTCACAAGGAAAAAGGGTGGATAACTATCTTTTCATTAAAATTAAGTCAATCGATAGGCCAATAATAACGACGACGACAGTAAATGACAGATACCCTAAAATATAAACTGCGAGTGCTTTTAAATAACTGGGTATTTTGTAGGGATCGAAAAATTGTCCAATAGCCCAGACGCTATATAACATAGCGACGATGCTAGCTTGCACCATAACGCTTGTATGTGTTAGACCTTCAACTAATGCAAAAATAGTATAGATCAACATCGTCATTCCTAAAATAAAACACAGCAGAATGACAATTTCAAAAAGATTAAAACCGTATTTTTTAAAAAATAGTTTAGCCCAGAAAGCGATAAATAATCCTATCATGATATTGGCGTAACCATAGTGGCCCTGAATCCAGAGGTATATCGAACCCGTGGTAGAATGTTGGGATTCGTAATAACTCACATATTTGTCGTCTACATGAAAAAAATGGCTTACTATAGAGTATATCAATGAGGTGATGATGATAAAAATAATGGGTTTTACGAGGCGGCTTCGGTTCTCGGCAATATATTTTTTTACATTTTTTCCCGGCGTGGTGATAAGTTCACGAATCGTATATAAGATTCCGCGCTCGAAATGAAGGACATGTTCAATTTCGTGAGCGATATAATGCGCATCAATTCTTTTAAGGACAGCTGGCTGTCCACATTTTGGACAGAAATTCAGTGTTATATCAGTCCCACAGTTTTTGCAATTTGTCATGTTTATACTATGCTATAGGTATTATATTTGTTAATATTTGAGGATTCTATCCTTATCATGTCATGTAGATCGTTGGCCATTACTTCTTATCGATTAGAATTTATCCAAAAATATTATAGATTATGTCAATCAATGCTACACCTAAGTGTAGTTTTATACAAACCTCCTTCTCCCGCGAAGAAAAATGGAATTAATGAGCTTTAGTGTAACCACCCCGTTCGCAGAATCTTTTGTTTATTTTGTTCAACCATTTAAATAAAATTATTATATTTGCATAATACTTGACTAATAAAGTATTTTACAAATATAATATGACCGCAATTAATACGATTTTGAACATTATAAAAGTTCAATCTGTCATCACCAAAAAGTTTGATGGGTTGAGCTTGCATGGACTAAGTCTGACAGACTTTATGATCCTACATATTTTAAGTCAGGCTTCCGGGAACCGGTTACGGCGAATTGATCTGGCTGAAAGTACCGGTTTAACGGCCTCAGGGATTACACGGATTATTTCACCTATGGAAAAGATGGGGCTAGTTGTAAAAGAGCACAATGATAGAGATGCCCGGGTCAGTTATGTGAAGCTTACGGCGGCTGGTGATCGAATTTTTAAAGAGGCTACTGTTACAGCTGAGCACATCGCCAATAAGCTATTGGACGGAATGGACGTAACAGATCTCCTTGTTTTTGCTGCGCAATTGAAATCATTGGGTGGTGATTTATAATTTTAATTTAAAAGCACATGAACAAAATAGATAAAAAACAATTGAAAGCCGAATTCCTGGAAAGTAAACCATTGATGGGAGTTTTAACAATTTACAACAGGGCCGAAAATAAAATACATATCGCTGATAGCATGAATTTAACGGCTCTTTCTAACAGAATCAGATTTATGTTAAACATGGGGCAATTTGACAACAAAAACTTGCAGGCGGATTGGAACCGATTAGGTGAGGGAAATTTCCTGTTTGAAAATGCAGTTATTATTCCATTTGAAAACGACAAAATCATTGATTATAAAAAAGTCGTACTTCACGCGGCAACTGAGTTGAAGAGTAAAGTGAGTGAAACAACAAGTATCTATTGATATGACAAGAAAGACGTATTTGTATCCCGGTTATGAAGCCGGAAGGAATTTGGCATTGAAAAATATCCAAGGCCCTATTGTAAATCTCAATTTAATTCAGTTGAGGAAAATCGCGGACTATACTAATTTTCCGGAGATTGCACCAATCAAAGAAATTTCGGGATACGATGCTTTTATGAATTATATAAAGCTAGCCAAACCTTTTGTGGAAGAAAGCGGCGGTGAGCTACTTTTTGTTGGGCATGGTGACCGGTTTCTGATAGGACCCGATCAGGAACAGTGGGATATCTGTATGCTGATTAAACAGAAAAGTGTGTCCGATTTTTTTTCATTTGAACAAAATCCAGCGTATATGAAGATTATAGGGCATCGGATTGCAGCTATCTCGGATTCAAGACTTTTACCCTTGGAAAATGTCCCGTTTTAAACGATACTTATCATAAAAAATACCGCCTATTTGAATAATAAATGTATATTTAACATTAATAAAAGTGAGCCTCGTATCGTATTCTTCTACAGCTTCGTGGAAAAGTGTTTTTGAGCAAATTTAAATTCGTGTTGAATATCCTTTCGAGATCAAGATAATTTGGAATTTGTGCATTAAACAATCCATGGTTAAGTTTTAATAAAGAAGGTTTGCTTGACAAATTAACATTTAGAAAAGCCTAAAAATTGATCAGACATGAAACTAAAACAAATGGGGGTATTGAGTATTGCATTAATGAGTTTTACCAATGCCATAGCGCAAAAAATACACAATGCAGATAAGGCGGCGGGTTATCTTTTTGCTTATTTTGAGGGTTCGGGGGATAAAAATACACAAGAGCAATTGCGATTTGCAGTCAGTCAGGACGCGCAAAACTGGGTTGCATTAAATAACAATAAACCTATTTTGTCATCCGCAGATATATCCCAAACGGGAGGGATTCGTGATCCGCACATCCTTAGGGGAGAGGACAAAAAGTCATTTTATATGGTCGCAACTGATATGTTTACCGCCAAGAATGGTTGGGGAAGTAACCCTGGTATTATTCTGATGCGATCTGATAACCTGACGGATTGGAAACACAATACTGTTGATCTGGCTAAATTATACCCTAAAAAATTTAAAAACGTAAAATGGGTATGGGCACCACAGACGATCTATGATCCAGTTGCGAAAAAATACCTTGTGTATTTTACGGTGAAATCATATGAGAACGATAAGCTTGATTTTTATGCAGCCTATGCGAATAAAGATTTTAGCGGATTTGAAAGGGAACCTACCTTATTGTTCAGTCCAAAATTTGGAGGTATTGATGGCGACATCGTCTATAAAGATGGGTTATACCATTTTTTCTTTAAGGGCAATACAAAAGATGGTGCGGGCAAAGAAGTGAAAAATGGGATTCAGCAGGCGACAAGTAAATCCCTAAAAGGACCATGGAAAGAAGACTTCCGGTATCTCGATGCCTATGCAGACACTTCTGTTGTTGTCGAAGGATCGAGTCTTTTTAAGTTGAACGGAACAGACGATTATATCTTGATGTATGATCTGTATGCGAATGGAAGATATGAATTTCAGCGCACAGATGATCTCTTTAATTTCTCCTCGAAACCTGAGGCTTTGCGTAAAAATTTTAACCCGCGACATGGAAGTGTGATTTCAATTAGCAAGGAAGAGTCTCGTCTTCTGAATAGTAAATGGGGTGGTGTACCCGGTGAATTACTATCTCCAGAGGCTGTGGATGACAGGTATCGTTTTACCGCAAAGGGAAATCCGATTATTAAGCATCATTTTACGGCTGATCCAGCAGCAATGGTTAAGGGGGATACACTTTGGTTGTATGCAGGCCATGATTTTGCAGGTGGTCAGCAAGGCTATAAGATGAAAGACTGGATTGTTTATTCTACAACGGATTTAAAAAATTGGACGGAATATCCAGTGTCTTTAAGAATAAGTGATTTTACCTGGGCAAAAAGCGGCGATGCATTTGCGGGACACGTTACCGAACGTAATGGAAAATATTACTGGTACATCAGCTCTAATTGGTCCGGAATAGGTGTTGCTGTCGCAGATAGACCCGAAGGTCCCTTTAGAGATGCATTGGGGAAACCGTTATTGACCAATAAGGACTGTTTTGCTTCTTCCCATTCTTGGGCCTGTATCGACCCGGCTGTTTTTATTGATGACGATGGCCAAGCCTGGATTTTCTGGGGTAACCGTGAGTGCTACTACGCAAAGCTCAAGGAAAATATGGTTGAGATTGATGGCGAAGTAAAGCAATTGAATTTTGAAGGACTGGCTTTTACGGAAGCACCGTGGGTTCACAAGCACAATGGAAAATATTATTTGAGTTATGCCACGGAATTTCCGGAGAAGATCGCTTATGCCATGGCCGATAAGATCGAAGGTCCCTATGTGTATAAAGGGATTCTGAATGAAATAGCAGGCAATAGCAATACGAACCATCAAGCAATTGTCCCTTTTAAAAACCAATGGTATTTCATTTACCATAATGGGGGGATTAACCCAGATGGAGGCAGTTTTAGCCGTTCGATTTGCATAGATACCCTAAATTACCGTGCAGACGGTACAATCCATAAAATTGAAATGACAACGGAAGGAACTACCGGGGACTAAAGTATGAAAAAGACGGCGAGCAAGCTAAAGTGGCTGTCGTAGAAGGTTGGGGGGAAACCGATTTAATAGATTAAAAATGTGGAACGACAGCATCGTTCCACAAAATGTTTTTCAGTGTAGTATTGTAGGATTCTTTTTACAGTATTCTTATCGAATCAATTCAGAAATTTAAAATGATGAGATAGGCATCTCCATTCATTTCAGCAATTACTTCTTTTGAGTCAAGTTTACTTATGAGGCAAATGTAACTTAGAATAGCAGTAGAAAGAATATGAAAAAGATACTTTTTTATGTGAAAATGGGAATATTTATTTTTTTGCAAAAAAAATACCATCCTCTTTCATAATATTTTAGGCTCAAGCCCGGAATATCGAAAAATTTATCCAGGAAAAATCCTAACGAGACCAGCCGAAAAAGTAGCTTATATAGGGTGCCCTTAAGGTCATCTGAAAGAAATATTTCTTTTTTAACTCAAAAAAAGAGCAGCCTATTGGTTAATTTAGCTCCGCTATTTTCCTCTTTCACTTATCCCGTTTCAAGAATGTAATCTGGTCTATTACGAATCAAATGGGATCTCTAATTTATTGGTATAAGCATCTTATGGGAACAAAATTTGTTGATCTAAAAACCGTAACGTTAATGCAGTTAAGTAATGCATTAGGGACCTCCTTGTTTCCGGTAAAAAACAACCATTATTTAGTCGCCGAGGAAGATGCGGCAAATTTTTCGCTGTACCTTGATTTCTATTACCGTTCAGAATATTATGCGCTGATTTTGATCAAACGGGGGACCGTTGAGTTTAGTGTTGGCGCGCGGAAATTCGTAGCCTCAGCTGGAGATGTTTTATTCTGCGGTCCTATGGAGGCTTTTGTAATCCACACCATATCACCGGATATGCAGATGAAAAGTATTTATTTTACACAGAAATTGATCGAGGAGGCAGGCTTCAATTATAAAACCAACGATATTCTGAAAAGTTTCTCCAGTACGCCGTTTTATATCTTATCAAAACAGGAAAAGATCTTCTTTAGAATCGACTACCATATCACCCAGCTCGGGTTCCTGAATGTTAGTCGCGACCGGATTGACTATTCCAACGATATGATATGGCACCATTTTTCACTGTTGATGTATGAAGTGCAGAATTTTAACAGGTATCTTGAACAGCAAAGTCATATTTCCCCTCGACTTGAAGCTATTACAGCAGATTTCTTTAATCTGGTCAATGAGCACTACGTTAACAATCACGATGTACAATTCTATGCCGATAAGCTGGCAATCAGCAGAAAGTATTTAACTAAGGTGCTGAATACAACCTTGACCAAAAGCCCCAAGGAGATTATCAATAATGTGCTGCTTATCGAGGCGAAGGTACTGTTGAAAAATAATAAGTTCAGCGTTAAAGATGTCGCCGTGAAGCTTTCATTCGCAGATCAGGCTACGTTCAGCAAATTCTTTAAAAAACTGACGGGCAAAAATCCGAGCTGCTATAAAGTAAGTGCAGAGTTTTAAATTTATGCACTTAATATTAATTAATAAGATTTATTATTTCTCTGTTATTTTCTTGCTGTTTTCTAATTATTAATGCTCGCTTTCATTTTATAAAAAATTAAAAATGTCATTTTAGTGTCTTTAATGGTCGATGTTGTAAGAATTTTTTAGCGCATTCGGAAATTCAGATGTTTCACTGTTGTCTTTTTGACAAGAAATGGAGTCTTAACGTTAAGTTATATAGTTTTAATTATCAGTAATTTTGTAAACACTGAATAAATAAAGCAATAATATACTTATGAAGCGAAATTTCGTTGTTAAATCATCGACACTCTATCTTGTGCCCCTGCTGTTCATGTCATGCAGCAATCGACCTGGTGAAGGTGGGTATCCAGGGGGACCGACGGAGGTCAACTTTGCTGCTGTTAAAACTGGCGATGCAGAGGTGAAAAATGAATATACCTGTGCCATTGAAGGCCGCTCAAATATTGAGATTAGGCCACAAGTGACCGGTTACCTGAGTAAAATTTATATAGATGAGGGGGCTTATGTAAAAGCTGGGCAGCCACTTTTTAAGGTGGAAGACCGCGTATATCGAGAACAGCTAAACAATGCGAAAGCCTCTTTGCAGTCTGCTTCAGCAAGTCTGATAACTGCCAAGATAGAACTGGACCGAAAAATAGAACTTGTTCGCAATAAAATTGTGTCAGAACTGCAAGTGCAGGAAGCAAATGCGGTCTATCTTGGAGCCAAAGCAGCCGTGGCACAAGCTGAATCTGCCATTCAATCGGCACAGATCAACATTGACTTTGCGTTGATTAAAGCACCTGTCAGTGGTTATGTGGGGAGGTTTAATTATCGTTTAGGAAGTTTATTGTCCCCAACAAATCAACAGGCCCTGACCTTAATTTCGGATAATCAACAGGTCTATGCTTACTTCAGCCTCAGTGAAAATGATTTTGTGGCCTTCCAAAATCAGCATCCGGGAAATTCGATCGCAGAGAAGCTAAAGGGTACAAGCCTAGTTACTTTATTGCTATCGGATGGTCGTCCTTATGATTTGAAAGGGAAAATTGATGCCGTAGAAGGGCAGTTTAATAAATCAACAGGTTCAATAACCCTACGGGCTAAATTTGATAATCCGAAGGATATCCTGCGCAGCGGAAATACCGGCAAAGTTCTTTTGGAGCGAAATATTATGCAGGTTCCATTATTACCAATTGCCTCCACAGTAACCTATCAAGACAAAATTTTTGTCTATACGGCAGACAAAGACGGAAAAGTAGTGCAATTGCCTGTCGCGGTCTCTGGCAAGTCCGGCGATAACTTTATCCTATCCAGTGGGCTGAAAGCAGGGGATAGGTACATTGCTCAAGGTTTTGAACGTTTACAGGCAGGAATGCCAGTCGTCGAAAAGTCCCCGATTGAACACAAATAAACTAGTCGATTTTCATGTTAAAACAAATTATAAAACGTCCCGTATTGGCGACGGTGATCTCCGTATTGCTTGTTATCTTGGGGGGTGTGGGAATGCTGAGCCTTCCCATTACCAAATTTCCTGACATTGCACCACCGACAGTGACTGTAACAGCTGTTTATCCCGGTGCAAATGCTGAAACGATCGGCCGCTCCGTGGCGCCACCATTGGAAAATGCGATCAATGGGGTTGAAAATATGGATTACATAAGCTCTGTGGCCAGTAATGATGGTACGCTGACCATTACTGTGATTTTTAAATTGGGTACAGATCCGGATCAGGCGGCCATCAATGTGCAAAATAGGGTTTCCCAGGTGACCAACCAACTACCAGCAGAAGTTATACAGAGTGGTATAACGACCATAAAGAGACAGAATAGTATGATTGCAATGGTAACGCTGACCAGCGAGGATGGTAGCATGGACGATCTATTTCTGGAAAACTATACTAAAATCAATATTGTACCCGAATTAAAACGTATCAAGGGCGTTGGAGATGCCATGGTCTATGGAAACAAAGACTACTCGATGCGGATATGGTTAGATCCAGATAAACTAAATGCCTACAATTTGACTCCCAACGATGTTTCGGCAGCGATACAGGCGCAAAATTTAGAGGCTGCTCCGGGGCGGTTTGGCGAACAGTCTACCGAGGTGAAAGAATATGTCATGCGGTATAAAGGGAAGTTTACGGAGCCGGAGCAATATGAGAACATCATTGTGAAAGCACAGAATGATGGTTCAGTTCTTCGGCTTAAGGACCTAGCGCGGGTTGAATTTGCTGCCTACAGTTACACTGTACAGTCCAACTACAATACAAAGCCCTCGGTCACCATGGCGATATTTCAGATGAGTGGTTCAAATGCTAATGAGGTTCAGATCGCCTTGCAAAATCGGATGGAAGAACTTTCAAAATCTTTTCCGGGCAAAATGGAGTATAAAATTCCGTATGCCACGAAAGAGTCCTTGGATCAGTCTATCAAGCAGGTGATAAAGACACTAATTGAGGCGTTTATTCTGGTCTTTATCGTTGTCTTTATTTTTTTACAGGATTTTCGTTCGACATTGATTCCTGCAATCGCCGTTCCGGTATCCATTGTGGGAACATTTTTCTTTATGCATATTTTTGGGTTCTCCATCAATATTCTGACCCTATTTGCTTTGGTGCTGGCCATTGGTATTGTGGTCGATGATGCTATTGTCGTTGTCGAGGCTGTGCATGCGAAGATGGAACGCCGCAAGCTGGGGCCCAAGGCGGCTACGGTATCCGCTATGGGAGAAATCTCCGGAGCAATTGTATCGATTACCTTGGTGATGTCGGCTGTGTTTGTTCCAGTTGCCTTTATGGAGGGATCAACGGGGTTATTTTATAAACAGTTCGCATTGACGCTGGCGATCGCCATTGTTATCTCAGCAGTGAATGCATTGACGCTTAGTCCAGCTTTGTGTGCCTTGTTGCTTAAGAGCCATGACGGTCATGCCCAGGAGAAACTGAACTTTAAACAGCGTTTCTTTACCGCTTTCAATGCTGGGTTCGATAAACTGACTTTCCGCTATGGCAAATCAGTACTCTTTCTGATCAAGAAAAAATGGATTGGCATAGGAATATTGCTCGCCTTTGCAGGTCTGTTTGCCTGGTTTTCTTTGCGGACACCAAAGGGCTTTATACCTGATGAAGACCAGTCTTTTATTATCGTGACGGCCAATCTGGCTGCTGGTACATCCAAGGATCGTACGACCAAACTGATGTCCGATACAGAACATAAGCTCGTTGCACATCCTGCTGTTCGGGAGGTTATTTCGGTGAATGGTCTGAGCTTATTCTCCGGTGCAATGTCTTCCGCAGCCGGCACATTTTTTATTCGGTTAAAAGATGTAAAAGAACGGGGAGAAGTTAAGGATTTGGGCGCTGTCATGGGGCAATTGCAGGGCATGCTTTCGGGAGATAAACGGGCGAATTTTCTGGTGCTGAATACCCCAACGGTAGAGGGGTTCGGTAATTCTAGTGGCATGGAGCTCGTTTTACAGGACCGCACCAATGCGTCTTTACAAAACTTGGGAAATATCTCCTACGGCATGATGGGAGCCTTGATGCAGCGACCGGAGATTGCCGTTGCTTTTACGACTTTTGATGTCTCTTATCCACAATATGAAGTGGTGGTAGACGAAGCAAAAGCTGCACAGCTTGGTTTAGCTGTACGCGATGTTCTTCAGGTGATGCAAGGCTATTACGGAAGTATTCAGGCTTCGGATCTCAATCGCTTTGGGAAGTATTACAGAGTGCTTGTCCAGGCAATGCCTGATACACGTGCGGATGAAAAGTCGCTGAATAGCATCTTTGTCAAAAATGCCAACCAAGAGATGGTTCCTGTCAATACGGTGGTGACGCTAAAGGCCATTACAGGGCCAGAAGTGGTGGAGCGTTTTAATCTGTTTAACGCTTCAAATCTGACCGTTATGCCGGCTCCCGGATTTAGTACTGGACAAGCTATGCAAGCCATTAAGGAAGTTGGTCAACAGGTGCTGCCTCCAGGTTATACCTATGATTATAAAGGAATGAGCCGAGAAGAAAGTACGTCTACCGCACAGTCAACCATCATTTTTATCCTGTGCATCGTTTTTGTTTACTTTCTGTTATCTGCGCAGTATGAAAGTTATATCCTCCCATTTGCCGTATTGCTAGCTATTCCCGTTGGACTGTCGGGCGTATTCCTCGGAATAGGCTTTGCAGGAATTGCGAATAATATCTATGTGCAGATCGCTATGGTGATGCTGATTGGTCTGTTGGCTAAAAATGGAATCCTGATAGTCGAGTTCGCCTCACAACGACGTCAGGCGGGCAAAAGTTTGGTGGCAGCGGCGGTGGAAGGAGCAAAGGCTCGTTTTCGCCCGATCTTGATGACTTCACTTGCCTTTATGACAGGGATTGTACCCTTGATATTTGTGACGGGACCATCAGCCATGGGGAATCATTCCATTGGTTATGCAGCAATCTTCGGCATGTTGGTTGGTACCTGCTTAGGCTTGTTCTTGACTCCTTTGCTTTTTGTTATCTTCCAATTCTTCCAGGAAAAAATGAGTGGTAAAGTGAAAGACGACACAGAATGGGAATTTTAAAAATTAGTGTGAATGTATACAATGAAACAAATAAAATTGATGCCCCTTGCTGCCTTGCTGTCAATTGTTCTGCTTGATTCATGTGCGGTGCAGCAAGCTAAAAAAACGGATCTGGCACTGCCCGAGTCTTTTGACAATAACTTTGTTCCGGCAGATAGCAGTGTGGCTAAAATGACTTATAGGGATTTCTTCAAGGATCCCGTGCTTGTCGAATTAATAGATTTGGGTATGGCCAAAAACAATGATCTTCAAGTCGCGATAAAACAGATTGCTATTGCTTCCGAGGGGTTTAAGCAGTCGAAATGGGTTTATGCGCCGGTTGTGAATGCCAGTTTGGTAAATGCCAGTATTAATAGACCATCCAATAATAGTATGAACGGCATGATGGCGTCCCAGTTTATGGGGCAGCATTATACGACCGATTACACCAGTGCGGTCAATATTTCTTGGGAACTGGATATCTGGGGCAAGCTCAAAGCTCAGAAGCAGGATGCCGTTATCGAGCTGTTAAAAACGAAGGAAGCAGCCAATGCGGTAAAAACTAGACTGGTCGCCGAGATTGTGCAGGCTTACTATAATCTCCTCATGCTCGATAAGCAACTGGCCATAACGAAGGAAAATTTATCTTTTGCCGACAGTACTTGGCAGATATTAGTGAAACAACAGCATCTCGGGATGACAACGGCCTTGGCCGTACAGCAGCAGTTTTTGGTGAAAGAGCAGGTATCCAAGCGGATACCGGATATTGAAGGCGCAATTGCGATACAGGAAAATGCGCTTAATGTACTTGTGGGAAATTATCCGCGGCGCATTGAAAGGGAAAAAGGCTTGGATGAAGTTTATGTACCCAATCAGCTTGCTGCGGGTATTCCCGCTGCATTGTTGAGCTTTAGACCTGATGTGCGTTCGAAAGAACTGGATCTTCGAAAGAGTTATCTCGGAGTTCACTTTGCGCGGGTGAGCATGTATCCGGGATTGAACATCACAGCGCAGGGGGGCCTTAACTCTTTTAAAGCAAGTAATTGGTTTACTATTCCTGGTGCGCTTTTTGGAACTGCGGCGGGTGCGATTACGCAGCCAATATTTAATGGTCGCCAACTAAAGACAAAATATGAACAATCCAAGATCATGGCAGAACAGGCTGAAATCCAGTTTAAACAAGCCGTAATCTTGGGTGTGGCCGAGGTTTCCGACGCATTGGTGAAAATTCAAAAATTGGATGAACAGCGTTTAATTGCTGCGGATGTTATCAAACAGTCTCGGGAAATTGTTGACAAGTCACTGCTGCTTTATAAATATAATGAAGGTACTTATCTGGAAGTGATTATTGCACAAACGAACCGACTGCAGGCAGAAATTGATCTAGCAACAGTCCAAGCTCAAAAACTTAATAGCATAGCCATACTGTATCGCTCTTTGGGCGGAGGCTGGTTATAAAATGAACGCTTGATAGGATGAAAAAGAGTATTTGTATTTTGATAAATCCAAGCACCAGACCACCGGAGCTTACGATAAGACATGAGTTTATTGGAAAATATCAGGAGTTTGTGCTCGTCGATGCAAATTTGGATTTTTTAGATCATCTGGCACTTCAACTTGAAAATATGGACAAATCAGTCATGATCATCGATCGGCTAGATGAACTTTATCGGTATGTCTGCCATATCAGGGCAGACATACAGGATTCAATCGAATTTAGGTTTTTTTAATTAAAGAGAATAATAAAAAAATAAGATGAGCCATTTTGTACATACATTTTCGATCAGTAGTACGGTACTGACGAAGAAGAAAGAAGTTTTGGATTACCTGAACCTAAGGGTTCCCGGAATTTTATTTACTGCGATTTATCTGGACGATCATTTAACTTATTTGTTCGTGAAGACTAAAGGCAGGGTCAGCGATTTGATTCTACTCCTTCTTGTGCAAAAAGGAATCGTGACCCAGCTACTCAATTCAGACGTTTCCACTGGAAATGTCGATATTCCGATCATCGTCTGATCAAAATATTACCCTTAATTTCATGGAAAGCCCGACAACTTGTCGGGCTTTTTTGCGTAGATGCACTCCATTTTTATGCTTGTCCAACCCAATTCATTGCTTATACTATCAAGCTGATGGCTGGATTGCTGCTAAAGACTTTTTAAGGGGGGCAGATTTACATGCATTGTTATCTATTTTGAACGATAAAGTATGAGCTCAAATTGGTACAATATGATACATTGTATCAATTTTACGCCGATTTGTTCCACCATGCTGAATTGTCATAAAAATTCTGTTGATTAGTCCTTTGTTTGTTATTGCTTTGGATTAGATCTTGTGTTTAACTTCATCAAGAATTGCCCTGTAGAAAATTACTGCGATGAAAGCCGATCAATCTCCTGTTGATTCTTTCGGATGGACGTTAATACTAATTTTTAAGTTATAGCAGATCAACTATAAATTCGTTCTATTCCATATAGCCACATGAAAAGACAACATCGCTCCGTTTTTCTAAAATCTATTGTTTTAAGCAGCACAGCCTTTTTGGTTCTAGGTGTTCTTTTTTCCTGTTCGAGTAATCGAGGATTTTCGGGTAAGCAGGAATCGATATATCGCCATGAACTTGATCGTTTAAAGGAAGTGGCAAAAAATAACCTAACAGACAATATAAAGGAGTTCAATGCTTACGAGCACCGGCCAAAATCGGACGGTGCTTTTGACGAATCCAACAACAAAGAATTCTTGGTCAATAACATTCCGTATTTTGAGAGTTCCAACGATACCCTAAGTCGCGTGTATAATTATCGTTGGTGGATGATCAGCAAGCATCTTCGGGATTATTACGATCCACATGATTCAAAGAAATATTGGGTTATAACAGAATTTTTCGGGTATCCCGCCTGGGGATCCTTGAGTGGAGCGATTACCTGCCCAACAGCGCATCAGTTTTACGATGTACGTTGGCTTCGTGATCCAAAATACCTTCGATCTTATGCCGAATATTTTATGCTTGGATCAGCTTCCAAAATAAATCAACGGGAAAACGGTAATTTTTTGACCCACTTGAGCAGGCCCGAAAGTGTTCATTTTTCCAGCTGGATGGTCGATGGTATTGAATCATTTTTAAAAATTCATCCCGATCAGGCCTGGACGCAAAAGATGCTTCCCGCAATGGAGACCCATCAGCACCTTTTGGATAGCCTATTCACTGTAAAAAATCCAAATGCGAAGACCGACGGCATGTACAAAATTCTGGATCTGTACGATGGTATGGAATTCAGCCTTTCGGCGGTACTTGGCTTAATTGAAAGTAAAGGACCTTATGCTATTTATACCGATAGTACATGGAGAGATCTCTATTTAGGTTGGGGGACGACAGACAAGGCGGCAAATACGACTGCAGCGAGGGACTTTCCATTAGCCTTTACCAAAGGTTATCCTGATTTTTATTTGGTGCGCCCATCCGTTGGAAGTTATTCCTTTGGAAATAACAACGCATTGTACAATCTCTATAGACTGGAACAGCAACAACATCCTTCGATTAAGAATAAGGCGAAAGCAGATTACTATAAGGTCAGAAGCCAGGAAATACAGCAGAAATTTCTTCGGACACTTTGGAATTCAGATGATGGTTTTTTTAATACCTTAACAGCTGGTGACAACGCCTATGGTGTACGGGATTACGAAGCGCGGGTGCGGGAATCCGTTGGTTATACCCCCTGGTATTTCAATATGATACTGCCTGAGGACAATAAAAAGTATGAAGTAGCTTGGGCGATGTTTACTTCTGAAAAAGGTTTCAATAACCACAAAGGAATGACCACGGCCGAGAGGCAACACCCCTATTACAATGAGCAGGCTTATGCCTGGAACGGCAGAGGATGGCCTTTTCAAAACTCGGTCGTCTATAAAGCATACAGCAACTATTTAAGAAATTATAAGAATCAAATCACTGCGCAGGACAAAGAGACCCTTTACGAACAAATTATGAAGCTTACCCGACTTCACGGTTATACCCACCCAAATATCGGTGAATGGTATATACCAAGTGATGGCGAGCAATTTGGTGGACAGAATGATTATTTTCATTCAACCTATCCTGACATGATCATAGCAGATCTCATTGGCTTTAAGGCTACCCATCACAACAGCTTTCAGCTTCAGCCACTGATACCTGCGGGCAAAATGGATTATTTTTACCTCGGAAACTTAGACTATCACGGGAAAACTATCGACATTGTCTGGAAAGAAGACTGGGATCAAAACAAACCAGGAAAACAGCCTATGTTATGCATTTGGGTAGATCATGTTTTAAAGGCAAGCTGCAAGAATCTTGGTGTCAAAATAGACGTAAATTTAGACTAATATCAACAGGTGTTTAACCAATTTAAAATGCATCGATTGGATGAATCTATTTTAACGGAAATTTAGAAAATAAGACTCTATTGCACAACCATCATTTTAATTATACGGAACTCAATCGTTAAATTTGAGAAATTGAGCGGCACAATGGTAAATGATTACAAAAAGTATGAGCTATTTGGAAGACCGATGATGCAAAAAATTGCTTTGAAGGCACCATTTACATTTGAATTTCCAGTAGCGGAACAGGCTTGCTTCCTCTATGTGCTGGAAGGGGAGATGCAATACCAAGCAAATGACGAAGAGCTAACTATTGTGAAGCATTATTCCTTATTGCTGAATTGTATTAATTCTGGAAAGCGAATCCAAGATGTGAATCCATCGCAAGATTGTCAGCTGTTAATCGTCACTTTTTATCCAGATACCTTGAAGAAAGTTTACGATAGAGAGTTACCTTCGTTGCTGCTTGAACCCGAAAATATCATTTCAAACCAATCAAAAGAAAAAATTGACAATGATTTCCTGATCCAGAAATATGTGGAAGGCTTGCTGTTCTATTTTGAAAATCCTTCATTGATCAATGAAGATATACTGGTGCTCAAATTAAAAGAAATTATATTGCTCCTGTCCCAAACGAGAAACGCGTCGGTCATACGGGTGATATTATCACAGCTTTTTTCTTCAAGTACCTATTCGTTTAAACAGATCATTGAAGCCAATCTCTTTTCTCAATTGACCATTGAGCAGCTTGCGGAACAGAATAATCTGAGTGTTTCTTCATTTAAAAGAGAGTTTGCCAAATTATATCATGATACACCTGCCAGCTACATCAAAAATAAGAAGCTCGAAAAGGCGGCAGAGCTCCTTTTGGTTTCCAATCAGCGTGTTTCCGAAATTGCCTTTAACTGTGGATTTAACGACCTCGCAACATTTACAAAGAGTTTTAGTGACAAATACCACATATCGCCAACAAATTATCGTCGACAGCTTAAAAGCAACTAAAAACCAATGGTCATTTGTATATGGTATTCCATTTTTATCGAGGGGACCAAGTTTTCTCCAATAAGATTGTAGTCCTGTTATTTGAACTAAAATATCAAATCTTTGAACGAAATCAAAAAACCATTTTTCTTATTCTATTGCAACTTTGTAGTGTTCCATTAAAGGGTTGTTATTCCATGGATTGTGCCGTGAAAGCCTGACAACGACCTTACATTACAGGAACATTTTTTTGAAATTATCAACATTAAAAATAGAAAAAATGAATTTATCAGGTTTAGGAGTTTTCCACACAGTTATTGGTCTTACAGCACTTTTAGGCGCTGTATTAGGTTTTATCAGCTATGGCAAGATCAATCTTAAAGTATTATCGGGGAAGTTATATTTTTATGCGACAGCCATCACTTCTCTTACGGCATTAGGAATTTCGAAACAGGGTGGCTTCAATGCCGGGCATGTTTTTTCACTCTTCATCTTGGTTCTTGTCACGGTGGCCTATTGGCTGCACGCAACAAAGAAAAGTAGTACGAAGGCCCGGTATTTTGAGAATTTTCTATGGTCATTCAGTTTTTTCTTGTCGCTGGTGCCTGCTGTTAATGAGACCTTTACCAGAGTTCCAGTCGGACGTCCCTTGGCAACGGATATAAATGATCCAATTATTGGACAGACCCTTCTTTTCCTTTTTGTGCTTTTTATTATTGCAGTCATTTTTCAATACTTCAAACAAAAGAAAATCAACACTGAATTGGGGGCAGAACCAAAAAGTCGAATCCAGTAGATCTATTTGATCCAAGCCGTTCTCGCACGCTCATCTTTAGCGCCTTTCGATTCATGTGATGCTGTAATCTAGTTTGTTGTACATTATTTAAAATATGACAAACTAATCTTTTGCTTTTATTGTTAGAATTTGTAAGAGTTTTAACAACATAATCATTTTGAAATATATGCTTAATTACGATTGTTTAAAGAAATTAAAGATGTGCGGCGGAAAAAATAATTCAACGGGATTACTTCTGGCAATGGTGGCGGGAGCGGCACTTGGTACATTGGTAGGTGTATTGGTGGCACCGAATAGTGGAAGAAAAACGCGAAAGAAAATCAAGGCAAAAACAAGGGATCTCAAAGAGCAGGCAAAACATAAATATGACGAAGTAGCCGATAAAGTGAAAGAAGAGTATGATCATGTGTCATCCTCAATTAGCGAGACAGCAGGCCATGTGGCTGATAAGGTCTCTGATGAATTTGATAAGTATAAAGATAAAATAAGTGCTAAGACTGCCGAAGAGACAAAAGCGATTAAGGATGCATTTAAAGATCAAAAAGAAAAATAACTTTTGATTCAAACAGCAGAACTGGCAATAGACATTGTGCGGTCTGCTGTTTTTTTTTGATCTTCACCTCTTAAATTATAATGTCCATGCCCAGATGGGTCATTTCTCCCATATCCAATGGTTATTCGATGGTTTTCGTTAGCTTTCAGTAGCGTAGTGAAATCCGGCTCTAAATTCTAGGGGCGAAAGTTTGGTTTTTGTTTTAAACAATTTGCTGAATGACTGTGAATGTTCAAAGCCTAATTCATAGGCGATTTGACTAACGGAAAGTGCCGTTGTTGACAATTTCTCCTTTGCTTTTTCAATCAGTTTTTCGTGAATATGCTGTTGGGTACTTTGCCCCGTTAGTACTTTAAGCAAACTGCTGAGATACTTAGAGGAAATATTTAAGTTATCTGCGATATATTGAACGGATGGAAGACCATTTGAGATCAAACCATCTGTAGAAAAATAAGCATTCAGCAGTTCTTCCAGGCGATTTAAAACCTGATTATTGGCTTTCTCTCGCGTCAGGAATTGTCGGTTGTAAAAACGCTCCGAATAATTCAGTAATGTTTCGAGGTTTGATACAATAATGTTCTTGCTGAATTTGTCCATATTTGCTCGATATTCCCGTTGGATATTTCCAATAATATCGTTTAGTGTTTTCTCTTCACTTTCTGAAAGAAATAAAGCTTCATTTGCCGAATAATCGAAGAATTCATGCTCTTTAATGGTTTTCGCCAATGTGGTATTCCATAAAAAGTCTGGATGAATAAGCAACATCCACCCGCTTCGGTTTACGTTGGTAACAGCGTCATTTTCTTCCAGTTTCAGCAATTGATTGGGCGACATAAAGCCGAGTACACCGTTGTCAAAATCAAATAGCTGCTGCCCATAGCGCATTTTGCCTGTGATGCCCCTTTTATTGGAAATGACATAAAAATCAAACAATAAGGCCGAAGCATCATCCAAAGGAGAACGTTTCATCTTTGAATAGTCCACAACACTGAGCAATGGATGCTCAGGCTGTGGTAAACCTCTTAATTGATGAAATTCACTGATCGTTTTTATACGCTGTGTTCGACTTTGTGGCATATAACAAATTTATAAATAATTCTGATGAACATCTTCCAATAAACCGATATGCGTAGGCGACCAATCTAATTGCTGCTGTGTCTCAAAACTTGTCGCCGGGCTATCGAAGGTGATGAAATGGCTCAGCCATTGGAAATGTTTGACAATATCTTCACCCCGTAATGAAGTAACAGGCAAATGTAATTTCGTGCCGATCAGTTCAGCAATTGCACTGATTTTAATGCCAGTTTCACCAATAGCGTTGTACAATGCCCCAATTTCGGCTTTCTCGGCCGCCTTGCAGAAAACTTTTGCAGCGTCTAAACGATGAACTGCTGGCCAACGATTGTCCCCATTTAAGGGATAGGTCGAAACACCATGATCGCGTGCAAATTGGATCAGACTTGATGTGAAGCCTGCCATAAAGCCAAGATCACTGCTGCCGTGAACAGAGGGTGGTAAGCGAACCACTGAAGCATGGACACCTTTTGCTGCCAGGGCCATTGCCGAAGGTTCTGAACCTCTCGGTGAATTTAGAAGTGTACTTTCCTCTGTGACGAACCCGTTGATAAGTGGTAGACCCAAGGTTCCAGCTGTAACGACAAGCGATTTTTGTGTACCGAGCAGCACTTCGCCCATGGCATTGATCGCATTGATATCAATTTCGGCAGCTTTTGCATATTCATTTGCAAACATCAAATCGTGGGAAAACCCCGTATGGATGACGGCGTCGGCGTTTGAAGCGGCTTGTTTTAATATATCCAAGTGCTGAAGATCGCCACGGATTACCTTAGCACCCAAATTGGCGATTATCTCTGCTGATTTTTCTGAGCGTGCTAAACCAGTTACTTGATGTCCCGCATCGATCATTTCTTGAACGACTGCTGAACCTATAAAGCCCGAAGCTCCAGTTATAAATACTTTCATAATCTTTTTTTTCTTGAGACAAAGTTCTGTGTAAAGTTGCCCGCAGATGTATCCAAATGTCAGAATGTTGTAGCCATCTTTCAGAAAATCGATGAACTTGTATTTCGTAAGCTGCAGTATTTTTCAAAACAAGGCTTCTGTCATGAAAGGAGTATCGTATTAAAATCTCGAAATGATCAGTCAAACTGTCCCATATACAAACGATAATATTTACCTTTTTGCTTTAAGAGTTCTACATGCGAACCGAACTCGGCGATTCTCCCTTTTTCGATCAGACAGATTACGTCGGCATTCCTTATGGTCGAGAGTCTATGGGCAATGACGAAGCTTGTTTTGTCTTGCATTAACCGGTCAATACCTTCCTGAATAGCAATTTCAGTGCGTGTATCGATTGAGCTGGTCGCCTCATCC
Organism: uncultured Sphingobacterium sp.; assembly: GCF_964277905.1. Lineage (NCBI taxonomy): Bacteria > Pseudomonadati > Bacteroidota > Sphingobacteriia > Sphingobacteriales > Sphingobacteriaceae > Sphingobacterium > uncultured Sphingobacterium sp. Next base: position 427,446 of record NZ_CAXYKD010000048.1, read on the forward strand.
AATATTAAGATTGGCGTATTGGCCACAGTTGCCCGGGCGATGTTAATTAACTGCCGCTGTCCCTGACTCAGATTGGCCCCGTCATTGGTCAATTCGGTTTTATACCCTTGTGGCAGTTGCATGATAAAGCTATCTGCGGCAGCAAGCTTTGCTGCCGCTATCACTTCATCATCCGTTGCGGTGAGCCTGCCATAACGGATGTTTTCCATGACCGTATCGGTAAACAAATGGGTGTCCTGAAATACGATAGACAGTTTTTTACGCAGTTCATTGCGATCCAACTTAAAAATAGATGTCTTGTCTAAAAGAATATCCCCGGATAGCAAAGGGTAGAAGCGAGGTAGCAAATTGATAATTGTCGACTTGCCGGCGCCGGTCTCACCCACGAAAGCGATCTTTTGTCCTGGTTTTACGTCGATGTCAATATCAAATAAAACCTGTTTTTCGGGTACATAGCCAAAATTTACATGCGATAGTGTCACTTGGCCCTGAATCGGAGCCGGCATTGGCAATGGATCTATCGTTTCACTTTCAGGAGCAGTGTCAATAACGGCAAAAATACGTTCTGCGCCCGCAAGAGCTGCCTGTAAGCTGTTGTATTGGCTGGAAATCTCGTTTACAGGCCGTCCAAATTGCCGTGCATACTGTAAAAATGCAGTTAACCCCCCTAAATCAAATCCACGTGTGATCACTAGAATACCACCTGCGATGGTAGTCAGCGCGTAATTAATGGTGCTCATATTCGCCATCAAAGGCATCATCATTCCAGAATAAAACTGGGCCTTTGTTGCTTTTTCCCGCAGTACCTGATTAAGCTGCTCAAATTGTTCGATGGCAGCGTTTTCGTGGCCAAAAACCTTCACTACCTTTTGTCCGCTGATCATTTCCTCCACATAGCCATTGGCATTGCCGAGCGCAGCTTGGTTGGCGGCAAAAAAACTCTTGCTCTTGTTGATGATCAGTTTCGCCAGATATAACATCAGCGGAATCATGATCAATGCAATAATCGATAGGATAGGGCTGATATACAGCATGAGGGCGAGTGTCCCCAACAAAGTAATTGAGCTGATTAAAAGCTGTGTGATACTATTATTCAGGGCATCGCTTACTGTATCCATGTCATTGGTGAAGCGACTCATCAGATCACCATGCTGATGGGTATCGTAAAATTGCAAAGGGAGGTACTGCATGCGGTCGAACAGATCATTTCGGAGGTTAGAAATCGTTTTCTGTGCCACTTTTATGGTCAGTCGGTATTGCAACATGTTGAAAATTCCTGTAGCGATATAAATTCCGATCATGACCAGGGCAATATGTCCTAGACCAACAATATCTTTTTTGAGGACATAATTGTTGATCGCAGGCCGTAAAAGGTAGTTGCCTGCCAGTGTCCCTGCAGTTCCCAGCAAAAGTGAAATTAAAATCAGCAGGAGCATCAGCCGTTGCGAAGAAAGGTAGCGCATCAATCGCCATAAAGCTTTAAATCCCTGTTGAGGCTTTTCATTTTTAATGCGTCTTGAACTACCGGGGCCAGGTAAACTCACGGGAATGGATTTGTTTGAGGTACTCATTAGGCTTCTTCTTTTTGCAGGTGTTGTGACTGATAAATTTCCTGATAGCTGGTATTTGTTTGCAGAAGTACATCGTGTGATCCAGAACCGACAATGCGGCCTTCTTCCATGACCAATATTTGGTCGGCATGCATGACGCTCGAAATACGCTGCGCGATAATCAATAGGGTGGTGTTCTGCAGATAATTTTTTAAACCTTCACGTATTTTTCTATCGGTATCGATGTCCACAGCACTTGTACTGTCGTCCATAATCAAGATTTTAGGTTTCTTCAATAAAGCCCTGGCAATACATATGCGTTGTTTTTGTCCTCCTGAAACATTGACGCCTCCTTGTCCCAGTAGTGTCTGATAGCCGCTGGGAAAGGAGCGTATAAAATCGTCTGCACAGGCAATCCTAGCGGCAGCGTAAATATCCTCTTCTGTTGCCTGCTCATTTCCCCATTTGAGATTTTCTAAAATCGTTCCTGAAAAAAGTTGGTTCTGCTGCAACACAATCGCAATCTGGCTGCGCAGTTCCTGTAGTTGGTAATTTCTGACATCGATGCCATCTACTAAAACGGCACCTTCAGACACATCATATAATCGTGGAATTAATTGTACCAAAGTGCTCTTTCCCGAACCTGTGCCACCTATGATTGCTAGGATAGTCGCAGGCTTTACTTCGAAGCTAATATTGTCAAGGTTGGGTTTTTCACTTTGTAAGTTATAACGGAAAGTGACTTGCTTAAATGCGATCCGTCCCGTTGTGATGGCGTATCTATTTTGGAGGCCTTCCGCAGTATCCGTTAAGGAGGGTTGTTTCTCTAAAACTTCTTCAATTCTATCGCCAGAAGCGATTGCCCTTGAAATCATCATGAAAGTCAATGAAAGTAGCATCAAAGAAATAAGGATTTGCGTGATATAACTTAGAAATGACATCAATCCACCCAGCGCAAGCGTTCCGGTCATTACTTTTTGTCCGCCAAACCAGGTCACGGCAACAAGCGACAAACCCATCACCAATTGCATGACAGGCATGATAAGGACAACGATGCTCGAAGCTTTGGTGGCAACATCCATCAGATCGAAATTCACTTTGTCGAATTTCTTTTTCTCAAAATCCTGTCGTACAAAAGCTTTTACTACCCGCACATTGAGTAGATTTTCCTGCACAACACTATTGACACGGTCAACTGCCTGCTGCATCTTGATAAAAAAGGGGAGTCCTTTGCGTAATAAAATAAAAATACTTAAGGCCAATATAGGCAATGCAATGGCCATCACGATGGACAGATCCTTATTAATAGAAACTGCAAAGATAATGGCAAAAACCATCATAAGGGGTGCTCTTAGAAGCATACGCAAGCACATCATCATGACTTGCTGCATCATATTGGTGTCGTTGGTGAGCCGTGTTGTTAGCGAGGCCGAACTGAAATAATCGGTATCCGCAAAAGCAAAGGATTGTATTTTTCGAAACAAGGCCGTCCGGAGATTCGTCGCAAAACCCACCGACGCGTGTGCAGAGTAATAGATGTTGCATAAATTGGCAACGATAGCAACGATCGCTAATCCGATCATGGCCAATCCAATTTTCAAAATGTAGTTGATATCTTTATGCAAGATTCCGTCGTCGACAATGATAGACATCAGACGGGGTTGTACAATCTCGCAAAATACATCGATCACAACGAAAAAAGGAATAATCAAAAAAGCCTTTCTAAATGACTTGGTATAAGGGGTAAACGTGGAAAGCTTCATCTGCCTGTATATCCATTAAATCATCTAGTCCAGTTTGTAAGCCTGAACGCTGTTACTCCTAACGGTAGGCACATACAGCATACCTGAAGATTTGTCGTATCCGATATCGGCAGCGTTTATCTTTTTGTCACGTGTGTCAAGTAATACAGCATTGGAGCCGTCAGGTTTGACATGATAGATCAGTCCTTGCCAGCCAGAAACTACAAATTCGTTGGGTTTAATTTGTACGACACCGTCCAATCCGCCTTCCATACCTTTCGATATTACGGTAGTTTTTTTATCCTGATCTATCTTAACAACCGCGCCATCCGATAGCACATACAAGTCTTTGCCGACAGCCAGCAACCCATTTGCACCTTTTAGGTTTTCTGCATAAAGCATAGGAGAGTCGTTTTCAATGCGATAGATTTTTCCAAGTCGCGTATCACTTACATAAACGATACCCTTTGAGTCAACAGTAATGTCATTGAGCAGCTCAGCACCATCGATGGTAATTCTTTTGACGATGCTTGCTTTATCTATATCGATGACGGCAATGGATTTAGAGAATGCTTCAGCCGCGTAGAGCCGGTTTTTGTGGATTCCTATACCCAAAACAGCATTGAGTCCTGTAACCCAATCTCTTTTGATAAATTTTCCGTCCATATCCAGTTTACTGATGAATGCTGTAGTATTAGGTTCGAAGGCGATCGTATTTGAAACATAGAGTACTTTGTTTTTGGCATCTACCCAAACGGACTCTGGAGATCTTAGGGTGGTGTCCGATTGCCATTGGGGCGTTAAAGACTTCTGTCCAAATAGGACTTGTACAAACATGATAAGGGTTAATGTTAACGTAATTTTCATAGAAAATCGGATTGAGATTTATATTAGTTTAATTTATTCGAATTAAATAACGATTACCCAAGGGAACTTTGGTCTTCCGCTAAAGAAGAAATAGTTGTAGTCAAGAAAAAAAACCGACCATTGAGTTCATTTAATATACAGAATTTAGATCGTATTGTTTTCTTTTTTCGAAAGAAAACCTCATCGGATCGCTCAGATCAATTACTTCTTTATAAATAAACTGGTGTAGTATTTATTTTCAATATACAGCAAAATTACTGTACGCACATTAAATGTATTTATAAATAATTTTTCATTTTATACAGATTTATGGAAGCTATTAATTTCTTGTTAATAGTTCATTAATGGTACATAATAACTTTGATTTCAAGAATAACCCCAGTAAAAATTTAGCCTTCCGGAACAACGAGGCAGTATGGGGACTAGCATTGAAATAAACCAATATGTATAAACCAGTCTTCAACCATTTATAAAAAATCACTTAATTATGAGTATTAAGCAGCAAAAAAAAGTATGTATAATCTTCTTGTTGATCGCTTTGATGATGTCCTGTTCAAAGAGCGAAAAGAAGATTGAAGAATCTATCCCGAAAGAGGAGGCCAAAAAAGCGAATGGCAACAATGGGGTTTCCGCGACAGGCGATGTCGTTGGGCAGATTACCGTGGGATACCAGGGCTGGTTTTCCTGTGCGGGTGACAATTCACCCATGGGAACACATTGGTGGCACTGGACTGAGGCTTGGCAGCAGACGCCGACCCAAGGTAATTTCCATATTCCTTCTTGGCCTGACAACAGCGAATATCAAAAAAAATACAATACCAATTTACCGGCATTGGGCAATGGTTCGCCTGCATCTCTGTTTTCTTCATTTGACGATCAGACAGTCAATGTCCAATTTAAATGGATGAAGGATTACGGTATCCACACGGCGGCATTGCAGCGATTTAATCCCACAGGGATAGAAGGTCCTATTCGTAATGCGATTACGGCTAAAGTTAAAACTGCCGCCGAGCAACATGGTATCAAATTCTATATCATGTATGATGTGTCGGCCTGGGTTAATATGCAGGCTGAGATAAAAAATGATTGGCTAAATCTGATGAAACAATATACCCAGTCTACTGCCTATGCCAAACAGAACGGCAAGCCTGTGGTCGGTATTTGGGGATTCGGTTTTAATGACAACAACCATCCCTGGTCAGCAGCCGTTTGTCTGGAGGTTATTCAGTGGTTTCGCGATCAAGGCTGCTATGTCATGGGCGGTACGCCAACACACTGGAGGTTGGCACAAACAGGAGGAGATTCGAGACAAGGCTATATCGATGTCTACAAATCATTTGATATGTTGTCACCTTGGATGGTAGGCCGCATCGGAACCATTGCAGACGTGGACCATTATGCGCAGCATATCCAAAATGCTGATCTACAGTTTTGCAATTTAAATAACATAGACTATCAGCCCTGTGTATTGCCGGGGTCACTGCAGGAGGGGCAACGAAAACATGGTGATTTTATGTGGCGACAACTCTATAATTTGACCGCGCTTGGTGTCAAGAGCATTTATGTGTCCATGTTTGATGAGTACAACGAATCCAATCAGATAGCGAAGACAGCTGCAACTCAACATGATGTTCCTGTTGGGCTGGGGATTAAATCTATGGATGAAGATGGGACTGTTTGCTCTTCAGATTATTATCTCCGGATTACAATGGATGGTGGAAAGATGCTAAAGGGACAGATAGGGCTAAGCCCAAATAGACCAACATCCCCTCAATAAGTCAACTTTAACGTACACAATTGGTTTATATAGTTTAATAGTGTAGCCGAATCTTTGTCATGAAGATTCGGTTTTTTATACTGTTTATTATCCGATCAGAAAAGCATTTTTCATTTCCAATTCAGACTTTCTTTAGTAACTTTAATCCATTGTAAACGCTGAACTCATCGTTTATAAGACTTTGCAGAATACGTTTTGCCTTGTACAACGTTGATCGGCAAGGTTGTTATGTATCGTCCTTGGTCGCAAGTCCAAGGGTGTTCATCGACCTAAGTAAAGACGATTCTGGGATGGTTTCGTGCTTATATCGATTGTCATGTTTCAAAAAAAAATAAAAAAAATGCTCTTTATAATTTTATTCATTGTTGCGGTAGTCGCCGCAGGTGTGGCCTATTATTTATTCACCAATGGTAACGTTAAAGTAGATATGGCTTTGAAATCAGCTACGCTATATGGATTTAAAGTTAAGGGGTTGGACGGCTCGTGCATCGATTTCGCGCAATTTAAAGGTAAAAAGATACTCATTGTAAACACCGCTTCTAAATGTGGGTTTACACCTCAGTACGAGGGGCTTGAACGCTTATATAAAAGATTCAGTGATAAGTTGGTTATTATAGGTTTTCCTTCAAATGATTTTTTAGACCAAGAACCTGGTAAGGATGCCGAAATAGCTGCTTTTTGTCAACGGAATTACGGCGTAACTTTTCCGATGGCAGCAAAGATTGATGTTAAAGGAAAACGGCAGGCGCCTATTTATCAGTGGTTGACCAACAAAAGCTTGAACGGCGTAGAAAGTTCTGCTGTCTTGTGGAATTTTCAGAAATATCTAATCGATGAAAATGGCAGGCTTATGAAGCATTTTCCTCCAAAAATAGATCCCGAGGATCCTGCAATTGTGGCGTTGCTCGATTAGTTAGATAGCGCTCATTCAACTTTCTTTAAACATTTGAAAGTCCGCGGTAGTGGATGGCTGCAGAATGGGAGAAATTCTTTAATAGAACCGCCAGTCAAATTACTAATGAGTTCATCGATTGATTTGCCAGCTTTTCTAAATCCTGTACCCTTAAAATCTGTTATATAAATATCCAGTTCGCCTGCTACATCAATTTCATAGTCCCAAAAGAGATAGTAGCCATTGTCGCTGGAAGCGAAGGGAAACAATCGCTTTACGATTGACAGCGAGCAGTCAGGACCTATATCAAACCAAATATCATCATTTTTAACATCATCAATATAGGTACTTCTAATTTCATCGGATCTAACAGTTAATGAATCTCCATAGTTGCCCATCGGAATATAAATATGAAATTCACCTAATGCTAACCCGTATCCATAGTTTTTTACAAAGGATTTGTATGATTTAGGAAAAGCTTTTCCATTTGGGAATCTAAAATTCTCGAGAATTGACTGATCCCCAAATTCAGAAGGTGTACCTTCTATTTGCAGATCAAAGGTATTATTTAGCATAACGTTTTTATAAAAATTCGCATATTACGATTCAAAATTTCCTGCCTATTGTTGATTTTTTTTTAACTTATTTCTTTACCGCCACTTACTTACCTGCAGTACGTTTTCATCCAGTTGTGCCACTAATGATTTCGCCCGTGCTTTTAAGATCAATTTTCTGCCAGTAATTGTTCGGGTAAAGATTAAATCACAATTCCCAACGTGTGCTTCCCACTGATTGCTAAAATATTCGGCGAACTCTTTTTTGCGTGCCAACAGTTCCGGAACAGCATGATAATCTTCCTGCTTGACAAAAAAAGCAAATTTGTTTTTCCTGACAATCACATAACGCGGATTATTGATCGGCGCAATAATCTCCTGTAGTGCATTGATGAATATTGATTTGTCGTATGTTGTGCCTCCTTCCAAATGGCAGTAAACGGAACCCGAGCGATCAACTTGCGTTTCTATTCTTACTTCGTTTCGATCAGTCCGTATGATATGAGCTTTTAGCAAGCCATTTAAGAGTGCATAACTCACTTGGTTGAGATCTTTGGAAATATCTCGATATTTCAAATATAGTCTGAGTGACCTGACTGTATTTCTACCGAAAAGCAGCATTCCGACTGCACTCAAGCTGGCCATGTAAATATAAAAATCTTTTAGGCTTTGCATATTTTTTAATGCTCTAAAAAATCCCTGTACATTGTCAAGTCCAAAACTAAGCCAGGAAGCGCCCACTGTCGCGAGTAAGTTTCTAATTGTTTTGTTGAGATACAACGATTTTACACGTTGATAATCTTGTTCTTCCGCAAAAGGTATCTTGATCTCCTCGACGAGATTCACTCCTTTGCTAAGCGCATCATTCCACCGCTGTCTGAGGTTCTCTCGGTCGGCAGCAAATAACAACATTTCCGCATTTTTCCGTGAAATTTCCCCAACGTTGTTTATGTTTTCGGGTAGATCAAAACGGCCTATACCATTTTCAATTTCAGGTTCTTGTCGCAGCGAGACGCCGACAAAACTTTTGAACCGTCGCTTTAATAATTTAAGGTCATCACCGCCCGTTGCGGAAGTGGAGTCGGCACATACCAAATGCCAGATATTTGCCGTTTTGTCCTTATTGCCCTGTTGCGCTCTGATAGCCCGACCCCGCATCTGATTGGAAAGTACAAATGAGCCGACAAAGCTCGCTAAAATCAGGGCATTGATTGCCGGAGCGTCCCAGCCTTCACCTAACAATGACTTGGTCCCCAGTAGGACTTCAATTTCTCCAGTCTGGAATAGCTGTGTGACGATGTGAACGATATCGTGTTTAAGTCCCTCTGTCTGGTTTATTAAAAGGTAATTTGTATCAAAAGGAACAGGGCTCGCAGCGTTGTCATAAATATCATACTTAGCAGCAGTGGTTTGAAATGCAGCGTAAGTGCTAGCCGGAATAATGATCATGGATCCTGTAAGTACAGCGATTTTCTTATTATTCTTATTTTCCCGTCTCAATTTTTCGAAAATAGGGATAACACCTATTTTGTTCAATTCAAGCGTATTATGGTCGGTGCTTACATAGAATTCTTTTCGGATAAAATCCGAAAGGACTACCAGCCGTAGGTTTCTACCCAATCTTTCATATTCAAAATCCACAATCGCTGTAATAGCGTCCATTTTACTGATACTGGATGTCAAATATTGTCGGACACGGCTATTTTGGGAAAAGTTAACCCGTTTTCTTTCCGTGGCACCATGCCTTTGTAATCTATTTTCTAGCATGTTGCGGTGTTCTTCAAACGCATTGAAATGTACCTTTTCCTGGTACAGATAAAATTCAAGTAGAATTTCGAGCCATTCATAATCCAGGCGAGGTATTTTAAAATCTTTGCCACCGATGATCTCCATATGGAGCTCGGGAATTGGAATTTGGTTGGCATGGAGAAAAATTAGGCATGCTGAGTAATATTTCAGGTTATTATAGACCCAGTCGAGATCATCCATCGGGTTTAACCATATCGGATGATTTTGGACCGCCTGAAGTACGATTTTGTCGCTGCTTACTTCCTTAAACAGTTTAAGCATGCCATCCCTATAATCGGCAATAAACTGTCTTTCCTTTTGGCTAGGATTGGTGAAATAGATATAATCCTGATGTGGACATAGATCACCCTCAATGACAAGTTCGGGGACGGAAATTTCTGCATCTATGGGGCCATTGAGGTCCATGTAGCGCTGCCATTCTATTGGAGTGACATCGTAAGGTGGAGTTGCTGTTAGACCAACAACCGTCGGCTTCAGCTTTTTCTTTATATGGGTTAATGTATGCCACCATTCATTTTTAAGATGGTGTGCTTCGTCGACGACAATCGTACCGATTTTTTGCGATTTCAATCCCTTTAGGATAAGCTCAAGGTTTGACCCGAGCTCCGGTGCATCCTGATCATTGCAGGCAGCATGCAGCCCCTGATAGGTTACTACGGTGAAAAATTTCGGATTCCGGATATCCCTGGAGATCCAGTCCGGCACGGTGTCCGTTTGAAGAAAAAGTTCACAGAACCGTTGTATCCATTGGTTACGGATTGCACGTGTCGGTGCGAGAATTAGTGTTGGTTTATTGATGCGTATAGCGACTTCAAGCCCCAAAACTGTCTTACCTGAACCAGGTGGTGCCACCACATGTAAATGACCATCTTTAAGATGCTCTTGTAATTCTTCAAGTACCCGAAGTTGGTAATTGCGCCATGAATATTTGAATTTAATTGCTTTAGGGTATTCAGTCAATAGATCCGGATAATTTAAAATTTACACTATATTGTAGTGCAATATACCAATTTTGGTTGCAAATACGATTTGCCGTAAAAGACTTGTGTAATTCCTTCTATTGACCTCGAATATAAGTGGTATATTAAAATTATATTTCTTTTAAGTTAAATATTGTATATACTTACCGAAGGGAAAAAAATAGCCGTTTTATCCAACATGGAGGTGCCCCCTAAGTACGTTTAAAGCATTTTCAAAGCACTAGTCCCTTGTGCCTGATCAGTGTTATATCCGTGCTTGATCTGTGCTTGATCCGTACACCCTCCAAAAACGGGCTAGTTTCAAGCGATTAATTTTAGCAGTTGGTTAATTTTTGATTAATTCTGGGCGAGCGGGATTTGGCATCGTTTCATCCTCCGTTAGGCTTATTGGACAGCGGAACAATTATTATTCGCGGAGACAGAATTTATATTCGTACATCACTCCCGGAAAATAACTTGATATCTTTGTAAGCGTACTTGAAAGTGTTATCGATGAATAGACAACAGTAATTATAAAAATACGGGTAATATGGGAAAAATTATATTCAGATTTTGGTTGGTTAATGTACTGATAAGTGTCGCGCTATTTATCCTATACCGACTTGTTATCGCAGAGACGAATACGGCTGCTACAGGATTTCTGGAGACGATTATAGTTATACTGGACATTGTTGTCAATTTAGGTTTTTCAACAATTTATCTTTTCGTAGTGATTTTATGTTCTTTACTATTTTTTCTAAATCACATCGAAAAAATTCGCCGAAATAAAGTATTATCGTTTCTGACATTTTCGGGAATACCTGCTGTTTGTCTGGTCTTACTGATTATTTATATTTTGGTTGGAGTTTATAAATATAATATGGTTCTCGCCCCGTTAAAAATGCTGCTCCTGTTTTCTGTTGTTTATCTAGCCAGCACCGTCTTAGAATTTGTCCTGTTCAGAAAAATAATCGAAAAACAGCAGGCTGCTCCGAAAGTTCAGCAATAAAACTGCATCATTGTCGTCTGTCTGACTATTTGCTTAATCAAATTAATCAAAATTGGCTGAGTTCAGATACCCCGATGATCTTAATGTTTCTAAGATGTAATTCGCTTCAGCTTGATCCATGTCATTCGCGAATTTTATTGTTTTAAAACCATATTCAAATCGAATAGTCCCTCTATTTTTAAACAACGACAAATCATTCCTGCGGCCCCAAAAAACAAATTCAAAGGGTTCCTCTTCGATATGAAAATTCTTTACTTCCCGTAGATCAAATATCTTATTTCTGAAGAATATATCATTTTTTCTGGCGATGCTGATCTGCTCACGATCTATCACGATGATTTCTTTTCCAATTAAGTGCCACGATAATGTTTTAATCACAAATAAGCCCCCCAGAGTCCAGCCAATCAACCAGATTACTTGAAACAACCGATCAAATTCTAATCCGCTATTTCCGTTATTAAAAAAGTCCTTTACGAACGAGCCTCCAACAAAATTTAATCCAATAAACCAAGCGACCAGCCACAAACTAAGGAATGTTATGACAGGCATATGTTTTTTTGCAGGGATGGTAATTTGGTATCCATTTGACGTTTGGTCAATATTTGCAATACCATCATAAGGTCTTTCCATGGTGATAATTTGTTACTCGTTCAAAATTGGTTAATTTAACAGGGACTAATATGCGAAAAGTAAAAGAATAAAGAAACAATTTTTTATCATTAAATTATACTAATTTTTTCAGGATAAGCCATCTGATTTGTCCGTAATTCGCAGATCAAATTTTTCTATTGCTGTTCTCGATGAATTCTAATGCTTCCTCTAACTGATTTTCATCAAAATATCGCTCTTCTAAAGCCGAGTTAAATAAATGGAGCATCTTGTTTTCAATATTGACTATTGACTTCATGAAATCAGAATGGGATACAACTGCACTGCGTCCGATTTTTCCGAAATGTTTAATTCCCCATAATTCCCCTTCAAAAAATGCTTTTAATTTCATGTCTTTCATCACAGACATGTCTTTAACCTTAATCAATATGTTGACATGCGCATAACCTTCATTCAATTTTTCTTCGAAAAGCTGTTCTATCAAAAGCACATCAGTTTCTGTAAATGTTCCTATTAATTCCAGCGCAAGTGCATTGCCTTTAAATTTTTTTATTTGATTGATCATATTGGTTTTATTATTTTGTATTTCATCTGTATAGTAAAGTTAAAAAATATGGAACGTAATTGAAATTGAGTTACGAACATGAATTGAAACCCAATTGCGGGGGCTGACGAATGAATGGTCACTTTCTGGCATATTTACTTTCCTTTACAAAAAAACGTAGGGGTAGAGCCGCGTGTTCCTGAGCATAAGCGATACCGATTCGTGCTGCTTTTCCGATTTGTGCGGGATTGTATTTTAATCCCTGATCTTCAATCCAAATGCGGTCGTTGGTCAATAGCGCATCATTAAACGACGCGTCAATTCCCAAAGCTTTGGCCGAAGAACCTGGTCCGTTGGAAAATGAGGGTTTTTCTGGTAACACGTGTCTCCGTAAAGCCATCACGTCAATGCCAACGAGCGGTTCAATACTCCTGATTAAAACGCATTGAGGATCCGCTGCACCAGAGGTAACAATATTCAACAGATGGTGAATCCCATAACATAGATATACATAGGCCACACCACCTTCACGATACATCGGCTCAGTCCTGGAGGTTCTCTTTCCGTTAAATGCATGAGATGCTTTATCCATAACGCCAAAGTAAGCTTCAGTTTCGACAATTCTACCCCCTGTTAGCAGGCCGTCTTTTTGCGTATAGAGTACCTTTCCTAACAGATCTTCTGCCAGGAATAAAGTATCGGTATTGTTATAATAAGATTTAGGCAGTTTACTCATCCTTTATACAAAAAATTGACTTATTTATCATTCGTATGGTACTCGTATCGGTAGAGGTATTCAATCCTTCTCTAAGCACAGTTTTGTTTATCCCTATTTCCCAGTTCTTTTTCTCCTAGGTTACATCGTATGTGTTCTCCAAGATTAGCCAATCCAAATCTGAAAGCAATACCATGCCATAACTGGCAACATCAATAACCTTACCCATCATCATCTATGAATCAAATTGTCAACGATTATGTCCATCGTCTAACGTTGATTAAATATAGGGAAAATCACCATTTTATCGCTAACGAAGAGTAGTTAAGCAAATGATTTTCAAACTCAAATTACAGCGCGGATAAAAAGCCTTTTTATCTTAATTTTCGTGAAGCCTAACAGCGGCAATAGGGAAGGTGGCATAGGCTGACAAATAGTAAGCAATGTATACGTATGGTCTGCCAAAAAAATATGATGACGGCGATTTTTCAGGTATCCATACCAATATTGCTTTAACGTGGCACGCAGTAAATAAGGACAACAGTGTGGCGCTGAGCATTGAGCCGACGGAAGCAAAAATACAAAAGGTATTTACATATTACCTTGTCCTAATTGACCGAGCCAAGGTTCGGGTTTTTGTGATGGCAAAAGATTTTGATGAACTGCTGAACCGCAAAGAAAATAGGAGTGAGATCAAATTGCCTGGCCAGTTCTGGGAATATGTAAGCTCCTGGAAATACCTTTACGAACTCGATGAATAGGGGGCGTCATTTTTTTATTTTATAAGATATGGGTTGCACCAAATTGACCAGGCATTAAAGTTGTTGCCACTTTGATCTTGCGTAAGGAGCTCAAGATCATCGACACCTGTGATATCTAGATCAAAAAGATACTGTTCATTGGGCTTGACATTATGGGAAGAAAGGATTTTCCTATTACCACGGATGATAAATTGAATGCCCTCTGGTTTTTGAGCGCCGTCACGTAAAGCTGCGATGATTTTTAATTGCCGCCACTTTTTTGCAAGCTTGTACTTATATAGGGATGGTGCATGGGCATATAATCCTTTGCGATATACCTTAGCGCTGTTTTCTAGAAAAAATAAAGCGTTAGATTCTGCTGTGTAATAATTTCTCGCTGGGTTTTCCCAACCTACGTAAGCTTCTTCCCATGCTGCGTCAGAAAGAAAGATACTATCCTTTTTTATGGTTTTAAGGTTGATGGGTTGGTCGTCCTGCAACAATTGATTTAAGACACTCAACTTGGCCTGTTTTTGATTATCCAGGCTGTCATTTTCTACTACTCTAATCAGGTCATTGACGGTAGCCTGACCAAAATTATTAATGGTTAGGAAATCTCCTTCGTTACTATGGCTAACCATTTTTCGGTATTCTTTAACTGATCCGTTGTCAAATAAAAACAGCATTCTAATTTCATAGGGTATATTGCCTTCAAAAGGAACAATATCAATTTCTACAGAATTGCTCTGGTTGACTACAGCGGTAAAGCTGTTGCTCAAATACTCGGAGGTATTATAAGGGTGGATCAACGCTACAACGCCATATGGTACTGTACCTGCACGGTACTGGAGCTTTAATTTTGTCGTATTTTCAGCTTGAAATAGCTTAAATGATTGTAATAGGAATTCGTTTTTTTGTTGGATAGGTTTTGGTCGCTGTGTAAATATGGGATGACTACTTAATTGAAATACTGAGGCTTTGGAAAATTTAGCTGATTTTAAACCTCCCCATTTTTCGTCTTTGTAGTGCCTGCTGCCATATTCTCCCATTAAGGAAATCGTTTTTGAATTGAACTCATTTGGAAAACCATGATCGTGTGGTAATCCAAAAAGGTGGCCCATTTCATGTGCGATCCCACCAAGGTACCAACTGTTGAACTCTCCTACAGTACATGCTTTATTTGTGGCAAACATCTCAGTAAAAGTTATTTTGGTGCTTGCGTCCGTGAGTAGTGCCGGATCTAGGAGGTCGCAGTCTGCAACCATGCACAAGCCCGAGGAAGCAGAGCCCCTTCCATAGTATGGCGAATGAAAGATGTAGGTACCATTTTCATCTTTATGGCTTAAAGCATTAATAACAAGGATATGTTCGGTGTTTGGATTGATAGCAGGTGCCAGTTTTTCGAAGATTTCATTTTCTATTTCACGCCCTGAATTTATTGTATAATCATTTGAGGATTTCGCCCCTTGAACCAAGTGGTACCGATAACCCGAATCGTCTGTCTCAAAAGAGATACCATCACTCTTAAATCCCGAATTTCCAAGCTCAGTTTTGTAATAGGAGGAGATATCTTTCAGTGTTCGGTCGAGACGATTTTTCCAATCGGAAGATAGTTTTTTGTCAGCAGGATAAAAATAAACAACCTTAACAGTATGAAGCAGTTTACTTTTATTTTTTGAAATTGCTCCTTGAGCGAATTGGTTGAGTGTTAATAGTAAAATAGACAGCATTATCCAGAGGAAGTTTGGCTGACGTTTCATCCATGGTAATATACAATCGCTATTGATTTCAATTAGGTTTAATCTAGGTTTCATATTATCTAGACACTAAGTTAAATAAAATCAGCATGATTTTCATTAATAATATGCATAAGTTCCTCTTCTATATCGTTTTATATCCTATTTGGCTTGAAACGCTGGTGAAGGGGAAATCAATTTATTCTTCCTTACGATAACCCGAGAGATCAAGTCCAGCTTGATTGGCCCAAATAATAACTCCTCCGTTTTTGGTCTTTTGTGGTTTCTATTTTCATATTTTATTTGGGTGGAGTGCTGTCCATCTATCAAGGTGTTATGCATATGCGGAGCCCGAATTGATGAAAGATCCTTTGTGGAATTATATCGTCTTAATACTCTCACGTATTTGTTATAGCAGCTGCTTTCGTTTTATAAATGGGAGTATCAGCGGAGGTAGCTTTATGACAGGATTGCAGAGGTAAAGCGTTGATTATGCCTAGTACGATCAGATGAACCATTGTGATATTTGGGGATGATAACTTAGCGATTGATATTTACCGAAAAATGAAGGAATTGATATAAGAATGACAATGTAAAGATGTAAGTTTGTATATCACCAATATTAAATTTAAGGTTATGCTATATTTAGGAATTCTGGTCTTTTTTGGACTTATTACATTATTTGCTTCATTTTATACGGTAAAACAAGAATCTGCTGCTGTGATAGAAAGGCTGGGTAAATTTTTAAAAGTAAGTCATGCTGGTTTGCATTTAAAAATTCCGTTTTTGGATCAAATATCTAAACGTCTGAATCTTAGAATAAAGCAATTGGATGTCATAATTGATACCAAAACACTGGATAATGTTTTCATCAAGATGAAAGTTTCTGTCCAGTATCAGGTAATCAGAGACAACGTAAAAGATGCTTATTATCGTTTGGAGAATCCCGAAAATCAGATCACATCGTATGTTTTTGATGTTGTGCGTGCTGAAGTTCCAAAAACAAAATTAGATGACGTTTTCGTAAGAAAAGATGATATTGCCATTGCCGTAAAAAGTGAATTGCAGGATGCGATGCAAAGCTACGGTTACGATATTATTAAAGCATTAGTGACAGATATTGATCCTGATGAACAGGTCAAACATGCCATGAACAGAATCAACGCTGCTGAACGTGAAAAAACAGCCGCAGAATATGAGTCTGAGGCTCAGAGAATACGAATTGTTGCTGTAGCAAAAGCTGAGGCAGAATCTAAAAAACTACAGGGACAGGGTATCGCAGATCAGCGAAGAGAGATTGCGAAGGGACTGGAAGAATCTGTAAAAATGCTGAATGCTGCCAATATCAATGCACAGGAAGCCTCTGCGTTAATCGTGGTTACGCAACATTATGATACACTGAATGCTATCGGCGCCAATAGCAGAAGTAATTTGGTTTTGCTTCCTAACTCGCCGACAGCAGCAAGCTCTATGCTGAATGATTTGGTTGTTTCAATTGCAGCGGCACAGAAGATTGATGGACATAATAGTGCGCAATTGCCTGATCTTCCTAAAGATGGCGGTCTTTAGGGATAGAAATCCAAAGAAGCTCTTCCATAGACGTATTATCTAAATGTTGATGTAACTGAATTCCTCAAAAGCAGGATATGGGATAAGATTACCAAGGGTACCACCAGGTTGGGCAATAAAGCATATGGAAATTGTAACATAGCAATATTTGGCTGATCGTAAGCGATCAATTGTATAGGAATTGGGGATGACAGTATTCCTAGAAGAACAACAATGAGAACTGAGCAAATACCGAATATGTTCCATAATCTGAAAATCTGGAAATTGAAAATTTTACGAAAGAATATGCCCGTTATCAAAAATATTAAGGCAGTAATTCCGAAAACTATATCATAATTGCAGCCAATAAAAGTCATTTCTCGCGGCAGCATTTTAGCTTTGAATAAAGCATAGAGAATAAATTCTACAGGAATACGCGAGATATGGATCGCCAAAAGCAAATACATATTTATTTTTGTATTAACCAATAGTATCGAACAACAGACGATTGTTATAACTGTACCCAATAGCGTTAAGGCGAAAGATGGGGGAAATTGTATAAAGAATCCTGCAACAGCGGCAAATGATATGAAGAGCGACCAAATGATATAAACTCGCGTAGAAAGTTTGTGGCGTACAGCGAACCAAAATAATACAAAACAACTTATTGTAATAACTATAAATAGATTCTGCATGATTAAAAAGCATATATCTTATAAAACTAAAGCATAAAAGGCCTAAAATACTTGCCTTAAGGCAAGTATTTTAGTGACAGGAATTCCTCGCTATATGCTTTTGACCAAAATGAGAATATTATAACGACAGATGCTCCAAGCATTGGTTATTATCGAGAAAATTTTATTTAGCTTCCCTCAACAGGTATTTAGGAGAGCTTTTTACTTCGTTACCTCAAAACGATTTGCTCCATAATTCGAGTTATTTAGCGATAAGCCATTGCGAATAGTAACTAATTAGCTACGAATTCTAAGTGACCATTTACAGATATTTAATCATCATTTAAATAATTAAATGTGTCTTTATTTTTACTGCCATATACAAGGGTATGTCTTCAAAACATACCATGGTTTAACAAGTAAATTTAAAGACAATGAAAAGATTAATGATGAGTTTGGTAGCAATGGTGATGCTATCATCTGTTGCTTCGGCCAAGACAGCCGCAACAACAGTCAACGGAAATGCATCTGTGAAAACAACTTCCCAGCGCCTGGCCAACAATACGGTTAGGGTTACCGAGGCAACCACGGAAACGAATGCGGCATTCGTACGCTGTAATTTTAAAGTAAGTATTTATAGCTGTGATGGTGTTTTATTAGGCAGCGCTGTCTACACAGATTATGCTTCTTCAGCTGGCGGCTGTGCTAATTTCTTTGCAGCAATGCATGACTGGGTTGCAAACAACTAAACTTTTATTCATTCTTACACAAAAACAAAAGCGGGGCTTTGACCCCGTCTTTCTAAACTAAATTATCATGCGTAAATATTATATATTCTTTTTATTTCTATTCCTTTCCAGATTATCTTCTGCACAGCGGCTTCATGCGATATATGAATACATCCCATCAGCCATGGCTACTTTTAAAGAAGATGTCTATTATGATGGAACAGTGAAGATTGCAGTTCGTGATTCGATGCCAATACGCAAGCAGGAGCTCAACAAAGATGGCGATGATGAAGTAGCTTCCTCATTTTCGATAACAATCGGATCTGGCAAGAGGTATAACAGGGTCGTGATCCATCAAAATAAGGCTGACCAACAGCTAGAAACCCGTTCCATTCAAGGTGTTAACTATCTGGTGACGGACAAATTTCCGGCATTGGTCTGGAATACCGATTACACCGATGTGGATACGTTAGGCAAACATGTATGCCACAAAGCAACGGCCTCTTATCGTGGAACTACTTTGGTCGCTTATTATACCAATGATATTCCCGTACCTGTGGGACCATCGAAATTTGGTGGCTTGCCGGGCCTTATTGTGATGCTGTATAACGAAAGTGCCAATCCGAACTATTGGTACCTGAAGGAGGTAAATTATCCCTATGCGGGAAATATTCCCGTAAATGATAAATATATCCAGTCTTTACCCAAATTGAGCCTGGAAGAATTTGTCAAGAAAGACGACCAAATCAATGAAGAACAAATGCGTATTATGTACAGCAAAATGCCAATGATGGAAGGTGTAAGCGTTGATAAGCAAAAAGTTAGAGGCAGTGTAGAGCAAGTGTATGAATGGGAACATCAATAAGCGGATAGCGGCCTTATTCAGCTTTTGTCTGTTGTTTATGGTCGTACATGGACAGGTTGCTATCCATGGAAGCGTTAGTACTGAGGGAAAAGCGTTAGGAGGGGTACGTATTGATTTACGGCGTGATGGCGATAACAAAATGTTGGCTTATACGTTTAGCGACGGCCAAGGCAAATATCATGTGCAAACGGCCCAAAGTGGACCATTTACGTTGCTATTCAAGGCGCTTAGCTTTAAGCCAGTTTCCCTTTCGATTACGCCTACGCAGGCCGACACGCTAATTGATGTACAGTTGTCAGCTGGAGGGGTGGAGCAATTGCAGGAAGTGATTGTCCATTCCAAAGGCCCCTACCGCCGGGGCAGAGATACCATTGAGCTTGCTGTGAAATCCTTTTTGCAGGGTGACGAGCGTACGGTAGAGGATCTTCTTCGAAAGATTCCCGGCATTCAGGTGGGGACCGATGGGAGTATCAAAATAGGCAATAAAGAAGTAGAAAAAGTGATGGTGGAAGGGGACGATTTTTTTGAAAAGGGCTATCGCCTGCTGACACAAAGTATGTCCGTTCGTCCCTTGGAAAAAATTCAGATATTGCAGCGGTATTCTAATAATAAACAGCTGAAAGGTATCGAAAATTCGGACAAAATTGCACTAAATCTGCAACTTAAGGAGGAAAGCAGGGCACAGTGGCTTGGCTCGGTGGATGCGCAGGTGGTTCCCATAGGTTCAAAATATTATCAGGCCAATGCGAACTTGATGAATTTTGGAAAAAAGAACAAATATTACCTATTAGGTGCTGCTAACAATAATGGAGTCGATGCCGTAAGCAGTATTAACCACCTGATCCAGTCTGGTTCTCCTGATGAACCAGGTCAGATTGGTGTCGGAATAACAACACCTACTTTGATAGATAATACGCCAAATTTGCCCAGTTTTGATTATAAAAGAACGAATTTCAATAACGATAAGCTGTTGTCCTTGAATACCATTTTAAATCCGACCCCACAGTTAAAGATCAAATGGCTGGGTTTTGCAAATCCTACTAAAAAATCATTTTATCGAAATACCGTGCAGAACTATCATTTGGAGGATATTCAATTTACCAATACCGAAGATTATCAGTTTACCAGAAACATCGATAACTACTTCACGAAACTGGAACTGCAGTTGGAGCCCAATAAGCGTACACTGTTGAGCTATTCAGGTACACTAGGTTCTCTGAGAAAAAATGATTTGGGTGCATTACTGTTTAGTGGTGTTCAAAGTGAGGAACTGACCAAAAGTAAAGGATATTTGACCAACCATAGTCTGAGTTATAGCTACAAATTTTCGGAGCGGGATGTACTGGTCAGCTCACTACGTTGGATAAAGCAGCAGTCGCCATTGGACTACAGTATCAATCAATACTATTATGAAGACTTATTTGGAGGTAAAGATATCCATGCGGTAAAACAACATATCGAAAATAATCTGCAGTATCTGGGCGCTACTACACACTATGTAAGCCGAAAGAAAAATGGTGATTTTTTTGAGTTGGCCTTCAATATGGCCTACCAGCAGCAACAGCTCAACACCGAATTGAAGTTGTTATCAAATCCAGACGAGTTGGGTGGGACAGCAGTATCTCCTTCGGGATTTTCCAATGCGATGGACTTAAACGTGTTTCAGACGAACCTTATTTCCAAGTATACCTTTAAACGAAATAAATGGGAATTGACACCTCGCTTGCAGGCAGGTCTTGTACAGAACAGGTTGACAGATTTTGGGAAACCCAAACATAAAAATAACCTGTTGCTTTCTCCAGGACTATCGGGGAAATGGGTTATCCACCCAAAAGGGCGACTGGAAACAGATCTCTATTTTCAACAACAGAATACCTCACTCACCGAGCTAATTCCCCATTATTATACGACAGGGGTTCGAAACTTTATTCGAGGAACGGATAATCTAGCGACCTTAAGTAGTTCCGGTGGCACGCTGATGTACACCTATGGCAGTATGACAGATCGTTTTTTTGCGAACCTTTCGGCCGGACATCAGATTTTGTTTGATTATGTGGGTACAGAAAGCAGTTTAGACCCCAATTTTAGCCTTGTGCAACAAGTATTGCTTAAAAACAAAAAGAGCAGCAATTACAAGGCAGATCTCAATTATTACCTGAAAGTTGTAGGTGGAAATTTCCGTCTGGACTTAGGTGCAAACACGGCAGATTACGAAACATTGGTGGTGGGCGTGGGCAATCGTCAAATTCATACAGAGACATATGATTATGGACTATCGTTTAGAAATGCATGGAAATCCAGGTTGAATATTTACACAGGTTATGCCCTGCAGTCGGTTACTTATCGCTCAGATAGCAAAACTACACTCAATAATAGCCGCGGATTTCTGAATGTATTTTTGAATATGGGAAAAAATATACAGTGTAATCTAAAGAATGAATCCTATCGCTTTGGCAGTTTCCTTGGGCAGGATTCCAAGACCTATTATTTTTCGGATTTCTCCCTATCTTATGAATTGCGGCAACATAGGACAAGATTTACCATGACAGCAAAAAATATTTTTAATACTCGCTTTTTCAGAAATGCTGAATTGACAGACCTTTATAATACCAGCACCGAATATAAACTTTTGCCGGGTTATATCAGTTTTGGGGTAGATTATAGCTTTTAAGTTTTTATCGAAACCAGGACAGAACATATCCTCGAAGATGAAAAATTCTTTCAGGATAGGCCTGCAACCGTTGCTTTTTATTACAAGTTGATTTCATCCGAAATTAGATTGTCAATAAAAACGCTTTGATCAATTCGGCGGTTTCAATAGGTTTTTCCGCAAGAATAAAATGGCCACAGTTTTCAATTTTTTTAAGTGTTAGATTACGGGTGATTTCCGGTAATGAATGAAGCAGTAGGTCATAGCCACTTGCACCAATCGCCAGGACTGGCATTTCTAATTTACTGTAGCTCGCGTAATCTTTAATATCCTGTGGAAAGGCTTGATACCATGCATTGGAACAACGAATAGCATCTTTATTATCATAAGCTTCACTATAAACAGATTTATCAAATTGGCTTATGCTATCTTTATTAATCAGCAGGTTGTCAAATAACCAAGAGATGACGATTGACATGCGTCCCTCAAGTAACCTTTCTGGTAATTCTTTTACTTGATTAAAAGCTAGCCACCATGGATATAGATAAGTTCCCCCCAAAACAGGTAACATAGGAAGCTGATACATGCTTGGGTCTGGATGTGGTGTATCCAGCAGTATCAATTTGCTAGTTGCTTGAGGATAATTACAAGCAAAACTAAAAGCAACATGTGCACCGATATCGTGACCTGCAATAAAAACGTTGTCCAAGCCTAAATGCTTTACTAATTTGTAGATATCCTTGGCGATGTTCTTTTTGTCGTAACCATTTTCCGGTTTATCCGAGCTACCCATTCCTCTAATTTCAACTACAAATACTTGGTTGCTTTCTGCTAATATAGGCATTACATGATGATACGCCCACCATGTTTCTGGATAACCCGGAATAAGAATTATGGGGTCTCCTTTGCCTCCGTGAACATAATGGATTGAAATGTCATTTATTACGATAAAATTGCTTGTGAAGCCGGGTACAAGTTTAATAAGTTCTTTGTCGGAATATGCTGTTTTCATGATAAAAAGATATTTATAGCGACCATTGATTTTCTATAGACAAATTTAAACTGTATTTTTACAACCAACAAGTATGAAGTATACTTTATACTTGTGATATTTTTTTAAACTATTGATTATCAAGTGAAATTAATTAGTCAACTAGCGAGGGAAGCGAACATTCCTATTGGAACTATACGTTTTTATGAAAAGAGTGGACTCATTTCTGGCAAGACAAAAAAGGATATAACTTCCAATAACTACGTTTATTACGATGATGAAGTAACCGAAAAACTGAGGTTCATAAAGATGGCAAAAGCTGTAGGTTTTACGTTAGCTGAAATTAAGCAGGTTATTGATGCATGGTATCAAAAAGAGCTAACTCAGACAAGTAAAATGGAAGTGCTCGATCTTAAATTGGAACAGATAGATGCTAAGATAAGGGAACTTAAAGTAATGAAAAAGCAAATCGAACAATGTAAAAGCAATATCCAAAATGGTTTAAGTCGATAACCTATGTTTCCGGCTTTACCTACTCCTAGCTCATTGAAATGAAAAAGATGAAAGAATACAAAATTGCTATTGGATTGTCAACCGTATTGTGTCTAATTGCCTTTTTTATTAGAGATCGGTTTTTAATGTTTTTTACAACCGAAATTATAGGTGAAAGCCCCTTGTTTAAGGATAGCTGGCGTCTACCTGGCCAGGTTTTACCAACACTGATTTTTATTTTCTCTTTTGGAATTCTCCCTTTTCTGTATCTGTCAGTCAAAAATTATTGTAAAGTATCTTCGTTAAGAAATCAACGGCTTTCCCTTCTAATTATCAGTACTTCGGGACTTATATTGTGTTGGGTGCGCTTGGTTTATTTAAAATTTAAAGTTGCTCAGATACGAGACCTGTTAAGAAGGGCCGAGTTTACTTCGGATGGTGATATACCCAGCGTTCGGTTTCAAGATATGCATCTAGAGTCTTATCTCTTAGTAGGCTTACTTGTTGGCTGGCTACTAAGTATTATTATTTTTAGAAAATCTACAAATCCTAAACTTTAATTTCCCCCCCTGAATGCTTAACGAGAGGGGGATCTCGTACTATGAACTGCATGAGAGTGTAGAACATCCTGTGGTGTTGTCATAGCTAGAAGGACGTTTGACGGAAAATTCCGGAAATAATTCTTGGTATGGATTTTCTAATGCTTGCGTTAGTTTCATTAACATTGCTGTTTTTCCAGCATTAATTTCTTCAATGCATTGGTAAAGCAGATAGTTCCGCAGTATAAATTGGGGGTTTGTTTTTTTCATTAAATCCAGGGACTCAGCTTTTGAAATTGAATTTGAATGCAAGCGGGATTGATACTGTTCCATGAAGTCTTTAAGTCTGCTAAGCTTTTCTTCATTTAAAACAGCGTAAGCTACTGGGCTAAAATGTTCATGTAAATCAGTTTCTGGAGTTATTTTTTTCAATTGATTGAAGAATAGGGTATGATCCAATGTGAGTTCTTGCATTAAACCCTGCCAGTTGTTAAAAAACACCTCATCTTCCTTTTTTAGCCCATCAAATCCGAATTTTTTGCAAAGCATTTTGTCATGAGCTTCCCAAAAATAAACGCCAAAATTATTTAGGGTGTTTTCAAGGAATTTTTCATCGTTGATGATAGGTTGGAGGGCATTCGCAAGTTTCCATAAATTCCAGTTTGCAATCTGTGCCTGCTTTCCAAATGCATATCTCCTTCCTGGTAGATCCGTCGTATTGGGCGTGAAATTTAAATTATATTCATCCATCATTGAATAGGGACCATAATCGATCGTTAGGCCTAAGATCGACATATTGTCTGTGTTCATTACCCCATGCACAAAACCTACTCTAAACCACTCTACCATTAAGTCTGCCGTGCGGTTACATACATTTTCAAAAAAATCTTTATATTTCTGCTGATCGGATGAAACAATTTCAGGGAAGTAATTTTCAATCGTAAAATCAAGCAGATCCTGTAATAAGCTGTGCTCCCCCTGAGCAAACATCAGTTCAAAATGTCCAAAGCGAAGGAAGCTTTCGGCGGTTCTGATTACCACGGCTCCTTTTTCGTATTTTGGGTTGCCGTTGTACATGATATCCCGAAGAACATCTTCTCCCGTAAAGGCCAGGCTTAAGGCTCTGGTAGTAGGTATGCCCAAGTGATACATGGCTTCACTCATCAGGTATTCACGTATAGAAGATCGCAATACGGCTCTTCCGTCCGCACGTCTTGAATAGGGCGTTGCACCAGCTCCTTTCCATTGAATTTCGGTCTTCTTACCCGCGGTATTGGTAATTTCACCTGCAAGAATAGCCCTACCATCGCCCAGTTGTCCGGCCCAGTTACCAAATTGATGTCCCGCATAAGCTGTAGCGTAGGTCTGAATATTGTCGGGTAGGTGAGATCCTACCAAAAAGTTAAGATCCTTTTCTTCAAATTTACCCAGCCCTATTTCCTCAGAAAGAGCCTCGTTGAAAGCAATCAGTTGAGGCTGTTCAAACCCAGCAGGTTCGATCGTAGCAAATAACACTTTTGGCGTGCCTCGCTGTGTAGGATTATTGGAAAAATCTCCAGGAAATTTTTTGAGGAAAGGTTGTTTGATCTGTTCAATATTCATACGGCAAAGATATTAATTATAAAAGATATAGACTTTCCAAATTATGGAAAGGTCCTGCATATGGTCAAAGCGTTTTCAGAATGACCATGTTGAGAGAAAAATCAGTTGCTGTCGGACTAGGCTCGCTAATTATTGCAGTGACTGAACGATCAAAGCCTGTCTAACAGAATTCTGTTTTTCTCTAGCACGGTCGTAAGCCTTTTTCAAGAGGTAAGAGGCATAGGCAACATCTTGCTTATTGTGAAGGTAAAAACTGATCCATCCTGAATTTTTAAATAGATGATGGTCCTTGATTTTTCCGTCCATCATTAATGATTTTTTTAGCTCTTTATTTAATAAAATATCCACTAAACCATTGCTATGTACATGTGCGAATTCCTTTCCCGAATAATTGAACGCAGTCCCGCCATATTTATGTATCCCAACCGTCGTCCCGGGCATACGTTCGACATTTTCTTCCAGGTCATCGATCCAATGTAGTAGTTCGGGATTCGCAATGAACATCCAAAGTCTCATAAGACTATCAAATAGGATGGCTAATAAAGGGATATCCTTTAAAAAGCCAAGTTTTCTTACCACAAAAGAAAACATAGGTTATCGCTCGCTTAATAGTTTAATATGCTCCATTACTCGGAAATGCACATTCCTAGTGATACTTTCTGCCCAAAGGTCATAATACCAAGTAGGGAAGACATGGAGATTATACCAACTGTTCCCGATAAGGGTAGTGGTACCATTTCCATTGTCTTTCAACATAAATTGACCTCTTCTGATATCTATATGCCCCATAATTTCAGGGTCTTTGGGTTGATCAATGATATCAAAAACTAAGTTTTCATTGACGTCAAATTTTACAATCTTCTCATCGAAAATATATCCGTTGCTGAAAATGCATTTTCGGTTTGCGCCCAGTTTATGCTCACTTACCGTTGTGGCCATTGGGCTCGGCATTCCTATATTAAAGAGCCAATAGTTTTCCTTCTGAGATATCGGATCGAAGGCGACCACGTGCTGCCATACTTGTGCTGGACTCGCATGAATCAAGATCTCATCGGAGACCATATTTTCGTGATGATGATCACTCAGGGAGTCAACAATAAAAATTCCAAGTAATAGGCTAACAATGCTTATATTCAATTTTTGATTGCTCTTTTTAAACATTGACCTTCCAATAAAGGCGCCTGCGATAACAAAACCAAAAATAAGAGGGGAAACAATTAAGAGGCAAATAATGCCTTCATCTAAGAATATAAAACTCAGTAAGATAGCTATGAGACTAGCCAAGATAGAGCATGCCGTTATTTGTGTTCCTCTCATGTTGGTATCTTTCCAACACCAAGCCATAATAATACCCATCAACAGTGGAATAATCACAAACTCAGAAAAGACAAGTACACCCACATCCTTGGGCAGCAATGAAGATTGGATACCAATAATTAGAAATGCAAAAATGTTGGCTATTAGAATGCCCTGAACTATTTTAGAACTTCGTACTTTATAAAACGTTTGTTTCAAACTCATCGTATTTGATTGTTATGCTTCCCGACTCGGGCTGATCTTATTTTAGCCGCATATTCACACACTGTTTAAAGGCGTTTAAGTGAAAAGGCGATATCGGAGCTAATGTTTTTTTAATTGTTAATGACCAGTGGTGTCTCAATATTTATTTCGGTATTTTGTCCCTTTACACAAAGACCGGCATAATGGTTCCATTCATCATTCGGGCGACCATTTATGAATATGCCACCCACTTTTGGCTTGCTATGCGTTATGCTAAAACTTTGTATGGCTAAGATATTAAATAATTCGCTATTTAATAAATTTTGGAATGCTGCTAAATATAATGCTATTCAATTGAAGCTGATCAAAATGTTACAAATACGAAAATGCCCTTGCGTTGGATGTATCTTACTTCTGAATTCGATACAAATCGCGAAAAAGTTGATGAAGCAAGTCTACGACAATGGGGTGGAGTTGATAATGTGGATAAAATTATTTGGTTATTACAGAAATAAGTAAGAAACTCGCTTATAAGATAATGGTAGAAACCGCATTTCGATAAGAACGTTGTGGTAATGCTTGTTCATAGAAATAGACAACTCCAATGAAATTAAGAAAAATTATATTGCTTTTGGTGATAACCCTTTTAGGGCATACGCTCTTCGCTCAGGCAAAAAATGAGGTAAAGGTACTGCAAATCAATATCTGGCAGGAGGGGACTGTCGTGCCGAATGGGTTTCCTGCGATTGCAGACGAAATTATTGCCAAGCATGCAGATGTGGTTCTCTTTAGTGAAGTCCGCAATTACAAGGGAACAGATTTTATTCAGCGTATACTAACGGAACTCAAAGCTAAGGGGGCTATATATTTTGGCCAGTCCAGTGACGCAAAACTGGATGTCGGTTTTATTTCCAAATATCCGATTGAATCACAGCATGCGCTTTATGAAAAAGAAAGTACTATGGGCGGGGTTTTAAAAAGTAAGATCAAGATTGGAAAGCGTTCTTTTGTATGTTATTCTTTACACTTGGACTACACGAATTATGCCTGCTATTTGCCACGTGGTTATGATGGTGTGACCTGGAAGAAGTTCGATCGCCCTGTTTCAGACGTAGGTACCATTATTGAGGCTAATCGGAAAAGCAAACGTGATGAAGCTATCCAGGATATCCTGAGCGATGTAGAAAAAGAGGATCAATCACAATCGTTTATTATTGCAGGTGATTTTAATGAGCCTTCGCATTTGGATTGGATATTGGCAACAAAAGATCTTTTTGACCATCGTGGGGCAGTGGTTCCCTGGGACTGTTCGGTTTTATTAGAAAAAGCCGGATTTATAGATAGC
Source organism: uncultured Sphingobacterium sp. (assembly GCF_964277905.1). NCBI lineage: Bacteria > Pseudomonadati > Bacteroidota > Sphingobacteriia > Sphingobacteriales > Sphingobacteriaceae > Sphingobacterium > uncultured Sphingobacterium sp. The sequence continues at coordinate 455,883 of NZ_CAXYKD010000048.1, forward strand.
TTCCGTCAATTATATCCCAATCCGGTCAGTCATCCTGGTTTTACTTACCCTGCTTTTAACAAGGATGTTCCCATTGAGAAATTGGCATGGGCACCCACAGCGGATGATCGGGATCGGATCGATTACGTTTATTACCGCAGCAAAAAGCCGTTGAAGCCAGTAAAAGCTAACATTGTCGGTCCTGTGGAAACCGTAAAGTATGGGCAGAAGCAGGAAAAAGATAGTGAAGATAACTTCCTGCTGCCCGAAGGCGTGTGGCCAACCGATCATAAAGCGATGTTGGTTATGTTTAAATTCTAGTGCATTAATAGCCATATGAAATATACCGAAAAGCCCGTAAGTGCCTACGAATGATAATTTATCTTCAGCGAATTATAATTGGTTCGATTTTTAATAGGTTGTACTGTTAAATTTGTGTTTAAAATGATAAGTTTATCATGAATAAATCAAGCTAATGAAAAAGATTAAAAGGTTCATTTTAGTGGTCGTCGCTCTATGTGTAGTAGCCCTGGTTGTTGTGGTGATAACCAATAGCAATGTAACGGCTAAAACAGATTCGGTGATTTTCACGGAACTTAAAGATTTGCCAAGAACCAAGGTCGCCATCATTTTTGGCGCTGGTATCAATGGTGATCAGCCAAGTAGGTATTTGAAAGATAGACTCGATGCCGGGATTTCGTTGTACAAAAACCACAAAGTGGATAAAATATTGTTGTCGGGAGACAACGGACGAGACGAGTACGATGAGCTTAGTGTAATGAAGTTGTACTGTCAGAAAAATGGCATCGATACCGCAAAAATTTATATTGACTATGCTGGGTTCGATAGCTACTCGACCATGTACCGGGCAAAATATATATTTAATGTTGATACGGCAATCTTGGTATCTCAGAAATATCATCTAAATAGATGTGTTTATCTGGGCGATAAATTGGGCATAAAATCATTCGGCTATAGTGCAGATCGGGGCGCTTACCCGGGGTATAAATATTATGCATTTAGAGAAAAACTATCAGTTACGAAAGCTGTTTTGGATATAATGAGAAATAGAAAACCAAAGTATTTAGGTAAACAGGTGGATGTAAACGGAAAGTCGAATTATACGAAAGAATAGGTTATTAGATTTTATAGACCGATAGACTATTTATTATCGTAAAATTGTTTGAGAAACCAGGTATTAATTTAATATTAGATAACAGACAAATGAAAGTTATTCTAAAAATACTCCTAGTTATATGTGGGATAGGGATCGCAATTTTCGTGGGTTTTATCGTTATGATTCAGGCCGCTTTTGGTGGTTTTGACAAAGATTATTCCGTAACGGAACTTAAAGAAAACTTTGAGAAAAAAAGAGCCGAGATTTATGAAGTCAAAAATTATATAAACAAAATAATTCCACCAGATAAATCTGTTGAAATAGAATTTAGCAAAAACAATACTTTAGGTATTTTTCATTTGAAAGTGGGAGGCAGGTTTGACAGTAACTGGGATGTGAAAATTAGTTCAAATACAACAGACTCTTTATTGCAAGAACTTGGTTGGACAAGAGGGACTTTAAAGACTCTCAAAGAGAAGTTAGATAATGCAAATTGTATCGGTATTACAAGCGGAGAACCGTGTAATATAAGCTTTCAACGAAGCGGAATGGGGAGGTATTCCTTTAATTTGTTTGATAAACCAATTGCCGATAGCTTAAAAACGGCTTATAATGACGGTTGTACTTACATTATGGTAAATGACAGGCTTGTGCTGGAATATGGTGGTGGCGCGATTGGAAGTCAATGCTTTTATAATTTAGAATAGGTAGAAAGCTTAGTCGCTAAAAAGAACAGGCCGTATGAAATTGACTATTAAAATTTTACTATTTGTCATGCTTTCTCATTTAGCTTTTGGGCAAGCCAAAATGAGAGAATTAAAAGAACTTATTAATAAGGATGAAGACGCCATAAAGTTAATCATGGCTTGGAAAAATGCTGCAAAAAATAAGATTCAAATTTTAGCGAATGATTCATTAAGGTCCAATGAAGCATTATTTAATACCCAAGTATCAACACGTTCACCAATGGGTGCAATAGTTTTTCATACGGGTGGTATTTTGATTGATAATGGATGGATCAGGATTTACGGTTCTGGAAGCGAAAAATTAAATCGAAATCTACCAAATTGGAATAAAGGGAAAACTTTTCAGAATTTTGGCGACAAACCCGGTTATTTAATTATTGCAGATGATGCTGTAGGTGGATTTTTCTTATTAAATGGAGGTGATTTAGGAAACGATTTAGGCAAAATATACTATCTGTCTCCCGATAATAATGAATATGAACAGCTCGATCTAACTTATACAGAATTTATTAATTTCTGCTTTAGTGGAAATATTGATGTGTTTTATAGGGATTTACGTTGGAAAAATTGGGAAGATGATTTCAAGAAACTAAGTGCCAATGAAGCTTTTATCTTTTATCCCTATTTATGGACTAAAGAAGGAAGGGACATCAATAAAGTGGAAAAAAATAGAGCAAGTATGGAAGAAATCTATACATTGAGAACACAGCAACTATAATATAAATACTACAAAGATTGTATCCTCCGCTTAAGATATCCAAACTACTTTTTCAAGCAGAAATAAGTCATCTTTGTCATATAAACCATTGCATATTAGTGAGCAGTAATCGAGTTCAAGCTCTTTTGAAATAACTCATACGATGGAATATTTGATTACTCCATCTTATCTTCAACCGAAGAGTTGCTCTTTGGTACCTTAACTATTTATTATTCCTTCAATAAACAAAAATCGTCATTCAGAAGTTTAAAATCATTTTAAAACTTCTGAACTATTTGACTGGTAAGATAGCGGGATAAGAGTGAACGCTAGAATAAACGAAGTTTAATCTTTTGCAGCGCCAGTATTCTTCTTTCTCTTACTAGTAGCATTCGGGGATAAAATAGCTAAAGCCAATGTCTTCAGGAGTTTGCAGGAATCAAGTTGAATAAGTATTTTCGTATAAATTCCAACTTGACATGAAATTCCTTTTAACCTTTATTTTTTGTTCCTGGTTTTCTTTTTCACTATTTTCTCAGGTTGGAAAAGTAGGCAGGCAGAAAGATCAATTTGAAGCAATTGATTCTGTTCTCGGCCAAGTTTTAAAAGATCATCATGTGGCGGGTTTTGCCGTTGCTGTTGTGAAAGGCGATAAAATAATTTATAATAAGGGATTTGGTTATCGTGATTTCGCGAATAAAAAACCCGTCACACCCAATACGCTTTTTGCAATTGGTTCAAGCTCCAAAGCTTTTACTGCTTCATTGTTAGGTTTGTTGAGAGCAGATGGCAAACTAACATTTGAGGACCGAGCGGTATCTTTACTGCCAACGTTGCGGTTTTACAATGATGAGATGGATAATCAAATCGTTGTTAAAGACCTAATGGCGCATAGGACAGGCTTGTCCCGCTATGATTTATCTTGGTTTCTGTTCAATAGCAAAAATAGAGATAGTCTGATTTCGCGGGTCAGATTTATGAAACCCAGCTCAGGCCTGCGAATGAAATGGTTCTATAATAACTTCATGTACCTTGCTCAAGGAATGATTGTGGAGCGATTGAGTGGTAAGACATGGGAACAAAATATACAAGAAAAGTTTTTTACCCCCCTACAAATGACCCGTTCTAATACCGATCTCTTAGCATTTCAACGGGACAGCGATGCTTCTTTGCCCTATACACTTTCCAAAGATAACACGATAAAACTGATTGATTATTATAATATTAGTGGTATGGGGCCAGCAGGAAGCATAAATAGCAGTGCTAATGACATGTCTAATTGGCTCAAGGTTTGGCTCAACCGAGGTTATTTCAATGGGAAAGAAATACTTCCTGCAAATTATATAAATGAGGCTGCGAGCTCCCAAATGGTGATGGATGCAGCTTTACCAGACAAACATAAAGATGTCTTCCTTTCCAATTATGGTTTAGGCTGGATGATTGGCTCCTATAGAGGACATTATCAAGTAGAACATGGTGGAAATATTAACGGATTTTCTGCGAATGTGGCATTTTTTCCAACAGATACACTCGGAATTGTCGTATTAACCAATCAAAACGTATCTAAAGTTCCTACAGTGGTCAGAAATTCTATAGCGGATATACTTCTTGGTTTGAATCCAATCGACTGGAATGGTGAAAAAAAGGCTGAAATCGACTCACTGCTTCATAATAAAAAAGAAGACGAAGAAAAGTTGCCCGTTACAGCGACGAAACCTTCCCATTCCTTAAAACAGTATACTGGTTCTTTTGAAAATCCTGCATATGGAATTATTGAGGTAAGGCTGAAGGACAACAAGTTATACAGTGAACTCGGTTATGAGAGGGTTGTTCTCATCCACCGACATTATGATGTTTTTGACCCACGGTCTGTCGATAAAAATGGGGTAGCGGATACTGAGCCAAGTAATCTTCTCTTTAACTTCTTTAGCGATGTGGCCGGTCAGATTCAAGGTATAGGAATTCTATTGGACGGTAATGAAAAACCAGTTATGTTTGATCGTAAACCCAGTTCCGTTGCTGCATCGCGGTAACAGAACGTATGGACCAATAAGATGAAAAGGAAGGTGCCGATGACACGCTTAAGCCAGTTGCCACAGAAAGGATGAAGTGTCAAACTGTAATTGAATATACGAAAGCAGAAGATTGGATGGATTTTAGAATTGGCAACTTTCGAATGACTTCTTTACCAAAATTCTTATTAATTGGGATATTCTTCTTATGGAGCGGAGCCCTTTATGGGCAAGCTACGGAAAATATCGTGCAGGGTAAGGTCGTCAATCCTGATCACGTGCCTGTTTTCCTGGCTACAATAAGCTTATATAGTAGTGATAGCAAACTGATAGTTAGTTCAATGACAGATAGCACGGGCTGTTTTCGGATTGCGCATAGACTAACGGGAAACTATTATTTGTTGATTAAGCACCTTGGTTATAAAGAATTGAGGAGCAGTTCGTTTAATCCGTCCAATGGCGACGTTGGGACACTACATCTTCTCCGACAGGAGAATACACTGGAAGCGGCAGAAGTCGAAGGTAAAAAGAAGTTGTTTTCTGTAGATGGAGGTACAGTCGTCTATCATGTAGAGAATAGCATAGGCTCTCAGGATATATCAGCTTTCGATGCTTTGAAGAGATCTCCTGGTGTGCAGATAGAAAACGATACAGACATTACACTCAATGGGAAAAGTGGGGTACAGATCCTCCTGGACGGAAAACAAACTTTTCTTTCAGGAAAAGAACTTAGTGATGTATTGAAATCGATGTCATCCAATAACCTCAAATCCATCGAAATTATCAATAATCCAAGTGCCAGATACGATGCCTCTGGAGCTGCAGGTATAATCAATATCAAAACCAAAAAAAATCAGACAAAAGGCTTAAATGGAAACATTTCCACGGCCTTTGCCTATGGTGTCAGTCCCAAACAATTGGAAAACCTTGCATTTAACTATCGGGTTAATAGGATTAATGTCTATGGAACTTACAATCATACATTGGGGTATTACAATTACCTCTATGGTACGGATCGCCAGCAAAATGGAAAGTCGTATGACAGCCATACGATCGACGTGGACAAACGTCAGAAAATGGCGGCTCAAGTCGGGGTCGACTATTTTATTGACGAAAAGAATACGGTCGGTTTTTTGGCAAATGGCAATTTTATCTTTGGAGGAGGTCTCACCAATACCGCTACAGCCATTACGACACCGCCTTCCACCACGGTTGAGGAAACGCTGGATGCCATTAACGATTATTACGGGCAGAATACGAAACGCTACAATTTTAACCTGAACTACAAATACGAAGATACAATAGGGCATAGTCTAAATATTGATACCGATTACGGTCTCTTCGGTAAATGGAACAAAAACCTGCAGTCAAATATTTACCGTGACAATCAGCATGTCGTTACTGACGAAAATCTTTACCGTACTCTTAATGATATCGATATTGATCTAAAAGGATTAAAAATAGACTATGCGACACGGTTGTGGGGCGGGAAGTTGGAAACAGGTGCCAAATACTCCGCAGTAGGCTCGAAAAATAACGCAAACTTTTATCATGTTAAACAATCGAAAGATAGCCTAGACAATAGACGTTCAAATGATTTCCACTTCGATGAGCATATCAGCAGTGCATATGTTGACTACAAACGGTCCATCGGTGCCTGGTCTCTACAGGGCGGGCTGCGACTAGAATATGCTAGCTCCAATGGTACCCTACTTTATCAGGAGTATGGGGCAGGTCTCAACGAGCATATCAATAGAAAGTTCACTAACTTTTTCCCCTTTTTTTCCATTGCCACACAATTGACTGCTAAACAGACACTGTCTTTGTCTTATGCCAAACGTATAGAAAGACCAGCATATCAGGATCTCAATCCTTTTGTATATATGCTTGACGAGCTTTCATTCTGGAAAGGGAACCCCTTCCTGGCACCTTCATTGACCCAAAGGTTTTCGTTACTTTATTCCGTGAAAAATTCGACAATAATAGGCATAAACTATGCCTATACAGACCAATTGAATGCAAAAGTAATAGATACACTGGAACAGGATAAAATCATGATGATCAGTAAAAATGTGGGGACACAGCAACATTGGTCCCTGTCCCTGACGCAGACTTATTCGCCTAGGCCCTGGTGGGACATGACTTTCAATGGCCTCTTGTATTATATCCATAATGATGTTTCCTTTGACCAGTACCAAAATCTCAACTTGAGGCAGACTGCGGGACGAGCCGGTCTCCTTCAGACCTTCAAACTCCCCTTTCAGATGAGGGCAGAAGTTTCGGTGGTCTACAATTCAAAACGACTCGGTGGGGCCAATACCATCAGTAGACCGGTTAGTCAAGCGGACATCGCGTTCCAAAAATCTGTATTAAAAGACAAAGCAACAATACGACTGGCTATCACCGACATCTATAAAGGTAACCAAGTTAAATACACGCAAAATTTACCAGGACTGCTTTCATCAAGTTATGGCTACTACGAATCAAGACAGGTACGTCTGAGTTTCAACTATAGGTTCAGCAGTGGAGCGACTAAGGATCAACGTAATCGTAAATCGGCTCTCGAAAGCGAAAGCGGCCGGATACAATAAGATATCGGCACCGTTTGTACATATTTATTTTTTAATATTGGCCCTGCAATACATTGATGAATCTTCTAAATTTGAAATCTATAAATTAATAAAGACACGACATGAAGTTTACTATTTTCTTTTTAACATTAACATTTCTTTGCTTTAACTGCGAAGCCCAAAAGCAAGCTGAAATCTTCAAGATGATGTCATGGAATATATTGCACGGAGCAAATGATAGTGAGGATGGCAAAGCCCATGCGGTACAGATTATAAGAGAAATAAATCCGGACATCATATTGATGGTGGAAACTTACGGTTCCGGTAAAGAAATAGCCGATTCCTTCGGGTACAATTTTCATTTAATTGCTCCCGAAGGAACAGCTTTAAATGATAAGAGTGTTAATTTGTCCATCATATCTAAGTACCCTTTTGGTGAACGGATTGACACTGAATTTCCATTTTATCTAGGAGGAAGAGAAGTTATCATCCACAAGCAGAAAATTAGATTATTCTCGAATTGGTTTCATTATTTACCATGGGAAAACGAGCCCGAAAATTTGGGTAAAACAGCTGCCGAACTTCTTATTTGGGAAAGATCGGGAGCTAAATATGAAATGATACAAAAGGTATTGCCCTATCTAAAAAAATATGCTGCACAAGCGGATTCAATTCCTATGATTCTTGGTGGAGACCTCAATACGCCGTCTCATTTGGATTGGGGTAAGGATACTAAGAAAATACATAATAATCTGGTGGTTCCCTGGTATTCAACAAAAGTATTGGCCGATATCGGACTGGTGGATACTTATAGAACCTTGAACCCCAATCCCATCACACATCCAGGTATTACATGGCATACGAAAGGGGAGAATGATGACCATCGGATAGATTATATATTTTACAAAAGTCCAAAGTTAAAAGCTTTAAAATCTGAGTCTTATAAGGTGTTCTTTAATGAGCCAATCAAACTGAACGGTAAAGAAATTTTATACCCTTCTGATAATGGTTTTGTAGTGACAACATTTAAGATAAGGTAAAAACGATCTTAAATATATCATATAAGTATTGCTGCGCTTATCTATTTTTATCATTTTTATATCGATTCCTAAATAATGTGATAGAAATATTTTCTTAACTGCTATAAATTTAAAATGTAAAAGGTTGAAAAAAACAGATTATGAACAGTTTGCTGGTAAAAAATGTCAGGAACTTATACAGATCCAGGAAACATTTAGAGCGCAGTTTGAGCTAGGCAACTATCAGCAATGGTATTATGACGCTGAACTTGCGCTTCTAAGGTTATACAATAACGATGAAGATCAGATTTATCTAAAATATATTCCGATAGGTACTTTTTCGTTTACATCAGATACATGGATGTGGAGCTGGTTCAATGAGCATAGTGTCGAACCCAATAAAGGGAATATACTTGCTGTTAAAGATTTTGGAATCAAAAACAATTATACCAAATTGACAGAAGGAACTTTCCCGGCAGATGAATTCGATTGTTGGGAGTTTGCGGCGATTTCTTTGGATATGTTGGATGGCATGGGGCTTTATAGGGTAAGCACAGAAAAGCTCCAAAGTTATTTCCTGATCACTGCTGTTCTGGATGAAAATTCTCGGGAAGTTGTCCATTTCAACCAGGCAAAAGTAACATGTAAAATCCATGGCTTGTCGAGACCAGCATTTATATGCCAGCATCTTGATCTGAAAAATCCTAAAGGTTTTGAAGAAAGTTTCGACACCTATAAAGGGATGGAACTTGATGAAGAAGATGATTTTGCAGCTTGGTGCGATGAATGTGAAAGGGTCAGAATGAAATATAATGGTTGGAACGAAGACTCAGAAGAATTTGCGAAGATCAAACTTGTTTGTGAAGATTGTTACTTTGAGCTGAAAGACTTTAATAAGGCCGAGTAATTATATTATCCGTCTTTGAATTGCATATGTCGTTACCGATCCAGGGGAGGAAGCTGCCTCAACTTGGAAGATAACAGATTTGCAACTTTCCATACCCCATTGGGGACAAACCAACAAAACGTTTAAAATATCGACTAAAAAAGATTGAATCCTGACCCTGGAGTATAGTTTACCAAGTGAGCGGAGCGCAATACTGTTTTTGCATTTTTTTTAATTTAATAATTAGGGAGTTTTGTAAGTGTAAACAAAAAATCATGAAAAAAAACACTTTTTTACTAATCGCTATATTCTTTTGGATACCAATTTTTGCTCAGGTCAGCAGCAAAGACGAACAGTATCCTATAGATAAAAAGGTGGAATATTATTTAGGAAGTATCGATATTGGAGGAATAAGCATCGCAGCCTCCTTCGATACCTGGAGTAAAATTATGAGCTATGCAAACAGTTTTCCCAACATCAGTAACAAAGTGCTGACTTATGTCAACAATGGAAATAGGGTACAATTCAAAATTCGAACTAAACTACTTGCAGGCATAAAAAACTATCGTTTTGCTGTTGTCGATGATTTAAAAAATACGTTGTTATCCGGACGCTTAGAAGATCTGACCTTCAAAAAGCATGGCATATTTGGATATATAGCAGAATTGCCAATAACGGAGATTCGAAATAAGAACATTTCTGTAACCTTATATAACGAAAAAAATCCTTCACAACAGGGAACCGCTATTATCTATAATACGGTGATCCCAAAAACTGAAATTATCTTTCTTGGAAGAGAGGTAATTGATAGATCAAATAGATCAGCGGTCGAAATGAAAACAGATGCGTCGAAAATTATCTTCGACAAGGATGTTAGGGGTTTCATGGTTGCTGTTAAAAAAAATGATTACAGTTCCATTTACTCATTATTGGTAAAAGAAAAGAAAACTGGTAAGGTTGTATTTAAGAGTAATTCCTGGAATTACAGTTTTTACACTGTAGATGGAATAGGGCAACCGAATATTTCAATAGGCCGGGAGAATTTCAAAAATTCGGGAGAGTATGAAATCATTATTCGACCAGAATTAGAGAAGATGACGGAGAAAGAGATGGAATCGTCTAGTTTCAGACAAAATGTCAAAATACAAATTGATAGAATTTTCTCTATGAAAGATATGATCATGTGGTCTCTATCATTAATTATTATCTTTAGCATTATAAGCTTTCTTCTAATTTATGTACTGCGTACAAGAAATAGAAAAAAAATCCGAGAAGAGAGTTTATATAAAAAAATATCGGAAACTAAACTGATCTCGATTCAGGCGCAACTCAATCCTCATTTTCTTTTTAATTCACTTGCTAGCATTCAGAGTTTTATAAATAATAATGATGTGGACAATGCAAATAGGTATTTAAGCAAATTTGCCCGTCTCACCCGAAATGTGCTGGACAGTGAATCGGTGAATATACTCGCGGATGAGCGAGATCTCTTAACCGATTATCTTCAGATGGAACAGCTACGATTTGGCTTCGAATATGGGATAAATGTTAACGATCTTGATCCTAACAATATCGAAATACCGACAATGCTCCTACAGCCGCTGGTCGAAAATGCCATAAAACATGGAATATCAGAATTGAAGGAAGGAGGAAAGATCGGCTTATATTTTGAGAGGAAGGAGAGTGCTATGATGATAACAATAATAGATAATGGTCGCGGCTATGATGTCGCGCATACACCATTCGGATTAGGAATCAAGTTGACGAATGAGCGTATACAGCTTTGGAATGAATTGCATCCGGAGACAAATATTTTCATAAATACAGAATCTAAGAATACCGGAACATGCGTATCTTTAATTTTTAAAAATTGGTTATGATAATACGTGCTATTTTAGTGGATGATGAAATTTCTAATACCAAAAATTTAAAGGCGCTATTGGCTAAGTATTGCCCCGATGTTGAAGTTGTGGCAATCGCAAATACGATTAATGAAGCTGCCAGCTCAATTAAAAATAATAGACCCAATTTGGTATTTCTTGATATAGAAATGGGGGGATGTCAAACAAGTTTTGATCTGCTTAGGAATTTTGAAACAATAGACTTTCAAGTGATTTTTGTTACAGCATATAACCACTATGGTATACAGGCCATAAAACATGCGGCATTGGATTATCTTCTAAAACCTATTGATATCGACGAGCTCAAATTGGCCGTTGAAAAGGCTCGCAAGAAAGTAAGTGCAATAGTCCAAAATCTACAGGCAGAATTTTTGGTTCAACAGCTGACAACGAAACAAAGGCTGCCTCAGAAGATAGCACTTGCTTTTCAAAACGAAACTCGATACTTACTCATTAGCGATATTGTACGTTGTGAAGCAGACGATACTTATACCGTTTTCCACTTACTAAATGAAGAGAAAATAACTTCTTCAAAATCACTAAGAGAATACAGCGATATATTAATCCCGCATAGTTTTATTCGGACACACCAAAGTCACCTTATCAATCCCAGCTATATTCAAAGTTGGCTTAAGGAAGATGGCGGGACTTTACTATTGACAAACCGTGAGAAAATACCAGTATCTAAACCAAACCGTGAGCGTGTAAAGAATACTTTGGCTCAGTTGTGAAAACACTTGGCTCTGCAATACTTTGATGAATCTTCTAAATTTAAAATCTATAAATTAGGAATGACTCAAGACAATATTTAAAATAAAAACAATCATAAAGATAACCCTCATACCAATTGATGACTAAAAGTACCCGGATTATTATTATCATTTTCTGTCTCGTTAAACTGACACTTCACATTATAGCCGATTTCCATTCAGGTTTTCAGGGCGACGAACTGCTACATATAGAAACCGGAAACCATCTGGCCTTTGGCTATATGGAATTTCCGCCTGTCATCGGAGTTTTGGCATTTATCCAAAATTTGTTTCACGCTCAATCGGTCTTCATTCATCATCTTTTTCCACATATCGCGACAATACTCATCGTCATCTACCTTGGTAAGACCGTATTTGAACTTGGAGGGGGGAGTATAGCTACCGCTATCACATTATCATGCCTATTGATATCGCCGGGCTTCGGAGGGTCACAGCAGTCGTTTCAGCCGGTTGTATTTAGCCAATGTTTTTGGCTGATCTCATTTTATCAGTTGGTGAGGTTTGTAAAATATGAAGACAGAAAATACCTCTGGTATTTAACGGTCTTTATTTCCCTTGCTTTTCTTACGAAATATGATGCACTGTTTTTTTTGGTGGGCATTGCCGCGCTACTGTTCTTTCGGAGAATTCGAAAGGCTTTAGTAGCTGCTAGGTACTGGCAATGTATAGTCGTTGCTCTTCTTATTTTATTGCCAAATATTGTATGGCAATATGCGAACAATTTTCCAGCGTTGCAGATGTTTGCTAGGCTTTATGAGACGCAATTGGATGAGCTAACTTTCAGCAAAGTTGTTTTTGGACTTTTTTTAGATGTCAATCCTATTACAGCCATTATGCTTATCCCTACATTGATTTTTATCTGGGGTGGTCAAAAAACAAAGCACTATTATAGGCCTATAGCGAGTTCAATTCTACTGTCTATTGCATTTTTGGCCTATTCAAGGGGTAAAGCTTATTACTTTTTCCCGATTGTTCTTACGTTATTGCCCTTTTGTGGTATTTTGTTTGAACATATCATTCTGCCAAAGAGAAAATGGTTGTTAATTCCACTGAGTGTCATTTTATTACTTGGAACTGTTTTGATACCATTTGGTCTACCTATATATTCTTATGCACATTATATGGATCGGATTCATAAATATTTTCCTAAAAATGTAAAAAACGGTAAGGAGGTTCTTCCTATGCAAGAGTATATTACCAAGCAAAAATGGGAAACGAGCATGCATGAACTACACTCAGTATACGACAGTTTACCCCCTAATGAAAAAACAAGTTGTCTTATTTGGGGCAAACATTACTCGCAGGCTGGTGCGGTTGAACTGATGAAAAGTACATTTGGGCTCCCGAATGCTTTTTGTTATCATGGTAGTTTCTATAGCTGGGCACCATCGGGTCGAATGCCCCAAACGGTGATCGCCATTTGTTATAACGATACCAGTGATGACTTCTTTTATCCTTTTTTTGAAGAAGTTGTTCCTGTACGAAAGCTGTATAGCCCCTATGCAAGTAGCGAAGGTTGGGTGCTGCAGACGATTTATATCTGTAAAAAACCTAAACAGGACTTTAATAAAATGAAAGATTTGTTTAAAAGCAGAATATTTGAATAAACATGCTACTTACTTTATTTGACTGGGGCGCATTCCAAATTGTTTTTGAAAAGCCGTTGAAAAAGCTTGCGTACTACCATATCCGTATTTTAACGCAATATTGCTGATTGAATCGACATCATTTTGTTGCAGTTCTTCAAAGGCTTTGGTCAGAACCGATTGATGGTAAAATTAAATAGTGGGAAAGCTTCATTATTTATTGGCTAAACTGAATTCTTCTTCTGTTACGGGATTTAGCCAAGTAACTTGAACATCTTCTTTAAAATTAGTGATGGCAACATGCACCATTTTAGTAGCAGCAGTTGCGCCGTGCCAGTGTTCTATATTCTCAGGAATATTGACGACATCACCTTTTTTGATTGCTTGTGCCGGTTTCCCTTTCTCCTGATAGAGTCCATTTCCTTCGATTACCAGTAAAACCTGGCCTTTAGGATGTGTATGCCAGTTTGTTCTCGCACCAGGTGCAAAAGTTACGCTACCTGCGGAGAAATCATTGTTTTTATCCTTTGCTACCAAAGGGTTTAAAAATGCATTTCCAGTAAACCATTCCTTAGGCAATGGTTCCCCTTTGGGGAATATTTCTGCTGTGTTCATTGTATGATCTGTTTTAGTGTTGCAGGCGAATAAACTTATCGCCATAATTGGGATAACGAATAACCCGTTCATATAGTTTGCAATTTGGTCTTTATAAAGACGATCCGATATAAAGATGATCCGAATTCTTTATTATATGTTTTTAATAATTTTTGCCGGAATCCCACCAACAACTGTATTATCCGGTACGTCCTTGCTGACTACGGAACCAGCTGCTACCACCGCATTTTCTCCAATCGTAACGCCGGGCAGGATTGTTGCATTTGCCCCAATCCAAGCATTCTTTTTTATATGGATCGGAGCCACAGTTAACGATTGTCTCTTTTCAGCCTCAATTGGATGGCCTTCTGTTAATAAACTCACTTTGGGAGCTATTAACACATCATCTTCTATAATTATACCACCTAAATCCAAAAAAACACAGTCGAAGTTGATGAAGACATTTTTTCCTATCGTTGTATTCTTGCCATAGTTGATATATAATGGTGTAAATACAGTTGTACTTTCATCTATAACTGAACCGATAATCTGACTTAATAGATTTCTTATCTCTTTGGGATCGGCTGAATTGTTCATAGGCACCAATAATGCTTTTGTAGCAAAAGAAGCTTGCTGTAAACGGTATCCCTGGGGATCATCGGAAGAAATATTTTTATTCTTTTTCAATCGTTCAAAAATATCTTCCTGATAACTATTATCTGATGTTTTCATAGAATAGCTAGTTAAATTTTATATGTAATTTAATGAAATAAGTACGTTATTTTAAATTAGCAATAAAGAATGCTGTCAGTTTATCGAATGGAATTTTGTCGAATTGATCATATAAGTCAACATGAACTGCATTGGGGATAATCATGAGCTCCTTTGGTTCGGAAGCAGCTTTATAAGCGTCTTCACTGAAATATCTTGAATGAGCATTTTCACCTGCAATGATTAACATGGGGCGAGGTGCAATTTCCTTGATATAAGAGAGAATCGGTATATTCATAAACGACAAGGGGGAAGTTCCCGTCCATGAAGCATTTGAATTGATAGAACGAGGATGAAATCCACGAGCTGTTTTATAATAATCAAAATATTCCTTGACAAACTGAGGCTCACTGCCAGTCAATTTTTCCGGTAAATTGTTTGTTGAAGATGCGTAAGATCCGCTTTCGGCATCTTTCCAGCGCTGCAGGCCTAATTGTTCCAATGTTTGTGTACGTTGCGCAGCAGTTATCATATCGTTATAGCCTTTTGACATGACGCGCGTCATATCGTACATACTGGTCGTTGCTACTGCTTTTATACGTTTGTCTACTGCCGTTGCATTTAATGCAAAACCAGCAAATCCACAGATGCCAATGATTCCGATTTTGCTCCTGTCAATGTTTTTCTGCAGCCCTAGAAAGTCTACAGCTGCGCTGAAATCTTCGGTGTTGATATCTGGCGATGCTACGTTACGAGGTGAACCGCTGCTTTCACCAGTGTAGGAGGGGTCGAACGCCAAGGCAATAAATCCTCTTTCCGCCATTTGGTTGGCATACAATCCAGAAGATTGCTCTTTCACTGCGCCAAAAGGGCCACTGATGGCAAGTGCAGATAACACTTTGTTGTCTGTGTTTTTAGGGATGTATAAATCACCAGAAAGTGTGATACCATAACGGTTTTTAAAACTTACTTTTTTGCGGGTTACCTTATCGCTTAATAGAAAAGAATAATGATCTGACGAACTATTCATCGGTTTTAAATTTTGGTTTGATTGTACATGTTGCGCGGAAGTCCTACCAGAAAACAGGAAAGACAAGACCAATAATGTTGCTGCTATTTTCATATCTGTATTACATTAATTATTACAGATACAAAGGTAGATCAGTATAAAGGGAAGGTGTTAACGATTATCAAACTAAAACTTAAGAATTTCAAACCTCAGGTTCCCGGAGCGATTTCGGGTTTGTTCCCGTCAGTTTTTTAAAGAAGTTATTGAAATAAGTAGGATATTCAAATCCCAGTGCGCTGGCTATCTCTGAAATATTCCAGTCTGTATGTTGCAGTAGGGCTTTTGCTTCTGTCAAGATTCTTTCTGAAATCAGCGTCGTTGTAGATTTGCCCGTAATTTCTTTTACAGCACGATTCAGATAGTTGACATGGATGTTGAGGTTTTGCGCATAATCTTGCGCTGTTCTCATTTTGAGCGGACTTGCAGGTGTTTCGATTGGAAATTGACGTTCTAATAGTTCCAAAAACACCGATGCGATACGTGCTGTACCATTCTTGGTAGGGGTATACACTTCTGACGGTTGAAGTTTAAGGGCTTCGTGAATGATCAAGTTGATGTAATTGCGTATGAGTTCATCTTTAAACGTATAATCACTTTCTTGCTCTTCGATCATCTTCTCGAAAAGTGTGTTAAGGAACAAGCGTTGATCCTCAGTGATTTTTAAGACAGGTGTACCTCCGATTTTAAAGAACGGCGATTGCTGCAAGCTTTCCGCGCGGTCGGCCTGTTTTAAAAAGTCTTCCGAAAACAAGCATGTATAACCTGCATAGGTCGTAGAAATGGTTTCCCAGGAATAGGGGATATGTGGGTTCCCAAAAAATAGTATCGTGCCTTCTTGTTCAAAGCTTTTATCTGCGTAATGAATCTTGCTTTTACCAGTTGTAAGGCATATTTTAAAGAAATCTTTACGACTATAAACACGTGTAGCATTACTGTCATCCTCAATCTGAAATGCTTTAAAACCCTGCAATCTCAGTTCACTATTGAATTCAGAGACACTTCGGACTATTTTTGTTTCCATCGGGCAAAGTTAAGAAATTCAAATATAACATTGGATTTAGTACAAAAATAATCTAAATAAAACGGCTGTATTATCACACTGTTAAACTCGACCTTTTTTTATTTTTATCAAACCAATTACTTCGAGCATCTGTCTATGTATTGACGATCGATTCAATTTAGGAAGTTTAGTTTCGGTTGATTTAATTGTATGGTCAGGTTTAATGCCTGACCATTTTTAAGCTTAGGTTTAGGGACTGGGCTTTTAGAAAGTATACTCCGATCCATTAAGGATTCGTTTATAATTTAGTTAAGGGGCTAGTCGGAAGATTAGTCCTTTTTTTTAAAATTAATGAACAATTCTCACTGGATAACGTTCATTGAAGAGCTTCGGATGTTCTGATGTGAAGGAGAAAAATAGGCTTTCTATTCACGCTAGCTTGACGAAAAAGTAAATTTGACGAATTCAGAATAAATGCTTATCATGGCCTCTATGATAGTTTATCATCTAAAAGATATACAATATAAAGCTGAAAGGGCGATCACCCCTTTTCATATTTTTGATTTGGACAGGGAAGCTCTCGCAGCTTATAGAGAACCTCATACAAAAGACCATTTTTGCCTTTTGTTTGTTAAAAAAGGTCGGCTCAATCTGCATGTGGAAGACCGCCGTTATACCGTCAATGCACCTCATATATGTGTCATCTTTCCCGGTCAGCTCTCCTCCAAAGAGTTGCTAAGCGACGACTTTGAAGGCAAATTGATCCTGTTTGACGAAGTACTATTCTGTTCGGATATCCTGAAAAACGAATTGAGTATTTACAACTACAATATCTCCGTAAAACTCAATCATATTGAATTGCCCGAGGCAGAAACCTCAGAAATAGAGATGCTGTTGGAGCAGGTCGAAAAATCATATCAGGATTTAACATCGATCAAGAAGGAGCAAGCGCGTTTCTACATCAAAATCATCTTACTCAAATTGGTGGAATTTGTCCATACCAAATGGGGAAACAGCCAGCTCAGCAATGAAAACGCGAAGATCTATGGTAAATTTTTGGAATTGCTGGAAAGGCATTATAAAACGGAGCGTACCGTGGGCTGGTATGCAGAAAAATTACAGCTGTCTCCAAAAAAGTTAAATGAAATTACCCGCAAGATTGCAGGACTGACCTCCATAGAGACCATTCATGCACGGATTATGAATGAAATCAAACAATTGCTGCTGTTATCCAACTACTCGCATAAGGAGATTGCTTTTGAACTCGGATTCAATTCACCTGCGGCACTGAACAAGTTTGTGCGCGCCAAACTGGATGAAACGCCAACCAATCTGCAGCAACAATTGGCGCAAATGTATAAGACTTAAGTCTATTATATGATTTGATACGTTTCTATCCTGTGGTTGTATTGGATCAAATGTATATCATATCGTAAGTAAAGTATAACATTTGCCTTCCCGGGCGCAGTAACTTTGCATCAGAAATTTAATATAAAATATATGAGCAAGTTATTTGTTGCCAGCGAAGTATTCCACGGGGCTGGTACATTGTCGGAATTGAAAAATCTAACTGGAAAAAAAGCCATCATCGTAACTGGTGGTCAATCCATGAAAAAAAGCGGAACTTTGGACCGTGCCATACGTTATTTGACCGAAGCAGGATTGGAAACTGCTGTTTTTGACGGTGTCGAAGAAGATCCATCATCAGCGACAAGCCTTCGAGGTGCTGCAGTAATGACTGATTTTCAGCCTGATTGGATCATTGGTCTAGGAGGTTGCTCGGCAATTGATGCGGCAAAGATGATGTGGGTGTTTTATGAATATCCCGATGCAAATTTTGAAGCGATGACCCAACCTTTTAACGTTCCAACATTGCGTCAAAAGGCTAAATTCATTGCCATTCCATCAACAAGCGGTACAGGTACGGAAACCACAGGATTGGCTGTGATCACCGATCGGGAAAAAGGGGTGAAGTATCCAATCGTATCGTATGAATTGACGCCGGATATCGCTATTGTCGATGGAGAAATTTGTGCGACTATGCCTGCACATATTACCTCCAATACTGGTCTAGATGCTCTTACACACTGTGTGGAAGCCTATGTGTCCAACATCGAAAATAACTATGCCGATGCCTTGTCGAAAGGGGGACTGGAAATTGTTTTCGAAAATCTGGAAGAGGCGGTCAATAACCCGACAAACATTAAAGCACGCCAAAATATGCACGATGCATCTTTTATGGGCGGACTGGCTTTCAACAATGCCTGGTTGGGTATTGTCCACTCTCTCTCGCATCAGGTAGGTGCACTCTACGGCGTCCCTCACGGAGCTTCCAATGCGATATTCTTGCCTAATGTGATCCGTTTTAATCAGACAGCTACAACAAGATATCCTGATTTGGCTAAACTTGTCGGTAGAGATTCGGCCGAAGGATTGGCACAGGAAATTGAAAAACTAAGAGCTGCGGTCAACAATATTGGCTCCCTCAAGGCATTTGGTATTTCCAAGGAGGATTGGCAAAAAAATCTGGATTATATGGCTCAAAATGCTTTACAAGATCCATGTACTGGCTTTAACCCGCGTAAGCCTAGCCTACAGGACTTAAAAGATCTTTATAACGCTTGCTACGAAGGTGTGATTTACGAGAATTAATCTAATAGACCACAGAAAGCGGTTGTAGCGAAGGTGCGCAATCGCTTTCTTCTGAATAAAAAGCACTGCTCCAGCTGCAATCGCAACCAATGTCTTATAAACCAAACTAAGTTTCAATCGTTTAAAATAAAAGATGCTGTATCGATAAAAGATGCTGTCGATTGAGGGTATCGGTAAATTTCTGTCGTTTGCAACGTTAATTCAATTCATGAAGATTAGCTTCATTCTTTATAGCATGCAGCGGTAAATTCTATAGAGCTGCACTAATAAGTTATTGTATTTTGAACCTTTTCACCTTGCAATTGTGTTATAGCGGAAAATGGGGTAAACTTAATTTAGTATTATGGCAGATAATGAGATTATTACACCAAGAGTAAGGGGGCGCGGAAAACGGTATTAAATAAAAAGTAAAGCAGATAGATCAAATGACTTAAAAACTAATGATGCTTTTTGACAGATTCATCTATAAGTTTCATTAGCTGATCGACAGTTTTAGCTACTTCTTCTTTCCCAACAACTAATGTCTTTTTTTCTAGATTTGGAGGAAGGGAAATCTTGCCATTAAATTCAGGAAGAAACATATTGATCATTTCCTGATTCATCTTATTGAAATTAAAAAAAGTCCATTTTTTGGTATCGTCTTCTTTTAGCGCTAATAAGTTAGCTGAAGTGATCGCCATTTTGTCTTTTTCAGGCATGGACATGACCAGTACTTGGGGAATAAAGCAATACGCTATCCCATCAATTTTTGAGATATCCATATCAACATAATTGATCATGGAATCAATTTTAACCCCGTATTTTATAAGAGAAAAATAGAGTTCTTTGGTCACCTTTGTTGCTTGCTCAATCCCGCCCATACTTTCAATTATGCGGGGCGATGTTTGACTTAGAATACCTTCGATATCTCCGGAAATAGACGCTTTTGTCATGGTTGAAAGTGCTTCCCTAAGCCGCGGATCTTTTTGAGCAGAGCTTATATGGTGAAAAATAGTTAATAATGTAATTAACAAAAATATTCTTTTTCGCTGAATGTTTTTAAACTTGTTGAACCAATTGTTGCTTTGCATAATGGAAAGAGGCTATTTCGTTTTAAATTCAGTAGGTCTCATGTTGGTAAGCAGATAAAAGTTATTACTAAAAGCCGCTATATTTGAATAGCCAATCTCGTAGGCAATCTCAGTCATATTGAAATCTGTATCGTTGATTAATTCCATTGCCTTAATAATTCGTAGCATTTTTAAGTACTGAACAAATGTAATGTGCAATTTATTTTGGAATAATCTGGTGAGGCTGCGAATACTCATTCCTGATTGCTGAGCAATCATCGCTAAACTTAGATTTTCATTTAACCGATTTCTAAAACTGTCGATTATGGTATTGAGCCTTTGATCGTCTGTTGTAGGAAGTTGTATGGAGAATTTTTTGAGATTTTCTTTTGATAATACGCCTTTCATCGTAATCAAAAATTCATACTCCCACGAACCTTTATAATAATCACCTTGCCACTTTTCACTAAATGAGAGCATTTCTGCCAGGAGCTTACTCACGGGATAAATGCCCAATTCCTCATAAAAATTACCAGCACTTTCTTCCGGAAAATAGATATTGATAATAAACAGGTCCTGCGTATTGAACATCAGGTTGTGCCGATAATTTTTTGGTATCCAAATATAATGATTTGAGGGAATATAGAAGTCCTTTTCGTCAGTCTGCAAATAAGCAATCCCGCCATAAACTAATAACAACTGAGCTTTATTGTGCTGGTGAGCAGGCAAGCGCTGCTCCGTTTGCTGTCGCATCACGAGGATTGAATCAGGGTTTTGATCAACAATATGTATTATTCGACTAAGAATTTCCATGTGGCCAAATTTAATAAATATTAGGCTAATTATATGAAAATATACTTCGCCATGCTGGATAATTTTGCAGTATAAATAAGAGTAAAGTCATTATGAAAGATAAAATCATAACATCTCACACAGATTTTAAACTTGGAACACAAGCTCAAAAGTCTGATAATAAATCACATCATTCAGATGAAGAAATTGACAGTGCAAATATCTTCTGGTTTGCTTATGGGTATAACTATGCTTTTATGCCAATGGTAGATTTAGCTTTTGCCTTTGATGAATTGAAAGAGATCGTAAAACCATGGCTAGTAAAAGGAAAGAAATATATAAAGAAAACCGATGAAACAATATAGAACAGTCCCGATTTTGGGCATATTGTTGGCCCTATTTGTACAATCACTCTATGCCCAGCATATAGAAAATGCGCGGGTATTAAGTTTGGAAGAAATTTGGAAAGTAGCCGAAACAAATAACCGTCAACTGAAACTATCCGACCTAAATCTCCAGCAGAGCAATTTAGAAATATTGGAAGCGAAAGACCGTTTGTTGCCGGAGCTTTCGGTTGGTGGAGATGCAAAACTCAATTCCAAATTCCTGATCTATGACAATGGATTATTTTCTTCTCCACAGGATGTGCCTGTAAAAGGTTATGGTTACGGCGTGGGTTACAATCTGAACGTCAATCTCTACAATGGTGGTAAAGACAAAAGAAACATTGTCATTAAAAAGGAACAAGCGGTACTCATACAATATGAAGTTGATCTGCAAAAGCACAGTGTAAAATACAATGTTGCAGCGGCTTACTTTGATCTATACAAGTTTTTGCATTTCCATGATTTTCTTGATGCAGAAATTAAAGCAGAAAAAAAACAACTGGCACTCGTAGAAAGCCTGCATAAAAACGGCACTGTGCTAAAGAGCGATGTACTGAGAACCTCCGTAAAATTAGCGCAACTGGAGCTCAGCCTTTCTGATGTTACGAAGAAGATTGAAATCGCTAAACAACGGCTCAATATTCTGATGGGGCGTGAAAATGATGCTGAGCTGGCAATAAAATACCAAGATACAATCGAGTTAAGCGCTATCACTGAAGGTGACTATGAGGATTATGTAGACATCGCTTTTAACAAATCGCCGGAATACAAGATAGCCTATAGCGCTGTCAAATTGAGCGAAATGAACATCAAGCAGGTAAAAGCGACGCTGTTACCTAAAGTCTCCTTGTATTCAACTTACAATTACACCTATCCGCAGATTTCATTCTATCCGTATTCCAATGATTTATGGGGATTTGGTCAGACAGGGGTTAAAGTCCAGTTTTCTATAGATAATCTATACAAAAACAAGCATTCCATCGCTCATGCTCAAGTGGTCAGTAATGAGGCAAGAGAAAAAGCGAACATTAAAAAAGATGAAATCTATCTTCAGGTAAAAGATGCTTATTTACAGCGGCAACAGGCTTTGGAGAGCATGGAAACAGCGGAGCAAAATATCATTAAAACCGCCGAAACTGTTCGTGTTATCAGAAGTAGCTACATAAACCAGGAATCACTTCTTACCGATCTTCTAGAAGCCGAAAATGCTTTACTGGAAGCTAAGTTTAATCTGACAACGGCACAAACAAACGTCAAACTTACGCATATCAGGCTATTGGCAATTATCGGAATTCTTTAATACAAATATCATGAACAAAAATAAAACAGATAAAATTGTTGTAAACCTAACCAAATGGTTTGGTATCACATTATTGGTAGGAATCATTATTTGGGCAGCAGCTTATTTCTTCGAGGGATATCGCTATGAACAGACCAACGACGCTCAGATTGATGCCTATCTTTCCCCGATAAACGCAAAAGTAGGGGGCTATATCCGTAAAATATATTATAAGGACAATCAGCAGATTAAAAAGGGCGATACCCTTGTGGTGATTGAATTGGATGAGTACGGGCTGAAAAGAGATGCTGCGTCCGCAGAACTCATGAGCTCACAGGCAAAATTACCGATCTTGGCGGCAAGCGAAGGAACGCAGGTTAAAAGCATTGCAGTCATCAAAGCCCAATTGGGAGGTGCTAAAGCGCGATTGAACCAGCAGCAAAAAGAATTTGACCGGTATAAAAATTTACTGGCGGACGAATCGACCACACAACAAAAATTCGACAACATCAGTGCTACTTTATCCATCACCCAATCAGATTATGACCAGACAAAAGCTTCTTTACAGGTGGCCGAATCTAAACTAAACGATTTCAGGGTACAGCGCAATGCCATAGAGGCAGAGATAAAGATAAAAGAAGCACTTCTCGAAAGACAGGAATTGGACATTAGATATACCGTTATCACAGCACCTTTTGATGGACAAATTGGGAAGAAGACCATTCAGGCGGGACAACTGATACAGCCTGGGCAGACATTGGCATTCTTGGTGAACAGAGCCGAGGAAAAGTGGGTAATTGCAAATTTTAAGGAAACACAGATTGGGAAATTCAAAATCGGTCAAGCGGTATCTGTTGAAGTCGATGCTTTTCCAAATGAAAAATTCATCGGTACAATCGAGTCCCTTTCGCCAACCACAGGATCCCGTTATTCGCTGCTTCCGCCAGATAATGCTACCGGTAATTTTGTTAAAATCATCCAACGTATTCCTGTTCGGATTAAACTGACCGATATGTCCGAAAAATTAACTAAGCTTTCTGCCGGAATGAATGCGAATGTTTACGTTTTAAAAAACTAACGATGCAAGCACATAAAATACCAATTTTTAAATCCTGGGTATCGGAATGGATGGCAAGGTCCGTCATATTTGCTATTCTCATGAGCAGTCTGTTTAGTTTTGCCTTTTACGGAAGTCCGGTTGCTGCGATGGGCTTTTACGGGATACAAGCTACCGATGTACAATATGGTATGGTCGTTATTTATGGTTCTACCGTAGCTTTTCTGGCTCTGGATTTTAGAATCGTAAAATATTTCGCACCAAGGGAATATCTACTGTTGGCACTTGCGGTAAATGCACTATGTGCTGTGGTCTGTTTTTATTTAAGAGATTGGACATTATTTGTTTTCTGTCAATTTTTGCAGGGTATTACCTGTGCATTGATGTCCGGAATTGTGTTACAGCTTATTTTCCCACGGTTACAGTCTGTACGTGCCCGTGTGATTGCTTATAGTCTCCTTTATGGCAGTATACAAATAGCTGTACCATTTTACTCCATCTATATCAGTGTTATCATTCATTTCTTTGATTTCAACTGGATATTCTACGGATTTATTATTGTAGTCATTATGCTGACAAGTGTTGTTTTACTTACCATGAACAGTAAGGCCCGGTTTACCAGAAAAATACCACTGTATCAAGTGGATTGGATAGGCTATTTGTTTTATGTGTCTTTTATCTTGATCGTTGGATACATCCTTGTATACGGACGACAATTGGGATGGTTTGATAGTTCATTAATCAGCACACTTTGTTTAGTTAATTTAATTATTCTTTCTCTTTTTATTAGCAGAGAATTGAAACTTAAGCGACCATTAATCAATTTACAGATCTTTAGAGCAAAGAACTTCGTTATTGGACTCTTGCTTCTTTTTACCTTTTATATCTTTAAAGGAAGTACTGGGCTTGCCTATGGTTATCTTGAAACGATTTTAGGAAACCATCCACTGAGTACCATTCCGATATGGATTGCTGTAATTGCTGGAACTGTTTTGAGTATGTTTATCATTTCCCGATTTGTCTTGATGGGTTATAACCTGATCCGGATGATTATTGTTGGTTTTGGGTTGATGGCAGTATATTATGCCTATATGATACTATTTGTTTCTGTACAGGGCGAAACAGCCGATTTCCTTCTGCCCATGTTTATTTATGGTGTGGCAACAGGTATATTGTTTGTTCCAATTGTTTCATTTGCGGCATCGTCAGCGCCTTCCAAAATCGCCGTCAATGCCTCTCTGATTGGTATATTTTCAAGGTTCATAGGCTTTACAGCTAGTCTGGCACTTAATAACGAGCTTCAATTATTTACAAAATCATCCGTAAGGGAAAAGGTGCGGGAATCGCTCACCGAAACCAGCGCTCAATTGCCTGTTACCTTACTGAATATTCAAAACCAGTACATAAATTCAGGCAGCGATATGTATACGTCAAAAACAGTATCTTCCGGCTATTTTAATCAAATGATCGGTCAGCAGATATTGGCTCGCGCTATCAGGGATTATTATGATCTGATGTTGACAGGTTTGATTTTTGTCATTATTATTTTGCTGCTCTTGCCTCAAATTCAACATGTTGTTTTGAGATTAAGAAAAGGAAATGTTCCTTATTAAGATCTTGTTATTTCAGAAATTATCAAAGCAAAGTATTATCCAATTCCAAGGCCGGGATCGAACACTTGGCGCATGGGCCTATGGGCTACAAGATTACGCAACCGATTTCGTTTGAAAGAAATTTTCTGATCCCAAATTTTATAAATAATTTGTTTTAATGACGCGTTTTTAGCAGTCAAACGTGTTAATGCAATTATTCTTAATTTTGTATGCTGGATTTGGTATAGGCCCCAAGTTTTTTAAGATCAGCAATAGAGGACAAAATAAGATGATATGACGGATGTGCTTGAAAAATATCTATTCTCGATAGGGATGTTGTCGGCTGACGAAATAAATTTTTCTGTTCAGTTCTTTGAACCACTTGGTTTGAAGAAGGGTGATTTTTTTATTCGTGTGGACGAACTCTGTCGTCATGTTGGATTCATATCCTGTGGTGCGGTAAAAGCATATGCTATTGACAAGGAAGGTAAAGAAAATATAACCTGCTTTAAATTTGAAAATGAATTTGTAACCTCATTCCCTGAGTTTGTCGCTCAGGAAAAATCCAGAAGGAGCATCAGGGCTGTGGAAGATAGTATGATCCATAGGATAAGCTATACTGATTATCAATATCTGCTTGGTCAAGTGACTTCTTGGCACAAGGTTATACAAGCTGTGATGGAACGGGAATATAGCCAAAAGGAACAATATC
The DNA here is from genome assembly GCF_964277905.1 of uncultured Sphingobacterium sp. Taxonomy (NCBI): domain Bacteria; kingdom Pseudomonadati; phylum Bacteroidota; class Sphingobacteriia; order Sphingobacteriales; family Sphingobacteriaceae; genus Sphingobacterium; species uncultured Sphingobacterium sp. The sequence continues at coordinate 482,059 of NZ_CAXYKD010000048.1, forward strand.
TCCTGAATTACAATAATAAGTCAGCTCTGGATAAATATCACCATGTTCTTTCGAATGAACCCAAGCTCGTTCAGCGCATAGCGACACAGGACCTGGCATCCTATTTGGGTATTACACAGAGATCTCTTACACGGGCGAAGGGACAAATACACAGCCCCAAAGTATTATAGGACAAATGTCCTTATGTATTTCTGTTCAGTGATATAGATTTGCACAAAAAAGCTATGTTACATCAAATTGCCCAAGAAGTGTTCCATGTTCCATTGATGCCACGAAACAGTATCAACTGCTATATCGTAGAGGGTGTATTAGTTGATTGCGGGATACGCAGTTCATATAATGTGCTGAAGGATGCCCTTCAGAAAATACCTGTCCACCAACATGTACTTACGCATGCGCATGCAGACCATCAGGGCTGTAGTGATCAGCTCTGTGATGAGTTTGGAATACCTTTACTTTGCCATGGAAATGAAGTGTCTAGGACGGAAACAGGCATGGTAACCAATGATTATCCAAATCCCAAACATTGGATCGCAAAACTTCAACAAAAATACTGGGCAGGACAGGGCCACAAAGTCGACGGTACACTCGTTGAAAATGGTAGCATCGGAAACTTTCGGGTCATAGAAACTCCAGGTCATTCAAGCGGTCATATTTCTTTATTTCGTGAGCGAGATGGTGTATTGATAATCGGGGATGCCGCTACAAATATGAACCTGCTCACAACAGTGACTGGCCTAGGGCTCCCTCCAAAAATATTCACGTCGGATCAACAGCGCAATATTAGATCGCTTCAGAAGTTGGCAGGACTGAATCCCTCCATCATATGTTTCGGTCATGGCCCGGTGATGCGAAATACGGACCGAAAGTTTGAGCAATTTGTAGCGAAATGCGTATCGTTGTTCAATTCATGAACCACGGCTCCTGTATGAAAGTAAAAAACAAAATAAGAAGTTCCTTATTTCTTGCGATGCTCTAGTGAATTTTTCAAATTCAGGACTTTTATGAAAACTGGGAACATCTTATTGCCTAAGAAGTTTTAAGTAAGTTAATATTATTCCGCTGTGCTCTGCTTCGTGAAAGTTAGCCGCTTTAAGTGCTTGGATGTGATTATTAATGGAGAAGCCAATTGGTAAGCTGAATGGTTGGTATTCAACAAATATACCCGATGCTAAATCTTTACTAAGTTGGTTTACTGTATAAAGCAATAGATGTTTTATTTCATCAAGGTCTGGCGTATTTTTCCATGTATGCGGTGCAGTTCCAATTTTGAACGTTTCCATAAAATCCTGTGATATATGCATTGGAAGTCCACTACGCATATACATATGTCGCTGTTGGGAAGTGATACAGTGACCAATTTGTCAAACGATATTATTGTTAAAGCTTTCTGGAATCTTAAATAGTATGTTATTATCAACTGTTTCCATTAATTGTAATAACCTCGTTCTGCTGGCTTTTAAAATTTCAAATTCAAATAATTCATTCGTCATAGTATTGGTTAATATTTTAAATTAATTTAATAAACTCATTGTGAATTTCATCTGATATACATATATTAACGAGTAAATATTCGAAGTCCAGTTAATAAATATTCTAAACCAAAATCTTGTAATTATGATCTATCTCAAGCTAAATATACACTATAAGATTTTGGTATTTATTTTTTTTCTTTCTAGCTGTACAACTGTAAATAGACCAATAGCTAAATTAAATAAGTTTACTCAAGGGCTAATGAATCAATTGACAAATGATTCATTAGGATTAAAGATTGATTTCTATGGGAACGCAAACCTCGGATCTAAATATATAGATTTAAAAGATGTCAGGTCTGTTTTTCGAAAGAGAAAAATAAAGTTTCCATCAAAGAATATTGTTTTGTGGGGTACATATGATGTGACAAGAAACCCGATGTATTTTGTGGGTAGCTTGGAAACTTTTTTAGATGTCTCAAAGTTCACTGCAGATACTTCTATGTATCATTGTATTTATTATCGAAGTATTCAGAAAAATAGAGATAATATAATAAGTAGTGTAGCGATCCCATATAAAAAAGATTCATTTCTTTTGATTAGCGAGGTTAGAACGGAGATCACCGATATGCAAGAAAGTGTTAAGGATGTTTTAAACAGCATAAAAACTTCCTACAATTCTTTGGCTTACGGAGCAAAATTTGCCGAACAAAAACCAGATGAAGAACCCGATTATTTTAGTATAGCTGAATCAGCTTTTAAAGACGGGGGATATGTTAACTATGTATATCCAAGAGATACCTTAGAAAAGCTTGTTCTGCAAAACGAAAACAGCCAATTTGCGAACGAGTTATTTAAATCATATAGTTCGTTTCTTGGTGAAAGTGTTCAATATGATAGCGCGACTAAACAAGAACAACAAGCAGTCGAAAAAACGGCTATTACAATCGACGAGATAGTCGAAAAAATTAAGGCACATCGAGTGCTTATGTTTAACGAGAATCATTTACAACCACGCTGCCGTTTGTTAATCAATCTTTTGCTACCAAAACTTTCCAAAGAAGGTTTTAATGTTCTTGCTTTAGAAAGTCTATCTGAAGATGAAGACCGGATTAATAGATTGGGATTCCCAAATGTTGAGAGTGGATTTTACACTAGGGACCCAAATATGGCGAATCTCATTAGAACGGCAAGAATTTATGGCTTAAAAGTGATTGGCTATGAAGGTTTTGGCAATGCAAGTCAAAGAGATTTCCAACAAGCTAAGAATCTTATTCAAAAAAGTGAAATCGCTACAAAAAATCAAGTTAAAGTTATTGTATTAGCCGGGGGAGGACATATTGACGATGGGGATACTGGAGAAAATAAAAGTATGGCTCAGTATTTTAAGAAACTGACTAAAATTGATCCCTATACGATTAATCAAGTTAAATTTTTAGCTATGCAAGAAATTAACGATTCAATATACGTTATGGATAACAAGGTGTTGAATGGTAGTGACTTGTATTTGTCAAATAATCTGAATAGCGATAAAATACCGATAAACGTCTGTACCCTACTCATTACATTAAAAAGATGCACTTCACGCTTGATCTTATATAGCGGATAGGTGTTTAACCTAAAGGATGACGTTACGAACTCCTTGCTATCTTCTTCAAAAAGGAAATATTTGGTCTGACTAAATCCTTCAGTATAGAGTAATAGGTAGATAACGATCGACCAAATTTTAAGGAACTTTGTTCTAAGCTTAACAATGTTCATTTTTGACTGTTATTTGAATTCACCATCCCATTTTAAAGTGATTCTGTTCCCTGCATTGGTCTCGAATTCTAAAATTTCTCTATTCCCATATTTTTTGGTTACCAATGTTCCCTTGGTTACGTTGATTCTGTCGGTTTGTCCGTAATCTTCCTCTAATTTATAGGATACATCTATAGCATTATTTTTCACAATCGTTGAGACAGAATTGATAAAATAGCTGCCGGAAGAAAGTTGATTGTTACGGGTAAAGAACAGTAATTTTATGTTATTTTTACTAATCGCAGAGCTAAAAGTGTACAGATGATTTATTCCGTCTACTAGCTTACCATCAACAATTAGATTTCCGATCGACGTTTGTTTAGATCCCTTATCAAAGGCATAAATAGCTTTGTTTACTGTAATTGTACCTTTGCCGTTTTCTTTTTCTTCGTTTTTTTTACATCCGATAAAAAAAGAGACTATAAAGATGACTGGAAATAAAAATTTCATATATGGTTTTATTGGGAAACTCAAATCTATATATTATTGAGTATTAATGCAAGTCGGTGTTTTAGGTTTGACGAATGGAAGAGTTGCTACCTTATGTTACGCAATCTATCTGCGTACTTTTATATTCCTATGTAAGGCTCGATTTTTTTAAGAAAACTATCTGACTGATATAGAGTGATCTCCTGTTGTTTTTATACTCTTTTTTTACTGCGCAAAAAGGCTTCAGTATCGCAATCGATCTTTGTGTTAATGAAACATTAAAAAACACGAAGAAATGAAAGCACAGATCATCAAAAAGCTAATGGAAATAGAAGCGAGCGAAGGAATACGTATACTTTTCGCCTGTGAATCAGGAAGTCGGGGTTGGGGTTTCCCCTCAATCGACAGTGATTACGACGTACGTTTTCTTTATGTGCGAAAAACGGAGGACTACACCCGCTTGTTTCCGCTTGCTACCGAAATGCGATTTCCAATAATCGATGACCTCGATCTGGTAGGCTGGGATCTCTTTAAAGTACTCACATTACTGTATAAGAGTAATGTGAGTCCATTTGAATGGATACAGTCGCCAGTCGTCTATTACGAGTTTAACGGATTCAAAACAAGTTTTAGGACAATAATCGGAAATTATTTTGACGCAGGTAGGCACGCCCATCATTATTTAGGGATTGTCCGTAGCAAAATTGAAGATCTCCAACGAGAAACGAATAAGCTCAAGAGCTTATTTTATATCTTAAGATCTTTACTTGCAGCAGACTGGAATATCACCTATCGCAGTTATGCGCCTATGACATTGGCAGAACTATCCGTATTATTGCCTAATGTTGTAAAAATGGAAGTGTTGGAATTGCAGCTGTTGAAAAGTCAAGTAGATGAGGGGTTTATATACAACTGTTCGGCGACCATAAGGAATTATATTGAAACAAGGTTAATAGATTTAGAGCATCAAGTAAAACAGGTTCCCGTATCTGTATCGGATAAGGAAGGACTGGAGAATTACTTTAAAACCGTATTAAGATGACTATAGACGAACTTCGAGATAGCGGGCTGATCCTGTTTGAGGCCGTTGTCGGTAGCCGGGCATATGGATTGGCCACAGCATCTTCCGATACCGATATCAGGGGGGTGTTTTATCTGCCCCTGGAATATTACTTGGGCGGTCAATATATTGCGCAGGTTGCAAACGCAAGCAATGATGAAGTTTACTATGAGCTTGGGCGCTTTGTGGAGCTTCTTTCAAAGAGTAATCCTACTGTATTGGAGCTTTTGGCTAGTCCTACCGATTGCATACTATACAAAGATCCTCTGTTTGATCAATTTAAAATGCAGGATTTTATCACCCGAGAGGCCGCAATGACCTTTGCGCAATACGCCATGGTACAGGTGCGGAAGGCAAAAGGATTGAACAAGAAAATCAACAATCCGATGGATCGAGAACGTAAAAGTTTACTGGATTTCTGCTTTATCATAGCTGGTAATGGTAGTTTATCGTTAAGAGCCTGGTTAAGCAAGCGGTTGTGGAAACAGGAAAACTGTGGTTTAGCGAAGATCGAACATGCAAAGGGGATGTATGCCCTGTATTATGATGAGACTCAGACTTTGGGTTACAAAGGCATCGTTGCTACACCAGAGAGTACTGAGATTTCCTGCAGTTCTATTCGTAAGGAAGAAACACTTTGTGCGTACCTCTTTGTTAATCACGAAGCTTACTCTTCGTATTGTAAGTCCTATAATGAATATTTTAGCTGGGTTTCAGAACGCAATGAAGCGCGCTTTCGAGGGACAATGAATCACGGGCAGGGCTATGATGCCAAAAATATGATGCATACCATACGTCTATTGCAACAGGCAAAAGAGATTTTGTCTAAAAGTGAACTACAGGTACAACGTTTCAATAGGGAAGAGCTCCTGCGCATCAAAAATGGTGCTTATAGCTATGATGACCTTTTTGTCAGGTCGCAAAAGCTCTTTCAGGAAGTGCAGGAACTCTGCTTGCACAGTTTACTTCCGGTAGTGCCAGATCAGGATAAGCTAAGGCAGCAATTGGTTGACATACGTAAGCAGCTTTATCAGATCAAGCCTTAATTCCTAATGCAAGGATCTAATCTGTTATTCCAAATGATCTTACGAACTTTAAATTAGATCGAAGACCAAAACCGGTTAACTTTTAAGTGGACATATTCGAGCATAAAGCGGACATTTGTATCTTAACGATCTTCTAGCCAACTGAGGAACTGGGCGGTCTTTTCTTTGCTTATAAGCAGCTTATCGTCTGTGGGGACAGTCAATTTGACATATAGCTTCCTGGCAAAATAATGTTCAACCTCTTTAACGGCCGAAAAACTGATTAAATACTGTCTGTTCAGCCGAAAAAAATCTTTACCAGATAATTGGGAGGCTAGTTGATCCAAGGATTGACTGAGATCAAAATGCTCACCCTTAAAAGTCACCATGGTCGGAGAGGTGTAGTTAATATAGATAAAAGCAATATCTTCTGTCTTCACCGTCATGTACTTATTGTTTTTGAAGACGAGAAAGCTCTTCTTTTTATTGTCTTCGCCACTGATCTTCTGGATCAGTTCAACAAGATTATTTTCGGTGGTTTTCTGAAAGAAATTCTTGAAATTATCTACCTTTTCAAAAGCTTTTTTTAGATCTGTTTCTGAAAAGGGTTTAAGCAGATAATCAATTCCGTTCTCTTTTATAGCCTCCATTGCGTATTCACCAAATGCTGTGCAAAAGATGACAGGACATACAACCTTTACCGACTTGAATATATCAAAACTGATCCCGTCAGAAAGTTGTATATCCATAAAGATAAGATCCGGCGTGGCACTGTCAGAGAGGTAATCTATGGCTCCTTCAACGCTCTGGATCTTTGCCATGATCTTAGACTCTGGACGCAGTTTCAATATCAGGTTCTCGAGGGAACGGGCAGCTTTAATCTCGTCCTCAATTATTAGTATGTTCATATATAATGGGAAGTTTTATAGTAAATGTTTCAGTGTCCATTATGATACTGATCTCCTTTTCGGATAGATGAAGATAACGCTGGTTGATATTTTCAAGTCCTAAACCGGTAGAAGGTTCCGATATTTTCCTGGGCTGCATATTATTGCTGACAATAAGGTAATCACTTTCCTGCCCAATGGATATATGTAGGGGTTTCTCAAGTGAAACTATATTATGTTTAATGCAGTTCTCTACCAAGAGCTGCAATGTAAAAGGAGGAATAAAACTTCCATAAATTTCACGTCCTAGATTCAGTGAAACAACTAAACCTTCCTCAAAACGTGCTTTTAATAGGTAAATATAGGAGTCCATGATCTGTAGCTCCTCTCCGAGTGGAAGTAGGTTCAGTCTGAGGCTGCCCAAAGTAAACCTGTAAAAATCAGCAAGCTTGATGATAAATTCCGCTGACTGAGTGTCATTGCTTTCCACCATGTATTTTAACGTGTTGAGACTGTTGAACAGAAAATGCGGATTTACCTGCTGTTTTAAAAGCTCATACTGTGCTGCGAGGTTGGCGGACATTGAACGCTCAAGTTCCCGTACCACCTGCTGGTTGAGATAAGTCTGGTATAGGAGATGTATAAACATATAGAAAGTCAGGTTGATGAGTACACCTCTGACCTCATACATCAGCATTTTAGGTCCAAAATTGAGATGTGAAAGGATGTAATACTGTATTGAGGAAAGTACGAACATCAATACCAAACCAACTCCTAAACCTCTGAAAAGTTGAGGTGATATCACATTTTTGCTGCCCGTTTTCTTTGTATAGGCTGGTATCGAATAGATATTGTAGTACCAGATCAAAAGGGCAAAACCCGTGGTTACACCAAAGTCGGCAATACCCTCAGAAAGAATAAAATTATGGTCCACAATCTTTGGGATAGATGTTAGTATACCCAATGATACTGAACTGATCCAGATTAGTTTATGGGATATATAAAAAGGTGTCTTCATACTTTGCTCACCGTTGTTAAGCTGATAATGTTTTATATAATTTGCTGGTATTTCGGGCTGTTTGAAATGCCAGCAAATTAGCGAAAAATGTTTTATATCTAAATACCTGATACTTGTAATTTAAGTATTTAGATCTTTTGCTGTATAAATGACATGATTTATCCTATTAAATGAAAAATAGGTAACTGAAAGTATAGTAATGGCAACGCATGTATCGATGACGGAAGAAGGTTCAAGAACAGCAATTTTTGAGAAGAATGCAAAAATAATGTCAAAATACATACCTGCGAAGACCCATTCCTTAAGCCTTTTAAATCTATTCGGGATCAGTAGTATGGTAACACCTAAAATTTTGAATACGCCGAGAATGTATATAAAATGCGCTGGATAGCCTAATTTTTGTGTGATGTCCCATACTGCAAGGTTATGTGTCAGTTCAAAAATGCCGCTGAGCCCAAACCATATTGATATCAGGATACTTCCTGTAAAATAAATCTTTTTGTAAGTTGAATTTTTCATAATATTTTTTGTGATTAATTTCTTTATTATTTAGAAAGCGAGTCGGCCTCAATAATGGCATCCGCAAATTCTTTGGGAGCTTCCTGTGGCAGGTTGTGTCCGATCCCACCCGTCAGGTTATGGTGTTTGTACTTTCCTTTATATTTGGAAGCATAGTTTTCAGGGTGTGGAAACGCCGCACCGTTGGCATCACCTTCCAGGGTCACGGTCGGTACGGTGATATCCGGTGATTTGGCGAGCTTTGCTTCAAGTTCGTCGTACTGTTTCTCTCCGGGAGCCAGCCCCAACCGCCAGCGGTAATTATGGATTACGATAGCAACATGGTCAGGATTTTCAAACGATTTGGCCGAGCGCTGATAGGTTTCTTCATCAAAAGACCATTTCGGGGAGGCTGTTTTCCAAATTAGTTTGTTAAAAGCCGCTGTATGTGCTTTGTAACCTTTGTAACCCCGCTCCGTTGAGAAATAGTACTGGTACCACCACAAGAATTCAGCAGCCGGTGGAAGTGGGATCTCATTTGTTTTGGGGCTCCCGATTAGGTACCCGCTTACGGCTACGAGTGCAGAAACACGTTCCGGCCAGAGGGCAGCCATGATATCGGCAGTCCTGGCGCCCCAATCAAAGCCCCCAACAACAGCTTTATCTATTTTCAGGGCATCCATGAAGGCGATGATATCGAGCGCCACAGCTGACTGCTGTCCGTTACGTACAGCCTTTGGCGAAATAAAGGTTGTTGTTCCATAACCCCGGAGATAGGGCACAAGTACCCAGTATCCTTTTGCTGCAAGCAATTCAGCGGATTTTTCAAAACTATGGATATCGTATGGCCATCCATGGAGCAGGATAACGGGTTTCCCGGTTTTTGGACCGACCTCTGCGTAGCCTATATCAAGCAGTCCTGCCCTTATTTTTTTTGTATGCTGGAATGCGGAGTCTACGGTGTTGTCAGCCTGTGCGTGTTTATCCTGAGTAGGCTGTTGGGCGTGGACTAATGATGCACCTGCTGTGGCAAGCAGGGATAACGAGAGGGTGAAAATCACCTTTTTGCCAAAATTTGCTATTGTATTCATTGGATCTGTTTTTTGTCGATTTTAAATTATTGAGTTGAAGCTATCATTGTGGAAAATTTACGGGATCAGTATCCATTATGTCGGCAATACGCTGCTCTCTGGATTCTCCGGAGGGTATTTCACCATATTCTGTGGTATAGTCCAGTTTGCCATCGCCGCCGGCTTTTACCGTCTCTACACGCAAGAGTTCACCGTTTACTTTACTCCCAAAATATTGCGGATCTTCCATCATTTTATAGGTAACAAGCTTGAGGGAAACGCGGTCGTGACTATGTCGGGCTCCTTCCAAGAGGGACAGGGCTTCCTTATTCCCGTATAATGCCGACATCGTCTGCCTGTCCGTATTAAAAGATGATGAGATAAATTTCAGTTCGCCGGGTTCAAACATGAACCGTATTTTTCCATTATCTTTATCTGATATGTTCTTGCTGCATGAGCCGAAGATTAAACTACATAGAAATAGTACTGATAAGATCTTTTTCATTTTTGGACAGTTTTTAAATATTGCTGGATCATTCTTTTGGAGTTTACTTTCGGCGGAACATTGAACAGGTAACCCGTCGATTCTGCGAGCTGCCTATGACAGCTGATACAGGACTGTTGGGCAAACAGTGCGGTCTTTCCGGTAGGTTTTAAATCTTGACCATTGAATTTCGCAAAACCCCAGCCTTCGGTTTCCTTATATGTTTTTCCGTCTTTTACCATGTACTGCATGTTTACGAAATCTCCGGGCACGATATCTCCATTGGATTTTCGGGTCTGTTTAAAAACCGCCTTGGCCACTGCACTGCCATCGGGCCAGGGGTGGAAGTTTTCCTCTTCGATAGCGCGGACTGCGATGTCATTTCCGTAAATTACGCGTATTGTATTGTCGATAAGCGTGCTCATCCCGATCACTTTCCAGTTCTTAAAATCGGCATTGTACGGGATTCCGTTCGGCGATACCGGGGCAAGGTCAGCTGTTGTTTCGAGTACGTTCGCAATACCCTGATGTGCAGGTAGCAAACCATCTTTTGCGGATAGCGAAAGGGTATACTGTTTTATGGTCGCTACTTCAACAGCAGATAGTTTTGAGTCCGGATGTGTGAGCGCATAGGAAGGCAGGGGCATCTTACCCGCGTTTACCATATTGTAAATAGCATAAAATTTACCTTTCTGTTCCGCATCGGAGAGCTTATCCCACTCGGAAAAATTCATCACTTCCCGTGCACGGTTAATATCCCTGTTTACGATCCACGATACCGGGGCAATTTTATCAAAGAACGATAGCCGCTGCTCATTGGAATGGCAGTTGAAACAGGAACGTTCTAGGATAAGCTGGACCTGTTTAGGCACATTTCTGATATGTCCGGTTACGGCTTTTTGTTCAATGGTTCTATTGAAAAATTGAAGGGCGATAAGACCTACCGTAATGCAGATGAATATGGTGGGTATCAGTTGGATTCGCTTTAGGAGTTTCATGATCTTTGCTCTTTTGTTATGTTAAAATTAAGGTAAAGTACTACCTTAGGGAAGCTCAAAACAGTTGGACCGGACATATTGCAGGTTGAATTCTTCTTTTGGATCCCCGAAGTGGACAATCTATTTCCTAAAGGTTTATGCTTGTGGCAGCTAGTATTTCTCCGGATTTCTTGTCCTGCTCGAAAGCGATGATTTCCCATGCATGACCCGTTTCCGGAAGTTTAAAAGAGAAACTGTCCTGGGCTTTAGCGCCCATGCTCTTCAGCTCGCGTACAACCTGCACATGGGAGAGGGCTTTGCCGGCGTTCTCTCCCGCAGATACCTGAGAGGAAGCGTGTTTCTGGACAAGAGCGACCAGGATGTCCGAATTTTTGGAGCTAGAGGATGATACATAAGCGACCTGGATATTTTTGCCTTCGGCTTTCAATAGTTTTAAAGCAAGGGTTTCAGTATGTTGTTCCAGCATCGCGGACTGGATGCCGCTGATGACTTTGCCTGTTTCCGATCCGACCATTTCCTGTTTGCCATTGATGACCATTTGGGGGGTATATAAGGTACTTAGATTCATCCATGTGGCGTACTGTTTCTGTCTTTCGGTAAAACTGCTTTTGCTGAAGCGATCTTTCCATCCCTGATGATCCCAGTAATCGACATGAAAGGCCATGATATAAAGTTTTTTATTCAGGTTATCCTTCTCAAGTTTTGCAATAAGCTCATCTGCGGGAGGGCAACTCCAGCAACCTTCTGAAGTAAAGAGCTCGACCACGGCGAAGCTTTTGTCGGAGTTGCTGCTTTTGATCTTTTGCAGGTTTTTATCATCATTGATACCCTTGGAGGCCATGATCAGGGCAATGATCAAAGGCAGGCTCAAAACGTATAGTATTTCTTTTATTGATTTCATGATCTAAATTTTTAAGCTGTTTATAGTTTGTTGTTAGTTGAAGATTTTTAAGGAGAAGCCGAAATCCTGTGGCGGAACACATACCTGATCGCTGCACTGCATAAACTGAATGGTTCCCCGGATTGTTCCATTTTTGCCCTTTAATCTGATCTTCTGACCGAACTCGACCTCATTTTCAAAATAGGTAACTGGCATGCCTAGAAGTTTATCAAACTTCAACAGTGGGCTGGGCTGGCTCACATTTCCCACCAATTGGTAAGATCTGTCAGGCTCGAATTTAAAATTCATCTTGATCGGGCTCTGGAGGCTGTTGCCCAGTGCATACATATGCCATCCGGGGGCGATCCTGGCCTTCATCCGGATTTCTCCTTCTTCGGGGGATTTCCTTTTAAGCGTGCATTCCCATGTCACCTGACCGGATAAGGTCCGTCCTTTTGAATGTGAGCAGAACATCATTAGAACGGTCACTACTAAAATTGCTAATCTGTTCATTTCTATATTTTTAATTGTTAAACCTTAAATTCTTTGTACAAATAGACCGGAATTATTCTCTCGCTGCCACTGTAAACTGCTTGAAATAGACGTTTTAAGCCCTGAAATGGACAGTTTGGATCATAAAGGAAAATCATCACAGTTGATCCCGCAGCGTTTTAAAAGCGTTCCTCATTTCCTGGGTGAAGAGCTCCGGCTGTTCCCATGCCGCAAAGTGCCCACCTTTTGGTGCGATATGATAATAGTATAAAGAAGGATAAGCCGCTCTCGACCAGCTTTCTGGTGCTTGATAGATTTCATGCGGAAATACTGAAATAGCTACAGGAATTTTTATGCGCTTTGTTTGCTGATGTTCGGAACTGAAATTGTTGTTATTATTTTCCCAGTAAAAACGGGACGAGGATGCTCCGGTATTGGTTAGCCAATACAAAGTTATATCGTCAAGGATCGCATCGCGGCTAATCACCTTTTCTGGCTGGAGGTTACTTTCTGACCACTCAGCGATCTTTTCGTATAAAAACGCTGCTAGTGCAGTTGGAGAATCAGAAAGCAAATAACCCGTAGTTTGTGGCCTTGTCACCATCATCCCGCCATACGCTGCGTTTCTGCCAAAGAAAGTGCGCATTGAATTATAAGCCTTTGTTTCTTCTGGAGAAAGGCTTGTCGGAGCGGGATCACCGGCGTTGATTGGTTTTACCAGGTCTGCAGGAATTGTGGCCGGCATGGTCAGGTGGATACCCAATAGCCCCGAAGGAGCCTGTCTGGCAAGCGCGTCGGAGATTACAGACCCATGGTCTCCCCCTTGAGAAACATATTTTGTGTAGCCCAGACGTTTTACCAAAATATCCCAGGCTTTGGCAATACGCTCTGGGTTCCAGCCAAGTTCTTTAGGGATTTCGGAAAATCCATATCCTGGAATTGCGGGAATGATCACATCAAAGGCATCTTCAGCTTTACCACCGTATTTGACGGGATCTGTCAGTGTGCCTATAGCATCGATAAATTCCAAGGGTGATCCTGGCCATCCATGCGTAAGGATAAGGGGTAAGGCACCTTTTTCCTTTGAACGCACGTGGATAAACTGTATGTCAAGTCCATCAATCTTGGTGACAAACTGTGGCAGCGCGTTCAGTTTGTTTTCAAGCTTACGCCAGTCATAGCCATTTCCCCAATAATTGATCAGTTCTTTTAACTGGGCTAGTTGTATGCCCTGTGATTCATCGTTTACCGTTTCGCTATCTGGAAACCGGGTCTCCGAAATACGTCTTTTCAGTTCATCAAGTTTAGCCTGTGGAATATTGATCTTATAAGGTCTGATACCAGTTTCTGATTTTACGCTTTCCGTTTTTGCTATGCTGCCCTGTGCATTTGTAATTGTAGGAATACATAGTGCGCATGTCGCTACCATAAGGATTGTTGTTATTTTTGTCTTCATTTCTTTTTTGTTTTAGATTTTACGATCTGATTTCTTTTGTTGCAACAAATTTATGTGGGGCGGCGTGGGTGTTAAACGGAGAATAGGTTCAAGTGGACATATTCACAGGTGAGCTGGGAGTTTTAAAGCTCGAACAGGAAGTTCCATTTTTATAAATCGGATTGAAAGTAAGATATCGGTAGATAAAAGAACCGGCTATGAAGGATTTTGATAGAAAGCATTGTCCTGTAATCAACGTAGAGGTACTTTTCTATGAAACTATATGAGCCGCGGAATTGACTAATTCACTTACAAAATTGTCCGGTTCAACTGTTTTGGGTATGTACTGCTTTGAGGATCGTTTTAAGTTTGCTTCATAATCATTAAAACAATAAATAAAATGAAGACAATTAGAAAATTTACTATCGCAGGCGCACTATGTTTAAGCCTTTTTTCCGCAGTATCGATTTCGTGTAGCAACGATAATGATTTACCAATAGGGCAGGAGACAACCATTGTAAATCACAAAAATGCGAAGACCAGCTTTATCAATGTGAAAGGAACAGATTTCGCTTACCGAAGTTGGGGTAAAGATGGAGGAATTCCGCTAGTATTACTACCTGGAACAGGTGGTTCTATGGATGATTGGGATCCTGCCGTGACCGACGGTCTCGCGAAAGAATACAAATTGATCATATTTGATAATAAAGGAGTGGCATCTTCCAAAGGAGCTACCCCCAATACTATCCAGGCAATGGCTAACGATGCCATCGATTTTATTAGAGCAATGAATTTAGGGAAAGTCAATATTATGGGATTTTCAATGGGCGGATTCGTGGCTCAAAGGATTGTTTTGACGGATCCCGAACTAATTAATAAAATAATTTTAGCTGATAGTGGGCCCAAGGGAGCTATTGGTCTTTCCAATCTTCCAAATATAATTGCTGGAAGTGCAGGACTTAGCCCCGAAGATTCCTACTTAAAATTCGGATTTACCGATTCACAGTCAAGTATTGCGTCTGGAAAATCATCTTATGCTAGAGTTCATCAACGGATAATTGATAGAGATCCAGTGCTTAGCGATGCCAGTTCGTCTGCTCAGTTTACAGCTGTACTAACCTGGGCACAGCCAGACCCTGGAGCACTGGATGAAATTAAGGCTATCAAAAAACCTGTTTTAATCGTACATGGTGATCAGGACCTTCCAATTTCCATTCAAAATGCCTACAATATGAAACAAAATTTAGAAAACGCTATACTTTTAGAATTTTCAGATTCGGGGCACGCCGCATTTTATCAAAATTATGAGACTTTTTTAGCGAAGGCTATTGCATTTCTTGCTCAATAGGTTATCTGAAACAAAAAATGATAAATAGCTAACAGGTTTTTCGTTTGAAACGATTATTAAATAGTAAACTACAAAAGCACGTTATTTATTAATGGTTTTAAATTATGATAAAAATACTAAAAGTGAAGCACCGTTTTTAAGGCGGCTTTACTTTTAGTATTATATAGCGCTTTCGTTTTTAATATTTTCAAAGAAGGATAATAAGGAGAGAAGTAGTTCGACCGAACTTCCTCTTTCCCCGCCAAGTGCGGAACTTTTTAAAATAGTGATTTTGAAAGAGATTCTGATAAGTAACGTTTCAAATGAAAAGAACATCGATGTTCTCCTGTATATACAGATCAAAATTTTATTTTGGCAATAGCATATATTCCTCCGCAACCACAGTGAAAGATGATATTTTGTATGGGAACTCCTGCCAATTAAGCTTCTAATTCTGTTATATTATTTTTGATACTCTTGAACATAATAATATAAGGCAAAAAGATGAGAATATAAATTAACAGCGGATTTATCCCTTTTTCTGTCACTTGTGTGTGTGCTGCCGCAGCTCCGATTACCGATCCGTTTAAAAATAGACAAAAAGCGATAATAATAATGGCCTTAACCTTAATAATTATTTTTCCAATTTTTAAGTCTTTCATTTTACTCTAAATTTAAAATGCTATTATCGAATGTTAGCATTCGATACACATTAGCAATTCATCAGTCTTCTAAATTCGATGCATTAAGGCTAAATATACGATTTTTTTAGATAATTTGCTGAAAGTGAGTAAAAAAAATAATTTAGCTTGAAATACGCAAAGTGTTCTGACCGAACTTGGTGGCTTAAAGACTAGAAAAATACTAACTTTGTGTCCCTACTGCAAAGCTTTTTTTGTGAATAAATAGATCGGTTGAACCGTTTATAGGGCATTTATTTTTTACATTTGTATTTAACCATAGTTTAAAATCTATGCAAAAACACAGGGCATCCATTCCTGTCAGGAGCTGGGGCAGCGATTTTGGTAATGGAATAGCTGTAGTTAGTTTGCCATCAGAAATTCCTGGGAGTAAGGAGTTTAATCATGCGCATCGACACGACTATCACCTTTTCGTATTTCAGGAAAGTGGTATCTCGCATACCGAAATAGACTTTAAAAAATATTTGATAGATAAGCCAACTATACTATATCAATCGCCAAATCAAGTTCACAGAGCTTTAAAAGTCGAAAATATAAGTGGATATATTCTAACAATATCCAATGAAAACTTAAATGCGGATTACCTAAAATTATTGCAGCGCAATACACCCCTCGAGCCATTATCGTTATGCTCACGCGCAGATTTAGCGATTATCCAAGCGGGTTTTCTTTTATGTAGAAACCTGTATGACAGAAAAGAAGACAAGTTATATCATTTGCAGCTGAAAGACAGTTGCAATACATTGGTTGCCCTATTTATGTCGCAGTTCCTCAAGCAGTCAAAACCAGCAGATAAATTGTCGCGTTTTGAAATAATTCAGAAGGGATTTTCAGAATTGCTCGAGCAAAATTTTGTGCATATGAAACGCCCCGCGGACTATGCCGAAGTATTAAACATCTCCGTTGCTTATTTAAATGAATGCGTAAAGAACGTAACGGGTTTTTCTGTTTCACATCATATACAACAACGTATTATTTTAGAGGCAAAGCGCCTGCTATATCATTCCGATAATTCTGTAAAAGAGATAGCAGCTGAATTAGGTTACGATGACTATCCCTATTTTTCGCGACTGTTTGTGAAAGTTGCAGGAATTACCGCTTTGACATTTCGTAGCAAAAACCACGATTAATCCAATACCTACTCTTTTCCGTTCTATATTATAAGATTGATTCTATTGTACTTTGCTTCGAACAAAATATAATACTATGCCAAGTGCACCAAAATGGTTATTTGATACCTTAGAATTCTTAACGCCCAAGCTACCGTTGACAGAAGTTGTCGAAACGGTCTCTTTATCAAAATCTGTCAAGAAGATATGTTTTAATGGGAATTTAAAAAATGTACAATTCGCGGTAGGTTCGTTTATCGACTTTAGAATTAATGCTACAGAAGCTCGAAGGTATACCGTTTCTTATGCAGATACTGAAAAGGGCTTGTTTGAATTTATTGTTTATTTGAATGGTAAAGGTTGCGGAAGTCGTTATATGGCAGATTTAAAAGTGGGCGACAACATCGTGATGTATAAGCCAAGAGGGTTAAGCAGATATTATGATAAAACGGTGCAAAGATTTGTCATCTTTGGCGATGAGACTTCATTAGCACTAGCTTGTTCTTTCCTTCCTATGTTAAAGAAGAATAAGCATCAATTTGTGTTCCTTTTTGAATTGGATGAAGAGAATAAAAACGTTCCAGAATTATTAGGCTTGGAAAATTGCCTGATATTCCCCAAAAACTTTTTGGTCAGCATGGAGGACTGGGCAGGCAAGCTACCAATGATCAATACGCCGGACTGGGAAGAGGCCAACTTCGTGTTGACGGGTAACGTAAAATCGGCTCAGCAGTTTAGAAAAATCATTAAAGAAAAAACCAATGGCAATGTTTTTTTACATGGCTATTGGTTAGCAGGCAAAAAAGGATTATAGGCCAATGCGATTAAACTGTACATATTTATTTGTATTTTTAATCTTATAGATGGCATAAGTGTCTGGACGCTAATTTGTAAATCGTAATGCCAAATGTGTAGCTGAATAAGGAAACATCCAATAACTGAACGAAACAAGAAGGCACAACATATGAAGTATATCTTTTATTTATTTTTCTTAATCTCGATCAACGCCAAAGCACAGGACATTGAGGTTTTATTAATAGGTGTCTCCCATGATTATAGTAAATATCCTACCCAGGATTTTTCCAGCATCCATCATAAAATTAGAAAATTTAAGCCTGACGCCTTTTTTGGTGAGTTTCTGAGTAGCGAAGACGAGCGGTTGCTGATGGATTATTGGTGTAAACATCCAAATATCAACCGGCTAAACACCCTTAGGAGCAATCGAACTATAAAAGAGGTATTACTGCACCATACTATTGACAGCTTGAAGGAACGATCCAAGCAGCAACCCAATGATTATCGTGTAAAAGCAGACTTAGCGCATGCCTATTATCTTGATCAGGATGTGGCAAATGGGCATTATCAATTTTGGCAAGTTTATAATTTCCTGCGGCATCAACCTAATGCTGAGTTAGAAAATTATATCGAAAAACTGCTTAGCCCTGGGGTAGATACCATCGGGCGAAGTATGAAAAGACTAAAAACTTCAGAGTATGCCTATATCGCCTTCCCGATGATGCAGGAGCTAGGCATCGAGGAACTGATGGCTATGGATTGCCAGGACTATGATCTGAATTGGCAAGCATCGTGGGGAGCATTTGACGCAAAATTTCTCTTGTTCAGGAAAGATATAACCGATTCCTTAAAAAATCAGCTGAAAACAGCTTTGATAGCTATTGACAAAGGTTTTGAAAAATATGCTCATATCGAAAAGTCTTCAAATACGGTAACGGAATGGTTGAACACGGATGAGGCCGCCAAGATTTCCGCCTCGGGAGATTTTTACTTGCCTCTTCTATATAACATGAAGGGGTTTCCCAAAGAAGAAATGCTATCGAAAATACATTGGTGGATCATGAGAAATGAGGGAATGTGCCATAATGTTATCAACAGGGCTAAGGTGGTAGGGGCCAAAAGAGTCGTAGTCCTAGCTGGGGCCAATCATAGAAAATACATGCAGGACATTTTCAAGACGATGCCTGCTGTGAAAGTGAGAAATAGCAATGAAACCGACTAGATCGTATCGGCTTCATTTTTTTTCTAAAATTCCCTATTTTCTTGCTATATGCCATTCAAGACCGTTATAGCTATTTAAACCATAGGATATGCAGTTTCAGACGTCTGGAAGACTTTTTAATCTTAGCGTATATGAGCAGGATAAGATGTTTCAGTATTTATGAAACCAGCCTTCTGATACATTGCAATCGCTTTTTTTTATACACTTCATGTATCCTTTATCCACGTCGATCTCATCACAAAGATATTGAGTGGTAATCGGACAATTTCTATCGATTTCGAATAATATTCTTGCCTTAGTAAGCGAATAGGTTGTGGTAGCAGATATTTTACTTATAGAAAGTTTTATGTCCATTCAACGGCTGCTCACTTTGAACAAATAGTCATTTTAGCTTTAACGATCATTTTCCCTATTTCAACGCCAGTTTCTGCCCATTCGATGGATATCGAACTTTGCGGGCGATTAAAGTGCATAGATTTACATCAGTGAAACAAAACAAACCTTTAAATTAAACATTATGGAAATTATCCAAACACCCGAAAACACGTTGAGTCATTCAACAGTAACTGCGATCATCAATGCATCAATTGAAAAAGTAAATATAGCAGACTGGTTATTGAACCTGCCTGACGCAGAATACCAGAGATGCTCTAGCCAGCATATTGGTGCTGCGATCTCGACGACATTTGACGGAGAACCTGTGTCACTTAATGTAGAAACCATCGGAGATGCATTAATGGTACAGCATTATGTAGCAGTTGTGCACGAGCCCGGCTACTGCCGTATGCTTTCCATATCGGATTCAATTACCAAAGGGGGGCGAACAAAAGTTCAGGTACTTTGGGAGCTTAAGGCAACCAAAATTGATGACAATACCTGTCTGTACACCAATGAGATCCATGCGACTGCTACTCCAGAGATGCTTGCCTATATCAAAAAAAACGGAATTAACCTTTCCGATGCAGCAGCGGCAAGACAGGCAGCTTCAGATGCGCACAATCATGAAGAGACACCGAACTTTGCTAAAAGTATCGAAAACAAAGCTCTTACCGGAAAATACAATCAGCCTTTCTAACAGCAAATAGGGCGTAAGATTAGTAGTGTTTTCTAAAAGCTCTTTGAATGTTTTTGGAAAGTGGCAAACCTTTTCTCTCAGAGGGAAACGAAGTTCTGCACAAACTAAAATGGGAAAGAGCCGAAAAATTAAAAACAAAAAGTTGAAACATATGAAAGCTGTTGTTATAACAAGCTACGGGGGGCCTGAGGTCCTGCAGCTGAAAGAATTTGAAACTCCAATACCCATAGCAGACCAAGTCCTGATTGAAGTAAAAGCAGCGGGTCTCAATAGATCTGATATCTTTCAACGAGAGGGCAATTATCCTGCTCCCGCGGGCGTACCAGCAGACATACTTGGTCTGGAAATAGCCGGTGTAATCGTAGGATGTGGTCCGCAAGTCACAAACTTTAAAGTGGGCGATAAGGTGTGCGCATTGCTCGCTGGTGGTGGATATGCCGAATTTGTAAGTGTGCGTGAAGGACAATGCCTTGAAATACCGACTGATCTTACTTACGCCGAAGCTGCAAGTTTACCGGAAACAGTTTTTACCGTTTGGTCAAACGTCTTTCAGAGAGCGGCTTTGCAGCCTCTTGAGACGCTTCTGATACATGGAGGTAATAGCGGAATCGGTATTACAGGCATTCAGTTAGCGCATGCGCTTGGATCACGCGTCGTTGTGACCGTAGGATCGGATGAAAAAGGTCAGAACTGTATTGAACTCGGAGCAGATTTTTATGTCAACTATAAAAAGCAGGATTTTGAAAAAGAACTAAAGCAGGAAGGTATAGACGTTATCCTGGATATGATCGGAGGTGATTATGTCCGAAAAAATATCAATATCCTTAAGCCCGAAGGAAGGCTTGTTTATATCAATGCTGTCTCTGGCAGTCGTGTGGATCTTGATATCTGGCAAATGATGATCAAGCGATTAACCATTACGGGAAGTACCTTAAGAAATCGAGGCTATGAATTTAAGAAATACTTAACTGCTGAAGTTAAGAAGCATGTCTGGCCACTTCTTGAATCAAAAAAACTCCGACCTGTGATTTATCAGACATTTCCCTTTAGTGAAGTATCCAAGGGGCATAAGCTGTTAGAAAAGGGAACACATACAGGTAAGATCATACTTGTTAGATAATGCTGGTAATTTAAATTAAAAAAATAAAGCTAAAAACATTCATATTATGAAAGCAAATATTGGAATAACCGAAGCAAACACAGATGCTGTTGCTGCACAATTGGCAAAATTATTGGCCGACGAAACTGTACTTTATATCAAGACCCGAAACGCACACTGGAACGTTACGGGAGACAATTTTCATGCAAACCATATCTTCTTTGAGGGGCAGTACAAGCAGTTGGACGAACTCATTGATAGTGTTGCTGAACGTTTGCGTAAAATTGGACACTATGCACCGGCAACAATGAACATCTACCTTGAACTGACACACCTTACGGAATATAGTGACAGGACGAATGATGGTCTTGGCTACATGAAAGACCTACTTGCAGATCACGAAAGTATCATTGAATTTTTACGAGGAAATGTTACACCTTTTGCAGAGTCATATAAAGACTACGGAACCAGTGACTTTATCACTGGTCTGATGGAAACCCATGAACAGATGGCGTGGATGATCCGTTCCTATTTTAGATAGGAGCTATTGATTCGCATTAAAAATGAAAGTAATAAGTATATTTGTCATATTAACATATATACTTATTACTATGAAAGCGCTCATCGTTGATGATAATGATATTGCAAGGACTACATTAGTTCACTTGGCAAAACAAGTTCCGGGCCTAACGATTGTCCGGGAATTTTCAAGCGCTATGGCGGCATATCATTATATTCAGAAAAACGAGGTGGATCTGATTTTTCTCGATATTGAAATGCCAGAAATGACTGGTATCGAGCTTACCAAAAGTTTGTCAGGTAAAGACACGATAATCATATTCACTTCCTCAAAGAAGGAATACGCGATTGAAGCCTTTGAACTTAATGTTGCAGATTATATTTTAAAACCCATTTCTCCCGTTCGGTTTTTACAGGCGGTGGAGAAAGCTCAAGTAATTCTTGACAGCAGAAAAGAGCAGGTCCAGGTCACCCACGATGAATTCCTATTTGTTAGGGACTCAAATGTGACCAGACGACTAAAGCTTGAAGATATTTTTTATGCTGAGGCGATGGGAGATTATGTAAAATTTTATACAAAAGAAAAGATGTTTGCCGTTCATGGCAAGATGAAAACTGCAGAAGAACGCTTACCTAGTAATGACTTTATCAGAGTCCATCGGTCCTTTATTATATCTATCAGTAAAATAGATACCTTACAGGATGGTGGTATTACAATAAATGGTAAATTTATTCCAGTAGCAGATGCTTATCGTAAAGCTTTAAATACAAGAATGAATGTATTTTAAATCACCTGCTATTTTTCGTCCTAAGCCATCAGTCAACCAATCCTCTTACTTTTGTTTATGAAAAGTAATTCTATAATGAACAGTAAACGGTTTAGCTATTTTATAATTCTGACATTTTTGGCGGGAACAATACTGCTGATTGCCGTTCAGGTCAATTCTGCTAGAAATACAAAAGCACTTATCCATAATAATAACACGCTACTTAACGAGCTGCGCGCGAGTAATCATCTGCGGGAAATCGACCGCGATATCCTTGGTGTGGAAAGTAGGATCCGCGCGTCTATCGCCACGAACGATACGACGCATCTGGAAGGGATCGATAAAAAGATAAATCAGATCGAGAACTTTCTGGATTCCTTGTCCAGAGATAATTCCGATCCTGTGGAAGAAAAACTGATACAACGGCTAGGCACCCTTGCTATGGACAAAAAAATAGTACGAGATCAGCTTTTGGCACGGTATGTTTCTCTTGGAAACATGGATGACCAAACCTCAATTGCCAATCCTCGGGCAAGAGTTATCTCCAACGAAATTACGAGCATAACAGCAAAGATCTATAAAAGCAGGCAGCTCCACATGAGTGAACTCAGTATACGGAGTGAAGAAATGGGCAGAAAAGCAAGGCTATACGATATTTCCCTATTGGTTTTATTGATTTTGAGCGGTTCGGTAGTCGGTTTTCATATCCTACGCCAATTCCGCCGTCAACGGGTCCTAATTGAAGATTTGGATGCTTCGGAAAAAAAAGCCTCTATTGCCGCGCAGACCAAAGAGAACTTTCTTGCCAATATGAGCCACGAGATTAGAACCCCGCTCAGTGGAATTCTCGGATTTACAAACCTGTTGCAAAAAAGGAGTCTTGACGCTACCTCTTCAGAGTTTGTATCATCCATTCAACAATCAGGAGAGAATTTGATGACGATCATCAACGATATTTTGGACCTTTCTAAAATAGAAGCCGGTATGATGCGTATCACTGTCGGTACATTCAGTATCAGTGGATTGCTAAATTCTGTTGAAACATTTTTTGTTCAACGGGCAAAAGAAAAAGGGCTTTCGATTTCAAGTAAGGTCGATACCTCAATTCCGGATACACTAACAGGAGATGCAACCAGATTAACCCAGATTTTAGTAAACTTGATTGGAAACGCCATTAAATTTACCAAACAGGGTAGTATTAATATCGAAATTTATCAAAAGAACAGGAGCGAGAAGGAAGTTGTGGTTGGATTTATCATCACAGATACGGGAATTGGAATTGACAAGGAAAAACTCAGTGAAGTATTTGAGCGCTTTAATCAAGGCGAAGATTCCATTACGCGCAATTATGGCGGAACAGGACTTGGCTTGTCTATCGTAAAAAACCTCGTGCTACTCCAGAAAGGTGACATTGAAGTACAGAGTGAGCAGGGAATAGGCACAACTTTCAAGTTTTTCATCCCTTATGGTGTAGCGCAAGAGCAATTAGTCATAGCACCGGTGGCTCATATTGATTATTTTAAAGATCAATCCAATGTACCGCTTCATATTTTGGTGGTTGATGATAACATGATGAACCAAAGTCTGATGAAGCATATGCTCGGTCAATGGAATGTTGATTTTGAAATTGTTTCCAATGGACAGGAGGCAGTGGAGTATCTGAAAAATAAGCATTGCGACCTTGTGTTGATGGATTTGCAAATGCCCCAAATGGATGGTTATGCTGCAACGCAGCACATAAGAGAAGTATTGCAATTGGATATTCCGATCATTGCCATGACAGCGCACGCTTTGGCAGGTGAACGAGAAAAGTGCCTCAGCAGGGGAATGAACGAATATATTTCCAAACCCATCAATGAAGAAGAACTCTTTAAGCTTATTTCACATTTTGGCATCGGATTCCAGCATGTAGTGCAGTTTGAAGACATTTCTGATAAGGATAAGTTTACTTACTTAGACCTCGCTTACATGCATTCGGTAAGCCGGGGAGACGGTGCTTTCGAACGGACAGTTACCAGCCAGTTTATTGACAAAGTTCCAGGCCAGCTTCAGGAGCTAAAGGCTGCTTATGCTAGTCAAGATTTCTCCAGATTTAAATTAAGAGCACATGATTTTAAAACCAGTGTTGCCATTATGGGATTGCTTCCTTTGCTTGATGATAAACTGGGAACACTTGAACTTACAACTGAACAGAACACCTTGTCTGAAGGTATTTTAAAGGAAGTCGTGCAGATCCTTACCACAGCCGTCGAGGAAGCTCAACGTTTATTAGCAAGCTATACAGACTAAGTTCTACTTTAACAATAAGTAATTGAAAAGATCATCGGTTCAAGCTTGGTGATCTTTTTTGTTGTTCATAGTAAGATGGAAATATACTGAATTCAATATTTTTCTGTTAAGGGGATTTTAACGACTCATTTTGCCTATTCGTCGAATGATTATTGAAATTGGCTAATTGTTCGTATAGTTTTACTGTAGCAAAAAGAAAATACATATTCACATTTAAACCAAATAGCTATGAGCACTTTAAAATTAAAAGACGGAACAGAAATTTTTTACAAAGACCAGGGACAGGGACCAGTATTGATGTTTCACCACGGCTGGCCATTATCTTCCGATGACTGGGATGCACAGGTGATTTTTTTCCTACAGAGAGGTTATCGCGTAGTCACTCATGATCGGAGAGGCCATGGCAGATCGAGTCAGGATATTTATGGACACACCATCGAGCAGTACGCTGCTGACGCTGCCGAACTCGTTGAATTTCTCGATCTAAAAGATGTCATTCATATCGGTCATTCAACAGGAGGAGGTGAGGTTATTCGTTATGTAAACAAATATTCAAAAGGAAGAGCAAAAAAAGCTGTACTCATCAGTGCTGTTCCTCCGATCATGGTACAAAATGGAAGTAATCCGGATGGTGTGCCGATTGAGGTATTCGATAATATTAGGGAGCAGACTTTGAACAACAGACAACAGTTTTATATCGATTTAACGCTTCCTTTTTACGGTTATAACAGAGCGGGAGCTGATATTAAAGAGGGAATTCGGAGAAACTGGTGGAGACAGGGTATGATGGGGGGTATTGTTGCCCATTATGAGGGTATCAAAGCTTTTTCTGAAACAGATTTTAGCGAAGATTTGAAAGCCGTTGATATTCCTGTGCTGGTGCTACACGGTGAGGATGATCAAATTGTTCCTTACGAAAATGCCGCCGTTAAATCTGCTAAACTCTTAAAAAATGGAACCTTGATTACTTACCCGGGATTTCCCCACGGTATGCCTACGACAGAGGCTCCTACGATCAATAAGGATATTCTAGCCTTTATTGAACCCTAAAACAGCCGTACCAAAAAGTTTAAAAAAGTGAGCGCTAAGGCTCACTTTTTTTGTTAAGGAGTAATTAAGAATGCCCTACTCAACATGAATATCTTACTATAGCGCTGTTTCAACGATCACATCTGCCTGTTCACCGAAAGGCGGCATTAACAGAGTTCTTTCTTCGGTAGATTTACACTAGTAAAAAAAGGAATATCAATCGTTAAAAAACAATATTATGAAAACGACATCACTAAGCTTCAAGTACGAATTAGAAAAAAAAGAACCACGCACAAACGATGGTGGTACGACAAGAGGTGCTTCTGTAACCGACTTCCCTGCATCGATCGGAATTGCGGGTGTATCGATGCGATTACAGCCGGGCAGTATGCGAGAACTTCATTGGCATGCAAATGCTGCTGAATGGGCCTACGTCATTTCAGGAACTGTTCGTACGACCATTATTCATCCGGATGGTCACAGTTATACTGACAATTTTGAACCAGGTGATGTATGGTATTTTCCTAAAGGTTATGGACATTCGATCCAGGCAACAGGAACTGAAGAGTGTCATTTCATCCTAATATTCGACAATGGTAATTTTTCCGAGGATCACACATTTAGTGTAACCGACTTTGTTGCCAGTATGCCTGCCGAAATTGTAGCACAGAATTTAGGGTTGACATTGGAGGAAGTTGCGGCACTGCCTAAAAAAGAAGCCTATTTCGCAGCAGGCATCGTTCCGGATGAATTGTCGTTTAATGCTGCTGCAAGAACCGAAGAATCTGACATAGAACTTACTAATCTACATCGTTATCCACTTCACGCACAACAGCCTAGGATCATTCCCGGGGGCGGTCTTCAGCGATTGGTGACAAGTAAGGAGTTTCCGATCAGTACGACTATGGCCGGTTCTATTCTTGAATTGCAGCCTGGGGCACTTCGGGAAATGCATTGGCATCCGAATGCCGACGAGTGGCAGTATTATATTTCAGGCCAGGCGGAGATGTCTGTTTTTCTTGCCGAGGGTATGGTGGTCACCGAGCAGTTCAATACAGGTGACGTAGGTTATGTACCCATGGGAGCTGGGCACTACATTAAAAATACAGGCGATACCGTGTGCCGTGTACTTATCGGATTTAACAGCGGGAAATACGAGTCGATTGATCTGAGCGAATGGCTTTCAGGCAACCCTAAAGATGTGGTGGTGACAAACTTTGGGCTGACGGAAGGTGAAATTGAAAAATTTCCAACAAAAAAGATCTTCATTCAATCTAAACGATAATTTTTTTGCTATTGGAAAAGAAAGTTCTTCTAGCCATTGATAAAATAGTGATACAAGAAAAATTAGCGATACTACTTGCTTTCATAGCTGGGTATACCGACGCAGTTGGTCTGATCAAATGGAAAACCTATGTTTCTTTTATGAGTGGCAATACTACGCAGCTTGGAACAGCGCTTGGCAGAGGAACAATAGAAGTCATCAGCTCATCGCTATGCGTAATAGGGATCTTTGTCGCCGGCATTTACCTGGGCACCTGTCTCTCGGTTTGGCAAAAACAGCATAAATTTTCATCCACATTTTTTATTGTGGCAGGTTTTTTAATCGCTTATAGTATAGTTGGCTACTATTATCCGATTCCCAGTTATGGTTCGTTGGTCATTATCGGCTTTTCAATGGGAATGATGAATACGATCGTTACTTCGGTAGGAAAGCAAAATGTAAATACTGATTTCGTGACAGGGACGTTGAACAGTCTGGCAAAAAACTCAGCGATGTATACCATGAGCCAAAGCGCAGAAGATAGAACTACCTATTGATCCAATGCCATCCGTTTGTTGATTCTTTGGATAGGTTTCCTCTCGGGGGCTTTTATTGCTCTAATTCTTCTGGATATGCTTGCAAAATGGACACTTCTTCTGCCTGCGGTTTTACTGCTGATAGCTGCATTCATATTTCCAATATCAGTTATTAAAAAATAAAATTATGTTAGAACAAAATACTGTTGCACCTGATTTTACATTATTTGCAACACCGGACCAGAAAATCACCCTATCCGAATTTAAGGGTCGTAACGTGATCTTGGCATTTTATCCTGCGGACTGGAGTCCTGTATGCGGTGACCAGATGGCACTGTACAATGAAATGCTGAACTACTTCAAGAAGTATGACGCAGAACTATTTGGAATTTCCGTGGACAGCAAATGGTGTCATCTGGCTTTTTCTCAATCCCGTCATCTACACTTTCCGTTATTAGCAGACTTCGAACCAAAAGGTGGAGTAGCCAAGAAGTACGATGTCTATAATGAGACTGAGGGGCAATGTAACCGCGCTCTTTTTGTAATCGATAAAGAAGGTATCATCCGTTGGAGCTACAGATCCCCAATCGCTGTAAATCCTGGTGCTGATGGAATACTGGATGCTCTTGAAAATCTTAAAATAAAATAGTTATGTCATTAAAAATACCTGTCAGTACTACTGACCACGTTCAAGGCAATCTAGATGCCGATTTAGTTATCGTAGAATATGGTGACTACCAATGTCCATACTGTGGAGCCGCTTATCCAGTTCTAAAGAAATTACTAAAAAAATTTAGTAGAGAGGTGAAATTTGTATTTAGAAACTTCCCGCTTTCAGAAATGCATGAATATGCGCTTTCAGCTGCGATCGCCGCCGAAGCTGCTTCATTGCAGGATAAATTCTGGGAAATGCATGATGCTATTTACGAAAATCAGGAAAATGTTGACGACCTCTATCTTTTTAAATTGGCAGAGAAGATAGGCTTGAACATGGAAAAATTTAAATCCGATATTCAGAAAGAGGAGCTGAATGATAGGGTTGATGCAGATTTTCAGGGAGGAGTGATTAGTGGGGTAAATGGAACACCATCGTTTTATGTCAATGCCAAGAAATTTAATGGCGGGGCTGAGGAGCTCTTTGAGCTTTTTGCTAGGTAAAAAGGGGAAATGTTAGTTAATCTGCAGGACCCAGAAGTAATTATACAGATCAATCAACTTTTTTATTTTAATCAAACTAAAGTGCAATAAATATTGTATTATAATTACTTTTCAAAAATAGGTTAATAATAGTTAAAGCCTTGGGTTCTCCGCTCAAGGCTTTTTTATTGGACTTTTTCAGTGGCTCCTTTTATACAAAGCCTTCATTTAAATAAATACTAGGCAATTGACATTTACAATTTTAAATAATTTGGATCGAATGCATCTTCATAATCTAATATTTGACTTTATAACGTACTTAAACCTATAATTTTTTTACAATGAAAAGTTATATTCCAATTTGGATATTTATTGTTCCTAAGCAATGGATATACTCAACTGCTGACCTGTGATCATCTTAATTTAGTGATTTATTAACATAATTTTAATCTAATTTACACTCCTTAATATTCATTAACACTTGTTGTTTTTAGCTTTGAAACAATAAAAGGTAAACTTATGTTAAGGAAAGTAATATTTTATGGAATGGTCCTGATGCTGGGGGCCTCCATAGCTTCATGTTCAAAAGATGAAAAAGCAGAATCGGAGTCAGGGGAGGTTATCGAAACCGATACTGCGATAAACATTAGTTCGACATCAAAAAGCGGTGCGCTAGAAGGTAGCCATGAGACTGGAGCGGACGACGAAGATCTTATTGCAAACTCCACTTTCAACAGTACCGTAAAAATAAACTTCGATGGCAATTCGGCTACTATTGAAAATCCAGCTTCCGGGGTCACTGTTACCCAATCTGGAGGTGATGTCGTTGTAAAATCTTCTGCAAGCAGTGTTGCCTATGAGCTTACAGGCTCAACAACAAGTGGGTCATTCAAGATCTATTCAGATAAGAAATTCAAAGTCATCTTAAATGCGGTCTCTATTACAAATAACGACGGGCCTGCAATCAATATTCAGTCTGGAAAAAGGACATTTATTGTACTTGCGGATGGGACAGAAAACAAGCTTACAGATGCGGCTACTTATGCAACATCTACGGAAGATCAAAAAGGCACAATTTTCAGTGAGGGTCAAATGATATTTTCTGGGACCGGCACATTAACTATTTCTGGCAAAACTAAGCATGCCATAGCCAGCGACGATTATATACGGATTGTGGACGGTACAATCCAAGTTTCCGATGCTATTTCGGATGGCTTGCACAGTAACGACGGTATTTATATTGATGGAGGAAAAGTAAATATCGTGGCAAGTTCTGATGGTATTGAAGCTGAAAAAGGTCGGATTATTGTCAATGAAGGGGAAGTTACCTTAAAAGTTGCTGATGATGGTATTGTTGCTTCATACGAAGATGGAGACGAGACTATAATACCCGATGTGATTATAAATGGCGGAAAAATAAATATCGAAACCACTGGATCAGGTGGGGAGGGAATTGAGAGCAAGGCGACCCTTAGCATCAATAATGGTGAAATTTACATCAAAGCTATTGATGATGCTATCAACGCCGGGAAAGCAATTTATATCAATGGAGGAACAATCGTAGCTTATAGTACCACAAACGATGGTATAGATTCCAATGGAACGATGATTATTACGGGGGGACATATTTTTGCTATCGGGGCAAAGAGTCCGGAAGAAGGATTCGATTGTGATAACAATACCTTTAAGATTACGGGCGGACTTATGGTCGGAGTGGGAGGAGCCACAAGTTCCCCAACTGCAAGTGTTTCTACACAGCCCTCTGCAATTTTAAGTGGCGGTCAAGCTAGTCAGATCTATAGTGTTATTGACAAGGACAACAATGAGGTCCTGACATTTAAATCTCCTGTTTCTTTTTCAACATTACTGATCTCCAATGGTAGCTTTTCAGTAGGGGCATCCTACAAGCTCGTAAATGTATCTTCAGTTACTGATGCTAATGCGTTTAACGGACTATACTTGGGTGGGAAATTTAGCAATCCAACGGTTACTTCATCGTTTACATTATCAGCTATGGTCAGTAATTTAGGAGGAAACATAGGACCCGGTGGTGGAAGATAGAAAAGCAATTATTCCTTTGGACGATATTGTAAAGTTTATCCGTGATGTGCCAGGAATTGTCTTTTTTTAGTGTTTAAAATATGATAAGATATTTATCTGGGCTGGATCCTTCCAGCCCTTTTTCGGATATAAACGCTATCTTAGCGCCATGCTGTACGATCACTTTTGAACAGGTCACCATTACGAAGCTTTCGATAGAGAAGGATTGACACCATAGGGGAGTGATACGACGCAGACTTCGTTGTTTTAAATCAGTATCCAATGGGAAGTTTAACTGTCTGGGTTGGTCTAGTCTGGTCACTAAAGATGGACCTTTGGCGCAGAAGATGGCGGATTGTCAGGATTAAACCGTAATTTCATCGATCAAATACGTTGAACATGACATTTCCATACCAATATCTTCGTTTTTACGGGGTGATAGCGGCATTCATATTTTCCATCAATGTTTCTGCACAAAAGCAATCAGGGATGGACAGCAATGCGTTGGCAATTAACTTCGTTGACGGACAACTTCCTGAAGGCAACTATACGGCAGCGGTGTTGGGAATTCCCCGACCGAATGCATCGCAGCTTGCAATTGTTGGGAAAATGAAACAAGCCATGAAAGCCAATGAAGAATGGTTTTTCAAAACCATGAAGGAGTTAAAACCCGGAGAGCCTATACCATATCACAAAAATCTAGGTATTAGTGAAGAGGAGTATGCTGCTTTTATGGAGTTTTCGCAATCTATCAAAATAGACAAAATAGGGGCTATGGAGCTCAAGATCATTCGCAAGGATAATAGTATCCATTTCGAGCCTAAAGACTTCGGCGATTATTTGAAATATCTAGTCATCGATTTGAAAGACCAAAGGGTCAGGGTTGATAGTCTGGGCTTGGAATATAAAGGACAGATCAGTTTGGATGCCAAACAGACAACATTGGTCGCAGGACCTTGGACAGGTTACTCCTGGCAACTCGAAGAATTTAAGAAAGATGGAAAATTAATTTCAGATCCGAATAAAGTCGTTCCTGCGGAAATGGGAGAACTGGATATAAAGTCTATAAAAGTGTCAGTAGGCCGACTCGATCATAGCAATCAATGTTTCCTTTATCTCAAGAGTAATATTGTCCATAAAGGCCATGTGCTTGCAAAACAGGATATAGCCCTTTTATTAACGAAAGAATAAGCCGAAATCCAAAAATATACCTAATTTTAAATTAGATCAAAGCCCAAAGCCGGTTAACATTTAGCTAAAGCGGACATCTAGCCAAAAAAGGCTCCCTTATCGGTTAAGAAGGGAGCCTTTTATTTGAGAAAAGTAGCCTAAGATGTTGTGTAGGTACGATTGAATTCAGAGAATATATCGAAAGCTTAGACTCAACACTCTTAAACCATGTCCCTTAAATCGGCGGAAAATAAAGTTTTATTAGCGAAAATGCCTAAGGGGGACCCAATGGAAATGGAAGGAGTAAGAGTTGTAAACTCTGATCTCCTAATATTAATTAAAGATTTTTGTTAGATCCACTAATTCAAACTTTTTATCAACCTCAAAAAATGTTCTAAATATTGAAGCATGTCCGGTTCCAACCAAAATAAAGATGGTTTTTGTACCAGGCTTAATTTGATTTTGGATATTGGCGTACATAATTAAATTTCTTTTATACCAGTCAGTAACGAGTCTAGCACCAAAATAATCTTTCCCGATCATAATTTTGTTTGCGAATGAAAAATAAAAGCCAATATTGTTGTCTAGTTTCGATTTTTCATTCATGCATAAAAAGATTTGACTCAAATTCTTTTCTTCCAGACACTTATCCGACATTGACAATTTTATTTCTTCAAGTTCTTTTTTTAAGGTAGGATTGGAATTAGCCTCTTTCATCAAGATATCAAATCTCATTTCGATCAGTGTATCAATTGGATACAATTCCTGATGTTTCAATTTTTTTGCCAATCGAAATCCCAATTGAACCGTTTCACCTTCCTTAAAAAATCTTCTCATCCGTTCGCTTTTTATTGTATCGGTGAACGCGTTATATTGATTCTTTAAATAAGACTTGTAATTTGCATCTAACTGTTTCTTTTCATTAAAATTGCTTTCAACAAATATTTGTTCAGGTTTATAATCAGATGAATAGATTTTTTCTACGACATTATCCAGGTCCTTTTGATTTTCTGGGGATAGGATATTTCTATCCTGTACTTTAATCATATCGTTTCCTGGATTATTGAAATGATAGGTTCCGAGTAAAATAACCTTTATTTTCTCCTGAGCCGATAGCACTGAAAATTGAAAAAGTATTAGGAAAAGGACTGTGAAAATTTTAGTGAAATAAGAATTTTGCATATAATAGTGTTAAAAAAAAATAATTCACGAAACTAATAAATAGGGATTGCTTATCTGCTACGAATAATAAATGAACAGTCACGAATAATAAATCATTATAAGATTAATCATAGTTGTTTTTACTGTTTCACGTCTATACTTTTCATTAACTTTTCATCCAACTCTGTGAATACTTTAGGAATAAACGTCTTTAGATCATAACATTATTTAATATTTGGTCAATATAACATGAATCTTGAATTATTTATCGATCAATTTCAGTTGATGCTGGAATTCACTTAACGAGATTTTCCCAGATGCAAAGTTGATATCTAAAATAAACTTCCTTTCGTTGGGGGACAGTTCACGTCCATAAATCTTCCCTAGTAGTTCATCTTCGTCAGGTAAAGCTTCGGTTACATCTGCTGCATTTAAAAATGCCTGATAGTATCGTAGTCCGAACTTTCTTAGCGACGACGCGTTGAAATGAATTTGGTCTTCGTTTGCAGTTAACCCTTTTGCCGAAACGAAGTTACAATTGTTGTGCGATGCTGCATATTTTTGTAAGGCGCTATTGACCAAATGGTAATCATTGAAATGCGCTCCAAATAGACCATAAGGCAAAAAATCGCCTATCGCGCCTATAATCATGGGAACTTCAGGAGCCCCTAATTGCTTCCGTAGCTCATTCACTATACTATCAAACTTTTCACCGTATTTTGCCGCCAGTTCGGCGGAAGAGTCATTTTCTCCCTGATGCCACAATATTCCTGTCAACTGGCTGCTACGTTGAGCAAGTTTAGCCTGAAAAATAGCGTGGTCAAAGAGTGCACCACCAACCTGCCAGTCATTTAAGCTGGTACCGCCATCAGCACAAGGGATAAGGCCGATCTCCTCGCCAATGTGATCTGCATGCCGGGAGGCAGCAAATGATGATGCGAGCCCCACACCAGCCATAGGCCTGTCATTGTGTATCGGTTCAGCCATTATCTGCCAGCGTCCATTGCGAAGCATCTTTATTGATTCGTTGATGATAGGCGGTACTGAATCCGGAATTCCGCGGCCGGCCATATTTGATTGCCCTATTAGCAAAAAAGATTGTATCATAGTTGATTATATATTTAAGACTCCACGATTCCTATACTGCGGCTAAACGATAGCCAGGCAAATTTTTTAAGATCATTCGGAGCGACGTCACCAGAATTTAATGCCTTCACACTTGCTCTTGCCACACTGGCAAAGAGATGTTTGATCCAGGCTGAGGACAAACGATTGTCTATAATGTGTTTCGCCTGCAGCTGGGGAACTATAGCAAACCACTTTTCTTTTGCTTGTTCATAGGCAATAACTTTTTCTTTGTCCATCGCTGCGACATCAACCTGCCTCTCCTCAAGGGCGTGTAAGAAAATATATTTTACACCGCTGTCGATAGCAGCGTATAGCATTGCTTCCAATTGTTTGACCGGATCAGTATCGCTGTTAAATGCAGAAACCATAGCGATATACCAGGTTTCAAGCATATCGACATAGCAGGCAGTTATAAGTGCATCTCTATCCTTAAAATACCGATACAAAGTTCGCTTACTGATTTGTGCAACCTCGGCTACTCGCTCTAAAGGAGCGTGAAAGTCTTCATTTAAAACTTTTACTGCACTATAAATTAGTTTTTCCCTATTCATTTGGCACAAATGTATGACAAATGTCTTGTATATGTGTTAGTTTTTAGGTGAAATTCTATTTTATTGGCCCAATTGTCATTAAGTATCGTTAAAATTCCAAGGGGAAATAACGCTGTCTAACAACCTTTTGTCAACTTTTGAACAATATTTCAGGGAAATGAACAGATGTAATTCCAACTGATCTTACGACCTTTGGGGTAGATCGAAGCCAAAGCCGGTTAACATTGTAGTAAGCGAATTAATCATACCTTCTCAATCTTAAATAATATCCCAGTAATTATTGCAGCGATCGAATAATATATGGCCCACTCCATTGATCCCATTGTTAGTGCCATTGTCATTGCAATTCCAGCCAATGTAATCAGTATTAAAGTCATTTTGATCCAATTGACATTGAGTGTATTGCTCTTAAACCAGTAGAATGCCAGTGTACAACATATCAACGTAGGAATAGAATATATTGTGCTATAGCAAAGCCAAAGTAGCGAAAAGAGGATCGTTTGACCAGTACCCGGAAAATTTAATGAGTTAAATCCTGGGGATATAGTCACTAGTGTAGTACCCAATAGTAAGGTACCTATCCAGTGCTTAAAAATATAAGACCATCTTAGACTGTGTAACATAATCGGTGACATAAGATCGAAAACTCAAAAACCACTTCAAGTTTGTGGTAGTTATTAAAACTGGTAAAGTTCATTCTAAATTATCTAAATATCCTGTTAAAGCTATTTTATAGGCCTCTGTTCGACTGAATGACTTTCTAAAGATGAATTAGCTATGTTTTCTCTCAAAAACTTCTGTGCTCGGACTTGCCCCAATTCAATTAATTGATTTAAGATCTCGATGGCTTTTTCGGTCTGCCCCGTTTCGTTATAAATGGCTACCATGTTGTATAATGCGTCAACATTTATTTTTGAAAGGTCAAAGCACTTTTTAAATAAATTGATTGCAAGGTCATATTCTTTTTGTTGATAAGCTTGGATCCCTTCATCAAAAAGCCTATTTTCCTCCCTTTGTTGTTGTGGTGGAATCCCAAAATAACTTTTGATTTTTTTCTTATCCTCACAGAAAAAGAAAATATTGATTCCTTCATAAGTTTTGCTTATTTCGGAATTAAATGCAAATGGAATTCTTATAGCATCATATTTTTTAAAACCTTCCAAATCCCAATCCGCAAAAGACTTGTTAATAACGGATCTAATCGAATTCATTAATTCTTGGTTACTGTGAGGCTTCTCTTTAAATTCTGTGGTCACTAGCTTCTTTTTTGGATAGATGGTTATTTCACCTAAAAAATTAGTTGTGTAAAGATTATTGTCACTTTTAATCCTTTTCATGATCGGCAACTCTATGCTGGATTTTAATCTGGGCGTGAAAAACTTGTTTGCACGTATTTCAAGAGAATCCGCATATCGGCGATTAAAACTCTCGTCTAATAGGCCGGAACGAACGAAGGTGAATTTCTTAAGTTTTTCAGGATCATCCTGATCTTTGAATTTTTCCGAATAAATGAGTGAATCCTTCGATAAAATCTGAATTTCATATCCGGCAAATTCAGATGTTATTATCGTATGACCCAATAGTTTATAAGGTATTTCAAATGCTTTGCGAGGCGAGACAGGTGAGCTATTAAAATATAGCTTGTTGTCATCTATCTTTAGACTATGGAATATATCCTTTACATGCGGTACAGCTAGTATTTTACTACCATCTAATCTCGTCACATCAATCTGTATCCAATTATTTCTGAGATTGTTTAAATCAACTTGGGCAGAGGCATTATTGGAAAGCAATACGGCTAACAAAATGAATAGGTTAATAATGAGTACCTGATAACATTTTCTCAATTCAACAAGGCTTACGGTTAGTAATGGACGCTTTTTCGCTAGGCTTTTCATCATTTGGTCAAATATGCATTAACGAAAGTAATAATTTATCCTTAAAAAATGTACCATTGATTTTAGATGATCACTTTTTACGAAAGCCCTATGCAGGAACTCACTTTTATTTGCTAATGATCATGGGTTTTTATAACCGGTTCATTCGTTAAGGTTGAAAAAAAATGTAATTCTCGTATCTCCCCGATACCGCTTACATACACCTTGTTTTCCTCAGATGGCCTCCGTAGCAACCATACTTTTGCTATACACGTAAAACAAAAGAATAGGGCAAATCAATTTTTAGTTAAGACATGAGGCAAGAGATGAGGCAGCAGGTCTTTTATCTTAATCTCTTTGCAATTACGCAAGTTACACTTATGTTGGTTTCTTCTTGAAATATAAAAATATTTTATTTGATATATTATTTCTGTTTGATGTGTTTTCTCGTATATTTAGATGGATTTATTTTCATAATGTTATTCAAAAAAATATTTTACTATAGTATAATCGTAATCTGTTTCTTCATATTTTTATTGCATTTATTTGGTCCATATGCTGGACCAATGAGTATTATTAACACAATTGTAGATGGTTTCTACGATGAAGAATATTTGAAAAATTATATGAATATCGAGTCGGGGTCAAATACTAAATTTATTAATCAAATAATTGGATTCATTTTTTGGCTAACTGTGCTTGTTTGTTTATCATTATCTTTTTTGAAGCGACTATCGCTTGATAGAAAGTTTAGTATTTCATTTATGTGTTTTCTTATACTTTCGTCAATAATTTTTATACCAAAAATCTGTAATATTATTTTGCATTAGATGAAGGATATTTCATGATATGGCGACCAATGCAGTGTTCAAAAATTATAAATATCTTATCTTTTTCATGATCAAAAAAATTACCATATTGATGTTGATCTACTTTTGGGTATTCCAAAGCGCAGATGCGCAAACATATCTTCAAGGGTACAATGTAATTTCATTAAATGAAGCAGCGACTTGTGGTCTTTTGCCACAATCAAATAGATTAACAAAGGATCAGGTTTTTGAGAAATTAAAGCAGGTTGACCCAGATCCAGTTAAAAAGAGTTTAAAAGATATAGTTGGCGAATCTTGGTGGATTGACAATATGCTTGTTACCCTGATTACAAGGAATGTTATGGCAGAAAGGCCAAAAGAAAATCTGTGTGACACACAGATGGGCGAAGCTCCGGAGGTGCTCTATCGCGAAGGCGCAACACCTGACCGTACAGCGGCCAATGATTATTTCAGCGAAATAAAGTCTATCAATAATTTTGAGGTATTGGTCTACTATTATAAAACACGTAGTCCTTACAAAAGATTCTTAATTCAAGATAATAAAGGGGAATTTAAAGTAAGGGGTATTATTTATGCACAAAAACAAGAGGCAACAAAAGCCCATGCACTTATCAATACCATTTTGAATAAGCTCTCATTTAAATAGAAATAAATACAAGGCCGAAGAGACGAACTCAACTTTTTTATAAAAAGATCAAACGAAATCGAATCAACCATTGTTATACCAATACTTTCATAAATTAGGTTAATAACAGGTAGTAAAAACCTTGAGATCCCCCTCCTCAAGGTTTTTTTATTTTTTAAAAACTGACTATCCCGTTATTGGGATCATAACTTTATATCAGGGCTGGATTATTTCGGCCTTTTTTGTGCCGACACGATCAGCATCATAGGCCTTCTGAGTTCGTCTGCCATTCCGGCGACACTGTTAATCATTTCCATGTTTGGCTGTGGTTCAGTAACTAAATCGATGGCAAAGTTATTGGCCAGCAGGATTGTAAGATAAGTGGTAAGTGTCCTATGGTATTTTATTACATTGTTTTGTAAGAAATGTGTTTCCCGCTTTCCTTCTTCAAAGTAATGGTCCACGGGCCAGTATAATTTGTTCCCAGCAGCATCATAGATCCAGTCTTGGTCGGGTCTTGCAGTGAATATCGGATGCTCAACAGAAAAAACAAAATTGCCGCCCGGTTTTAGCCAACGGTTTATATGCATGCAAAGCGGATCAAAGTCCTTGATGTAATGGAATGTAAGGGAACTGATGACGCAGTCGAACTCCTGCTCCTGAAATGTGATATCCTCCAATGCGCTTCTGATATAAGTGATGCCAGGGAGGTCATTGATTTCTTTCGCCTTATTGAGCATCCTTTCGGAAAGGTCGACACCTGTTACTGTTTTGGCCCCGTTTTCAATAGCATAACGACAATGCCAGCCAAAACCGCAGCCCAGGTCCAGTACATTTTTGCAATCAAAGCTAGGAAGGATGTTTTTTAATGCATGCCATTCTCCGGCACCTTCAAGACCTTTAATAGATCTGTCCATATTTTTATATTGATCGAAGAATGTTTGCTCGTCATATTTGTTCTGCTTCATAATCGGACAATAAATTTTAATAGGTTAAGATACATCTTTTTATCAGGGAACAGTATCACAGCCCTCTGTGTTAAACCATTTCCTATTTTTGCTTTTCTTTCATTGGGTTTAATTCAGTAGTACGCTGAAGCTGGTAATTTTCCATCCACGATTCAATATGAAGCAGCAATTGCTCTAGACTTTTACCCCTTTCAGATAAGCCATAATATACTTCCGGAGGAAAGGTGTTTACTTGCTTTCGAACCACAATTCCATCGTTTTCCATTTCTTTTAGTTGTTCCAATAATACTTTTTTGGAAACCTTGGGCATTTTACGCCACAATTCAATGAAGCGTTCATCACCCGTATAAAAAAAATGATGGAGGATCAAGGGCTTCCATTTCCCGGAAAATATTCTGAAAAAAAGATTTACGGAACAGTTTTCAAATTCCTTATAATTCATTAGGTAACAATTTTGTAACCGGGAAACCTCTAGGTAAATATCTTTCGTTAGCCGAAGGTTGTACCGAAATTTACCAGCTAATTTAGGAATTTAAATACGTTATCACTATGACAATACATCAAATGCGTAATGCCACTATTATTATCGAATCGGAAGACAACTTTATATTGGTTGATCCTTTATTGGGAAAGTCAAAGACATTTGTTCCGCTAACCCTTTTCCGTTTCAAACCCCGTCGCAACCCTTTGGTTGATTTACCCATTGAAAGCGAAAAACTGTTGCAGAAAATTGATTATTGCTTGATTACACATTTGCATCCCGACCATATCGATGCGGTAGGAATCGAGTTTTTGCGTAGCCGTAAAATTCCCGTCCTGTGCGGTGAAAACCACGCCCGCCAATTAAAAAAATGGGGATTAAATGTCCTGCAAGCGATTGATTATTGGGAGACAATCTCGTTTCTGAAAGGCAAACTTACTGCGACACCTGCAGTTCATGGCTATGGCTGGGTAAGAAAACCAATGGGGCATGTGTATGGATTCGTATGGCAGTCATCCAATGATGAATCGGTATATATAAGTGCAGATACCATTTATACCGATGAAGTAAAAAAGGTGTTGACTACCTACAAGCCCGACGTATCTGTGCTAGCTTGCGGTTCGGCACAATTCGATTTCGGCAGACCACTATTGATGACAATGGACGATATTGTAAAGTTTATCCGTGATGCGCCAGGCAAAGTATTGGCAAATCACATGGAAGCTATCAATCATTGTCCTACCACGCGCCTTGAATTAAAGCAAAGATTGGAGAAGGAGGGATTGCTGCACAAGACATTTATTCCGGCCGATGGAGAGCGTATTGAAGTTGTAAAACCATTGCATGAATCCAAGATATAGTTTTAAGCATAGTTTTTCCATGGAACACAATTGCCTGGTTTAGTGTTTAAAATGTGATAAGATCTTTATCAGGGCTGGATCCATCCAGCCTTTTTTCTGATATAAATGTTATCCCTTACGTTAATGTGTTGTTAAATGCCGGGGCGCAAGGTGAATAGAAAAGGAATGGATAATTAATTTGCACTAATTAACACTAAGTGATCGTTTTAACGCCTAGTTATCGTTGAAACGTAAATGAAGAGCTAATTGTAAGTGTCATATCCCCAAATTTTAATTTTCTTTCTTCCTGAAGGGCGGATTTATCCGCTGTCAGATAGCCTGTTTTATAATACTTGAAAATTGAGCCAAAGCAATTATCGAGTATCCTGAATTTTTTGCCATGCTGCATGTAGGTTAATTGTAGGTAAAAATCATCCTTTTCTGGAAAATCAAATGTTGGGATAAAAATAGGATTGGTATTGGTGAATGCTATTTGAGATGCGCCCAATTTCAACGCTTTATTTACCTCTGTTTCTGCGATTGGTTTTTTGCTATTCTCAGCGTCTTCCAAAGAGTTGTATAACGAGACAACGGCATCAAAGACTTCGTCTTCTTTAAAAGAAGAAGTCAGATATGGACTATGCGATGAGAGCTTATCAATCACAATTGAGTCAATGGATTTTATGGCTGAAATCTCCACGATCTTGGACGCCGAATCCACTGCCATATTCAGTGTTTCACTTTCTATTTCATTTTTGAAAATATATTGCGTTAGTCGGTATTTACCCACACTTGCAATATTGAGATGAATATCCGACTCCGATTCCGTTTTTACAACCCTCTTATTATCCAAATCATATAATACCCATTTTACAACAGGAGTTCCCGAGTAATCCTGTTCTATTTTATTTATTACTACTTTTATATCACTTTTGAAAGTTGCTCCTTCATAAGGGATATAATCTATGTTGGCAGGCATAGCAGAGAGCTTGGGAGGAACAATAATAGTAGGGTCTTTTAGCTGTTTGCCTTCTGGATTTACATATACAAACCCCGCTTTCAATACCTCCTTACCTTGGGTAGGATCGATCTCTTTCTTACAACCTGTTAG
The DNA here is from genome assembly GCF_964277905.1 of uncultured Sphingobacterium sp. Classification (NCBI taxonomy): domain Bacteria; kingdom Pseudomonadati; phylum Bacteroidota; class Sphingobacteriia; order Sphingobacteriales; family Sphingobacteriaceae; genus Sphingobacterium; species uncultured Sphingobacterium sp. The sequence goes on from NZ_CAXYKD010000048.1 coordinate 523,257, forward strand.
CAATAGGGCGGAAATTAAAATAAGGTAATAGCGCATACTATAAATTAATTGGTTCAACAATCTAATATACTAAATATATTTGTTAATTTGCGTTTGGAGAAATATTGAGATCGATGTTTTTTATTAAAGAGAAAAATAGATTCAATCAAATATACGAGCACACAGAATAGCTATAAATGAACGATGCGATGCGGTTTAATAAATAGCCTCATAACCAACGATATATTAAAAGAAATTATTACTGGTAAAAATGAAAAAAATACTTTTATGCGCTCTTTTGTCATTTTTCGGCTTAGGTTTAACCCATGGACAGCAATTGAAGCCTTTGTATAGTAAAACGGATACTCTGCCTAAGGTTGTTTACAAAGATCTTGATGAAAGACCTTTGCCTAAGATAGAGATGCAAGGTAGAACCTACTTAGGCGATGCTATGCGATCATTAAAACCTGAAGAGGTTCAATTAATAGATGTTGACAAGACAAGGCAGGTAATGCTCGTTGAATTAAAGCCTGGATACCATCCGGTTTTAATGAGCTTGTCTGATATTAAAAAAAAATATACAAATCTAAAATCTGAACATGTAATATTCCGGATTGAAGATCACTTTGTACAGCACGATCCAAATGAAGTTCTTGTCGATGAAAGCAATATTATGCTAATTTCTATTTCTCCCATTAAGTTTATTGGTGGCTTAGAAGATTTATATATGGTGACATTAGTGCCGCGGACGGATAAGAACCTTAAAAAACTAAATGAAATCCGTTTTCGCTAAGCATTATTACACTCAACCAAAGCGGACATCTAGCTAACATAGCCTCCCTTGACGGTCAATAAGGGCGGCTGTTTTAATCAGCTTGTCGAAGATGCGTGGTTTTTTATATTTTGCCGAATCTTGCAGAAGAAGGATATGGATAACTGTTTGGTTAAGTTAGCGTATGCTGGTACTAAAATAATTTTGAATTCGGATATGTTAAGACTTGTATTGACTAGCCTTGTTTAAGGCACTCTTCTTTTATATTGGAAGCTCGTAACCAAATAACTAATGACATTTTCCAGTTGATGATAACTAAGTCAGAATTGAAAGAAAATTTTAGATAATTTTTTTACTGGCATGCATTTCAGTAAATTTGATGCATAACATAAACTTTAAGTAAGAATGGAAAAGTATAATTACGGGGTCATTGGTCTGGGTGTAATGGGAAGAAATCTGCTTTACAATATTGCCGATAATGGTTTTTCTGTCGTAGGATTCGATTTAGATGAAGAAAAGGTAATCGAACTCCGTAAGGGAGTGGCTTCAGGTACAAAGGTTGTTGGAACTGTTTCTCTAGAGGAATTTGTGCTGAGTTTAGACAGTCCGCGAAAAGTTATTTTGATGGTTCCTGCAGGCAAACCGGTTGATGCTGTTCTTGAAAGCATAACACCGCTTCTGAGTCCAAAAGATATTGTCGTTGATGCGGGAAATTCTTATTTCAAAGATACCGAGAGACGTATAGCTGATTTAGCTTCTAAAAACCTTCATTTTATGGGAATGGGAGTTTCTGGAGGAGAGCAGGGGGCAAGAAGAGGACCTAGTATTATGCCGGGTGGAGATTTGGAAGTTTTCAATTTGGTGAAGCCTATGCTGGAAGTTATTTCGGCAAAAGTAAATGGGGAGCCCTGCACCGCTTATATGGGAAAAGGAGCTGCAGGGAATTACGTTAAAATGGTTCACAACGGTATAGAATATGCCATCATGCAATTAATCAGTGAAGCATACGATTTACTGAAAAAAGGAGCTAATCTTAATAATAAACAATTGAATGAAGTTTTCAAAAGATGGAATGAAGGCGAGATGAATTCTTTCCTTATTGAAATAACAAGAGATATTTTCCAGCAAAAAGATGATGTAACAGACGGTTTTCTTGTCGACAAGATTTTGGATAAAGCAGGAGCAAAAGGAACCGGAAAATGGACCTCCCAGGAGGCTATGGAAGTTGGGGTGTCTATTCCAACCATCGATATTGCAGTAACATCAAGAATTTTATCCGCTTACAAAGATGAGCGCGTGAAAGCTTCGCAATTATATACTAAAGAAGAAGTACAAACCCCTGAAAATACAGAATTGTTCATCAAAGAGGTGGGAGAAGCTTTGTATTTATCTACTTTAATCAGTTATGCGCAAGGTTTGGCATTATTGGTAAAAGCTTCTGAAGAATATCAGTTTGAAATTCCGTTAAAAGATGTTGTTAAAATCTGGAGGGGTGGATGTATCATCCGTTCGGTTTTATTGGAAAAATTTTATCTGGCTTATTCAAAATACGAGAACTTATCTAATATTTTATTGGATCAGGAAATTTCAGAAATTGTAAAAGATAAAATTTCTTCATTAAGAAAAACAGCTGCTTTTGCTGTATCAAACGGAATTCCAAGCTTAGGAATTCAGTCGGCTCTAGGGTATTTCGAAGCTTATACCACAGCATCTTTACCTGTAAACCTGCTTCAGGCCCAGCGTGATTATTTTGGTGCACACACTTACCAAAGAACTGACAGAGAAGGAGTCTTTCATACCTCATGGCAAAACCCAAATAACGGAATCTAACAATGAGTGACAATACAATCCTGCATCCAACAACGATCGTTATTTTTGGTGCAACAGGGGATTTGGCAAAAAGAAAGCTTTTTCCTGCCTTCTACAATTTATATATCGATGGCAGAATGCCAAAGGGGTTTAATATTTTAGCTTTAGGAAGAGCCGAAAATACGGATGAAAAATTCAGGGCTTATATTAAAGAAAATCTGGAGAGTTTTTCCCGGAAGGCTGTAATCAAGGAAGACTGGGCTGGTTTTCAGGCTCACATCAGCTATTTTCAGCATCAGCTTGATGAAGAAAGCTCTTATCAGGATTTATATCAGAAACTGGAAAATTTTGATAAGGTGTACGGAATGAGAGGTAACAGACTTTTCTATTTGTCGATTGCACCAAACTTTGTATCGGTAATTTCAAATCATCTTAAAAATACGTCAATAGCATCTGATCCTGCAACAGATCGAATTATTATCGAAAAACCTTTTGGTCACAATAAAGAATCTGCCATTGAGCTAAATAATCTTCTTTCACAAACTTTCCAGGAAGAACAGATTTATCGCATTGATCATTATTTAGGTAAAGAAACCGTCCAGAATATTTTGGCTTTCAGGTTCGGAAATTCAATTTTTGAACCTCTTTGGAATCACAGACATATAGAATCGGTACAGATTACGGTTGCCGAAGAAGTAGGCGTGGAAACAAGAGCCAGTTTTTATGAGCAGACAGGAGCTTTGCGCGATATGATTCAGAACCATCTTTTGCAAATTCTTTGTATGGTTGCTATGGAACCTCCGGCTTCACTTGAATCGGGTGAGATCAGGGATCGTAAAGTTGATGTTTTAAAATCCATCCGTAGGATTTCTCCCGAAAAAGTAGATCATTATGCGGTAAGAGGACAGTACGGACGAGGCAAAGTAAATGGGGTAAAAGTAAATGGCTATCGCCAGGAAGAGGGAATTGCTCATGATTCCAATACGGAAACATTTGTCGCTATCAAGTTTTATCTGGATAATGAAAGATGGGAGGATGTTCCTTTTTATGTTCGTACCGGGAAGAAGATGAAAGAAAAGCATTCTTATATAACGATTCAGTTTAAGCCACTTCCAAATTCTACGTTTTCAGAAAGCACCTCGCTTCTGTCGGCAAACCGATTGGTTATTAATATCCAGCCGCAAATGGACATCAGATTGCAGTTTATGTCTAAAAAGCCAGGCTTGTCTTTAGAGCTTAAACCAGTGGAGATGATTTTCGATAATTTTGCCTGTAAGACCGATACGCCAGAAGCTTATGAAACTCTTTTATTGGAAGCACTTGTGGGAGACCTTACACTGTTTATGCGCTCTGATCAGGTAGAAGAAGCTTGGGATGTGATAAAAACGATTCAGGAAACCTGGGGAAAAACCAAAGACCCGTCGTTCCCAAATTATGCTTCAGGAAACTGGGGACCTGATGACAGTGATGCACTGGTCGAGCGGCAGGGACATCAGTGGGTTTAAAATCTAATGAAAAGAGAATGAATATTACGATATTTAATAATCTGGATGCTTTATATAAAGAAGCCGCAGATACATTTGTTGAGCTTTCGAAAAAAGCAATCCAGAAGCATGATAAATTTGTGGTCGCGTTGAGTGGTGGCTCTTCACCGAAAGCTATTTTTAGTTTGTTAGCTACTCCCGAATATGCAGATAAAATAATTTGGGAGAAAATCCATTTTTTTTGGGTAGATGAACGATGGGTTTCTCTTGAAGATGAGAAAAGTAATTTTAAGATGACTTTGGAAGTACTTTTGAATAATGTTCCGGTCAATAAAAATCAGATTTTCCCTATGTATAAAGAGGGTATTGAGCCTGAAAATTATGCTAAAGAATACGAAGCCCAAATCCGAAATGTTTTGGGAGCTGACGGTATTTTTGATTTCATCCTTTTAGGAATGGGTGATGATGGCCACACAGCCTCTCTGTTTCCAGGTGAAAAGATCTTACAAGAAAAAGAAAAATGGGTTGATGCCTACTATCTAAAGCCACAGGCAATGTTCAGAATTACTTTGACTGAACCTATTATCAATAAAGCTGAAAATATTCTGATTGTTACCTTTGGTAAATCCAAGAGAAACGCTTTGAATGAAGTTCTTAATGGTGTATATAATCCTGAACTATATCCGCTACAGTTAATTGAAAAGAAAGCAGGAGTCCAGATTTTTACCGATAAAGAAGCTGGAATTTAATATCATTTAACTATAGGGACGCCTAGCCAAAAAAGCTCCCTTAACGATTGACAAGGGTGCTTAAGTACTCTTGTCAATACAGTTATAGCCCCTCATGGAAATATTGGATCTTTTGTATCCTATGTCTCCGGCGATCCACCATGCCAAGACGCCTTTAATGTGGTACCCAAGGAATGAGTAGGGAAACTTAAATATAGTTAATTGGTCTATTCGATTTGAAAATAACAGCTAAGCAAAAATATCAGGATTAGCGTATATACGATCAACTTATTTTGGTAAATTGATCTACCAATTATCAATATTGGCAGATTTTTCAAGAATGGATTTGATCAGCCCATTAAAGTACGCATTTACGAATTGATGGCTTTTTTCCCTTTTTGGGTTACCGTTACCTTTGAAATAAAATTTTTTCACGTCCATTTTATTCCAAGTGCCGTTGTAGTTCATAATTTGAGCATTAAAAGTTGGACTATTGATTCTTATTTTTCCATCTTTAAACAAAAAAGACAAGGTGTAATCGACATCATAGTAAGCAATAGCGGATGTTTTAAGTCCTCTATGTTTGTAAGCCGCTAAAGTGATTGCTTGCCCAGGAACCAAAGTCAGGCCTTCTTTGGGATTGGAATATAAGCTATTGATCGACTTTAATACATTATCGTAAAGTTCTTGCTGTTTAGCGCCAGGAACTTCCACTACGGTATAATCTAGATTCTCTTTAGAAACGAAACCTGTTGGAGCTAGAGTGAAATATTGTGGAAATGCTAAATTTGTGAACAGAAGCAAAAATAATCCAGTAATTATGTAATTTTTCATATTAAATTGTTTTGAAGGAAAGTAACTCAATCAACTTTACAAAATAATTCGTTAGTCGCATCAATTTTTTTGCAATGTACTTCTTTGTGAAGGAAAATCCAAAGCGAGCGGGTTGGAGAATTGAAATTTCTATATCAAATGCGTTGAGTTTTCAATAAAATAAGTCGATCGAAAAAACTATAATACAGATGCAATCATATTTCTCTACATTTTATATAATTTTAATAGATAACAACATCAGAAGCCATACTGTTTTGCCTAAAAAATATTTGAGAAAAGCCAAAACTGCCTCCCTTAACGATTAACAAAAGAGGCTTTTTATTTCCCCCTTTTCTGCTTGACCAGCACGATCCAATCATCTTGTACGCTTTCTGTACCCACCAATAATAGCGCATCGTCTATTGACAATAAATCGTCCTCCCAAAGTGGAGTTGTGCAGGTTCGAGTGAGCAGTTGCTCCAGATTTCCTTTCATGGGTTTATAGGCATCCTTTGCCGTAGAGAGTTATCAGAGTCTTTTTCTTAAGACCTACTATCCTTTGGAGTTTATGGTTGCGGTGCTCAAAAATTATGGCGGGTTTTACAATCGTAAGGTCTATGTCAATGAAGCGCGAATTTCAGGGGGCAATATCTGCCTGCCCTGTGTCAATCAGTCGGTCTTTAATACCTCCATTCAGGGTAAGGACATTTACCTGGGTTTTGACTGCCTGCTCAATTTGGAAGGTAAACTGGCTCATCGTATTATTGAGGAGCGTGAAGCCAATGGCAAGTACACGAGTCTATAAAACTTTGTCAAACGGACACAGACGGGTATTGAACAGGTCGTTATCCTAATTCGTGTGGGTGCCTTGCGTTTTACGGGGAAAAAGCAATTGCTGAGGGACGATTTTTTGATACCGTCCATTTCCCCCAGAGCTTAGCCAAATATCCACTCCGTGGGGCAGGAGTATATTTGGTTGAAGGCAAAGTTATCCTTGAATACGGATGCCCTTCCGTTGAGGTAATCCGCTGCGCCAAGATGCCGCTAAAACCCGATCCGAGGAGTGAGTAGGACGGAAATGATCTTCATTGGGGAAGTTGTTTAATTCATATACATACTAATATTTTAATGCTAAAAATATTAGTATTAAAATGTTTGTTTACTTATATTTGTATTGTTAACCAATTTAAAAACAGTGTATTATGAGTGAGTTGAAACAATCGAAATATATCGATATTACAACAGATTATGGATTTAAAAAAGTTTTCGGATCAGATACCAATAAAGATCTTCTGATCGCTTTCTTAAACGAACTGTTTAGAGGCCGCAAGATTATTGCCGACCTGTATTATAACAAAAATGAGTATGTCGGGGATACAGAGGATATCGGTACCGTTATTTTTGATCTGACCTGCACGGCAGACAATGGCGAACGTTTTATTATTGAAGTGCAGCGCACGGCGCAGGATAATTTGAAAAAGCGCATGCTTTACTACAGTAGTAAATTGATAGCGGATCAGGCACCCAAAGGCAACCGAAGGGCTTGGAATTATGCAATTAGTGAAGTTTATATCATTGTAATGATGGATGGATTTGCAATGCCTGATGCGGGGGATGAGAAGTATTTTCTGCACGATATTTGTTTATGTTATCGAGATCATGGTAAAATATTTTATGACGATCTAGGCTTTATATATGTGGAATTGGTTAACTTTGTTAAAGCTGAGGCAGAGTTAGTTAATGATAGATCGTTGGCTTTATGTACTCAAAAATATGTCTTCGCTAAATGGACTTTCCACTTATTTGCGTAAGCCTATTTTTGAGAAGTTATTTCAGTTAGCAGAGTATAGCAAACTAAAACCGGAGGAACGAGAGATGTACAACGTAAGTTTAAGGAATAAATGGGATGCCGAGAGTATCCGAAGTAGTCAGGAGGAGCAATTGAAACGAGCGCGCGAAAAAGCAATGGCTGAGGGAAAAGCAGAGGGAGAAGTTATCGGAAAAGCCGAAGGAAAGGCGGAAGGAAAGGCGGAAGGAAAGGCGGAAGTAATAAAAAATCTTTTGTCTTCGAATAAATTTTCGATATCGGAGATAGCCGAATTAGCGGACGTCACTGTAGAGTTTGTAAAGCAGATCGAGGCAGAGAAGGCTAAAGGAAAATAAAACAGATTACAATATAAGATTTTAAGGCCACTTGGATACTGTCAAAGTGGCCTTTTCCTTTTTTATAGGATAAGTTGGTCTTAGACGATACCATTTTGAATAAGCTCTCATTTAAATAAAAATAATTATAAGACCGTGGAGACGAGCTCAACTTTTTTATAAAAGATCAAACGAAAGCAAATTAACCATTGTTATACCTATACTTTCATAAATTAGTTAATAACAGGTAGTAAAAAACCTTGAGATCCCCCTCCTCAAGGTTTTTTTTATTTTTATAGGCCTTCTGAGTTCGTCTGCCATGCCGGCCCCATTGGAAAGCATCGTTACGAGCAATTTGACCGGGACGGATTGTCACGAATGGGGAGTGATACTGCGCAGACTTAGTTGTTTTAATTGGATTCCTAATGTTTATTCTATTTCAAATATTGCTTGTATTTCTACAGAAGAATTTCCAGGAATAGATGATGCTCCAAGTGTGGCTCTTGCATGTTTTCCCTGATCTCCAAATATTTCAACTGTTAAATCAGAAGCTGCATTCATTAACTTTGCGTGGTCTGAAAACTGTTCTGAGGCATTGAAAATTCCCACTAATTGCACGCATTTTTTGACTTTATTTAAATCACCATCTACTGCGTCACGCAATACCGCTATTATATTGAGCATTGTTATTCTTGTTGCTTCCTTTACCTGTTCCTCTGTCAGGTCTACGCCAATTTTTCCAGGATTAATCAATTTCCCGTCTTTTAATGCATATTGATTAATAAAGACCAGATTACCGCTTCTTACGTAAGGCAGGTAATTTCCAGCAGGAGCCGGTACTTTGGGTAAAGTTATATGTTTTTCTTTTAAAATCTGATTAATGTCCTTTGTCGCCACTTCAGGAGTCTTGACAGATTTTTTTCCAAATGTACCTTTCAAAGCAAGTGCTACTTTGCTAAAATATTTTCCTTGTTCGGAAGCTAAGAGTCGCTCGCCATCCGAAGGACGAGCTACATTTTTTAATGAAGCAAGGCTCGTCGTACCCAGAACAGTATTACCTTGCGGAATACTTTTGTCAAGCTTTTCATTTCCCCTTATACCATTTGGAACCAGGACCATTCCATGGACCGCAAGCATATTCATAAAGGATTGCATCGCTAATTCTCGTCCTGCACCACTTCCTGCAGACATAAAGACCATGGCTGGCATCCCTTCTAATTCATGCTTGGACCATAGTGTTGTTGTCTGAGCAAAAAACTCACTCATTGCCGTACTTATGTTCCCAAAATATACAGGAGAACCAAATGCAATTCCATCATATGACGAAAGTTCCGAAACGTTTGCGACCGGGATATGGTTGAGTTTTGGATTATCAATAAATTTGACTATTTTGATAATTGCTTTTGTGTTACCATTGTTTTCAATTCCTTTCGCAACCTCTTTTGCAATTTCGTAGGTACCACCTTCATCTGAATGAATTAGTATAAGGATGTTTGCTTGTTTTTGCATTGCCAAAGATCTGTCCGTTAATACAAGTAGTAACAAAAATGTGAATGCAAGAAATATTCTATTCATATTTACTGTAATTTTAAATGAGCATACAAAATTATCTATTGTTTTTTTATGGAATATGCCAATAAGTATATGCAAAGCGACAACATCAAATGTGGCCTGACGGAAAGTAGAACGGGGACATTTTTAGATCCCATTCCATTGGACGCTTACGTGTGGTATGAAAAGAATTATCAACATGATGAGTATGAACATGAACACCAGCGCGGCCAGATTAGTTTTGTGGCAAAAGGCTACCAATATTTTCATATTGAAAATAAAATATATCTTGTTCCGCAAAATCATGTTATATGGATTCCTTCCGGTATCAAACATAAATCACATTCTGAAGCAGAAAACATCGATCTAATGGTGGTTCTCTATAAGATTATCCCAGAATTCGAATTTTTTAAATCAGTACGTGTTTTTGTGGCACCCGTGGTATTGAAGGAAATGCTTTTGTATGCTGCCAAGTGGAGTAAAAATCTTCAAGATAATATAGAGCAATACCATTTTTTGCAGGCCATATTAAACAGTTTGCCAAATTTTTGTTCTGAAAACACGAATCTTCAAATACCTATTCCATCCAATGAAAAATTGATCCCCATATGTGAGGAGATTAATTGTAATTTTAAATACGGTATAGATATCGAATTATTAGCAAATAAAGTTGCTATGTCGGCCAGGACACTTCAACGTATATTTAAATCGGAGACAGGTATCACAGTTCAAAAATATCATCAGCTTATAAGAATTTTAAAAAGTATTGAGTTGATCGATCAGAAAAAATATACACTTTCCGAAGTAGCCTATCTGGTCGGGTATAAGAGTTTATCTGCATTTACATCTTCTTATCAATCTATTATGAAGAGCACACCTAATGTGGCAAAGAAAGGAGTCCTAATGGGTCGGTGATGATTAATCTTTGCCTCAGATAGCCGCGGTATCAGCCATACTTTTGCGAGATACATAAAACACAAAAGTATGGCAAATCAATGTATATATTTGAGTAATAAAAAGATCTAAAGATGATAAAATCAATGCGAACACCGATTATTACTATTGGAATTATAATAATGATTTTAAATTTGTTGGGCTGTTCTGAACGTACGAAGCAAAATAATAATAAGCCATCAATTCAGACTCCATTAACCGAGCAAATTATTGATACGACATCGGATGACATGTTATTGGAGGTCGTCTATGATAACCTCTTTCGTAAGTTATCGGCGGCATATGATAAAGAATATGAAATCGTCTTGTCTTGGAACAAATCTAGACAAGCAATTTATATGATCAGCCGATTAGAAGCAGAAGTAAATAATGGTGGTTATAACCAGTTTTATTTTAATTCAAGTGGTCAATTTGCTGCTGCGTTACCAGAAGCGTTGAAATTAGTTGGCGCTACTAAATTTGCTGATCTGACCGAGCGGGCAAACAGCACATTTGAAAAGGAGAAATCGAAAATAACCGAAAATCAGGATGGTACGGTAGAAGGTTTTAGTAAATCGTATGAGAACAATCCGTTAAACAAATTCGACGAGGAATTTTACAAACTTAATGACGTTGAAAACTTGCAAAAAATTCAGGTTGACTATATCCGAAAGAACAAGAAAGAGTTTACTGATTAAATCCTAACTTAGTCCTAGGCTGTACAATCCCTTTGAACAAGTCACCAAAAGTTCATTTCGCGAGCTTGTCGAGTCGGGCTATGCCCACTTTGTGCTTTTTGCTTTTCGTGTTCATGGGTGGTCAGATCTTAACTGTGAGTTATCCCATATAAATCTTTTTGAAGAGGCTGGTTAGTAATTCAAATTTACCTTCCAAAATAAGTATAATAGAGGTTTTCGAAGCACAATGGATATTCCCAACCGCTGGGTTGTTAGTAGGTTAATTTAATATTTAATTAACATAATTTTAATCTAATTTACACTACTTAATATTCATTAACACAAGTTGTTGTTAGCTTTGAACTGATAAAAAAAGTAAACTTATGTTAAGGAAAGTAATATTTTATGGAATGGTCCTGATGGTGGGAGCCTCCATCACTTCATGTTCAAAAGATGAAAATACTGAATCGGAGTCAGGAGAGGTTATCGAAACCGGTACAGCCATAAACATTAGTTCGACATCAAAAAGTGGCCCGGTTGAAGGGAGCCAGGAGACTGGAGCAGACGACGATGATCTTGTTGCAAACTCCACTTTCAACAGTACCGTAAAGATAAACTTCGATGGTAATTCCGCTACTGTAGAAAATTCAGTTTCCGGGGTTACTGTTACCCAATCTGGAGCTGATGTTGTTGTAAACTCTTCAGCAAGCGGTGTTGCCTATGAGCTTACAGGCTCAACAACAAGTGGGTCATTCAAGATCTATTCAGATAAAAAATTCAAGGTCACCTTAAATGGGGTCTCTATTACAAATAACGACGGGCCTGCAATCAATATTCAGTCCGGAAAAAGAGCATTTATTGTACTTGCCGACGGGACAGAAAATAAGCTTACCGATGCGGCTACGTATGCAACATCCATTGAAGATCAAAAAGGCACAATTTTCAGTGAGGGTCAATTGATATTTTCTGGGACCGGCACACTATCTATTTCTGGCAAAACGAAGCATGCCATAGCCAGCGACGATTATATACGGATTGTGGAAGGTAATATTCAGGTTTCCGATGCTATTTCGGATGGCTTACACAGTAACGACGGTATCTATATTGATGGCGGGAAATTAAATATCGTGGCAAGTTCCGATGGTATCGAAGCTGAAAAAGGAAGGATTATCGTAAATGGAGGCGATATCACCTTAAAAGTTGCTGACGATGGGATTGTTGCTTCCTACGAGGATGGTGACGCGACTATAATACCGGATGTAATTATTAATGGCGGAAAAATAAATATCGAAACCACTGGATCAGGAGGGGAGGGAATTGAAAGCAAGGCGACCCTTAGTATCAATAATGGTGAAATTTACATCAAAGCTGTTGATGATGCGATCAATGCCGGAAAAGCAATTTACATCAATGGAGGAACAATAGTAGCCTATAGTACCACAAACGATGGCATAGATTCCAATGGAACGATGACTATTACTGGAGGACATATTTTTGCGATCGGTGCCAAGAGTCCAGAAGAAGGCTTCGATTGTGATAACAACACCTTTAAGATTACCGGCGGACTTATGGTTGGAGTGGGCGGATCTACAAGTTCTCCAACCGCAAGTGTTTCTACACAACCTTCGGCTATTTTGAGTGGCGGCGCCGCCAGCCAGATCTATAGTGTTCTTGACAAGGATAATAATGAGGTATTAACATTTAAATCGCCTGTTTCTTTTTCAACATTACTGGTCTCCAATGTAAGCTTTTCAGTAGGAGCGTCTTACAAGCTAGTAAGTGTATCTTCGGTTGCCGATGCCAATGCGTTTAACGGACTATACTTGGGTGGAACATTTAGCAATCCAACGGTTACTTCATCGTTTACATTATCAGCTATGGTCAATAATTTAGGAGGAAACCTAGGACCCGGTGGTGGAAGATAGAAAAGCAATTATTCTTTTAGTCGATATTGGAAAGTTTATCCGTGATACGTCAGGAATTGCTTTTTCTAGTGTTTAAAATATGGTAAAATATTTATCAGGGCTGGATTACTCCGGCCTTTTTTCCGATATAAACGTTATTTTAGCACCCCTTTTAAATTCTGCGGAATTTGTTAAAGAAAACCGTGAACCATTTGATGCGAGTTCGCCTGTTGTAGTGACCAGGGATTTTGGGGAAGAAATAGTCGTTAACATCAGCATAAGGGATAAGGCCGATCACCTCGCCAATATGATCCGCATACTAGGAGGCCATGATGATGCGAGGACAAGCGATTGTCAATGACATGTTTCTCCTGCTGCTGGTGAACTATAGCAAACCACTTTTCTTTTGCTTGTTCATAGGCAATAGTCATCTATGAGCGGAGACCCTTCAGTGACCTTTCAATTAGATGTAATAAATTATCATTATAGTTAGTTTTAATAAAGTGATGGATTAATGAAATCAAACTAATACCTGGGTGTTTTTATTTTAAATTCAAAAATGTATCACAGTGAGGGTATGTGATGATTATTGGTTAAATAGTATTGACTCCATATTTAATGTGCTGTCTACGAATTCAATACCCTGAAGGCCTTTACTACCTTCTACCAATTCTAGCTCTTTTGGTTCTTCCAATAAATGTTGCAATAAATTCACATCTAAATTCTTTTTACCAACTATCAATTTCGAAATTCCTTTAATACCATTAGGATGATTAATTTTCGGTGGACGAGGATTGGGTGTATATGTCGACATCAAGAAGGGAAAATCGATTGAATGTGGGATGAGTAATTCCCACTTAAGCTTTTTTTCTGTTATATCCGTTCTTTTAGCTTTATGAAATTTAAAAGGAATCTTTTTTGCACGTAGCAACTGTTTTTGATCATTTAGGTTTATAAGTTTTGTTTCTAGTGACCATTCGCACCATCCTGTTTCAATTTCTTCCCATTTTTTAATTCGCTTCAAAATAGATTCATAACCAAATAGTTTCATAATACATTTTACCCAGGATGCTAACTCCGAATTTTTGAACAATTCTATAAAAATACCTTCTTCAAACCATATTATAGCATTATAAGCCTTTTCAGGTTTGGTACCATATTCGACGATAAATCCCGCATTTTCCATTGATTTTACAGCTTTATGAAGGTCATCGACACGATATAGCACGTGACTGATTTGCATATTCCCATTCCATGTGCGGTTCTCTTTTTGATACATTCTATACTATTATTGATCCATTATAAATATAATAGTGATCTTTTTATCCTAACAACCACTAGAAGGAGCAATATGTCCGTCAAAAGGAATAATTTAAATATGGACTTATCGGATGATTTTCTTTTTGTCTTAAAGGAGATATGAGTTAATGATTTTGGATGTGTTGGTTGCTTGAATTTAACTGAATACACATCTAAAAAAGGAAACTTTGTACTATAACGATTGCAATATTTGAGTTATATGTCAATTTAGTGTTCACCTTTTTGATTGACTAAAATAACACATACTTACTTCAATAAATGTTTTTTTATTAAAATTTATTTCACTGTAAATAAGGGTGTTATCGGTTTTTATCGAAAATAAGTGATTTCTTGACTGGGGTTGGAGGCTGTTTATGCTATATATAAGTATGGAGAAAATAAGTCCGAAACTGTTAAAGAAGTATGTCGAAGGACGTGCGTCCGAAGAGGAATGCCTTTTGGTCGAGCAGTGGCTTGAAAAAGAGGATAACCTTTTTGAAGACACAAATGCGGATTTGATATATGATCAAGTACAGACAGCAAGTGCTACAAATTCAGCAGAGTTATGGCGCAATTTTATGATGCACACTGAGGAAGGAATACGCCAGATCAAATTGTGGTGGTGGGGAACACGTGTTGTATTGCCGCTATTGTTATTAACGTCCCTAGGAAGTATTTATCTACTACAGATGGAAGATCAAAGTGCTGTTGTATTTGAACAACAATTGTTGACTTTGGAAGTTCCGAAAGGAAAAAGTGTCAATCTCAAACTCAGTGATCATACAGAAATATGGGTTGAGGGTGGAAGTAAGTTAATTTATCCAAAACAGTTTGTTTTAGACGAGCGACGGATATCACTTGAATATGGGCATGCTTTTTTACAGGTTGCTAAAGATCCGAGCAGACCCTTCTATTTACAGAGCGATGGTGCGCAAATAAAAGTCTTGGGAACGGCATTCGATGTTAGCAACCGTTTAGGTCAGCATACGGTAACTGTTGCGCTTAAAGAAGGGGCTGTGGAGTTCTCGGATCAAAAAGGTTTCTTGCAAAGAATGCAGCCCGGCGATAGGCTACGGTATAATAAAGTCGATAACAAGTTAGAAGCTTTCGAACAATATGATGTAGCGAATATCGGGCAGTGGACAGCAGGTAAATTAAACTTCTCGCAAACGCAGTTGGTTGACGCGCTGGCTCAGCTTGAAGACCGGTATCAGATTTCTTTCAAAATCAAGGACAGCTCATTGTTGAATCTGCCAGTGACTGGAAAATTTGAAAATATGCCACTTGCTCGCGTTTTATTTCTTTTAGGAGAAAGTACTGGACTAACCTTTAAACAACAAGAAAAAAATATTTTGGTAGATAGGTAGTAGGTAAGGAGTCTGTCATTAATCTGGCAGTCTCCTTTTTTTGACCTTATAATTATAATTAATCTAAATAAAATTAATATGTACAACCACATGGTCATAAGGTTTTTAACAAACTACCTTATGATGATTTTATTGCTAGTTCCATTCGTTGGATTAGGTCAGTCTATTCAGATTTCGGCCAAAGAAATAGCAGTTAAATCGCTGCTCGCAGAGCTTGAAAGCAAATCTAAAGTTAATTTCATTTATAGTGATCTTGGAAATTCCCTTGAGAAGAAGATAAAGTTAACGAACCAGTCTGGCACCGTTCGTCAATTGTTAAATGATGTGGAGCGTCAAAGCGATTTACGGTTTACAATCAATAAACAAGATATCATTATCAGAAGATTAACAAAGTCAGATCCCAGTGTTAAGCAGGTAAGCATTGAGGGAAGAGTTATTGAATCAGGGAGTACGCTGGCTTTGGGTTATACCACTTTACAGTTAAGGTCAAAAAGAGATACCTCTCATGTCTACCGGACAGTAGCCGGGAGTGACGGTCGCTTTGTATTTGTAGCCGTAGCGAAAGGACAGTACATCTTGCAAGCATCCTATATTGGATATTTGTCCGATCGTAAAGAGCTCAACCTGCAGTCCAATCAGGATATTACGATGGTTTTAAAATCTGAAAACAGACTTGTCGAGGAAATTAATGTGACTGCGATGGAACAGAAGGGTATGGCGACATCTTCCGTCATCAAGCGGGAAGCCATTGAGCATATGCAGGCAACAAGTTTGACAGATTTGCTTTCGCTCTTGCCGGGTGGGCAGTCTGTCCCACCATCTTTGAATGCGCCCAATCTGATTCGTCTGCGTGAGGCTAATGCGCCGGTTGGTGCTGATTATGCCATTTCATCGCTAGGAACGCTATTTGTGATTGATGATATGCCTATCAGTACGGATGCTAATTTACAGGCGATGAATGTGGCCATATCTGGGACTGATCAGGGGGGCAAACAATATGTCAATGCGGGTATGGATATGCGTGGTATTATTACCGACAATATTGAAAAGGTTGAAATTATAAGAGGTATTCCTTCTGTGCGTTATGGAGATCTCACCAGTGGTGTTGTCAAAATTGACCGATTATTACAACCTCTTCCTTTAGAAGCACGTTTTAAACTCGATCAGTTTTCTAAACTCTTCGCACTTTCCAAAGGTATAAAATTGGCCAAGAACTGGCTTGTTGTAGGGGACTTCACTTACCTCGATGGTAAAAGAAATCCTGTCAATCCCTTAGAAAATTATGATCGTTACACCGCTTCGTTGCGTGCTGAAAAGTATTGGGGGAAAAAAGACGAAAAACAGTTACGTTGGCGTTTGTCCGCAGATTATACAGGTCAGTTTGATGATTGGAAACAAGATGCCGAACAGCTTGCGGGGGATCTGTTTTTAGAGCAGGGAAAATACAGACTATCCTATAAATCAATGGGATTCAGTTCGCGGTTGTCATTAAAGCAACCAAAGAAAATACTAAGACAAATAGAATTCAATGCCAATCTAAAATATTCCATCGATTATATATACCGGGAAATGTACCCCAATAATACACAAGAACGTGGTATCATCCCTCTTTCGCTGACACCTGGTGTTTCCGAGGCTATTGTCTTACCGGGAAAATATAAGGCAACACATGAAGTAGACGGCCGGCCTTTCAATGCATTTGCTACATTACGCGGAGACCTAGCCTTTCATACCGGATTTCTAACGCACAATGGCCAAATTGGAACAGAATGGCGCATGGACAAAAACTATGGTGCCGGTCAGCTATTTGATATCGCTCGTCCGATCAACAATAGCTTTGGCGTACGTCCTTATCGATTCGATCGTATTCCGGCTAACCAGCACTTTTCTTATTATGTCGAAGATAGAATAAGTCTTCCCAAAATCGCGGGCAGCCAACTGCATATACAGGCTGGATTGCGAGGTGGGATGATGCTTAACCTGGATAAAGCGTATAGCCTAAATGGCAAGATTTATAATGATCCGCGTGTCAATATCCAGTTGGCACTTCCTGCTATCCGAGTACAGGGATCTCCGCTGAATTTTACCCTCACGGGGGGGATTGGATGGCTCAGTAAGATGCCGACCATGTCTATGCTTTACCCGGATATTGTTTATCAGGATTTTGTCGAGTTCAAGCATAATAATGTCAAACCCGAATATAGTTACAGCCAATTGCGCACCTACATCGAAGATCGCGTCAATTATAATCTATCCTATACGCGAAACAAGAAGAAAGAGTTACGGGTAGATGCGGAGTGGAAAGGGCACTTGTTCTCTGTCACCCTTTTCGACGAGTTGCTCACAAATGGTTTTCGTAGCATGGATGAACCCAAAGCGTACTATTACCAATATTACGGCATGCTCAATGTACCTACTTATGGACAAAGACCAGATCTGACCAATATGCCTTACGAAGAACGAACCGTATTTCGTGGTGTAACCAGACGTACCAATGGTAGTCAGCTTTCAAAACAAGGAATGGAATTTACGTTCACTACACCCCGTTATCCGGGGATTGCGACGAGGTTTACACTGAATGGTGCATATTTTAAAAATGGCTACCAAAATAGCCTGCCCATGTGGTTTTTAGGCAGTAGCCGAAATAATCCTGTTGTTGATGGTGTTATTGTTTTTGACAATTATGCCGCTTATTATCCCAATTGGCAGGATGGTTTCGACCGTAGTCGGACGAGCACTAGTTTTACAGCAGATACTTATATCAAACAGCATGGTTTGACCCTTTCGTTGACAGCCGAAACCTACTGGAAGGGAAAGAATGACCAGTACGCAAACAATCCTGAGTATCCATCCTATTATCTGACGACGGATAATGTATTGCACCCTTATACAGAGGCAGATAAATCACATCGATACCTACAATATTTGTTCTATCCTGACGAGTATTCTGGAATTTACTTGGACAATAAATCTTTGACCACCTTACATTTCAGAGGAAGTAAAGATTTTGGCAAATGGCTAAGGCTCTCGCTCTTTGTCCTCAATTTTGCCGATATCACCCCGCATTACAACAATTATCAAGGGGTGCGGGTCAAAGATGCAAGTACGGCGCCTTATTTCGGCATGGAACTCAAACTTAAACTTTAATCGCTATCAATACTATGAAATACCACTATATCTTATCCTTTTGCTTGTATATGTTGCTCACTTTAGTGGCTTGTACAGACAAATTCGGAGAGCTCCAGTACACGCATCTTTCCTTCGTCGTGGATACAAGCAAATTGCAATTGCCAGGCAATGCAGCTATCAGTTTTACAGATGCCGAGCTGAGCATGGAAGATCAAAATCGTTGGAATGAAATGCTAACGTATAGCATCCAAGACGTAGAAGCAGGCATCAGCTTTAAAATTGGTTACTATAATAAGATACGGTTTACGGCTCAATTGCATTATACCGAAAATGGAGAAACAGTCAGTTTTCCGGTTTCATGCTACCTGAACAATATTTCTACAGCTCAGAATATGATTAATCCAGAGGTTGAAGGTAAACTGCCTCTAGAAAGGACCAAGCTATGAAACGTATTTTGGTATTAGCTATCGCTTTAAGCAGTGTACAATATGCCTTATCGCAAGATAGTACTAGTAATGATTTGCAGCAACGGAGCTTTAAACGTTATTCACCAGTATTAGATCTGCAATTAAACCAAAAGCAAAATCCAGCTTTGAAATTTTATTTATGGGATTTTTCCCGTACTGAGATGGCTGCCAGCATAAGTCAGGAGAAACAAGATAAAGCCCTTGTGCAACAGCTGGGCAAAGAGCATACGCGCTATGGATTGGACATTTCTTCTTTGCTTGCACCAAAGGAAAATACTAGAGCCTGGGGGAAAGCATCCTACGAAAATACCCAACATAAGGGGATCAATATGAATCTAACTTCTGATTATGAGCGCGTTTATCCCTATATCATCGCAGATACCTTAGGACCGGCAGATCAAAAAGGAGAGACGTATATTTTTTCAGGCGGCTATACCCAAAATAAAGGCAATTATCTATGGGGAATCGAAGCTTCGATTCGCAATCAGCAAGAGTATCGGCAAAAAGACCCTCGTCCCCGCAATCGGATTAGCGATATGCAAGTGGAATTGGGAGTGGGATACCGTTTCAACGAGCAATATACCATCGGATTATCAACAGGGTTTGCCGCTTATAAGCAGGCGCATACAATTTCCATGCTGTCTGATGAACGGTTGAGAATT
The DNA here is from genome assembly GCF_964277905.1 of uncultured Sphingobacterium sp. Classification (NCBI taxonomy): domain Bacteria; kingdom Pseudomonadati; phylum Bacteroidota; class Sphingobacteriia; order Sphingobacteriales; family Sphingobacteriaceae; genus Sphingobacterium; species uncultured Sphingobacterium sp. The sequence continues at coordinate 542,973 of NZ_CAXYKD010000048.1, forward strand.
ACAACCCCACTTTATAATATGACAGGCTTGGCCACAGCGTTTTCACCCGTCAACTCATCTTCCTATTCATATACAGCCAAAACTTGGACTTTGGGGCTGGATATCTATCCCAGCGGGCATAGGGGGTGGATAGGTCATCTGGGTTACCGATTTGATAACCTGAACAAAAGTATTGGTGCCAGTGGCGGAGATAGCGGTGATCTAAACGGAGTAAGATCGGCCTCTGCACTTAATGATATCCTCAATCGGAAAGAGGATCTTATAGAGGCACGGGCAGGTTGGATTGATAAAAAGTACGATCAAAGTTGGTTAGCGCAGGTGAAATACACCTATCGGCATCGCATTGGATCAGAGGCATTGATTGCAAGTTCATTACAGGAGATTGTTGGTGTAACGACCAATCGAACAACGATGGGTATGGCACCTTATTACCGGGAAAATAATACGCAGATAGCGGTTGAAGGGACTTATGAAAAGGGGGAACAAAAGCGTTGGCATATTAAACCTGCTCTTGTGTATATAAAAAATGAGGCAGACTATTTTGATCCGGCGCGCCATATGAACTACGAGCGTTTGCGCTATGGTACGCAGCTGGGTATGTCCTGGTTGGGCCGAAAACACATGGTACAAATATTATTGGAGGGAACTTTCGATCAGTCTCTTTCTTCGGAGATCGATATCGAGAATACCTTTGGTCAGCTCAGCGCAAATAATACCATTCAATACGGACTGTTTAATAGGCATGCCCCGCAGGCAGAGCTATCCAATTATCGTTTCCTGTCGACTAATAATACACAGCTTTCAGTATCAATGCGCTGGGAGTGGCAACTGCTCAATAACAAAGCCTTGTTTTTACAGCCAAGTCTACAACAGGGTTGGTATGTAGATCAGGTCAGGACAAATTTTTATCAGGTGCGTATCGGTTTGATCCTGTAAAGTAGCGTACTAATCAACAATTCAGAAAAATAAAAAAATACATAATCAAACATTAATTAAAAAATGAAAAAGTCAACGATGATTTATGCCTTGTTGGTCACAGGACTATTTGCAGCCTGTAAAAAAGACAATATAGGCAAAGCTCCCGAAGAGCAAAAGACAGATCAGGTTAATTTCAGATTTACAGCGACCAACGGAGGTCCAAGCTTCCGTACAGGACATACTGCCGAAGATGATAAATTGAGCGTGAGCTGGTTGACCGGAGATAAGATCGGTTTGTTTAGCGTGGTCAACAACGACATCAAGAATGCCAATACAGCTTTCTCCATCAAAGCGGCATCGGATATTACCAATAGTGGTAAAAATGCCGTTTTCTCGGGCGAGCTTGCTCAAAGCGCCGATTGGGATATGGATTTCTACGCTTACTATCCGCATGCGGCGCTAGAAACAGCGGACGTCAAAAAAATCCCTGTGTCCCTAGCTGACCAAGCGATTGACGGGAAGGATTCCAAGCATTTGGCTAAGTATGATATTTTGGTAGCAGATCCATTAAAAGGTGTCAAAGCTGGAGCTGAAAATACGCAACTCAATTTTAAACATGTCATGGCCATCGCGGATTTAAAAATAAGTCTGCCGACGGGTGCTGAAGCACAACAGATCAAGCAAATCAGATTTCAACGTGCCGATGGCAAGCTGATAGCGGTAAATGGTACCCTTGATATTAGTGCAGCCACCGAAGCAGACCGTTTAAAAATTACGTCGACTGAAGCCGAGCAGCTCTGGACACAGAAAACAAAAGTAGAAAATGTTAGCCTTGCTGCCGGAGAGTCATTCCAGGCACAAATTGCGATGCTCCCTGCCGACTGGAGCAGTGAAACCATCTCGATTTATGTCGATACAGACAAGGGTACATACCAATTTGACAAAACCAATATCAAGACTGAGGCCGGAAAGCGCTATACCAGCGAGTTGAAGCTTGAGAATAAGCTGGTTGCCAAAGTTGGCGATTTCTACTATGGAGATGGAAGTTGGTCGACAGATTTGGACAGCAAGAAGAAAGTAGTGGGTGTAGTGGTTTATACGGGGCAAAAAGGTGGTGCGACCAATGGCTTTGTCGCTTCATTGGAAGACGTGAGTAATGGTCAGTTTGGCAAACTGTCCTTGTTCAATATTCCTGAAATACCGGGTGCTACATGGACAGGTGTTCAGTCTGGTGAAGAAGAAGACTGGGATGGACAGGCACATGCCAAGGCAGTGGCTGCCAAGCGTACGGAAGAGGGCTATAAAGATATGAATTTTATACTTCTGTCATTGGATTACGCACCGACTGGTATAACGAGTGGACCAGCAGCTAAAGGGAACTGGTATACACCAGCTATTAATCAGCTCTCTGTTGCAGTTATGAACAACAGCGACGCGATAGAGGCCAGCCTGCTACATGTTGGTGGTACTACTATGAAGGCTAAAAATATTCTCAGTAGTACAGAAACTTATTATACAAACAGTCAGCTGAATAATGCCAAGAGAGAGGTGTTGGGGACTTCAAATGGAGCTATACCTACTGGAGCAGTAGCCAATGCTGGATCTTTTCGTATAGATGCGCGCCAAGTTTTTCCGGTTCGTCCTTTCCTAACATTTTAATAGAACACAAATAAAAAAAACACTATTCCGGATGCCACAAGGATAGCTTGTTTCTGAAACAGTAATATATATAGAAAAAATGAAAAGAAATCAATTATTCCGTTTAGCAGCATTAGGCCTGCTCGTCAGTACAATGGCAGTAACATCCTGTCAGAAAGATGTTATTTCGCTCGAAGCGGTGGATCAGACCGAAGCATTGGTAAAGGCCAATCTAAAAACATACAATTTAAATTTCAGCCTCTCTCCTGAATTGGCAGGTAAAGAGCTCTTGGGGGCGCGAGCTATTTTCAAAAATACAGCAACGGGAGAGACCTTTACGATAAATGCACAGTCTACTGCTTCGTTGACAGCCGAACTCCCAGAAGGATCCTATGAGGCGGAGATCTCCGGTTATATCAAACAAAATGTCAACGGGAAAGAACAGAATACACGTGTTAGTGCGATTCAGAAAGTCGGTCCTTCGTTCCGTAGCGCAGCAAATTCGGCTGCTTTGCTCACCCTTTCTGCCAACCCATTTGCCGATTTAAAAATCGAGGAGATCTATTTCCCGGGCTCAGGTACCAGTATTCGTGACCAATTCTTCAAAATCACCAATACGGCAGCTGTAGATGTCAATCCAAGCGGGCTGGTCATTATGGAGGGCTCTTTTTTAAATACAACACAGCGCGTATATACGCCTTCCATTATCGACACGGCTTTCGCGATCAATGCGATCTGGCAGGTCCCGGCTAATTCTGCCGTTATTACGGGAAATAATGGATATATAAGTCTCGTTAATCAGGCGCAAGACCATTCCGGCGGTCTGGATCTCTCAGGTGCTGATTTTGAATGGTATAGTCCAGGAGCGGGTAATGATCTGGATAATCCGCAGGTCGCTAATTTGGAAATTATATTCAGCTATACACCAGCAATATGGGTGTTGCATAATAGAGGTTTCCGCAGCTATGCTATCGGTTATTTAGGTACGACAAAAGCTGATTTCTTGCAAAACTATAAGTATGGACCTACTTACCCAAGACCGGGCGACACAGCAGGTACTAACCCAATGGTGGTGGTCAATACCTATGCTTTCCCAAATAGCTGGATCGCAGATGGCGTCAATTTAAGTCCAACTGGCAATTGGGAGTGGAATACCCTTTACAATACAATTGATTTGGGGTATACAGGTATCGATGCAGACAATGGCCGTTTTGGCAAGAGTGTAAAACGAAAAAAAGTGGGAAATATTCTACAAGATACCAATAATTCGACGAACGACTTTACATATGGTGGCAGCACGGCAGTTGCGCCTTAACCTAATCGTTTTTTGAAACACCTTATCCCTAGGCATCCGAATAGGTTGTTTTCAAACGATATTTCAACGGCGGGGATTTCCTGCAATCCCGCCGTTTAGATTGGCAGGACAGAATAAAATAAAGATATTTTTAAAAGATTCATACAATGAAAAAAGTAATATATACGGTGGCTTGCCTGATGTTATTGATGGGCATGTCTTGTAGCAAAAGTGAAGACACTGCGCAGGTAGGAATCCAGCAATTGTCATTGCCAGGCACCTTAAGCCTCGCAGTAGCAAATACAGCACAGCTAACAGCAACAACTTCTCCCGCTAATGTGACGCGTCCTTATCAGTTGACATGGAGTAGCGATAACGAAGCCGTTGCTACGGTAGATCAGAATGGCAAGGTGACCGCAGTTGCAGCCGGCACAGCAAATATACGAGCACAGGTGTATGAAAATGGGGAAGCGCAAAAAATTGCGGCAGCCACGGTTGTTACAGTCAAAAGCTTTACAATGACGCTAGATAAAGCCACCGGAACCCTCGAGATAGGAGCGAAAGAGACGCTTAAACCGACCGTATCTCCTGAAGGAGCTACCTATACGTTGCAATGGACCAGTTCGGCAGAAACTATTGCCTCGGTCAATGAGCAAGGCGTAGTAACAGCACGCAATGTCGGCGAGGCGACAATAACAGCTAAGGTAAAAGAGCAGCCCTCGGTGTTGGTTACGTATAAAGTTACCGTCGGTGCGGGCGAGGTAAATCCTGGAGCCGGTGTCGGTGATATACCGAATGGTGGAAATTGGTAATTGTTTAAAAATCATTCATCCGGGGAAAATTAAAGTTGTCTTTCCCGGATGAAATAAAATATAGAAAAATGAATATGGAAATATTGATAGCATCTTTGACAAGCCATGGGCATCGTGTGACAACTCAGCGTGTGCATATTATGAAACATCTTTGGCAGAAAAATATCATTTCAAATATCGATGACCTGTATGTAGAACTTCGTACAAAACAGTTGGTAAGTTGGGCTACGGTTTATTCTACGATTAAATTATTATGTCAGCTCGGTTGGTTACAATTACATGGTTCAGAAGCAGGTGATAAATATTATAGCTGGATAAAGAAGTAGCATGTTTTTCGCTGTTTCGAGCCAGATTGAAGCTGTTTAGTTCGGGAGGCGCGGCAAAAAAAATAGAAAGAAATGAGATCATTACGATATATACCAATACTGCTTCTTATGCATATTTGCAGTAAATCCAATGCGCAGCAACAAGCCACTATATTGGAGAAGCCTTATTCCTTCATTATTGCCGATGGTGAAATCAGCAGACTACAACAGCGTAATGACACCTTGCAATGGCTGCACGGTCGGCTGTATGATGTTTCACAAACGAAAAATCTCATTGCATTAGAATGGGAGGTCAGTAAACAGTACAAGATCCGCACATCACAGCATAAAGACAGTTTATGGTATCTCGCGTTGGAAAGATTGGATAGTATCCCCTTATCCACAGATCCGTTGCCGGAAGACCGTTTCTCGGTCATTGCCTTACATCAGGGGAATGGGCAGCAGGTAGGGATAGTACAGCTTGCGATTGGGCTAAATGAACAGGCTTTAGACAGTACGGTGAGTAGCTTCATCGATCGCAAAGAATTGTTCTTTACCACTTATTTCTGCGATGCGCAATGGAAAGTATTTGGTTCGCTTCGCACAATTGAAACAAAAGATGATGTACTTCGGGTCCGCGAAAAGCTACAGTCGGATGAAGTGAAAGATTGGCTGCGGCTTTATGAAAGCAATCCGGTGAAAGAAATTTATGGGACGGGTCTGACGACTGAGTTGCTCAACAGGATAAGCATCGCCATGGGATACAATCCCATCGGAGCGTCTAAGATTTTGCAGCATCTCCATCAAGAATAGGCCGAGATAATAATCCCTGCTTATCCAAAAATGTGAAAAACTCAAAATCTCTATAGAATAAAAAATAACGTGAATAGAAATAGCATATTTATACTTTGGGCTTTGCATATTGCACCTTGTTGTATAAGCCTCGTTCAGGCGGGGACACCTACTTTGGGTGCAAAAGCATTGATTGGAGATAACCAACAATATCGTGTATCCGCCCGTATAACAACAGGCAATGGAGTTTCGCTATCAGGTGTATCCATTACAGAAAAGGGTACAAAGAATCGTGTTGTGTCTGCTCAGGATGGAACATTCCGATTGTTGGTCAGCTCCTCTGAATCAATTGTTGTATTATCTTACGTCGGTTATAGCCCACAAGAATATACCGCAGACAGGGTACCACAACAAATTATTTTAACTGCCGATGCGCAGTCACTTGAGCAGGTTGTTGTCACGGGATATCAAAAATTGGACAAAAGCCGATTTACTGGATCCGTAAGCCAAGTTGAGAAAGCAACGATAGATCGATCGGGCTACGTTGATGTTTCGCGCATGTTGCAGGGCGCGGCTGCAGGTGTCAGCGTACAAAATGTGTCGGGAACGTTTGGGTCAACTCCAAAAATCCGGATCAGGGGAAATGCCTCCATAAGTGCCAATCAGGAACCCCTATATGTCCTCAATGGCGTGCCTATCACATCGCCAGCAAACGTCAGTGTTAGCCAGTTGTATTCGGGTGATCCGGCGTCGATGCTCGGGTCTGCGATTGCGGGCCTCAACGCGCAAGATATTGAAGATATCGTTATCCTCAAAGATGGTGCAGCAACGTCGCTCTATGGTACCAGAGCCGCTAATGGTGTTATTTCGATCCGTACAAAGGGGGGTAAACTGGCAAGCAAGCCTACCGTAAATTTTAATACAGCCATCTCAATAGGTCAAAAGCCGACAATAAGTAAATACAACCGGATGAACGCTGCACAGGAAATGGATCTCTATAAAGAACTTTTTGACCGGGGTTATTTCTCCAATAACAATTGGCCAAGTACGACCGGAGCTTTTACGGATGCTTACAGACGCTATGCCCTACGGGAAATTAATCAGGAGCAGGCTTATGAAGAACTCAACCGTTCGGCTCAGGTGAATACAGATTGGTTTGGTACATTATTCCGAAATAATATCCTGCAGGAGCATAGCCTTTCCTTCTCGGGTGGAAAAAAACGCGTTAGCTATTACCTGTCGGGAAGCTATGCCAAAGACGACGGTCAGGCAATAGGCTATGATATGGATCGGAACACAGCAAATCTGCAGACAGGTATTCAAGTGACCAATGCTTTTCATATAGATGTCAATGCCAATTTGAGTACACGTGATCAATTGGCACCGGGTACTTATAATAGCGGCACGCTTTATTCTGACGTAACACGTAACTTTGAAATCAATCCGGCCATTTATGCGATGAGTGCCAGCCGTGCGATGTACCCTTATCAGGCAGACGGGAATTATAAATACTACCTCAATAATTATGCACCGTTTAATATTATTGAAGAGCTGAAAGAAAACTTTACTGAGCTAAAAAGTAATGAAATACGTTTTCAATTGCGGCCAAGCTACCAGCTGCTTCCGACGCTTCGATACGAATTAACGCTGGCTTATCAGGCGAGTCATTCAGATACAGATCATATCGTCACTGAAAAATCCAATGTAGCCAACGCTTATCGGGTGGACTACAATGATGTGCTGCGTGAAGAAAACGAGTTGCTCTATCGCGATCCAACAGATCCCTATTCATATTATCAGACCATACTACCTGAGGGCGGCTTTTTATATGCCAATCGGTACCGAGGTAAGATGTATCATATGAGGCATTCATTGAACTTCAAGAAGAATTGGGCCTTACATGCCCTGGATGCTACAGCGGGCTTCGAATGGAACCACGATCGCACTGATCGTACCTACAGGAAGGGTATTGGCTACCGACACTATGATGGTGGCACCATCACCCCAAGCGAATTAGCACTAATGCAAGTAGCACAGACTGGAGAGCGTCTTTATGAGGAAACCTTCAAAAATCAATATTTGATTGGCTATTATGTATCCGCGCAGTATGCTTTCAAAAACCGTTATAATCTTGAAGTTGGCGGACGTTTAGATGCCAGCAATATGTTTGGAAAAAGGGCTCGCTCAAAATTTCTGCCCAATTATAGCCTTGGACTGTCGTGGAATGTCGAACGCGAATCATTTATGCAGCCGCTGCTCGCTTCGGGTGCGTTGCAATACCTAAAACTAAGGGGAAGCTACGCCTTGCGTGGTAATGCCTATCAAACTTCGCCACAGCGCTATGCCAAGTATTTTCAAAAAGTTCGTTTGGACAATGCCAATAGTGAACAGATCATAGACATCCTGTCGCCAGAATTGTACAATCTGAGCTGGGAAAAAGATTATATAGGCAATTTAGCCTTAGAAGTGGGGCTATGGAATAAAATTGATGTTGTTGCCGAAGCATACCATCGAAAAAATAAAGACCTCATCAGCGAAGCCGCGGTCGCGCTCGAAGAAGGATTTGGCACCAAAGTAATCAATTTCGCGTCCATGAAAAATACAGGCATTGATATTACGATCGGTTTAAAAAATTTACTTTCATCGCCAGATTGGCATTGGAATATGCAAGGGGTATATGGTTTTGTGCGCAATAGGGTCACTGATGGTGAGCTTCAATCATCCTTACTGACACAGATAACGCGTGCCAATGGTTATCCGCTAAAAGGGTACCCTCTTGAAGGCCTCTATGCCTATCAATACAGCCAGTTGGATCTCAATGGGCGGCCTGTTTTTTCAAATAATGGTCGTAGCGTTCAGGGCATAAGCCCCAGCACGCAAGACCGAGGACTTATCCGCTATATTGGTTCGCGGCAACCCTTGGGTACAGGTTCATTTTCAAATACAATTGGGTATAAAGGATTCGAAATGCGCATATTCTTTACGTTTTCCCATGGAAATCATGTGTTTATGCAGCCTATTGCGGCACGCAGTTATCGTGATAATGTATCTAGTCCTGCAGATCTGGCTTATCGTTGGCGTGGACCTGGGGATGAATCTTATACCGATATCCCGGGTATCCTGAGCAGTATCGAACGTCTTCACTTAGCCACCGTGTCGCAGATTGACGAACTCGCTTACAATAGAAGTGACCTGCGTGTAGCTGATGCCAGTGTACTGCGGCTTTCTGAATTGATGCTATCGTATGAGCTGCAACCAGAACTACTGAAGAGCGTTGGTGGAATAAAAAGAGCGCGATTGAGTTTATCGGGTAATAATTTAAAATACTGGGCCAGTAAAAAGCTCAATGGAATGGATCCTGAATTGTTGCTTACTGGTGTGGCTCTACCGAATCCCGTAAGCTATTCTTTACGAATTACAGCTGGATTTTAATATTTAGAAACAAGAAAGATTGTCATTCGCAATGAGAAAACTATATTATTTACTGCTGCTATGCGTACTACTCCAAATTTCCTGTTCGCATGTGTTAGACGAGCCCTACGACAGTCGGATAGCGCTTAGTACCCTTTCCGATTATCGAGCTCTGCTTTCGCAAGCCTATCCAGAGCGTCAGGATTTATTTACTGATATCTTAACCGACGACTATCACCATTATGCAGGTTCGATTCAGGCCAATCTGATACCTACATACGTACCCCTGTATCTTTGGGAGGATAATTATGAGGAAGGTGTCAGGGCGACTCCAGCTGCTGCCTATGCGCATTACTATGAAAAAATTTATCTGGTCAATACTGTCATAGCCGAAGTTATGCAAACGCAAGGTGAAATGGCCGCAAAAGAGGCTCTTCTAGGCGAAGCTCTATTTGTACGGGCCTATGCTTATTTCTCTTTGGTCAATTTGTTTGCTAAACATTACAATGTACAGACTTCAAGTACCGATCTGGGCGTGCCACTGATCATCGAGATTCCGACGGAAAGTAAACCAAGCTTTCATCGGGCTACTGTAGCTCAGGTATATGAGCAGATTGAGTCTGATATGAAAAAGGGGCAGCAATTAATGGAGAAAAACGCTACATTTCTATCCGCCAATCCGTACCATTTTTCCTTAGCTTCTGTGTATGCCTTCTTTTGTCGTTTATATCTCTACCAGGAGAAATGGGAGCAATGTATTTCTTATGCCGATCGTTCACTACAAATTTCAGGAGGGCAGATCCGGGATCTAACAGCAGACATACAAGTCTGGAAAAGTTATGATATCGCTTATTTTGCACAGGAATTTATGAATCCCGCCACACACAAAAATATTCTTTTGGCTAGTCAAAGCGAATCCTTTTTAACGAGACCAACAGGATTTAGACTCTGTGGATTTTATCCAAGTCATCAATTGTATTATGGATTTCCAAAAAATGATCTCCGTTTTGGTCTTTTTAGTGCGGTAGGTACCGTAATAGATAGCATTACCAACTATGTGAAATATGCGCAACAGCCTAATCAGCCTAATGTTGGCGTAGCACGTTACGAATGCTTTACAAATGAAGAAGTACTGCTCAACCGGGCTGAAGCATTACTAAAGCAAACCGTACCTGACCGGATGGCTGCGCTGGAAACAGTAGAACAGCTGCGCAAAAAGCGGATCACACCATACAGTATTTTGGATGCCAGTACCCTTAGCCTCGAAGAACTGGAAGATCTTGTACTTGACCAACGTCGAAAAGAATTTTTAGGTCAGGGCATGCGCTGGTATGATATTAAGCGATTGAGGCTTTCTGTAAGCCATCGTTTGGTACGTACAAGTCCAACACCTGATGCGGTACTCACAGCAGATGATCCCCGTAAAGCAATACAAATTCCGTTGATTGCAAGAATTGGGAACCCGGTATTGGTAAATGAATTAAATCCGCGCTAAAAAAACAGGAAATGATGAACATATTTATACGTAAAAAACGATTCCTTTTGGGCATATTTTGCACACTGCTTGCTTGTCAGAAAGAAGATACAATAGCACCGCCATCCTACGTAGATTATTTTGCTGTCCAAAGCAAATCTCCCGACAAATGGAATGGCCTTGATTCATTATGTGACAGTATTTACAACGATTATGGGGTAAAGATAATTTACGAGTACACGCCCCGTATTTTAGATGGAACAACATTTTTTGTGCCACCAAACTACGAGAAGGCACTTGAATATACACGAATTATATTACGGGACTTTTGGCTTAAACCATTGAAAGAAAACTTTCCGGTCTATTTTCAGAAAGAAACTCCCATCGAATTTGTCATGGTGGGGGGCTATGTACATTTTAACGATATCACCGTTGCCGGAGCAGCGGCTGGAGCAGGGCTCAATGCTCAGTTTTATCGCTTGGGAATAGGTGGCATCAATAATTTTGATAAGACGAATAAAACAGCATTACGGCAGCTGATGGCCACGATTTATCATGAGCATGCTCATCAGCAAGATCACAAATACGGTCGTGGATATCAATACGATCGCATATCGCAGGGGGAGTATTACGGACTTAACTATAGCAGCAAATATACTGCACAGGCCAATGCGGATGGTTTTTTCTTACCTTATGGTGGCTATGCGCCAGAAGAAGATTTTGCAACATCAGTAGAGTCGATGGTCATGAATAATAGGCAAGCTATTGCAGCAATTGTCAAAGCGAATCCTAAATTGGAAACGAAGTACAATATGGTTCATCAATATTATCTTGATAAGGGAATGGATTTACATCGTTTGCATGAGGTCATTGATTCCGTCATCTATAAAACGGTCTATTAAAAATGAATACACGGATAAAAATAATCGTTTGGGGAGTTTTAGTACTGCTATTTTCTAGCTGTGAAAAAGATCATCTGACACGTTCGGTATCTGACGCAGAAGAACGGCAAGCAGCCCTTATTTCTGATCTGAAGTCTGGCTTGCAAGATGCAACAGATGGTTGGGTCATGATGGTCAAAAGTAGTCTGAGCGAAGTGGCCTATACACCTATTGTCATGAAGTTTGATACTGTTAAAAATACAGTCGCCATACGTACAGTCTATGGGCTGTCCAATGCTGCGCCAACCTATTTTGAAATAGGAAAAGGTACCGCACAACCCTTGCTCACATTTAGTACGGGATCATTGATTAGTGCATTATACCGGATCGGGGCAGAAGGTTCTGACCTTACCGATCATATTTTTAAAGTAATGAACGTTTCCAAAGATACAATCACCCTCCAATGCTACCGTAGTGGCGGGGTATACCAACCAGAAGGGGGAGCAACCTATCAATTATTTAGACGCCCTAAAGGCTGGAAATGGGCTGATGAATACCGCTATTTCGATATCGATGATATCAATAAATGGCAGCAAAACTTTCTGAATCCAACAAAAGTAATTGCAATTGATATCGTTGATCAAAATAAAACTAAAATAGCATCGACAATATGGACAAGTTCGGCAATACTATCCTCCTTATTGACTACTTTTCGTCGGAATGACCCCTTTAATCGAGATGTATCGACCAAGGCATTACAACCTTTTCATGTTTTTTGGATATATTTTAGAAAGGAAAACAATAGCTATCAGACAGCTGTAACAGTAGGTCACAATGCATTGTCATTTTTTCCATTTAGTGTTAATCAAAATATATCGACCAGCACACACGTGCGTTACCTGGCTGATCATCTTGGTACCCATTATTTTGTGGCTAAAGACGTGCGTTTGTCGGGTAGTCAACTTGATATTGATTTTGTAGCTTATGGCAAACAAGGAGAAGAAGTCTTGACAACAACTTATACAAGCAACTAGAATAAAGACGATGAGATCCATTAAATATTTTATACTTTATGTCTTAACACTCGCTTTTTCAAGCTGTTCCAAGGACGAGTTACCACATTCCACAGGACGAACCGTAATGGTCTATATGGCCGCGAATAACAGCTTGAATGGCGATGCATACACCAATATCAACCAGATGGAGTCTGCATTTAAAGATGTCGATGGCAAACTGTTGGTATATGCGCGTTTGAAAAATGTTGCCCCTGCCATTTATGAAATAAGTTATGACACCGGAACAGCTATTGGTAGCCGCATTGTCAAAACTTACGCTGAACATAATTCATCAGACCCTTTGGTCATGCGATCCGTTATTCAAGATATGCAAGGCTTGGCTCCTGCGGAATCATATGGACTAATACTATGGTCACATGCCACGTCTTGGTTACCTGATCCATCGATCAGACTAAAATCTTTTGGCGATGACGCCGGAGAGACAATGGATATTATATCATTAAAAAATGCACTACCCGATGATTTGGATTTTTTGGTATTTGATGCCTGCTCTATGGCAAGTGTGGAGGTTATTTATCAACTCAGGGATAAGGCACATTATATATTGGCATCTCCGGCAGAGGTGATCGCCGTGGGAATGCCGTATCATACCATGTTGAGGTATTTATATCAAACGGATTTAGCCCATGGGCTCAAACAGGCGGCCGAGGCTTATTACGATTACTACAACCAACAGAATGGACTTTATCAGTCGGCGACGATAACGTTGGTCGATAATCAAAAATTGCCAATTTTGGCGGCGCAGGTAGGAGGGATTCTACGTTTACAAAGTGCTACTTGGTCTGTTTTAGAAAGAGATAACGTACAGCGTCTGGATTTTGCCGAAGGCTCGCCGACGGCAGGATTTGATCTTTTGGAATTTTATCAGCTCAATTTTCCCAAGGCTGATCTGAGTGGATTAAAGCAAGCGCTAGAATCCAGTATATTATTTAAAGCCCATACAGCACAATTTAATGGAAAAGAAATTAGGTCTTACAGTGGATTGTCGATGTATATTCCACATGCGGATAATAACTGGGTACATCCATATTATAAAACACTGGATTGGTATAATGCCAGTGCTGCGAATTATCTTTTTAAATGGGTCCCATAATTCAATGTATAGCAAAAAATATTCAAATGAAACAGATTAGTATGGTATTAGGGCTTTGTATTTTGCTCGCAATTTTTTTATCCTCTTATCAACAGCTTGCTGTCGAAAGGGAGATGTTCGACAAGGACTCCCTAAGAGCGGCATACAGCCAGCCAACTTCAAATTGGCCCAAGCCAACTATTGATTCGGGAACTGCTTGGGAGGAATTTTCAGCCCTACCGGATTTCGATACGGCTTATTTTCGGCTTATGGAACAACCGAAAGTGGTTTTGGGGAAAATGTTATTTTTCGATCCTTTACTTTCGGGTTCTAATCAGATCTCCTGTAGCACCTGTCACAGTCCGCAAAATTCATGGGCTGATAAGCTGTCGACTTCCATAGGACACGACCACCAGGAAGGGAAAAGAAATACTATTTCATTATTGAATGTACGCGAACGAAAGACATTTTTTTGGGACGGTAGGGCTACCACCTTAGAAGAACAGGTTAAAAGCCCGATCGCTGCTCATGATGAAATGGCCATGGATATTAAAAAGCTTCCTAAAAAATTGGCACATTATAAGGGATATCGCAGCCTTTTCAAGGCGGCATTTAACAGGGAAAAAGTATCATTTGATCAACTTGCGGAAGCACTTGCGGCTTTTCAGCGTACCATTTCTAGCAGACAAAGTCGGTTCGACCTTTTTTTGAAAGGCGATTATAGTAAAATGAATGATCAAGAAATAAGAGGATTACATTTATTTCGCACCAAGGCACGCTGTATGAACTGTCATTATGGACAATATTTGACAGATGAGGACTTTCACAACATCGGGCTCACTTATTACAAACGTAAATATGAAGACCTCGGACGTTACCACGTGACAGGAGATCCTGATGATGTTGGCAAATTTAGGACTCCATCTTTAAGGGATGTTATGAATACAGCTCCTTGGATGCACAATGGTCTATTTGATAATATTACAGGGCTACTAAACATCTACAATAGTGGAATGCAAATGAATACCGCTAAACCGGCAGTTAAAGCGGCAGATCCTATGGCCCCGATTACGGATCCCAAAATGAAAGCGCTCAAATTGTCTAAACAAGAGATACAGGATGTGATTGCTTTTTTGGGTGCAATTACAGCTACAGAATACAAAATGCGTAGGCCGGAACAATTGCCGAGATAGAAAAAACAGGCAAGAGTTTAGATTACAGCAATTCCCGACGTAAAGTTCTAAGGGAATTGCTGATATGATATTCGACCGTTGAAGTGGAAATGCCTAGACGTTCAGCTATCTGTTTGTAGGAGAGATACTCTCTTCGGCTAAGATAGAAAACTGTACGTGCTGGTTCAGATAATTTTTGCATTTGCCTTTCAATACGTTCCTCAATTTCTTTGTATTGCATCTGCAAATCGGGCCTTAGATAATTTGCCGTATGTTGTTCAGGCATATCTTCCAATGCCAAAAGTTCAATTCTACGAGCATATCTGAAATAATTAAGCACTTGAAATTTAGAGCACCTCGTTAAATACTTTTCCATATCAACTCTGCTTTCAAAATTGACACGACGCTCCCAAAGATCCAAGAATATGTTTTGTGTTAGATCTTTGGCCATTTCAGTTTCTTTGAGATAATAACAGCACATATCGTACACCTTAAACCAATATGATTTAAAAAGTTTTTCAAAAGATCTCAATTTTCCAAATGTCCACATAAGTAACGATGATACGGCCGAAATTATTTATTCAAATATAATATTATTTAGAATGATTACAAATAATGTTTTTAAAATTTGTTTTTATCGTGATACTGATGTGATGTAATCTAGAAGAATCCCGTTGATACTATCAAGTGGAATATGATTTTCAGCCCAGGAAGTTGGTACATCCATCTGAAAAGCATAAGGCTTTTTATAACCACCATTCATAACCAATAGCAATTTAATCAGCTATTTCGGAAGTTTTATTTCAAATTTCCTTTCGGCTATTGAGAACGTTTTTATAACACTTCTGCTTCACCAATAAGTCTAGGTCCTTCATGTAGCCACCATTTACGGCCTTTTGTCAAATATTGCTCCAGCTCTTTTACAAGGAGAAAGCGAATAGTCGTAATCCTTTCTTCACCGGGCATTAGATCCTCGCCCTTAAAATTTATATTACCTATATAATTCTCCTGTAATTTACCTTCTGACGCATATTCAAACACGTGATTGGGGCTATAACCTGAGATGATGCCTGTTTTTCGGCCGCCTTGCTCAGTAGTTATTAGCTTTACTCTTGCCTTGACTATCAATAATCCATATTCGTTGGTAAGCTCTTTTATGCTAGCAAGGGTGTATTTGTCATATGCCATTACGTCGAACACTTTTGACACGCCCGTATCCAACCATCGTTTGTAGATAAGTTTGCCATTCATGAAGATGCAAAGTTCATTTTCTGAAAAATCTTTAAATAGCATTTTGTGGTTTCTTGTTTCTAGTCTGCGGTTATTTCTAAAACTCTTTGCAATCTCTAGCCTTTAAATTCTTCAATCAGTTTCTTCGCAATAGGAATATCAGCGGGAGCAAGCTTCCAGCCTAATAGATCACTAACCTTTACCCACTCGAGTTGATCATGGTCGGTAGACTCTGAAGCTATATTCTCGCTCTCACAAATGAACGAGATCAATTCGATAGCGCCATTATCGTACTGATGTACCGTATTGAAAAAGTGCTGTTTGATTTTGACTTTCAAGTTGAGCTCTTCGATCAATTCTCGAAGCAGCGATTCTTCATTAGATTCACCATCCTCAACCTTACCGCTAGGGAACTCCCGATAGCCACCTAATGACTTTTCAGGTTTCCGTCGACAAATCAGAACAAGATCATCTTTGAATATAATCCCGCAAACAACTTTGATAAGATCCATAGTTATTGAGATTTTATTATCGTTAACTCGCCATCATCAAATCCCACCGTTATTGCTATCGCTTGGGCAAAAATTAAAGTTTTGAAATCTTCGGATTTTACATATGTTTGAACTAAACTTTCAGCATATTTTAAAATATCCTGTCAGTTTTTATCTTTTAAAAACTCATTACCGAATGAAAAATATTTCTGTTTAGGTTCAAAGTTCCTATTGGTAGCCCAATTGTCATCATCTTTATCGAAAATTTTGGATCCAGTGAGATACAGTCTATCAGGGGGCATGCTTGATGATTTCCAATTAAATTTCTTTCGATTCCAACTAACTAACTATTCAGTGGTTCCTTGTAGGCTTTTACGCTTACGTACAACTTCTTTTCCAAAAAGGCGTCAAAATTGAAATGATCTCAAAATTGCTATTTTTTTGAAAGTTAACACATGTCTAAATTTATTTAATACGGAAGTGCTTTTTATTAACGAATTAAAAATAGAACAATCGATTGCGTTATTTTATTTCTTTTGGGTTTTATGAAAATTATTTAATTTAGAGGCAATTAGTAAAAATTATTAAATCCATAGTCCTATTTTTATGAAAATAAATAAGTATACGCTCGATGTACTGTCTTCTGAGCTAAATCTATTGCGAGAGATCGAGTTGCACAATACACTGGGAGGAACGGGTGGAGGAGGTGGATCATTTAACGATATCTGGAATAAATTAGCCAATGGCGACCTGACCGATATCCCGAGTGGAAGATATGATTTTAATACAAGAACATTTACTCCAATGGATTCGTCCATGAGCAATTCTGCATGGCATATAGTTATCCCTACCGTTGATGTTTATTCTAATGGCCATCATAATAGTTATAGCGGATATGGCTTTGGAGGAAATGGCGATTCCAATAGTGGTTTTCCAGGAAACGGAACTAATGAAGGCAATCAGCCAACCAATTATAATGGTTCTGGGAGTGGGTCATACAACTATAATGGCCAAAATCCACAACAAGGATATAGTGGTTATACCGCTTCAGACCCTACGCAAGGTATGTCTCTAATACAAAAAGAAATATACCAATATATTTAAAATAATCAGGATGGATCTGGTCTCAATCTTGAAGGTTTTTTCATGAGTAATTTTAATACCTCTGGAGGAGGAACTACTCTTTATAATCCGAATAACACAAGCCAAGGTGGTAGTTATTTAGAAAACAACCCCGCGAATTCTGTAAATGGTGATGGAATCTACTACATTGTATCTTCTAAGGATACACAGTCACTTCAATCATTAAATTATCAGACAGGTCAGTTCGGAGGATATAACACAGAATTGGAACAATTCCAATTTTTAAATGAGCACTATGGAGACAACAATAGAGCCATTTTAACATATCTTTTAGAGGGGCGGCTAGCTTCTGAACTAAATATTAACGTTCACAGTGTGCTAAGAGATTCGAATAATTATAATTTTGAAATTGATCGCAACAAATTGATTGATGATTAGTTGCTGTCACTAAATTTTTAGCGCAATTTAAAAGCGTTTTAAGCAGCCTTGTTCCTCTTTTAGGCCAGCTTTCTGATGAGACAGATATAAATATTGCTGGCTCAATGGCTGGATTTTTAGATTCTAATTTTGAAAAGGAACTTTTCGATATCTGGTGGCATGGTAAAGCCAAAGATGGATCTTATGTGCTGTCCGAAAGCGATTTTAATGAACTTAAAACATTGAAACCTAATTTAAGCTCCGCGGAAATGGGACAACTGAAACCTATATTAGCGAACGATGGGAAGTTATACTATGCGACCGTATTGGGTACCTACGAAGCTGATACTAACAACCAAGCTATCATAGATAAGTATGAGGGCGCGTTGGGCAAATTTACAGGTATTTATGATTCTACGGGACAGATGGTTGGTTTGTATGATTATTATAATTTTGACAATGGGACAAGATCGTTTGGAAGTGAATACGTAACACGATTAATCAATGAAATGGGGCCAGAACAATCAGCAAATTTTGACATTACTTATGGAAATATTCCATTTGAAATCTTTGAAGAATTAAAAGATGGAAAATAGCGTGAATTGGCGGTGGAAAATAAGTATAGTTTTAACTTTTTTTTGCTTTATTGTTTACTCTTGTCATGATAATTTGCGGACAATGCCATTAAGTGACTTTACAAGAGAAAAGTTTGGATTGACCCTAGAAGAAGATAGTATTCTAGATGATTCCAGAAATTTTCCTGGTAACGAAAATAGGGGGCAGGCATTTATAATAGCTAAGGTAATTAATGGTGAAACGATAAAAGATCTGCAATTTTTTAAGTGGCTAAAATCTAAGCCCGGGCAGTTAGTCCCAGGGAAATATAATTTTAAAGATCTTCACAAAGAATATCCTGTAATATTTGATAGAGAAAACCAATATATCGAAATATTATATGATGAGATGTCTTTTAGATTTTTAGATTTAAGACAGATGTTAAAAGATATCAAATTAACAGAAGTTTACTATAAAATTGAGTCAAATAAAACCCAATTTGGTAATACTGAAAACAAGGTTCTAATTTATGACAAAACCACTAGCGTTCTCTTTTTAATATTTGATAATTGATGCTGTGAAGGGAACAGTATGGATGTTATAAATAGAAACTTTTATTGTTGGCTAATTTGTTGTTTTTTAATCGTGTCTTGTAACGATAATTTGAGGACAATGTCATTGGCAGATTATAATGAAACCATCTTTGGGCTGAAGTTGGACGAAAAAAAGGATACCATTATTTATGAATATCGGAAGTTTTTTGGCAATGAGAATAGAGGGGAATCTAGTATCGCCATAAAATTGAGAAGTAATGAAGCATTAGATTATGTTAAAAATATTCGATGGATCAAATGTCAAAAAGCGACAATAGATACAACAGGTAATTTTGGTAGAGCCCAAATTCCGTCCAAAGTATTAATATTTGATCAAGACAAACAGCTTGTTAGGATTGCTTTTGGAAATGGTATTTACCAGGAGATTTTTTTGAGTAGAATGCTGAAAAGGATCAGGCTGGAGGATTTATATTATAGCATCGAAATCCGTAAGACTGAATTTGGATTTTCTGAAAAAGGTATTTTTCTTTTTGATAAAAAGAAAAATATTCTTTATCTGAGTTTTAGTAATGAATGAGCATATCAATTAACAGATTAATTGATATGCTCTTGACCAATCCCGAAATAATAACATAAAAAGTATAATAACCCCTTCATTTTGAATATTTATATCATTGACTCAAAAAGGGTTTCTCATGGAACCGGAGTTAGAACTTATATTGACCAAATAAGAGATTTTGCAAGATCCAGTGAACCAGATCATTTTCAGTTAACTTTTAGATTCCAGTGTGACAATGGCAGTGAGTTTATATCAAAC
Organism: uncultured Sphingobacterium sp.; assembly: GCF_964277905.1. Lineage (NCBI taxonomy): Bacteria > Pseudomonadati > Bacteroidota > Sphingobacteriia > Sphingobacteriales > Sphingobacteriaceae > Sphingobacterium > uncultured Sphingobacterium sp. The sequence goes on from NZ_CAXYKD010000048.1 coordinate 562,965, forward strand.
GATGTAGATAGGTGGCCTACGAAAATCAGATAATAGTGGATTTCTCCAGACCCGGCAAACCACTGACAACCTATATCTGGAGTCTTTCAATGGTAAATTCAGAGACGAATTTCTGTCAGTAAACTGGTTCCTGTCGCTTGAAGATGTTAGCATAGGATTGAACATTTCAGGAGGGAATATAATCATTACAGACCGCATAGGACACTGAATGATTTAACTCACAAAGAATTTGTTAACTTTCAGCTCACAATAACTGCTGATCGCTGATCTTTCTGTTCCCTCAAAACGATATTCATAGAGTTTCACTGACGGTAAAGGTATTTCGTTTATCAGAAATTTTTAGACATACTATTGTCTGTTGCGGTTATCAGCTTGTCCTCTATAAAATCTCTGCTTCACCAATAGTCTGGGGCCCTCATGTAGCCACCATTTACGGCCTTTTGTTAAATATGCTTCTAGCTCTTTTACAGCATGTCTATTTTTCGGCTACCACGTTTTTATATGAAAAATTCTATATTAGAAAAACAAATCAGCTGCAGTAATCCCCATTCAATACATTTGCAGATAAATTCACCTACGCTTTTTGTTCCCGTTTTCCGAAATAGGTTTTTCCGATGTGTCCTTACAGTATCGGGCGAGATAAAAAGCTTTTCAGCAATCTGCGGACTGGAGTTACCTTTGGCAACCAAGGATACGATTTCCATCTCGCGCTTGGAAAGTTTAGGGATCTCAAATTGTGGAAGCTGTTTTGATAAGTCGATCTGACAATAATCATCACGCGTACCAATACCTGTAACGAGCACAATTTTATTATTACTTTGTGTGATGTGTTGTACATCGGTATGGATATTCAATGCGGAAGTCAAACGCCCTAAATCATCCTTAGCAAGATGTATAGCTTGATGATGAAACAGGTGATAATCACCCTTAGCAACACGCATGCGAAAGCAATAGGACGTTTTCAAAAACAGTTGGTGTTCAAACCCAATTTCCTTCATTTTGACTAATGTGGCTTCCTCTGCTTTCAGCACAAACTCCAGATCCTCCGGATGTATTTGGTCTATGATCTCCCTTATTGTATTTGGTTGAGTAGCCAATCCATGGATACTTGTGATACTTTCTGAAACTTGAGAAAGCGAATAGTCAGCTATATTGATTACATAATGGTAATATGGACCAACTGCCAAAATATCCGATAGGTGATTCACAATACCATACGGTTTTTCTGATTGAAAATCATTTGACAATGCATCGGGATAACTTTCCCAAAGGTCGGCGAGGAGGTGATGATGTTTCTTAGGTTCCATAGGCGCTCGGTCAGTAGTCAATAACGTGGCTTAATAAATAGGTTATTTATTCTTACTAAAATATAAAAAATATTTTAATATACCTCAATTGGGGTATATAGCTAACAAATGCTTTGCTGTAAATTAGTATTTGATATGATAGATTAATTTAATGAAAACTGAACGTTTTAATGAGCAGAACAAGAGACTGACCGATTTTCAGACAGAGGTATTGGTTGTCTGTCCGACATGCGGAAGGCAGGCTGTGGCAAGTGTAGATTATGCGAACAAAAAATCAAGGTTGCAGTGTATATGCTGTGGTTATAACAAAGAAAAAACAACAGAGACACGGTTGTTTGGAATTAAAGGACATATAGAGGTGGCAGCACATATTTATTTCAGTGCAGAATTGTGGTTGGTACATACCTTTAAAGATGATGTTGTTTGGGCTTATAATTACGCCCATCTTGATTATTTAGAAAGTTATATTTCGGCCAAATTACGTGAACATAAAGAACGAAGTCATTTTACCTTGCTCGAAAAGCTGCCCAAATTTTACCATGATGCCAAAAATCGAACTGCATTGCTGAAATTGATCGATAAGATGCGAAAGCATTCACGCTAGCCTTGGATTTATTTTATTACACTCATTTCAATTTATATTACATTCTTTGGTACTATACAAGTCTGATCTCAAAACGGCTGCGGATAGCCCTATGGAAAAACCGTATCTCGATAAGAACATCCCATTACTTATCAAGGAGATCAATAATTTTCGTAACTCTAAACGATAGGCACCCAGTTTGCTCATTATCCTCCAATCTCATTCCTTAAAAACTACTGCATCTCAATAGATATTTTAAAAATACCCCATTTGGGGTATTTCTCTGCACGTATTAAAAGTTGAACTTAGCAATATATTTAAAGGCCAATTATTGGTAAGTCCACTGAAGGCGAACTTATTTTATAAAAAGGATTTATTCTTCCAAGCATACACCAAATAATTAACGATGAGAACGATAATTACATTTCTGAATTTTAGTACAAAGCTGTTGAGCAATGCTTGTACAGACTGTGGGCCACAGTTATATTGAAGGGCGGTGCAAACTTGCTGGTAAACCGGTTGCTTGCCATTAAGCAGGTAATATGTCTGCTGCCTATATTAAAAACGAGAAAAGAAAATATCAGACAAAAGCCAATACTTTGTATTATGGAATATATCTGTATTGGTAATAAACACTTATAACAATTATGAAAAAAAGCTTACTTCTGCTATTTTTCCTAGGATGTGTAGGAATAGCGCAAGGACAGGTTACAAAAGACACCTTATATAACCGATTAAAATTAGATAATAAAAGTATATCTGATGACATTTATAACCCTATAAATTTTGTAACGATCACAGAGCGAATGCCAAAAGCAAACGGATATAATACCACTTATAAATTTATACTTGGAGCAGGAATGGATTATATTAAAAAAGGATCTCAGATACATCTCGACTTTAAAAAGGATTATATTGACGCATTAGGAACAGATTGTGACCTGCAGGTTTTAGCATATATTCAACGAAAAGATAAAACGATAAAACCGTTAAGTGTATTTGGTTTTACAGAAGTAGTTGAAGAAACCAATAATGAAGGGCTCATGAAAAATGCAAGTGATTCACCTGTATTACAAACTACCGGAGTTCAATACGGTTATCAAATAAAAACGGATAAAGTATCGGGCGAATCTTATTCTGGTGAAATCAATTTAGCTTGGGAGGAAATTGCAGAAGAGGATAAAATCATCCTTCATGTAAATAACAAAGCTAAAAATAAGACAGGTTTTACAATGACCTTAATCTATGATGATTTTGGATGGAAACAAAATCCAACAGGAGGTTTTAGTTTCGTTAAAATTGCAAAATCAGAATTTACAGAATTTTCTCCGGCAGCAAGTATAGGCTATACGTTTCGATATAAACCTCGTCGTTCCAGTAGTTTCTTGAGCCATTTTTTTTCTCCTAGTTTTGGACCGATGCTTCACGTTTTTCAAAATGGAGATAACACGACTATAGGAGCAGGCGTATCAGCCTCTACATTTTACAACATGGTAAGTGTCGGTTTTGGAAGTACCATAAATGGAGTGAACCATGGTAAACCTTATTTTTCCATCGGATTAAATTTTATAGAAAGCTACAATACTTTGACAGGACTCTTGAATAAATAACAATATCAGTAATGTTGATCCTGAGGTTTCACACGTTGAATTAAATTGCTGAAGGTATTAATTGGGAATTACAGTTATCATTTCTCATGCGTTACACCATCCTACTATATCTACTGTTATCTTTCCTGAGTCTATCCGCTCAGGAACAGGTAACACTTTACAAGGGGAAGAAAGCGCGAATTACTCCCATCGTTGAAACGGGAGATACTAGGGGCTTTGATCCTTTCAAGATAGCTGAACGAGTAGAACTATTATTCTACATCAGTAATCGCTTATTATGGTACCTTAAGACTGGAAAGAATCCCAATGCACTGATTGCAGATGGACTTATAAATATCCCGCTAGACAGTATCGCGAAGGGAGTGCAATTGGATTCCGCGCAATGTGCAGATTGGCAGTATACCTTGTATCAAAGTCAGCGCTGTGAAGAAATGATAGTTGCTGGATGTTATGAACCACGGCATCTACTTGTTTTTTACGATGATAGTAATAAGGTAATTGGCTTTATCGAAATATGTGTCAGTTGCGCTGGTGCCTCGGTCAGCGAAGGACTCCGGGCTTTTGTTGTCTGCCCCGAACGAATGGCTGTTCTCTGGAGCATGGTGAATCAGATCGCGGAAAAGAACAGCATCAGCGCTGCAGTTACTACAACAAAAAGCGTAAAACAAAAACAAAAGTTCAGGTAAACAAACCTTTAATTCTATCGGAAAAAATAAGCATTAAGATCATGGAAAATAAGGAAAACCAACTGGCGACTTCATGGGACAATTACCCTGAGCTATTTTCTCCTGAAAAAGGAGTTGAACAGCAGCTCAGTTTAGTAGACCTAGTAGCAGATTTTCTATTCACAGGCAATTATTATTACTATACCATTGATATACTTGGTCAGGCGATTTCAAACCAGCATCCGAATATTCTCAAAACACATGCTCTAGCTGATATGCCTAAAACATTAAATGAAATAGTCGAATTGGTTCATCCAGATGATATGAGTTTTGTGATTCGGGCAGAGGAAGCGGCACATCGGCATATTCTTAGTGTCGGCATTCAGCATATTCAATCGTTGAAATGTTGCTATTGTTTTCGTATGCGTGTGGCTAACGGCACATACCGATTATTTCATCACCAGTCTATTTCTATTGTAGTGGACAGTAAATTCCGAATGGTCAAAAGCCTCAATATTCATACGGATATAGAACATATTACCAACGTCAATAATCATATTGTAACTGTGATGGGAATCCGAGGAAATAATGAATTCCATCAGATACTCATAAACGACAGCAAAATGCTTAGCTCCCCAGTTATGAAAATTACTATAAGGGAGTGCGAAATTTTACGATACATTGCCAAAGGATTTTCGAGTGAAAAAATTGCCGAAAATATGGGTATCACAACCAATACCTGTAGAACACATCGTAAAAATTTATTCCGAAAAATAGGCTGTCATTGCGTTGCAAGTTTAATTAAAAAGGCAACAGAATTGGGGCTGTTGTAAAAGTTGTTTACATGCTTGAGAAAGCTCAATATTTAAAAAATACCCCATTTGTGGTATTTACCTTTATTTATCAAATAGGTAAGTTCGCTTTACTATTTAACTGAAAAATTAGCGATGAAAACAATTGCAAAGATGATGTTTAGTGAGCGACACAAAGAGAAAATGATAGGTGATCTACTTCAATTTGAAAATTAATTAGAATTTAGTTTTTAGAGATTTAATAATTTTTGTAGCTTGACTATAAGCTAATAACCTATAAACTGAGTATTATGAAGTCTGCCATAACTCTTAATTTACTCTTATTTTATTGCCTTATCATGCGTGATGTTGGTGAATACCTATATTATATTTCCGATCAATTTTTTGCACAATATTACTTATTAGCTAATGAACAGTTCGCGCATTCAACTTTAAGAATGCATCTCACACCTTACCGAAGACAGTAGTTAGGTTGTTTATACGCATTATGTAGTCATATTTTTAATTAAAAACTATTATTATGGATTGTCAAAATCAACAGAATGCTTTTAACGAAGCAATGGAAAAAATTCAGGTACAACTGAAAGAGGAGCTAGCAGAGATCGCTAGAAAAACAGAGGCTAGAACCGAGAAACTGAACGATGAATTTAAAAATGAAAATGATCTTGCTCAGGGTGTTGGTGCAGTTGCGGGAACAGTAATTGGAGGTGTGCTAGGTGGTCCTGTGGGGGGACTTGCTGGAGGACAGATCGGTAGGCAGATTGGTAGTTTTTTCACTATTGAAATAGGTAGCCAACAGCACAAAATATCTTTTGATTTGCCGGAGATCGCTATGAAAAATCAAGATTGGATCTTCAAGGTCCCTTCTGTAACCATGAAAAATACTGATATCATCTTTGATTTACCTACGCTTGTGATGAAGACTGTGGAAGGACCTCCAATCTGGAAAACAAAGGTTGAGATGAAAACCGTCTGTCACAAAACACCATTTGGTAAAGTATGTTTTGATCAACCCCAAGTGGTCGGGTGGTGGGATAAGACTTACATTGATGTGCCGACATGGGAAAACCGAGAGACACGGATTGTACTTGGAGTTCCAGAGATTACAAACAAAGAGCAGCGAATTGTTATTGGTGTCCCTGAAGTCATGATGAAAACTAAAGAGATTGTCTTTAACCTACCTACAATAAAAATTATGTTTATAAAAGATGCAGGGAGGGAGCTAGCAGGAGAACTGGAGAAGATTGCTTTGGCGGCAGAGGAAGACGCAGCAGAAAAACAAGGGAATATGAAGGAAAGAATGAAGCTGGAATTAGCAGAACCTGCAAATGCGATGTTTGATTGCTACCGAACACAGCTTTTGGAAGAAAGAATAAAATTTGCTGATAATTATGATGTTGAAATTAAAAAATTGTCAGATGCTCTGTTGATTCTGAAAGCTAATAAAGTACCTGAAACAGACAATGACTATGTAAGCCAGAAAACTCAACTTGATGCACAAATCGCTAACCGGAATTTGGCCTTACTCAAATTTGATGAGGCAATACAGAAATTTGACAATGAACGTCAGGACGCTATAAATAAAATGATAGGTTTATAATTACTTTAAATTGCTTGAAGATGGCTACAATAAAATTTAAATCGAGTGGCGAAAGCGAGTTTGTTTTGGAAATCAACACAGAAACCTCGCGGGAGGGTGCACATTTCAACTGTTATGCAGGCGGAAATGATTACAGAACAGCTCAAGGTATTTACGAAGCAGACAAAGGTTATGTTATTGTCGAATACATGCCTGTCATGACTAGCCAGTGGGGAGAAAGTGGTTATTCGACCATGCTTATGGCAAGGGACGGAAATATTGAAAAGATGGAAAAGATAACAGAAAATATCGATGAGCTGCTTAAATATGACTCGGAACAAAATAATGAAAAAACAAAGGATGAGCTCAACTGGGTCCGGAAGTATTTTTTTGATTATTATTCTAAAATTACCACTACAAATTCTCATTTTGAAATCAACGCTTATGGAAAGTCAAGAGAGATCAAGGTCCTCGGCGTAGTCGTCGACACTAAAACAGCAAATATTGAAGGACATTTCATTTTCAAAGTAATGAAACTGATATCACCTGAGGAATTGACTTTGCTGACGACATTCTTTGGTGATTGTATCCGCAAAAAGGAATCAGTAACTCATATTTTTATGGATTAGGAAGGATTTAAAGGATATGCATCACAAAGTATTAGTGTAATTTTAACCAGTAAAGGCGGTTTAAATATTTATTACCGCCTTTATCTTCTGTTCGTATTAAAGCACCTGTATTTTAAGAATATGATCATAAACTCTGTTTTAATAAACTTGGCAAATTAGTTTGCGCTACTTTGATCAAGTTTAATGTAACCAAATATTAAATGAATTGATTTACAAGTTATTTTTATATATTTATAGTAGCCATTTAGATTAACCATGAAACAGGATCAACTTAAAGATTTTTTTACTGTTCATAAATTTTATACTGTAGACGAAGCTGAATCAGCGAACTCTCTTTATAAATTGTTGATGAATAGTGCTGATATTCCTATTATAGAATATGAGCTTGGACATCTGTTTTTTTTCAATACGGAGAAAATTTTAGAACTCTTTACAATATGGGATAGCGATAAAATCAACGCCACTGTCAACGAATTTGTTGATTACGCTGCGGGGGAAATGCTCGAGTTAATTTGGATTCCTTCCGATCAATCTATTAAAGATTTCTTCAACGAGGATAAAAAAAATCCAGATAACGCGATTAGATTAAATGATGAACAAATCACATCTCTTCTCAAAACCTGGGTTCCCGTTCAGTATGATCATCTTCAGAAGCGAGACCATATTTTAGATATTTGGCGGACATATAGAAAGAACGAGTACCTGGGATTAGATTCAATATTGGGAAAATACGATACAGAAGATACTATTTTCTTTGATAGTCTCGGTGGTGGTGGTGGGTTTAAAAGTGGGGGCGCCAGAATAGACAATATTTATGGACAAATAAGAGAAAAAATTACTGATGCTGATAACATACCGTCTGAAAGCAAACCTGAGACCAAAGCCTATGACATTCAAATTGAGTACCCAAGTGAACTATTATTAGGTGCTGTTTTTGATGTAGCTTTTATTTTAGATCAGGTTGAAACACCCGGAGGTATAGGCGACGTAATGTTAGCTGACGATTGGGTGATTGATATTTTTGTGAACGCAATATCGGGGCTAGATATTGAAGGAACAAGCTTTCAATCTTTAAAAGTTAATTCCGAAAATATTAATAAACCATTCATTTTTAAATTTCTTTCGAAGACTATAGGTGAAGGTAAATTTAGTGTGATGGTGCTACATGACGGACGGCCGATTTTTCGTGAGGTTTACACCGTTTTGATCGACAAAGAGGATGCAGATATTGTTTCTAATATCGAAGTGTCTTCCGGAAAAATATCTCCTTCAGCTCTAACAAGCCCAGATCTAACATTATTCATAAACGAGTGTTTCGAAAACGGTAGATTCAAATTAAAATATTTACTCTTTTCGCCAAAGGAAGAATTGGATATATGTTATAAAACTTTTGAAACACCCTATTTTCAGCAGAGCGATCCAGCGGCGTATTTCTTGGATTTTTTCAACGGTATAGATCGTATTCCTTTGGACTCAAAAGAGCAGCGCCTTGCCGCAGTTAAAAGAATGGAAGCAAAAGGAGCAAATCTTTACAAATCGCTTATTCCTGAACCATTAAGAACTTTATTTTGGGAGATCAAAGATGGGGTAAGTACTGTCGTTATCAATTCTGACGAACCATGGATTCCATGGGAACTGTGTTATCTGTATTCTGAACAAGAAGGGAAAAATAGTGAGAGCTTTTTTCTCTGTGAAAAATATGATGTTGCACGTTGGATTCAAAGTACACCATTTACTACTTCAACGCTAAGCTTAGAAAATATGGCGGGTATTTTTCCTTCTGATTCAGGACTCGCTTTAGTGGAAAAAGAAAAAAATGAAATTCAGAAAATCGTAGGAGATGGTAAACTTAGTTTAATACCTGCTAATTATAGGGATGTTGTCGATAGTTTCGAAAGAGGAGGATTTAGTGCCTGGCATTTTTCAGGACATGGGACAGATGCTAATACCACAAATGTTGATCATTATTCGATTCTTTTGGAGAGCAACGAGCCCATTAGTGCGTATGATATTACTGGATTGAAAAATTTAGGAAAATCTAATCCCATTGTTTTTTTTAATGCATGCCAAGCAGGGAAAGGCGGAATGGGTCTTACAGGGTTGAATGGTTGGCCAAAGCAATTTATAGATAATAATGCGAGCGCATTTATTGGTGCATATTGGTCGATTCATGATGAAAGTGCCATGAAATTTGCCATTTCATTTTATCGTTTATTATCGACCGGAATGACTATTGGTCAAGCGTTTCGTCAGGCGCGGTTAGCTATTAAAGAAGAAGGTAACCCTACTTGGCTGGCCTATACTCTTTATGCCGATCCATTTGCCCGTTGTAAAAGTTCATAATTTTTAACCTATTATCCACATATTATGCACAATCAATTAATTGTTCAATTTAAAGTTTCTCCTGAAATTATGAGGACGAGAAACATCGATGGGGTGAAGGCAATTGCCACTGGTAGTGATACAGTTGTAGAGTTTTTGGACTCTGGGGATCCACAGTCTAATGAGTGGGACCAGGCACATGCTGTATTTGATAAGGATGATAATATAGCGTTCGCTGAACCTGACGTAAATGTGAGTTTACAGATTCCAACAGAATCGTTGGCCGATGAAAATGAAATTGATGGAGTAAAATATGATGAATTTATTGCCGAATGGCCATTCCCAAAGGAATCAAAAAATGTATGGCATTTGGCGGGAAACTATTCCCAACTAAAAGCTGCTAGAGATGCGGTCTATGCTTTGCCTAAGAAGGCTAAAATTAGAATAGTACATCTTGATACGGGCTACGATGAAGATCACGATTCCTTTCCAAAAGAACTTGTTAATATATCATTAAGTAGGAATTTTGTTGATGGGGAAGATCTTTTCGATGCGAGAGATCGATTCACAGAAGGCATGTTGAAAAATCCAGGTCACGGTACAGGTACATTGAGTATTTTGGCAGGACGCAAAATGCCAATTGCCGGAATAGGTACGTTTGACGACTATATTGGTCTCAGCGAAGCTATTGAAATTATACCGATTAGGATCGCGAAATCTGTCGTGCTCTTTAAATCTTCAAGTTTTGTTAAAGCGCTCGATTATATTGTCAACGAATTAAATAGCAAAGAAGAAACAAGAGTTCATGTTGTGACTATGAGCATGGGTGGATTAGCATCCAAAGCATGGGCAGACCTTGTGAATAAAGCCTATGACCAAGGTGTATTCATTGTTACTGCAGCGGGAAATAATTACAATAAACTTCCTACACGTAGACTTGTCTTTCCGGCGAGGTTTAATCGCGTTGTAGCAGCATGTGGAGCTACTTATGATTATTCTCCCTACGCAAAGCCAGATGGAGAGGGAAGTTTTTCTTTAATGGAAGGCAATCATGGTCCTAAATCACTCATGAGGACTGCCATTGCTGCATTTACACCAAATGTCCCTTGGGCAATATGGAAGAAAAAAGATCTTTTCGGTATCCGAGGTAACGGTACTTCTTCTGCAACACCACAGATCGCGTCTGCTGCAGCACTATATTATTGTAAACATTATGAAGCGTTGGAAAGTCTTCCAGATCGCTATATGATCGTGGAGTCTATTCGAAATGCGCTGTTTTCGACAGCACTAAAAAAGATGGATAAATTTGAGGGATCCTATGAATACTACTTTGGGAATGGTATACTTCAGGCTGCGGAAGCCTTAAAAGTTCCTGTTCCAGAAGTTGGATTTCTAAGAAATAAAAAAGAAAAGAAAGATACGGTCTTTTTGCCTTTTATCCGTTTGATTTTAGGGCTCAGGTCGGGAGTAGCAACAAATGAAGAGATGCTGGAAGCTGAGCTTATGCAATTGGCGTTATCTGATCCCGAAATTCAGCGTCTTATTGATAATCCTGATACAGATGATATTTCCGAGCTTAGTAATGAGCAACGTATTGAATTTGCTGCGCTGATTCGTGAAAATCCTCGTGCTTCACAAGCGCTAAAGAGTGCGGCTGACCGAATAATCAATAAATTGGAGTAAGATAATATTGAACGATAATAACTGTAAAAATGAGGCTGTCTCAAAAGGATAGCCTCTTTTTGCTTTTCTTATCCGCGGGCGGTACGATCTTAATTGTGAGTTATCCTACATAAATCTTTTTGAGGCGGCTGGTTAGCAATTCAATTTTCCCTTCCAAAATAAGATGATAAAAGTTTTCGAAGCAATCCTGATAGATTACCTGTTCGAGTGATTTTATTTCATCTCGGATTTGATCTTTGGGCATTGTGCTATAGTACTTATAATCGTCAGTTTCCATTACATCGTCATCAAACCATTCATCATCCAGATACTTGTAAAGATCATTTAAGTCTGCTACATCCTGACTTGTTTGAAAACAAGGGTGAAACCAAATCCAAAAATTTTCCTGGTCTTTATAAGGATCGGGTAGTGGTACAATCACTGTACCACGGAATAAATCTCCAGGATGTTCCTTATACCTGAAGTGTGTGAACTTTTCATTTAAATTTTTCATGACAGTCATTTAGTGTGAATGCCACAAACGCTGTTCCGGAATGAAAATTATCAACAGTAGTGAATTTTTGAACAACATTTTAGAAGAAATGAACAACTGTTATATCAAATAATCTTGCGACCTTTGATTTAGATCGAAGCCCAAAGCCGGTAAACATTTAGCCAAAGCGGACATCTAGCTAACATTGCCTCCCTTGACGGTTAACAAGGGGGGCTTTTTGTTTGAAAAAATAGCAGTATGACCGAATTCAAAGAACATATCGAAATTTTTAGAGAGACCTACGGCAGGCGGTTTGAAGCTTGGCGAGTGCTCATTGATCCCAAGGAAAAGCTATATCCAATTTTTTGGAAATGGGATGAGGGGAAGTTTGAGAACAGGGAATTTGCTGTTCAATCGATGAAACGGCGGTATCCAAATCTAGAAATCAGGTTTTCGAGATCCTGACGGCTTGATTATATAGAAATGATTTTCTATTTTGCTTCGATATGAATGAGGATCTGCAAACTTATCTCCACGCTTTTGCCCGAATAAATAGGGGCAGCACCAAGTATGGATTGGCACCACATAAACCGATCCTGCTCATAACTTTGGTTGAACTGATCGAAAAGGGTCTCGTGATCAACAATCGCTTTGAAGTTAATGTTGATCTTGTTGGACTATTTCAGGAGAACTGGCGCTTGCTGGTGCGCTCTGCGCATCAACCAGACTTTACCCAACCTTTCTATTATCTACAGTCCGATAAGGCAGCAAACGTAAATTTCTGGTATCTATATCCCAATCCCGGGTTTCAGATCAATGCGCATATCAAAAGTGTAAAGACACTTTCCGAAGTCGTCGCATATGGATCGTTCGACGATAGACTAGCAGTTTTACTTAGTGATCCGTTAGACCGGGCAGCAGTTCGAGATCAGCTACTTCTTACGTACTTTCCGGAGGAGCGGCAAGCATACTATTTTCATAAGGAACTGAATGACGGCTTTTACCATGAAGTACAGTCTATGGTGCTGAACGAGCCCGAGACACAGTACAAACATATTTCTATTCAGACAGAGGAAGATGTGTTTGTCAGATCGGGGTTGTTCAAACGCTATATCCCGCAGCTCTATCAGGACACCTGTGCTATGACAGGAATGCGGATGCGGTCTACTTTTAAGTACAATTTTATTGATGCGTGCCATATCATTCCTTTTGCAATTACGCATGACGACAAGGTAACGAATGGTATAGCGCTATGTCCGAATCTGCATCGCGCATTTGATAGGGGGCTGGTTAGTATAGATGAAAATTACACCATTATGGTTTCAGCGCATATCGACGAATTAGCGGACCATCCTTATAGTCTATCAAAACTAAAAGGAAAGCCAATTTTAGCTCCTGAACTACAACGCTATTATCCATCGCAGGAAAACTTAGCCTGGCATCGGGAGAATGTTTTCAAATGATGATATTGCTATTTCCAGAGTTTTCTGGTTTCCAAGAATAGCTCTATCTGATTTATAACTGTTGGCAGGTTTTTCAGGATGTCCTGTGTCCAGAACCTGAATACGACGTAATCCATGTCCCGCAGAGCTTTATTGACGCGTATATCTTTCTGCATGTTGCGCTCGATCTTAGGAATCCAGAAAAGGCGGTTGGATTTAATGCGCTCTTTATTGTTTTTCCAGTCGAATCCATGCCAGAATTCACCATCGACAAATAGCGCAAGTTTATATTTTTTGATCACAATATCAGGAGTTCCTGGCAGGGACTTATCATGAAGACGGAAACGGATATTTTTTGACCATAGTGCTTTTCTTAGAATGAGCTCGGGTTTGGAGTTACGATTCCTGATTTTTGACATGTTGTAACTTCGCTTTGGCGTAGTATAAAACCCCGCCGCTTCCTCAAAACGAGGAACATGAATTCTATCGTTTTTGTCATCGTAGTTAACCATTGCCTAAAGTTAAAAAATATTAAATGTAGTGATTAAAATATTCTGATGTAAAATCAAAAAAATAAAATGGAATTTAGCATTTTCAAATTAAGCCCGTTTTTTTGTTCGAAAAAAAATCTGGATATTAGCGCTACAAACTTTTTTGGATATTAATATTATTTTTTTTAAGTGACTGGAAACGAGAGACATATTAAAGCTGTTGATTTCTTCTGTTCGGGAGGAGGTATGAGCTGCGGTATGCAACAGGCTGGTATAGAGGTTATAGCTGGGATTGACTTTGACATAACCTGTAAGGATACATATGAGGCAAATATTAAAGGTTCTAAATTCCTTCATAGGGACGTTTTCAAATTGAAAGAAACCGATTTGGAAAAAACTCTTAAATTAAGAAGAAATGACGACAACTTACTGTTAATTGGGTGTAGCCCCTGTCAGTTTTGGAGTATTATTAAAACGGATAAAAGTAAATCAACGAAGTCGAAAGATTTATTGAAAGAGTTTCGCCGTTTTGTAGAATATTTTAATCCCGGATATGTAGTTGTCGAAAATGTACCTGGAGTATTGCGAAGAAAAGGAGAGAGTGGGTTAGAGGATTTTATTGTATGGTTGGAAAATCATAGGTACAGAGTTCATGCAGAGGTACATGAAGTTAGTAATTATGGGGTGCCACAACATAGAAGAAGATTTACTTTAATTGCTAATAGAGTATCCGATATAGAACTTAAACCGATACCGAAAATAGGAGATAAACTCAGAGTACAAGATGTAATTGGCGAGCATAATGGATTTCCTAAAGTACCACCTGGGAATAAAGACGCATCCAAATTTATGCATACTGTGGCTGGGCTAAATAAACTAAATTTAGAACGATTAGCTTTGACAGCAAAAAGTGGTGGAACTCGCATGTCATACGTTTTTGATAAAAAACTTGCGGCCCCTTGTCACTATGGAAGAGAGGACATATTTAGGGATATATATGGGCGAATGTGGTGGGACAAACCAGCGCCAACAATTACAACAAAATTTTTTAGTATTTCTAATGGCCGATTTGCTCATCCCGAGGAAGATCGGGCAATTTCTTTAAGAGAGGGGGCGGTATTGCAATCTTTTCCTAAAAATTATATCTTTATGACGAAAAGTATTGCTACAACCGCTAGAATGATCGGTAATGCCGTTCCTCCAACGTATGCTAAAGCTGTTGGCAAAGCTATTATTTATAACCACAATGCAATTTAGAACTAAAGCAAGAGCTGTCGATTTATTAGGAAAAGGGCAAATAGCAGACTTACCAACCGCAATTACGGAATTGTGGAAAAATGGTTATGATGCTTATGCTGATAATCTAAACGCCGAATTATTTAAAAAAGAATATCGAGGATTAGAGAATGATTATTTTCTCATTTCAGATGATGGGAAGGGAATGTCCAGCTCAGATATTTTAGATAAGTGGTTGGTTTTGGGGACTGATTCTAAATCTAGAGCAGAATTAGAAATCGAATCGGAAGAAACGTTGTGGAAGAAACCTCGTGTTAAGGCTGGCGAAAAAGGGATAGGCCGATTATCAATTGCTTTTGTCGGGAATCCAATGTTAATGTTGACAAAGAAAATTGGGTACCCATTGCAAGCTGTTTACTTTGATTGGCGTTTGCTAGAGAACTATAATCTATTTTTAGACGATGTGATTATTCCTACTCGACCAATGGATGATTTAGAGGAACTTCCTCGTGTCTTTAGAACCTTAAAGGATGAGTTTTTGAAGAATTTCGACAAAGAGTTTAATTTAGATGGACAGCCAATATGGGAGAATAATCAAAAAGAATTACGTGATCAGATAATTAATGAAACTACTAAGACTCTTATCGAGGAACCTATATTAGATTTTGCTGTCAAATGGTTTGAAAAATCAAAGTATAATACTGGTACTATTTTTTTGACTTTTAATCCAATTGATCAAATCATTGATTTATCTGAAAAAGATGATGATGGTTTGGAAGACCGAAAATTTGTAATTTCAAGTTTAACTGGCTTTGTGAATCCTTTTAAAGGGGTTGATTTTCATGTTAATAGCACTTTTTTAATTAACGCTGAGCAAGAATCTTTTGACCTTTTAAACTCTAGGGGTAATTTTTTTAATAGATCGGATTTCGATTTGGCAGACGTTTACATAAAAGGTGAGTTCGACGGAAACGGTACTTTTCAAGGAAGTATAAGAATGTATGACGAAGTCGTTGAGTATTACTACACTAATCCTAGAAAAAAGGATAGAAGAAGCTTCTATGGCAAAGTTCCCATAGAATTAGGATATTCTCAAGGAGAGGAGAAATCATCAGCTCTTACAGAAATGCAGTTCGCAGCATTGAAGAGTAAGGTCGCTGAGTATGGTGGCCTTTACGTATTTAGAGATGATTTTCGAGTTTTACCTTACGGACGTGAAAATGCAGATTTTTTAGGATTTGAACAAAGGAGATCTAAAAGAGCAGGCTCTTATTATTTTTCATACAGACGGATGTATGGTTATTTAGATGTCACAAGAGAACGAAATCCAAATCTTAAAGATAAATCTAGTAGGGAAGGATTAATAAACAATGCACAGTATCGTGCCTTTACTAGCGATGCTATCAATTTTTTTGTAACATTGGCCCAAGATTATTTCGCAACTGAAGCAAAGGAGTCATTATTTTTAAATAAAAAGAAAGAATTAAACGATCAACATGAAGCTCTAAAAGCTGATAAAGCGAGGGAAAAAGCCGAAAAAATAGCATTTACTAAATCTTTGAATGAATATCCTAAAAAGCTAGAGGAACATCAAGCTAGATATGAACGTTTGTTGAGCGAATTGGACGATAAGCTAACGAGTATTGGTGTTACATATTCTGAGGTAGAGCAAATTTTAGATGAGCTTCAGAAGTTGGATATTGATCTTAAAAATTTAATTCCCAAAGTACCGAAAAGGTATAAGCCGACGGAAACTCAGAAAGAAAGACTTTATAAATTTGAAGATCGTCTAAATAATTATATAAATTTAGTAACACCAAAAAGAGAATTAGTTAATAGAAAGGCTCAAGATAAATTAGAAATAAGAGACCTTAAGATTGATTTTACGAAAAGGTATAATTCTTATATTTCATCGCTAGAAAAAGAACTTACTACAAGTCGAGTTGTTTTAGAAAATAAAGTTGATGATTTGATTAGAGAATATAAAGAACGTTCTCGACGGTTAATTAATGCTTTATCTGAAAATAAAGAGAGCATAATTAATCAAATACTCGTAAAAGATCAGGTCTTGGTGTTTTCTTCAGAAGTTGAAAATTTGTATTCTTCCTTGTTGGCTCAAGCTCAGTCAACGTTATTCCCTTTAGTAGAACACATCTATCGTCTATCCTTTGATATTAATGAGGAACAAGTCCAAGGTGCTTACAAAGCTCAATATGATCAAATGAAGTATCAATGGGAGCAAACTAGGGATACGGCTCAGTTGGGAATTGCGGTTGAAATTATAGATCATGAGTTCAATCAACTATACGCCAAGATAAATAATCAGCTTAAACTACTTGCTGACTATAATGACATTTCATCTATTAAAGAGTTTGTATTCCTTGGGAAGAACTTTAAACAGTTGGAAGATAAGTATGCATTATTGTCACCTTTGTATCGAATTTCAGGTGCATTGAATAAAGAGGTTGAATGCTATGCCATTTATAACTATTTGTTACAATTTTTTGAAAACCAGATTTCTGAGTATGACATAAGTTTTGATGTTACAGAATCTTTTAAGAAACATATTATTTACGTTAAAGAGCCTGTTATTCATACTGTATTCATCAACGTCATAAATAATGCTATATACTGGATGCGTAATAAAGAGAGTCGTGTTATTGGGCTTGATTATATCTTAGAAACTAACGAAATTGTGATCGCTAATTCAGGTGAAAAAATACCCGATTATAGACTAGAAAAGATCTTCGAATTATTTTATTCACAACGGCCCAATGGGAGAGGAATAGGACTCTATTTATCGAAGCAAAGCTTAAATGAAGCTGGTTTAGATATTTATGCTACTAACGAAAAAAAATACAATTATTTAGGTGGAGCCTGCTTCATCATTAACCAAATTAATATAGGGGATGTATAGCCAAAAAGCATTTCAAATTTTAGACAAATCAATTAATAACGCTGTTTTTATTGATGAGAAAGCAAAGGATTTCTATTCTGAAACAACAGATGTGAATGCTTTTGCCGAAGAGAAACTTTCTAAAGATTTATACAATACTTTTAAAAGTCACGGAAAAAACTTGACTGTACATAGATTTGTAAAGTCCAATATTACTGAGCCAAAAACTATTGAATATCTATTTAAAGGTAAAGATTTAATTTTATTAGATTGGGAGTTAGATGGTTCATCTGGCGTAGAGTATTCATTGAATCTTTTACATAAGGCGGTTAGTTCACCTAATATTAATTTTTGTTGTGTATACTCAAATTCGCGAAATTTTGATGAAGTACCTATGTTTTTGGATACATACTTTTCTGGCTTATCTAGAGAGCAATTTGAATCTATACAAGATACTTATTCGAATCTTGAACCGCAAGATTTGAAAAATGTAATTAATAAAGATGAAAAAGAAATTTTAAAATTTGCGGAGGAAAATTACATTAATAGCGAAACGTTTCCGATTGTAGAAAATAAGGACAAATCGATATTATATTTAGTGCGTTTAATTTATATCTCATTAGAGATAGATAGGTTTTTTATTGATAACCAATTTGCTAAATACGAAGTTTTAAACACAGGCGAGAATTCGTTTATGATTAATAATACCTTTGTATTAACTTTAAAAAAAGATTTTACAGATGATGCGGATTACGAAAAATTAGTGAAAAGGATATCTGATATCGTCATCACAAATGAAGGAAGTTTTTTTCAGCTGTTAGGACTAGAAATGCAATCTGTTTTTAACGAAAATGAAAGTTTTATTGATAATTCTATTCTAAAATCATCTACCGAAGCATTATTTCAGTTTAGAAATCATTTAGGTAATGATAAAGCGTTTGGTACAATTATAAAAAAGTTATTATTAGAACAAGCAACTTTAAAACTTCGAACTGCTAAACTGGAGCTTCTAAAAAGTGAATTTTTAGACTTTAAAACCAGAGAGTTAATACAAAAGGAGCCTACTCACGAAGCGTTATTTAATCTTAACGTTTTTTATAATTCAGTTAAAGTTAAGAGTTTGCATCCTGACGATATTCCTAACTTAAACTTTGGCGATGTATTTAAAGATTTGAATGGAAACTATCATTTGTGTATTACGGCTTTGTGTGATTGTTTGTACCCAAATGATATTGATCATAATTATTATTTTGTTAAAGGAACAGAATTTACTGATATAGAAACAGCTTTGAAATTAGGAGATACAGCTTTTTTAAGCTTTTTAGATAACGGAAAAGCAGTTTATTGGGGAAATATTAGTAACCCAAACTTGAAAAGCATAAAACAAGGATCACTTTCTAATTCTGAAGATGATATACTAAAATTGAAAAGAGATATTATTGAATTAAATAGAATTATAGATCTATATAAATTAAATTTAGGTAAAATTAGCGATATCTTATATAGACCTTTATATATTAAACCAAAAGTTTATAATGTAGAAAACAATAAAATTATAGATGAAAAAATAGTGGTATGGGATATTACTAATAAACTGAAGAAGGAACAATATGATCATAACTTAAATAGTTATGTTTTAGAGTATGTTTCAACATTGAGAACTGACTATGCTCAACGGATTGCTAATCATGCATTTGGTCATCCATCAAGAGTTGGGGTAGATTTTGTTAAAATTAAATAGAACTAGAATAGTTCTTGGCCCGGAACAAGTACTATTCTGGTTTGACTACTGTTAACCAATTATTACCTTAAATTTAGACAGTTCTATAGTTTGATTATTTGTGTACACGATTTTACTGTCTGGTGGTAGAGGCCTTTTTTGGGGAGACAGCTTTTCTATTTTATTGATGAAATCTAAAATTGGGTCATCAGAAGGTACAACAAACACGGTATCTGCGGCTTCCTCTACCTGAAACCAAGACGCCCATATAGCTCGATCATCAAGTTCTGTATTGGTAAAATGCATATGGTTTCTAGATATTACAAATAGATGAACTTTAGAGATGGATTTTTCACCATTTATTTTTAAAACCTTCAATATGTTATTATGAGATTCAGTTTTAATCCATCCATCCACTTTGTCAATCCATTCAATTGATTTGGCAATGAGGTTTGATATTCTGCTTCGTCGTTCTTTAATGTTCGTGGTAAAATTGTCTTGCCATTTTAATTGAAAAAGTCCTAAACTATTGGAATTTTTGTCATATACGATAGCGTCAATGTCTGTTAGAATTTTACCATTTGGAGCTTTTAGTATGACATTCTCGTATATTTTTATAAAATTATCCTGATTAAATATTTCATATAGCTGATTACGAAATCTAATTTCTCTATTATTTACAGCATTAAAAAAGTCTTCTGGATATCTTCTCTTTAATTCCCGGTTTAAAAAATACACTGGATTTTTTAAACATCCATAAGTAGAGACGATTAATTTATCACCTTTGATTTTGATAAAGGGAGCAGGGATTGGTTTTGGATATCCTAAATGTGTTCCTATGTTGTTTTCATTAAGAGTAAAACAGTCCACTATTTTCATCACTTTTTGAATAGGAAATCCTGTTGTTATACAATATTGATTTATAATGTCTCGTTGATCTAAAATCTGCGTCAGAACTTTACGCATTGAGATTGTGCTGTTGTTGTTGGTTAATGCAACACAACAGTCCCTGTGTACAATGCCTATTTTTTGCACGTAATAGACAAAATCGATAAAATCTTTATATGTGATGTCACCAAACTTGTCATCTTCTTCAAAGTCATCAAGTGTAAAGGTGCTATTTACGAGTAGAAAAGCTGACTCTGTGTAGAATGCTGATAATCGAGTTGGTAAGTCGTAAGTAATTCCATTTTTTTTACATATTTTTACATACTTGATTAATTCGCTTCGAACTTTGGGAGTTTCTTTTTCCACTAGTTGCAAGCGCTCTTCAAATTTTATATTTTTTTTGTAATGGTTATATTGCAGACTTAATAATTCATATTTTTCGTGATCATTTTCGAATAATTTGGTAAATCTAAAGCTATTGTCATTTTCTAACGAAATACTCATTAAACCAGCCTTCTCGAAATTCAAAGCCTGATTACAAAGTTCAATACCACCAGCAAGATAAACTACAGAATCGGCCCAATCAATAATATTTTTCTTTAAGACATTTTTCGATTTTAACTCACCAGCATATTTTTTGTAAAATAATGAAAAGGCATAACCCCACCCGTATTCGTATTTTCCTAATTTTTGAATTGCACCAAGATATTCAAAACCAAAATTAAATTGATATTGGTAATCAATCGTTTTTATAATCTGAATGACAGACGTTAGGTGATTTGCATTTGTACTATTTTCGATTCTTTTTGCTTCAAGCAATAAAAGGCTTTGTAACTTGTTTACCGGCATGATAGGATTTTTTTAGGTGTTAGGCGCATCCTCCAACCGCTTGAACAAATGAGACAATAAACTAAGCATATCTAAACAATCTTTTTCAGAAAAAAGGCCAGAGTCACGTAGGTCCACTATTTCTTCATGAGAAATAGGATTTCTGGCTCCAGATACTATCCCCATGGATAAATACTTTTGACCATCTTCAATACACTTGTAGGTATCTGCATGAAATTTGTCGCCATTAGGTTTATTATAGCTAGCTGCTACTTGAAGAATTTTTTGATGACCGAATTCTGTTCCCATCATTCCTGAATCGCTTTGAATTGTGCTTTTTGATTTTTCCCGGACCTTATTGATATACCTTTTTACTGCTTCGACGAATGCCCGGTAGTAATCTTGTCTTTCATAATCTATTCTAGCAGCTGACTTTATTTCAAGATGTAAGTGCCTCCAGTGTAGTAAAGGATATTCTGGAGCAATATTGTGCACCGCGTTTAGTAAAGACACTTGATCTGAGCTGCTTAATTCTGAATCATTCATCTTACTAATTATTGTGTCAACCTGAGTTGATATAAATACTGGGAGAGTCTTTTTCCAGTTGATTATATTGATTCCTGTATTTTCCTGTACTTTCTTTTCTTTTTTCTCCGACCGTTTGTTTCTCCAGTCCTTTTCGATGGCGGTTAAGATATTATGAAGGAACTTTTTTAATGCTAATGATTTTTCATTTTCCCAATCAATAGATTGTCTGTTTGTTGAAATAACATCTTCTGGCCAATCATCTACGAAGTCTACATCTAGCCATCCAGTTGTATAAGAATAGAAGTGACTGGATTCTGCTTTACCAAAAAACTCTGGAGAGTTGATCATTCTTCCATTAGCGAATAAGGTTACTCCTCTTAGCTCTGGTTTAATCGGTTTTTCTGTCGTTGTGATATTTCCTCTTATACTTCCTTTGTATTCATATGGTTCATTAGATATTTTTAATATATCTTCTTTAGACCATTCAAATTCTGGAGTTATATTTTCATATTTGAGTTTATTGTCAATTTTTATGGTTTGTTTGTCGTCAAGAGAAATTAGAAGCTCGAAGTCATCCGCTCTGAAGTTGAACAACCTTGCTAAGCTTGAACTATAAGAACTTAAGGAGAAGGTTGATTTATGTTTGAGTTCTTTGAGTGTGATTGTTGTGCCGAAAGCTTTTTCTGCTTTTTTTATCTCAAAAGCTGGTTTGTATTCTCCATCAGAATTTAATATTTGATCATAATTCATTGTAAAGGATACTTCGACGTGATCCTGTGTCGTAGATATTTCGACGGTATTTCCCAAGCCAAATAGGGCGAGTTTACCTAGACCTTTTTTCCCCGTTGGATTTCTACTACAATTATTAATTTGATTTTCTTTTCTTCTATTCCTTCCGATTCGTAGAAAATTGTTATTTATCTCATTAAACGACATGCCGATCCCATTGTCTTCTATTACTATTCTCTTCTGAGGATTATTGTAAAGCTTGACGTGAACCAATTTCGCACAAGCATCATAGGAATTAGCGACAAGTTCAGCTATTGCTGGCGGAATGTGGGAATACATTTTCACACCTAAATGTTCAATAGTATTGGGTTCAAATTTTAACTTTAATTCGTTTTCCATATTACAGGTTTTTAAGGATAATTGATTTAAAAATACTGAAATGTAAAGCCAAAGCCTCTTTATTAGGTTTATTTAATGTGTCGTTAAATAAAATGAAACCATCAAACTGGGAGTATTCATCTTTTACTTTAGGATGAAAGTGAACTGTCATCGTATTTGGATCAATAGCAATTAAGTTTAGATCAAATAGAGTATGTATATCTGCCCTTAACAATAATCCATTTGAAGGATGGTTATCATTTTTCACTCTGTATGGTCTTATATGTGCTGCTTCCAAGATATCCACGATTTTGCATCCTGTTATTATGCAGGTATTATTATATCTTTTTAAAAGGGAATCCCTGAATTTTTGTTGTCCTCTTCTTAACTTAATTCCACGCTCTGTAATTTCTCTTTCATCCTCATCGGAAATCTTATATTCTTCTTCGTCTTCCTCGGTATAGCTTTGATAGGGCATTAAGGGGATAGAGTTGTAATGTTCTTCATCGTCGTCCCACGACATGTCAAAGTCGGGGAATAAATCCAAAGCTTTATAATCCAGCCTTTGCATTGACATGTTTTGGTTGTAACCACTGCTATAAAATGGACGTAGTTGCTGCAAGTCATTGTTGAACTGGTTGGAAGAAACAAAATGGTCAAAGTTTGCCTTATATTTTGTTACAGATTTTAGTTCTTCGATTGGTTCATTAAATTCATGACCTTTGTTGCATCTGTATATTGGTTTTTTTGTTTTTCTTTTATCTATGGTGGTGCTAGGACATTCCGGACATCTTCTTATGGTTTTGCCTCCTTTTACGCTGTAAATACTGCTAATACTGACGAATCCAAGAATCATTTTCTTGTCAATAATGATAGCCTGATCACCTGCTTTTATCCGTTGAGAATTAGCTACAAAATTGTCATAGTTATAGTATTCTTTCAAGCTGTCTTGATAATCATCAGTTTGGGATGCTTTATCTTCTTCGGGTACAGTTTTTAGTACCCATAGCTGACTATCATGTTTTTTCAACTGAAAAGTTAAAGGGGCTGATTCTATCGTTTCAATTTTATCATTCTTTTTATCTCCGATAGCTCGTCTTATTTGTTGTTGCGTAATGTAGTTTTCATTATCGATAGGACGGAAAATATTATTAGTTTTTAATTGGTTCTCTATCTCTTTAGCGGTTAAAGGAGATGTTGCTTCTTCTAAAACTTTGATTATGTTTGGTAGTATATATTTCATATCACAATATGATGTTTCGTAGAGGAATAAATCAGACTGAAATTTTTACAAACAGCGATAAGTGTTCATCAAGGATTTAGCTATAGGAATATCAGCAGGAGCAAGCTGCCAGTCCAAAAGGGAAGAGATGAGCACCCATTCCGTTCGATCGTGATCAACTTGCTTTATCTCCGATTGCTCTGTCGAACACTTAAAAGAGATTAGTTCAATATTAGCAGTTTCATATTGATGCGTATTATCCAAAAAGTGACTGTCGATAGTCACTTCGAGACCGAGTTCTTCAAGAAGTTCACGTTTTAAAGACTCTTCGTAAGTTTCATTTTCTTCCACCTTGCCTCCGGGAAATTCCCAATAACCGCCTAAGGATTTACTGGCTTTGCGTCTGCAGATAAGGACACGATCATCTTTGTAAATTATACCACATACGACTTTGATTTTATCCATGTAAATTTTTCGTTATATCATAATTATAATGTCTCTGATAGTGTCCCGTTTTTGTCGTTCGATTCTCTGATAGCAGCAGCGATTTCCTTCAATACATCGGTCTGTATGAGTAGGGAGGCAGTATGTTGACGATTTGCCGTTAGACTACGATTTTGGAGGATGGACAATACCTTGTACAATCCGTAAAATATAGCTAGGATGAAGACACCGTAAACTAGAGGGACGAGAATAAGTATTTCTTGCGTACCAATAAATAATAGGTTCATGATTTTTGGTTGTTTTTATTAGGTGATTGTTCTCAGATTTAATCTCCCGAATCAGAGGGCAAAACTATATCACCATAGATTTCTTTAAATGTTTTTAATACATCTAAACCTAGGCCTTCGATGAAGCAGATTAGTTCAACGGCTAATAGATCTTTAGTCTTCTCATTTACTAGCTTACCTATTTTGTTATCTGCCATACCAATCTTTTCTTCGACTTCATTTTGCTTAAGTGTATGCATTTTTAGAAATCTAATCTCATTGGGCAGATGCTGGAAATTTTCTAAAAGATTGCCTCTTGATCTATTTGGATAAATAGCTTCAATCGCATTTTTAAATTCACCATCGTCATTGCCTGATAATTTGATTGCGAAGTAAACTATTTTATAAAATTCTTCTGGAGAAGATTTTGATGTGAGCTTATTGTTTAAGTCGTTCATTCTTGGCTTCAGTATGCCCGCCAATTGTCTAACTTTCTCTTTCACAACACCTAAATTCTTTAAATATTCTCCTAATAAAGTTGCCATGTTATATTCTTTTTATGTGACTTTTGGTTGTTTTTACTTTTTAAAGTCATATTATTTACTTATATTTGTTTCATAGTTATATGCGACATAGCATAAAGGGAAACCTTTATCAACGATGTCACTCGTTCGAAATCCGCCAGATTTACCCGCGAGTTGACCTTGAAGTCGCCCTATGTGCTGGATTTTTATACCTTTGTATATATCCAGTGGGCGTCTTCCTGTCAGACTTTTGTGGGTAACTCTTTGAACTTCGAGTAAGTTTAAGAGGAGGCTTCTGGCGGAGCCACGAGCAAAAGCATGGAAGACGACCTATTGGTTTTTATACCAATTTGAGTTCTTGAAGCTTTTTGAGTGTCATCGTTTCATAAACTTTTAAAATTATGATGAAACGAGTTAAAACCACCAAAATGAACCACCGAGACACGATCCAGGATCGCAGTCCTTGGTTTGCACAACTATTCCCATAAAGAATGCTATCCGCGCGCCCGAATAGTTTATTAAATCATTAAAAACCAAAATAGGAGAGGGCTGCTATCGCCAATTTTTTATGTGCCGATAGGATACAATAAGTACTCCCTTGTTCAAGGTTTTCCGATCTGTCTGTTTTTACAACATTCCCTTTAGATCAGGTTAATAATAAATTTAGTTGCTTTATTCAAGCGTCAACAACTTAAAATTAGCATTTAAAATTTATTGTTCCAAACAAATCAAAGGAATTTAAGCATAGTTTTCTATTGCTTACAGATCG
Organism: uncultured Sphingobacterium sp.; assembly: GCF_964277905.1. Lineage (NCBI taxonomy): Bacteria > Pseudomonadati > Bacteroidota > Sphingobacteriia > Sphingobacteriales > Sphingobacteriaceae > Sphingobacterium > uncultured Sphingobacterium sp. Next base: position 588,988 of record NZ_CAXYKD010000048.1, read on the forward strand.
GTTTTTTATCTTTCCCGACAGGATGCGCCATAATGTCCCCCTAATCAATGCTTTGTAACCGTCTCGGGGCGCTTTTCGGGATTTTGTCAATTCTTAATTTGTGAAACCTGCAAGGATCTAAAATTCCCTGCAATGACACCTCTTTGGAATGCAATTTTTTGCAATGGGGGAAGCTACGTCCAATTAAAAAGGATAGGACATAGCTAAGTCATCTTTATGAACCTTAAAAATGAATCAAAAATATTCAAATGTGCTCTCCCTAGAGCTAGCCATATATCAAGTACATGAACCTGCTTATGATCCGATTAAAAAGATCATCGAATTTTGGAATAAGTATGACATCAATACCATTCAGAATACGATCAATTTGTTATTGAAAAAAGCGGCTGGCCGATCACCAGATGAGAATGTGCTGGAAATCTGCCACAAACAGGTATTTGCTGTCGATTTGATGGCGCTGTTGATAGCTTACTTCCATATCCATAAAGACTTTATGGATATCAGTAAAATAGATATTTCAGAAGCGGAGACTACATTAAGTAGTTTGGATGAGCTGGAGATCACCAAGAGGATACACGAGTTTTTTGGACGCATAGCAGAATAATCTTTAACAATAAGTAGATGAAACACAGGTCAAATCTGATGTCTGCCTTATTGGATAAGGTAGCATATCAGGCATCTATTAAGAATGCCGAAAATAATAATTTAAAAAAAATGCAATACGCATGGGGTAAAAAGCACCCCTTCGATTGTATTGTATATAGCTTGAGGCAGATGATGTCGGCATGTACCCCTGTGCCGATGCCAAAGAGCGTAAAGGGAATGTTTAGCATAAGGACAATTCTAATCCTGTTCCTTATGATGTTCAGTTTTCATATGTTTAGTTTATCAGCTCAGACGCCCCGCAAGGACAGCGGGGCGGAAGGGTTGTTAGCCGTCAGCGGTACCCTTGTATCATCCATTGACGGAAAACCTATCCAAGGAGTATCCATCCAAGTGCAAGGTGAAAAAGGTAGGGCTTCGTCCAAAAATGACGGTTCCTTTTCATTGCCAGTTTCCAATCCTAAAGGCACAGTTTCATTCTCCCACATGGGTTTCAGGCGATTAGAACTTCCTTATGTTGTTGGGGTATCATTGCAAGTAAAATTGATACCGATAGAGAATCAATTGGATGAGGTGGAAGTAGTTTCTACGGGTTACCAAAAGATCCCTAAGGAGCGGGCGACGGGAAGTTTTGTGCAGGTGGATAGTAAGCTTTTAAATAGGAGAGTAAGTACAAACATCCTCGATCGGCTCGAAGGGGTAACAAGCGGTGTAAATTTTAACCGCTCTTCGGGTGGATCGGGTGGCATGCTTCCTCCAAACGAGCAAACGGGCCTATCAATTCGTGGAAGATCAACGATTGATGATAAGGTAAGTGCCGATCCCCTAATTATATTGGATAATTTTCCTTTTGAGGGGGGCTTGGATCAGATCAATCCAAACGATGTAGAAAGTATTACCGTCTTACGTGACGCCGCTGCCGCATCCATCTGGGGTGCCCGATCGGGAAATGGCGTTATTGTTATCTCAACTAAAAAAGCCGCTTTTAACGAAAAAACAAAAGTGGATTTTAATACGGCCACAATAATAGGATTGCGTCCAAATTTCAAGTATAGCCGAAGTTTTATTCCCAGTACGCAATTTATGGTTGTCGAGAAACAGTTATTCGATAAAGGCTTCTATGACGATATGTTTTCCAATACAAGCACTTACCCCGTTGTGAGCCCATACGTAGAATTGCTAAACAGCCATCGCTCGGGTAATCTGACAGACAATGATCTCCAATTAATGGAGAGTCAGTTTGCACGGAGGGATGCCCGCGATGAAACAGCTAAATATTTCTATCAAACTTCAAGGAAAAGCCAGTATGCACTTAATATCAGGTCGGGTGGGCCTAAATCAAATGCTTACTTTTCTTTAGGCTATGATGATAATAGGGAAACAGTACAGCGTGCAAACCTTCAACGTTGGACAATGACCTTAGCTCCACAGTTCAAAATATTATCCAACCTTTCTTTTTCGCCATCGATATGGGTAGCGCATACCAAGCAGTCGTATGGCTACAGCTATAGTGCTTCAATTCCTTACATTTCTTTAGTGCAGGAGGATGGAAGCCCGGCCAGTGTTCCGGGGCCTTATAGAGAGGCATACTTAAAGAACGTGGAAGCGAAGGGATTCAAAGATTGGTCACTTCGCCCATTGGAAGAGAAAGCCCTGAAAGATACTGGCCTGAAAAGACTAAACACCATTTTAAAGGGACAATTGAATTATCAACCCTTGGAATGGCTCTCTATGTCTTCTTTGTTTCAGTACGAACGGCAGCAGGGTGATTATGAGGATGTGAAAAATAGAAATAGCTATTATGTGCGAAACCTTGTCAATCGCTTTACTCAGGTGAATGGAACAACCATGACTTATCCCATTCCTGATGCGGATATACTCGACTATAGCCACGATCGGATGGAAGCTTATAATTTTCGCTTGAATGCCGCTGTAACCAAATCGTGGTCGGATATACATCATCTTGATGCGCTTTTAGGTACGGAGATAAAATCTTCTACAGTCAGCTCGAATACAGGGCGTTACTATGGTTATGATAAGGAAACAGGCACGATTTCTGGAAATCTCAATTTCAATCAATACTATCCTGTTAACCCTGCAGGATTGGGGTCGCAGCTGATAGATGATGGTATCGGCAACATTGGCCTGACCTCCCAACGCTTTATTTCTTATTTTTTTAACGGGGCATATCAATATCGAGGACGTTATACTATTTCGGCATCCGCACGAAAGGACGGCGCAAATCTCTATGGCGTAAAGTCAAATGATAAATTTGTGCCACTCTGGTCAGTAGGTCTGCTTTATGATATTTCCAAAGAAAACTTTTATAAACTGAGCTTTTTGCCGACGCTCAAACTTCGTTTTACGTATGGATTTAATGGCAACTCCTATAATCAGGCTGCATACTTGATCGCCAGTTTCAATCGCAACGCAGTCAATGGTTTTAGACAGGCTACAATCCAAAATCCGCCCAATCCTTCATTGCGTTGGGAACGGGTTCGTAACGTCAATTTAGCGTTAGAGTTTGCATCTAAAAACAATCGGATTTCCGGTTCAGTAGAATTATTTCAGAAGGACGGCATGGACCTGATCGAGGAAGTGCTTCTGCGGCCGTCCACAGGATTCGAAAGTTACAAAGGAAATGCCGCGGCGGTAAGGAATAGGGGAATGGATATTCAGATCAATACAACGAACGTCAAAGGAAATTTTGGTTGGAATACAGTGCTGTTATGGAGCCTCTTAAAGGATCGCGTGCAATCTTTTAGTGAAGATTATCCGACGCAATATCTCGTGTCAAATTCTGCCTCCATCAGCGGTTCTGCTCGTTATGGATTATACATCAAAGAGGGCAATTCACTATACGGTGTTTACAGCTACCGTTCCGCAGGACTCAATGAAAACGGCGATCCCCAAGGCTATCTGAATGGTGAAATTAGTAAAGATTATACGGGTATCATCGCAAGTAATACCATGGATAATGTGATCTATCATGGAAGCAGTCGACCGACTTCTTTTGGTTCTTTGCGTAATAACTTCTCCTACGGGAACTGGTCGCTTTCAGCTAACGTGCTATTTAAAGCAGGTTTCTTTTTCCGTAAGAAAAGTAGTAGCACAAATTTAACGGAAGTATTCGCTGATCCGAATGCCGACTATCTGCTTGCCTTTGACCCTACGCATCCCAATGATAAAACGTCAATGCCGTCGCTTGTTTATCCTCTTAATGTAAATCGGAATACTTTTTATCAAAACTCGGAAGCCTTGGTGTTACCGGGTGATCATATTCGTTTTCAGGATATCTCCTTGTCTTACAGGTTTACTTTTAAACCATTTAAACTGGAGCTTTATGGTTATGTCGATAACATCGGTATTATTTGGCGCAAGAATAAATGGGGGCTTGATCCTGAGGTGAACGACTATTGGGGAGCTTATCCCGTACCGCGGAGTTACTCACTAGGTGCCCGAATTCAATTTTAAGAATTAACACTGATGATTAGGATAAACAAATGAAAAAATATAGCTTTTATCTTGCTGTGATCCTGTTTTGCTGCTCATGCAAAAAAATGGATAATTGGCTCGATGTAAAATCAAAAAATAGTGACGTAATTTTAAATTCCGTCGCAGACTACCAGTCCTTATTGGATAATACAGCTGTCATGAATACGACACCGGGCATTGATATTGTCGCGTCTGATAATATTCAGCTGCTAGAAAATACAGCTTTGACAGCTGGCCTATCGGCTGAGCGTAATGCTTATATCTGGAAAGAAGATATCTATGAAGGAGCCATTGGTGTCGGAACGGGAGATTGGACCGTCCCTTATCGGGCAATTGCTTATGCTAATATTGCCTTGGAAGGGATGGAGAAATTGACCCAAACGAGTGCCGAAAGAGACAATGTGCGGGGTTCGGCCTTATTTTACCGCGGTTTCCACTATTACCAGCTGCTGCAACTTTATGCCCCGCCATATAAGGAGGGGGCAAATGAGCCTTGTGTACTACCGCTAAGGGATGTGTCGGATGTTGGCGTATCGGGCAAGTTGTCGACAGTAGAGGATTGTTATAACCAGGTGATTACCGATCTGAATGCTGCGCTTGCACTATTGCCACTTGTTCCTGCAAACAAGACCAGGCCCTCACGGCTTGCGGTCTTGGCGATGCTTGCAAAGGTGTATTTGCTGATGGAGAAGTATGAACAGGCCAAGGATTATGTAGAAAGGTATCTTGAAAATCAAAGCGAACTGCTCGATTTCTCGACCTTGAATACAGCTGCGACGTTGCCTTTTCCTACGCTAGATGTAGGGAATAAGGAGGTGATTTTTTATGCTGGTCCGATTAGTTATTCCCTGCTATCGTTTGGCAATCTTAGAGTCAATGAATCTCTTTATTCCAGCTATCAAGCCAACGATCTTCGGAAAGCTGCCTTTTTCCGACTAAACGCCGACGGGACAAAATCCTTCAAAGGGCGTTACACAGGTACTGTAGGGCTTTTTTCAGGCTTGGCAACCAATGAAATGCTGCTTATTAAGGCGGAATGCCTAGCTCGTACTGGAAAGTGGCAGGTAGGAGCCGACCTATTGAATACGCTCTGTGGAAAGCGTTATAAAAATTATTCGCCAGTAGTTGATGAAACAGATGAGGCTGCACTCCAACGGATACTTGAGGAAAGGAACAAAGAGTTGGTTTTTACCGGTACCTGTCGTTGGGAAGATCTGAGACGGCTTAATAAAGACCCTCGGTTTGCGAAGACCCTAACGCGGAAACTGGCCGGCAGCGTATATACACTTCCTCCAAATGATCCTCGATACACGTTTCCGGTAATCCCTCAGGAATTAATAACAAAAGCTAAGTAATGATGAAAACGATTAAAACCACACTATTGATGGCTTTTTTAAGCCTAAGCATCGCGTTTTGGAGCAAATTATATGCGCAGACAGCCACCGTCACCGTTAAAACGAAAGTGGCAAGCAAAGGAATAGTAGCCATTAATTGCTACTGGACTGAAGACAATTTTGAGTTTAATAGTCACATACCTTTGCAAAAACAAATAGCCAAGAGAAAAGGTAATCGATACACGATTACTTTTGATAACGATTTAAAGTTTCGCAATATCTCATTTATCGGGACAGATAAGGATAGTATCGACAAATTATTTTGGTTAGATTATTTGATTTGCCCAGGAGATCAGGTTGTCATTTTGGATGATGGTCATGGTGGCCTTTCCTTTAAGGGTAAGGGCTCGGCGAAGTTTACTTTGCAGTATAAACTGGCACAGATTGAAAAAACATTCGTATTGCTCGATAAACAACAAGAAAACAAAATAGTTTTACCTTCGCCCGCAAATCTGTCACCCGTTCTCTACGATAAACTGGTATCAAGCATCAAGTATAATTATGCAAAAAGGGATAGCCAGTTCGTGGTATTAAATGCATATAAGCGCTTGTTAAATAATGAGCTATATTCGCTATTTAAACTAAATGTGATTGGCAGATCCGAATCTAATATATTGACAACGCTGCATATGCAATTTAATTGGTTGAGTAAAAAGTTTCCTGAACTGGAAGATCAAAAGCATTTGTTATTACAGACTTATACGCAGCGGGGAACTGGTTTAGCTAATCTGAAAAATGCTCGTTTTCACTATGCCAATGATATGCAGCTGTACTTTATGCTTCGGTTTAGGTATGCCGACTGGTTAGGATCTATATTCGAAGACGAATGGCATGAAAGTATGATCGACAAAGATTTGATAAATCGGGCATTGTACCGTCATTTTTATACAAGTTACGCCAAAATGGATAGTTTGAAAAGACAAAACGTGATAAGTCAGATTTCTGATGCTAGCTATAAACGGAAGCTGGAATCCTTTTTGAAAAATATTTCCAACGGGGTAGCACTGCCTAATTTCCAGTTTCAAGATAGTTTAGGTAATCCTGTTCATCTAGCTGATTTTAAGGGGAAATATGTTTTGCTCGACTTCTGGTATACGGGCTGCGGTAATTGCCGGATTTTGAATAAAAACTTGAAACCGATCAAAGAGAAACTGAAGGATAGAAAAGATCTGGTTTTTGTGAATGTATCCATTGATGGAAACTTTGCGCAATGGAAGGCATCGGTGGCTAGCGGAGCTTATACCGATGCCACAGATGTAAACTTATATACGATGGGCCAAAAATCAAACCATCCGATCATAAAATTCTTGAACGTGATGAGCTATCCGAGACAGCTGTTAGTTGATAAGGAAATGCGTATAATTTCAACGCAGATACCACGAGTGGGAAATGCTAAAAATGACTCGGAATTTAAAGCTTTGATAGCAAAGTTAAAGTAAAAGAAAGGCGCCTGATAGATCTATCAGGCGCCTTCCATTAAATTTACTCCTTTTATTCCTCGTTCGTCTCAAACTTACCATGATCCACAGTTTGGAAATTGGCTGGGTTTCTAAACTCGTCGTTCATCGGTCCAGGTGCACTTCCAATCTTCTCATAAGAACAGTCAGCCGATGGATTTTCGGTACAATCCCCAAGAGGATAGTTGGATTTCGGCTCCCATGTTCCGCTAATCAGTACATAATCTCCTGAAGGAGGCGTTAAATTATTAGTAAAAGACTGCGTCAATATCGCGCCGCCTATTGTTGCTACACCCAGTAGCAATTGCCCATATTTTTTTAAAGTTCCCATGGGTTTAAATTTTAAAGATGATTAACTTTTGTTCTTACCAGGGCAAAGATTCCCGCAATCAGCCAAATAAGATTAAAGACGATATGCGTTTTCCAGCCCATGGATTCAATCACACCACCACAGTGACAGAGCTTATTCTCGACAAATCGGACCATAAGGCACAAATAAATTGTAAACGTTCCCATAAGTAGTGTAGCGGTCCTCAGTGCAAAGCGCTTAATCCAATATACAGGTACAATCAGCAGGATAGCAAGCACAATCTCCAAAGCGGGGATGCCATAGCCGATCAGTTTCGCATAAGCGCCCAGATAGGGGATCTTACTATTACCGCTGATGAAAGTAGCCATGTTCATAAACTTGGCCCATCCTGTATACATGTACATAAAAGCATAACCATAAATGATCAGATCAGGCAGACGACGATAGATCGAGCGCGCTATCCGGCGGATTAAACTACCGCGTTTTGTGGAGCTTGCAGACTGTTCCTGTTGATGTACCGATATTGTGATGCGCTTTTCCATAAGCTTGTTTGTGTTGTTGTGATTTATTATTGTTTGCTGCGGAGCCAGCTGCCTATCACCGCTGGATTTCCTGATTATGCTCACCTTCACCGGCATCGCGGGAATAGGGCAAATTTTCTTTTATACCGTGTTTTCATACTTTAGTTTACGACGTTAGTTAAATACGTTGATTCAAAGTTAGCCCACCAAAACGCCAAAGAGCTGTAGTTTTGGCGGTGCAAAGATCTATTTTAGGTATGCACACAATTTTTTGTCCAGTATGCGGCGCTAGCCGCTAGGCTTCCTTGTTGCGGTAATCTGTCGGCGAAAGGCCCTTCTTTCGCTTGAATAGCTTGCTGAAATAGTCGGGGTCGGTATAGCCGATCTCCAATGAAATGGCAACAATGGTCAGCTTGCTTTTCTTGAGCAGTATGCAGGCGCGCGCCATACGGGTCTCTTCGATGTAGGCTCGGATGCCTTTTTTGAGCTGTAGCGATACAATACGGTTTAGCTGATGTTTGCTCCAGCCAAATTGCTGACAGATGAAGCTGATGCGCAAGGCCAGGTCATCGTTGTAATTGCGCAACAGGTAATCTTGCAGGGATTGCCCCGCAGCAGCAAGGGAGTCGTTGTCCGCTTGCTGCAGGAGGGCCATTTGCTTATGATACCAGTTGACGCACTGCTCAAAGGTGCTCAGTAGTCCAATGGCATCTTTGATTTTTCGGAACTGGCTGAACCGGAGTTTGTCCAGCAGGTTGCCGACTGTTTTGGATAGGGGGATGTAGGGTAAAAGAAGCGCTGCAGCGCTGGAATTGAACCAGGCCGAGAGCAGATCTCCAAAAGCCGGAAAATGGAGCGCTAAGTTACAGGGCAAATCTTTGTCTATGCTGATGAACATAAAGCGATGACTACCTTCGGAAAATAGAATCATATATTCGCCCGCAGGGTGATAACCCATGCGCATGCCGTTTGGCCTTTCGATTATCGTCTGGGGTAGGCTTCCCTCCCCGTAAAGCTGCAGCCTGCCCTCAAAGAATACAAACAGGCAGCAGCAGGGGGTTGATGCCGAATAGGGAATGCACACCGTTGTGCTGCATGTAATTTCGACAAGTTTGATATGAACGCCAATACAGGCCCGCGACTGTTGCGCAATACGGCAATCGGGCAGGCTGATGAGCTCCCAGGGAACCCCCTGTAGGGGATACTTCACAAAATCGGGCCTGCTCCGTGTTGTCTTGGGCTGAATGCCGTGCTGCGCGACAAATCGGTCGATATGTAGGGGACTTTTCTTCATACAGTTTCATAATTGGTTAATGGGGGCGGTCAGCAACGGTGCCGCTTACGCCGAGGTTAAGCTCCTATCAGCCCCTGCAAAAACTTGGCGTGGATCGGAATAGGAAATTACCGGAGCCTAATTTTTTGGAGATTGCTGTTCTCAAATTGGACCGCTTCCTTGGGCTCACAATAGGCTTCGAACGGATGGTACCTGATCCAGATCTGTGCTGCTCGGGCCAGGCTACTGTTGGTCTGCGATAGGATGATATCCTTGGCATCTTTTTGTGTAAGTGGAATGTCTTTCCAGAAATCGATCGGCAGGCCCAGCCCCCAGCTGTCGGCAATGCACTTGCCCAACGCCAGCGCCTGCGCAGCAGTCATGCTCGCGATCTGCTGGAGCTGCCTTTCGCTAAAGTCAAAATAGTCGCACACAAAGTTCTTGAAATCTTGACGTATACGTTTTATCTGTAGGTGACGGAAGCCTTTGGGAGCGGATAACAATTCTTGCTGGAAGGCATTTACGCCGTCGGTATTAAATGGTTTTTTCATAATCAAGTTCTCTTTTTTTAGGTGAGGTACAAAGAAAAATGCTATTTAAATCACTGTCAAGGGCTATTGGTAGGGGATTTACCGAATGTGCTGTGTTCGGTACATTCGGTATCATTTTTTCTTTTTTCACTGGAGCCAGACCCTAAAGGGGCTAAATTAATAGTTTACACAATTATTAAATCGCTTTAAAAAATTATCTATTGGCTTGCGGGGTGTTTAAGTAAAGGTTACTTTTATTTCTATAGGTATGAGGAAAAATCAAATTTTGAAGATAGGACTATACGGCCTGGGTATATTGATTTACGCGAGTTGGATCAATGTGGGGAGCGCGATCGATCATCCATTGGAACGCTGGAACAGGCCCAATACCCTCTTTTTTATCGGGGCAACCACAGGGCTGCTCGTCCTGTATGCATACTACATCGCCCGGGTGCTGCACTTGCTTTGCTATACCAGATCCGCGATCACCGCTGTTTTTAATCAGCGGCTGCTGGGCTACAGATGGCTGCTTTTCCTCTGTATGACACTGGGCCTGCTAACGGCTCTGCAGCTGCTGCTGGTGACGGTCGTCTTGAGCCAGCACAAAGGTTATACGATTTTCAATACCTATTTTAGACATGATTTTTGGGTGTTCTTTGTGCCCTTGCTGCTCTATTGCTTATACCTGTATCGCCACCCGCAGCAGGCCTTGTTTATATTTAAACGGATGGATCAGCTGCAGGATAGTAAGGACAGGCTCGAAGATCATAATACCGTGCTGCTACAGCGCAAACTGGAGTTAAAACAGGAGAATAAACGCCTTATTGCGGAGATTGAACAGGTACGCAGCACGATTCAGCAGGGAGAGCAACGACAGGCAGACCTGATCGCGCAGCGCAGGAGCCTGCTCACGGCCAATGCCGATCTGCGCAGGCAGGAGCGTACCCTGCAGGAACAGATGGAACAGCTGCTACAAAGGCAGGCTGAACTCGCTGAGGAAATCAGCCTGCTGCAGTCGGGCATGGATAGCCCGGGGCTTCCCGATAGCCACCTGCTGACCGCCTGGCAGGAGCAGCGGAGCATGCCCGCATTACGGGCATATATCCACTCGTTGGAAGCGGCAGCGGGATCTGAGAAAAGTTGTGAGCTTCCAGTTCACCGGGTTGTGCTCTGCTACCGCAAGAACCGTTGTTTTTTTATATTCGGCAGCGATGGCGAGAAGCAGATGATCTCCGACAGGGCCGGCCGGATGCTGATTGCTTCGGACTGGTTGGTGAAGGTGAGCAGCACCCATTACATCAACATGCTTTTTTGTGTCAATCAGCTACAGAAATATGAGGCTGGCCGGGACAAGGAGGGCGCTAAAATGGTGCTCCTGGATCCTGCTGTCCGGGCTTCCATAGAAACTGTGCTGCCTGCCGCACAGCTCAATAGCATGCTGGAGGTGTCGCGTCGCCTGCGCGAAAGATTCTACAGTTTTTGGGAACATAGTAACCTTCTGAATTTGGACGAAAATGGATTGTTTTTAACTTTTCGGATCAACGCCTTATCCTTTAACCAGGGTAAACCAACTATCAAACCACATGATCGGTAGATGGAACAATAGGAGGCGAAAATAATACGTGATGGCATAAATGATAAAAGCGCACTCCTGCAGTGCGCTTTTATCATTTGTTTGGCTTGGGGAGGAAACCAGGATAGTACGATTATCCTTCAGACATGGCTAAAGTGAGGCTAGCCGTAAATTCTAGCCCCGCCGTTGTTACAGCCTTTGTGGTCACCTTATAGTTGCCAGCTTTCAAACTGTCGCTCTTTTTCACGGAAACAACGCCTGTTTGGGCATTTACACTAAACAGCTTTTCGCTATCTGTAAATGCCTGTCCATCTTTTTGTATGGAAACCAGTTCAAAAGCAGATTTATATTTTTCGGGATACAGGGTTGGCGCTGCAGAGACATAACCATTTGAGAGACCGATATGTATCAGACTAAAGTCTATGGTCAAGTTTAGATCGGGATAATATTGCCCAAACAAAAATTTAATCTGTGGAATCAGAATGACCCTGAAAGTAGTGGCGGCGACAGGAAAACCATCTTTTCTAAGTTCGGGAGTCAAATCGAACGACTTTTCAGCTTTTTTTTCCGGATCGCCCGCATCCTTTGCTAATTTGATATGCGTACCCGTTATTGAAGCAATGTTTTCTTGTCCATCCTTTTTAACCAAATTAAAGCTCGCGCCTGCAGTTGGTAGGCCGAGCGGATCGATTTCAAAATCAGTAGATTGGTCGCCATACAGTACATACGAATAAGGTAACTCGTTGCCATTTTTTAGGCCTTTGATAGCAATAGATCCAGCTGTTATCTTGAGCGAAAAACTTTCTTTCCCTACAACTTTGCCCTGAGATTCTTTGGCTATGACAGTGACTTTATAATCATCGGGAATCCGTGCGCTGCTCGATTGAGCTCCGTTTGGATAGAGTAGGGAACTGTTGATCAGTATGTTTTGTTTTTCACTGTCAAATTTGATGGCTTGGTTCAATTTATCACTGAGTTTAACCCCGTTGCCCAAATTGATGTCTGCAATCTGGGAAAAGTCAAAGCTGAACGTAAGTCCTGCTTTTGCAGATAGGTCTTTCGGCAGATTAATTTCCTGTGTTTCGCCATAGCGAAGGCTGACCTGCGATGGTAACGAAAGCGAGATTTCAGTGGGCGTAGGCGCTGTTTCCTTTTTACAGGATGATGCAGCTCCGAGCATCAGAATCAGTGCCCCGGCAAGGACGATTGGTTTGTTGATGTATTTCATGTGCAGTAAATTTTTGACGAAGGTAATGATTGTAAATTATTAATGCAACAATATTGCATTTGTTGTTATCTTTTTTAATTTTGCAGCTCAAACAGAAATAGGCTACAGGATGATACGGTATCAGAAACAAGTTTTTTTAGCATCTCTCGTGCTATTAGCGATCACAAAAACTGCACATGCGCAGCGTAAACCAACAGTGGATACATTGCGAAGCTATACACTTCCGACCGCGGAGACCACTGGCTTTGCACCGGGCTATGGGCAAAAGACGAGGCTGGATCGAAAGCAGCTCAATCGTATACAGGCACAAACGCTTGGTGAAACATTGAGCCATATCGCTGGGATACAAAATGCTTCTTTTGGCCCCAATTCTGGTATGCCCATGATACGGAGTCTAAGTGGTAGCAGGGTAAGTGTGCTGTCCAATGGGCTTTCGATCAATGATTTATCGGGTATCAGTCCAAACTTAAACCCCAATTTCGATATGGACAATCTACGCGAAATAGAATTGTACAAGGGTGCTGCGACTGTATTATTCGGCGGAAAGGCCATTGGTGGAGCGGTCAATGTTAAAGACAACACCATTCCGATGAATCGTCTGCCCAAGCAGATTGCAGGTCAGGCCAATGCGGAGTTAGGAACGAATAATGGCAATAGCCAATCGCTGGCTTTCAATGCAAACATTGGAAAGTACTGGGTGGGACATATTGGCGCAATGAGGCTCAGGCACGGAAATCTCAAGATCCCGGGCAATACAAAAGCAGCCATTGCTTATGATCCAAAGATCGATCATTTGACCGCCGCAATGGCACAGGTAAATGTCGATCGGGAGACCATTCGAAATCTGACGCTATATCCCTATTTGAGCCAGTTCGTGATCGAGCGTATGGGCGATCCAAAGTGGGGCTTATCGGAGGCCGATCTGTATACCTTTGAAGATTATTCATTTATCAATGGATCAAAGGTCCTAAATCCCCACAATGACAAATATGTCGCTGGGCAGGATCCCAACACGCCACTTTACACTGAAGTCGTTCATGGGATTACAGATTACGCACCGGTCAAGCGTGGCGTGATGCCCAATAGCCACGCCGAGAGAAATGCTGTCAACGCAGGAGCCAGCTATATCAGAGACAACTTTCAACTGGGTCTGGGGCTTTACGCGCTTGAAAGCTATTATGGTATTCCGGGTTTTGGGCAGCGCAACAAGCCTGTCCATAGTCACACGACAGTTTGGACCCCGATATATGAACCGATTAATACGCGCAGCTATTCATATGCCTGGCAGGTAGAATCTGCTTTTAAGCCAAAAACACAGTTGATCTCGGCGGTTAAATTTAATTACCGCGGTGAGGTATCAGACGACCGGGAGCTCTTGGGCAGGTACCGTGTCAATAAGTTCGATAGTGAGCGTCATGCGCTTCGATCGGAGATAACGCAACGGTTCAACCGTTTTTGGTTTGGGACGAGTGGGGTTGATTTTTCAGTTGTGACCTTAAAGGGAGAAGGCGATCGGCGTTATATCCCCAATAATCTGAGTCGGGAAGGAGGTATCTTTACCTTGCAGACAATAGAACTTAATCCAGTTGCCCTTCATGTAGGTTATCGGCACGACTGGGTTGCGCGGCGTACATTGAGCGATCCCACTTATCAGCGCAGCAGGGGGATGGCCGGAGGTGATCTTTCAGCCCGAGATTTTAGCTTAAACCATTTTTCGGGAGATATCAAGTATTCAATTTTTGACATGGCCTATGTACAAGCTACATTTTCACACGCAGAACGCGCACCGGGGGTAAATGAACTTTATGCCGGAAATGATCATTTTGCAATCCTGGTAGAAGAAAATGGAGATGATCGACTGAACAAGGAAAGCTCAAATTCCTATGAGTTATCCGCAGGGGTAAAATATGAAGGATTCAAATTATCGGCGACGCATTACCGCAGTTTTTTTAAAGATTACCTCTATTTGGCCCATACAGGCATTTCTCGTTCTGGAGGTTTTTTGGTCAAGGAATGGCGTGCTTCAGATACCGAAATTCAGGGCTGGGAGCTAGAGGGAGGCTATACCTATGCATGGGCAAAAGATTGTCATGTAGCGTTAAATGTTTTCGCTGATCTCGTCAAAAATATAAATACTTCGGATGACAACATGCGCAAATGGGCAGAAGGTGACTTTATGCCCAACCTACCAACCAGTAGGTATGGAATGTCGGCTGCACTTCACTATAAAAAGTTTTTTGGGAACGCCAATTTTGATCAGTACCTGAAACAACGTTATTTGGGTAAAAACATCAATATTGAGCCGCCGATGCCAGCTTATTCTTTGTTAACAGGACAATTAGGTTATAAGGTAAATCTAAAAAAGTATGAGTTTGTCTATTATATTTCGGGAAATAATCTATTGAATGTAGAAGCACGTCCGCAAAATTCCATACTCAAATATCTTGCCCCCCTTCCGGGACGGAATATTTCCATTGGATTGAAGCTAGTACTCTGAAGAATTTGGTTTAATCGTCAAGCGTATGACATTGAAATAGGGTATACCTCTATCTTATATCCGCTTTGCGCAGGCATTATATAACAGACATTCGATATGATCAATACTTGGGGTTGTGTTCGTACCTGCTTCGTACCACCTTCGGAAATGGACGCTAGGGTAACCAATATTGAACCATTGCTGACCAGATATTTCCTGTTCAGGGTCTGTTCAACAACTGTACAGCACCTGTTCAATATCTGTTGCTTGTCCGAAGCAGGTACGAACCTGGTCCGAAGCAGAGGTCAAACTAGGTCCTTATTTTCCGGAGATCGCTTTAGCACTTCAGCACAGGAAGCTGTCCGATCGGACGGCTTAACTCCGGACGGTGTTGCCAGAGCGGTAGAACAGATTGCGTTCT
The DNA here is from genome assembly GCF_964277905.1 of uncultured Sphingobacterium sp. Taxonomy (NCBI): domain Bacteria; kingdom Pseudomonadati; phylum Bacteroidota; class Sphingobacteriia; order Sphingobacteriales; family Sphingobacteriaceae; genus Sphingobacterium; species uncultured Sphingobacterium sp. Next base: position 604,269 of record NZ_CAXYKD010000048.1, read on the forward strand.
CAAATCAGCTGGAAGTTGAATCGATGAAGCGTGCGATCATTGATCAGTCTAATCCGCACATTCTCCTCCAGCGATTCATTGATCCGCAGGAAATCGCAAACCTGGCTGTTTATCTTTCCAGTCCGCTTTCGGTTGCTACCAACGGATCCAGTCTTAGAGCCGACAGCGGTGTGCTGAAGGTGCTGTAGGTTGGAAGGCCATTTTGGACGGATTGATGTATGGCCACAATAGATTTGCTAATAAAGGACTTTTGCGATATTCTCCCTCTACTTGGGGAGGCGTTAATTTTACCGCTGCTGTTTATAGGTTGAGAACCTTTTATCGACCAATGATTGTGGGGGCTTGACGCTGTTAAATCCATCAAGTTAAAATTATTCTTGAAACACAGACAGACAGGTTTGTCTGTGTTGTTTTTTTGTTATACATTTGTCTATAGCAATTGAGTAATTGATTAGAGAATTAAAGGAAATAAAGATCGGTTGTTCATGCATAACAAATAATTAGCACAATTAAATTTTAAAAAAATGGAACAGAAACACCCGCTACCACCGTTTACATTTGAAACTGCATTGGTAAAAATTCAAGCTGCAGAAGATGCTTGGAACACGCAGGATCCAGTGAAAATTTCAAAAGCTTATACAATTGACAGCGAATGGAGGAATAGAGACAAATTTGTCAATGGAAGAGAAGCCATCGTTGAGTTTCTTTCTGAAAAGTGGAAAAGAGAGTTGAACTATAAACTTAAAAAAGAATACTGGGCGCATACCGATAACCGTATTGCTGTGAGATTTGAATACGAGTATATGAACGAGGATGGTCAATGGTTCAGGGCTTATGGTAACGAAAACTGGGAATTTGACGAAAACGGCTTAATGAGAAAACGCTATGCAAGTATCAACGACTTAGCGATCGATGAAGAGGATCGCAAATTTAAATAGGCATGATTTGTATAAGTGGAACTAGTAACAAAAGTGCTCGGATTATCTAGTTCCACTTATTTCAAATTCCAAAGTCACTTGTTTACCACTATAAGTGACTTTTTTTCTAAACCAAACGGTCGACAATCATCTTTGAACGTTCGATCAATTGATTTGATTTAAACATTTTGCTTTCCATAATGGAGCTTTCAAATAGCAAATAGATATGTTCTGAGATATTTTCCTCACTTATAAGTGAGGAAAAATAGTCCCTCAGATCTTTTTTGTGCTCCTGAATTACTTTCAAGATTTTAATATTATCGTTGGGTATTTCTGCAAGGATATTTAAGAAACTACATCCTCTAAAATCCTCCTTTGCGTTCATATGGATCAAAAAGTCGAAGGAGGAAATAATTTTTGATTTTACGTCAGTTTTGTCATTTGTGAAATTGTACAGCTGATCAAACCAATACTTGTGTCTTGCCTCCAAGAATGCGGCACAAAGGTCCTCCTTAGATTTGAAATGCTGATAAAAACTTGCCTTGGCGACATTTGCTTCAGAAATAATCTGATTTATTCCAGTTGAATTATAGCCCTGATTAGCAAAAAGGTCAAGTGCTTTGTCCAGAATCCTTTCTTTTGGTAATGACATTATGCTTATTATTTAAGTATACAAAGATAACACTTTAAAATCGCAAATAGACAAACTGGTCTGTACTTTTGTCTCATATTGATGATTGGGACTATCGCATTACAATTTTGATTTTTTACATTAAAATGTATAGGCTTTCATTGAAATCTTAATCATACCTTTCCGCGCGGGTCGTCGATATGAATTTTTGAAACGTCGTAGCGAACTCCCTCGCGGTCAAGAATTCTGACGTTTTTCACCACCGTACTCAAAGCTTTCAGAAACGTTTCCGAATTTTCGTGACGTTCGTAAGCTTCTTTATCTTTCCAGCCTTCCAGAAGATGAAATGTATTTTCATCGGTCAAGTCTTGTGAAAAAGCATAATAAATACAGCCCTCCAGTTCGTTTGCGGCAATCATTTCTGGAATAACGGCATCAATGAAAACCTGTCTGTCATCGGGATGTACTTTGTAGTAAGCGCTCACCGTAATTCCTGTGGTTTGTGTTTTATCGTGATTAGTGGATGTTCCAATTTTTTGTGAATGATTCATATTATTTTATTTAAAATTAGTTATTAAAGAAAGGTCACAAACTCTTCAAAGGGTTTGCGTACTTTTTCCAGTTTAAGATTCCAGTCATTTTCCGCATCTCTGTAACCTAAAGCCAATAGCATTGAGCTTCTTAAACCTTTGGATGGAAGTTTCAAAAATTCGTCGAGCGCTAACGGGTCAAAACCTTCCATTGGTGTAGAGTCTATTCCCTCGGAAGCCGCTGCAACAATCGCTAAACCCAATGCAATATTCGCCTGCTTGGCTGCGTGATGAAAGTTGTCCTCGATACTCATATTTCCGAAAAATTGCTTTGAATATTCTCTTTGTTTGTCATATTTAGCAGAATCAACGTTGCGTTTTTCCGTCAGATAATCGAATACATGATCGATTCTCTCTTTAGCATATTCGTCCCAGACTGCAAAAACCAAAAGATGCGAAGATTCTACAATCTGAGGCTGATTCATAGCAATGGGCAATATTTTCTTTTTGATTTCGGGGTCACTGATAACGATGATTTCGTAAGGCTGCAATCCAATTCCAGAAGGAGCCAGGTGAGCCGCTTCCAAAATGTTATTGATTTTTTCAGAAGAAATTTTCTCTCCCGTCATTTTTTTTGTGGCATATCTCCAGTTCAGTAAGTCTATTATATTTTTCATTTGATTTTAGTTGTCAAACAAGGCAAATGATGGGTTATCACTTGCCTTAATGATTTTAAAGTATTTAGAAGATGCCCAATTGACCTAAAAGTATCGTTGCGGCTGTGTAACAATGAAATGATTTTATTTTTCCATTCTCGATTTTGAAAACATCACAACAAGGGGTCTGCATGGTTTTATTTGTCGGGGGAATAGTTCCGGAAGGTAACTCAAGCGGGCCTTTATGAGTTCCGTTTAAAGATAATTCCACGACTACTGTGTTCTCACTTTCCAAGACATATAGATCATACAATTCCCTGTGCATGTCCGGAAAAGCTGTTGCGTAAACATCTACAGTTTTGCCGATGTCTTGTCCATAATACTTGGTTCCTGCAGATACGTCCCAGAAATAGCCGTCTTCTGCAAAAAGATCGACAAAACCTTGTGTATCCTGTTCTTCTGCGATTCTGTACAATTCACGGATTAGTGTTTCGTTGGCTGAATTTGGATTAATTACTGATGATTTCATACTATTTTATTTTAAATGTTAAAAATGGAGTTTGATTAAATTTTTGGATAATTGAACAAGAAGCTTGTTGATGAATCCTCATTCATCGATTTGTTTATATTTAAAGTTTGTTTAAGATTTTAAGAGAGAAAACTATTTTTTGCCGTCTACAAAAACGTATAGTTTTACAGCTTTACCCTTTTCAAAAACGAATAAATCCATTCCTGTTACGGCATCTGGTTTTTCAGGAGTTCCGTTTTGCCAGTAGAGTCTTGCAATGTTATGATTAACCTCTATCGCTTTGATGTGAGAAAATTTAGAATTTGGACTTTTCTGTTGCAATCCGTCCACAAAACCATTGATTTCTTTGTGACCGACAGCGATAAAGTGACTGTCTACCATTTCAATATTGTCCGCATAGATTTTTGCCATCAAAGCTTCACGTTTTTTAAGGTCTCTCTCGTTCCATATCGCTAAATGTCCTTCTACTAAAGATTTAATTTCATTTTCAGAAAGTGGTTTTGAATCTGATTTTTCAGTTTGGTTTTTCAAAGCATCTTTAGGTGACCATAAAATCGTTGCTGGATTTTTTTTCTCGTAGCCTTTTCCGTTCGGGTAAGAAACCAATTCCATTTTAGACCCCCAAGGTGTTACAAAATAGACCCAAGTTTCACCTTCTGTATCTCCTGATGGCATCAAAAACGGTTCTCCCAAGAATTGTACGCCTTTGCTTTTAAGATAAGCTACACTTTTGTTGATATCATTTGTATAAAAAGCAATGTGACTCGCCCCGATATCGTCTCCTCCAGGTTGTTGTGAACTTCCTTTATTGTCCTGATATTCGAATAATTCGATGTTGGCTCCCGTTCCTGCTTTTACCATTTTGAAGGATACTGGACCAGTTTTGGGATTCATATGATTATTCTTTTTCCAGGCGTCATCCAAAGGAATCGGACCTAAGCTTGTTACCGCCGAAAATCCCAAAACATCCGTGAAAAAGTTCACGGCTTGTTTCATATCCGGAACGTTGATGCCCACGTGGTCGATTCCTAGAATTCCTGTTTTTTCCTGCGCTGAAGTGTTTGAAACTGCTGCTGATAATAAAAGTGCACTTGCTACTGCTGCTGCGTTGGCTTTGATTTGTTTTTTTAAATTGCTCATTGTGATATTTTTTTGTCGTTATTTTATAAAGCAAATCTCCGACATTCAGTGGTCTTCTTCCATTGACAAAAGCTTGAAAAAAAAGCAAACAAATGTCAATGAAATTGAACTTGGTTTAAGAGATATTTGAGGTTTGGTTTTAATCTTTAGAAATAAAAAAAGGTTGAAGCGTAAATTCTTCAACCTTAATCTATTTATTTTATGAGTAGTTAATCGCTATATTTAGCGAGCCATTTAGCTTTCAATTCGGCTCTTGCATTGATGAACTCTAAATCTGTTCCCTGTGCTACAGCATCCAGCGGGAAACGTAGCGGACGGGAACCTCCTTTCATCTGAATCAATTCTAAAATTCCGTCTGCAATGGTTTGCGGATTCATATTGAATTCTTTCATCTTACCAAATAATGCTGCTCCGATAGCATTGAATTGCTCAGTTGCCACCGGGTCGTAGAGCTCCGCTATTTCAGGTTTGTCTGCATTGATGCCTATTTTTTCGCCGGTATTCATTTCTGTCGGATAAACTCCGGGCTGGATGGAAACATTGTCGATATTGAACTGTTTTAATTCGTCCTGTAAACCTTCGGTGATACTTTCCACGCCGAATTTCGATGCAAAATAGGGTATCATAAAAGGAGAAGTATGCGCACTAGCACCCGAACTGATGTTGATAATCAAACCGCTTTTATGTGCTCTCATAGTAGGCAGTACTGCTTGATAAGTTCGGATAACGCCATAGAAATTCACTTCAAACATTTGTCGGATTTTGTCCAAACTGTATGCTTCCAACAATCCAAAACCTGAAACGGCGGCGTTGTTTACCAATACATCAATTTTACCATACTTTTGAAGCACTTGTTCGAAAGCATTGGTTACCGAAAAATCATCGGTTACATCGATTTCAACGACTTCTATATTGGGAAGTGTCGCCAACTCTTTGGCTACGGCTTCATTTTTTCCTGAAATGCCTCGCATTCCGGCAATGACGGTGTATCCTGCATTGGCAAGTGTTGTTGCAGTTAATTTTCCAAAGCCTGTGCTTGTTCCTGTGATAAAAACTATTTTGTCCATTTTGTCTTATTTTTAATTTTGTTCTGATAAGACAAAGATGCGGGAACTGCAGGCTTTCTTCCATTGACAAAAGCTCGAAAAAATGCCAAACAAATGTCAATGAAATGAAGCGTTTTTATTTCTTGAACATGTTTCTACGAAGTCTGGTAAGGGTTTCGGGCGTGATTCCAATGTAAGATGCAATCATGTGCTGCGGAATACGGTTGACGATATGAGGGTACTTGTCAAGGAAATTTTGATATTTTTCCTCTGCAGTGAAACTGATGTTCGCTAAAATTCGACCTTGTGAAACGATAAAGCTTTTCTGAATAATTTGATTAACCAGTTGGTTTAACTGCGGAATCTCTGTACACAGTTTTTCAAATGCTAATTTTTCAATCAAAATCACTTCCGTAGGTTCGATAGCGTCAATGTTGAGCCGTGAGGGATTTCCGCTATGGAGGCTTTCCCGGTCGCCTGTCCAATAATTTTCGGGGGCGAAGTTGATGATGTGTTCTGTCCCGTTTTCAGCGATGGAAAAGGTTTTTACCAAACCTCTGCAGATAAAAGCATTATAATGCCAAATATCTCCTTCCTGACAAAGAAACTGTTTTTTGCGGAGTTTTTTTTGTTTGCAGACAGATGCTATTAACTGCAGTTCCTCATCGGAAAGTTCTATTTTATCAGTAAGGTATTTTTGGAAAATCTCGAACATTTATTTCATTGTTATGGAACAAAATTAATTATTATACGCTAATAATTGGTTATAATTTCAAAACGTATTTATGTGCCTTTATTTCTTTCAAAAATGTGCTAAATGATTAGTTACTTTCCATAGTAATTTTGTGGAAGAAGTCTCGCAGAGCTTATTTGCGGGACTTTTTAGAAAACGTATTTTATGTCATTTTGAACGCCTGTAGCCTTATAGCGAGTATCCAGCTCAACCATATTGCGTTAAAACGGTATTCACGCCCGCGCATAGTACGCCTCACTTCGCTATGTTATTATCGGTGGCGTATTTTTTACTACGCAAAAGATGGCTGGCAGCAGGCGTATCATTATGGAACCATAGGGCACTTGATCTGCACTTTTATGGTCGGGCTGATCCTGCTATTGGTACCCGGTAAAAAAACGGTACCAGAATCTGCCAGCGAGGAAGGCTAAACTCTGCTCAAGTCCATAATCAAGTGCGGTAGATAACCAAACCAAAGGCAATCACTGCTGTAAAATGAGATCTCCGTAAATCTGTGCTATTCTTCAGCTCAAATGAGTTAGTCTCCCCGTACCAATAGTGGTAATTTTGGATAAACAAAAAGAATAACGATGAGCAAAATAGTTTTTATAACAGGAGCTTCCAAAGGATTTGGAAAATTATGGGCTGAGGCCTTACTTCAACGCGGCGATAAAGTTGCCGCATCGGCAAGAAATATCACTGCTTTGGCAGAGCTGAAAGCTGCCTATGGCGACAATCTCTTAGCCGTAAAATTGGACGTTAATAGCCGCGAAAACGTTTTTTCCGCTGTCAACAAGATTAAAGACCATTTTGGTCGCATCGATGTACTGATCAACAATGCGGGCTTTGGTTTATTTGGTACCACCGAAGAAACTTCCGAGCAGCAGGCGCGTGATCAGATGGAAACGAATTTTTTCGGATCATTGTGGGTAGCGCAGGCTGTATTGCCGATTATGCGAGCACAGAAGAGTGGTCATATTATTCAGGTTTCCAGTTTTCTTGGTCTGACCACGATTCCGTTACTGGGTTTATATAATGCGTCAAAATTTGCCATAGAAGGGCTCATCGAAACAATCGGTTTGGAAACGGCACACCTGGGCATCAAAACGACCTTGATTGAGCCAAACGGTTTTGCAACAGACTGGGCCGGAGCATCTGCTGTTCAGACTTCTTCGGAGATTACGGATTACGAGCCCGTGCGTGCAGCCTTTGCGGCGACAGGTGACAACCCTGATACCTGGGGCAACCCAGAAGCTACGGTAGCACCGGTGTTAAACATTATCGATAATGAAAATCCGCCCAAGCGCATTCTGTTCGGTAAAATTGCCTATCAGGTCATCAATGATGTGTATACGAAAAGGCTCGAAGATATCCAAAGCTGGAAAGAGGTCAGCATTGCAGCGCATGGGCATTAAAAAACCTCTAATCCGGTAGAATATTTTTTAACTTTGATAAAATGAAAACCGATGCAACATTATAGAACCCTTACAGAATTACATCTGGGCAATCGTTGGGAAGCGCCACAGCATCCGCTCTTCAGCTTGGTCGGCTGTCTTTCGGACTGTAAGCTGGGGGATAGGGAATTTACCAGCGACTGTTATGTGATCGCGTTTAAGAAGATTAAATCCGGCAATCTGATGTACGGCCGTACGCGCTACGATCACGATAACGGATGTCTCTTCTTTGCGAAACCCCGGCAGATCATCGAGATGAAAAATCTGGAGTTCGAAGAAAAGGGCTATATGTTGATGATCCACGAAGACTACCTGCATGGCCATGAACTGTTCAAGGAAATTGAAAAATACAGTTTTTTCGATTATGAAGTGAACGAGGCATTGCATCTTTCCCCGAAAGAGGAGCAGCTAATTTTGGAGCTCTACGCAAAAATCCAGGACGAATACGATACTAATCCGGACGAATACAGCCGTGAAATTATGCTGAGCCATGTTTCCTCCATCCTGAAATATGCGCAGCGTTATTACAAAAGACAGTTTATCGATCGGGCGCAGGTCATCGGCAAAACAGCATCCAAGTTTAACGATCAGCTTCGGAATTATGTAAATCAGGGCCTGCTGGCAAAAAGCGGCCTGCCCAATGTGGCCTTTTTGGCCGATCAGCTCTTTGTGTCGCCACGCTATCTCAGTGACCTGCTCAAGCAGGAGACGGGCAAAACAGCCATGGAGCTGATCCATATTTTTATGATCTCAGAAGCCAAGAACTTACTGCGCTTAGGAGAGAAAGGTGTTGCAGAAATTGCTTATGAACTTGGTTTTGAAAATCCATCGTATTTTACCCGGCTTTTTAAAAAGCAGACAGGAATGAAACCCCTGGAATTCAGAAAGTATCAGCTGAACTGATTGACGCTAATGCTGCGAAAAGCCTGACGGAAGATGAATTGAATAAGCTCGGCGAATTGCGCAATAAAGTATTGACGGCGATAAAAATTGCTGACGATGGTAAAAAAGTAGCCTGTAAACGGAAAAGGCAGCCACCGCTGGCTGCCTTTTCCCGTTTACCTATTTTTATAGTAATCCTGCTTTGTTGGGCATACCCCTAATGGGATAGCGAAACAATACAGTCTTCCGATTGCGTATTGAATAATTGATTGATCAAACCCTATTAATGGCTTAGCTGCAATTTTCCGATGAACGGACGATTATCAATCGTCAGAATAGCTTCTTTAATGGAATAGCATAGCTGGTAGCTTTCGCTCAATGCTTTTTTGCTAGCTTCTATTTTGTCTTTTTCAACCTTGTCGACAATCCAGGTTGGGTTTAACGGATCTGAACTAAATTTGGTGATTAATACGGTAAATCCTTCTTTCTGAGCACTGATTAAAGTGTCTTTTGTGATATCTACTATTTTCATAGTGAGATAATATACAAAAAAAAATACGAAACAGGGTCTGCTTCGTTGAGTTAATGGCCTTGTCAACCTTCTTACAATTGAACGAAAATAGACCCTCTTTAATGGATCCGGGCCGAAAATTAGCAGGTTCAGCGATCGGTTTAGCTAGCGTGAAGCAGATCGCAAAATAAATTAAAATGTAACAAAAGGCGATCCTGCAAAGGTTTACCAATTTATGATCGTGAGGTATCAATAAGGCTTTGCGGAGTATGTAAAGTCTACCTAACAAGCGCACTTTTTCTGCTCAAAATACCATGCACATGCAGGATGATTATGCAATTTGTGTATATTTCATTAGTTTTGGCAGCTGTGAGCTTATAAATTCTCCGCGACTACCTGAAATGAGCATTGAAATAGAAAATAGTGCAGAATTGGACGTGTTCCGCAAATTATCGGAAGGTAGTGAAAGCGCTTTTTCAGCTGTCTATGTCCGCTATAGTCCGCAGATTTTTACTTTTATCGATAGGATGCTCGGTCTTTCGGATGTCACGGACGATCTCGTTCAGGATATTTTTATAGACCTGTGGCAGAAAAGGGATTTTCTGAAAAATATAGAAAACCCCAAAGCCTATCTTTTCCGCATGGCTTCCAATAGAGTGCTCGATTATCAGAAAAAAATTGCCTCCAGGAAGCCGATTCTGGATTTTGTGATCTCCCAGCAGCCAACAATGGAAGCCATGAGTGAGCAACGTGTCCTATACAAAGAAACATTAATTCTCCTTGGTGAAGCCCTGGATACGCTTTCTCCACAACGTCGACGGATTTATGAACTTAGCCGAAATGAGGGTTTAAGTCACGATGAAATTGCCGAAAAATTAAACATTGCCAAAAGCACTGTTGCCAACCAAATGGCGAGTGTGCTCAAGCAAATTCGCCTTTACCTCGAAAAACATGCAGTCATTTTTTCCTTTGCAATATTTTATCTGCTCACACAATCTTAATTTTTTTTAAAAAAATAACGGTGATGCTAAAAATAGCTTAGAATGAGTAGTTTACGAGGCGGGTAATCGTTGTAGGTAACGATTTAGTAATGGTGCTTGCTGCATTCATCTTCTCTCAACTTCCTTGTAAATCAATAGCAAATATAAAAAATATATCAATCAACCACCCTATTTTTTAAAGACTATTTTTGCCAGCCCTATTTTTTCGGCTTCACACTATTTCATAAAATTTCACGAGAAAATCTTTCAAGAGTTGGGTGTGGAAAGCATTTCAAGCAGCTAAAAACATAACTTGCCGTGTTCCGTTGAACACAAAAATCCGCCCTGCGGGACGGATTAAAAGTAACAGGGAAAAACGGCTCGATGCCGTCTTTGTTACCCCCCGATTTGTCAAAAGCCTTTTGCATAAATCCGTTAATAAAAATCATTTTACAAAGTAAAGCCCTCTTTAAGAGAGTATTGCTATAACGTATTCGGACAAACACTGCCTTTGAACGCCAAACACTGCCACATTGATAAACTCCTTTGTTTATCTCTTTTTATTTGTACCAACAAAAGGATGTAAGTGTGTAGATAGTTATGCAGGTAACAACTTAAGTACTTAACTACCGATACAGGTAAATAAGAAAACAGGCACATAGAAAAGTACCTGTTCAGATACCTGGTTATGTTGTTCGATATGCACAAATGCAGGTATTCAGGTAAGCAAGTTTGTTTGTAGCAATCTACATATCTACCTACTGATGCAGGCGTGTATTTAAGTACATAGATAGTTTGGTTTACAGGTAGATAATTACCTGCACAAGTATATCGGTGTAGAGCAACACACCTAAATACAGAGGTGGCTATCTGCGGACATAAGCACTTACGCATATAGGTAATTGAGTAAATAAATAATTAAATAAATAGAAATATGAGTACAAAACACAAACCAGTATTCATCGCTTTTTCTTCTCAAAAAGGCGGTGTCGGCAAAAGTACGTTCACCACACTTGCTGCAAGTATCCTGCATTATCGCTTAGGTTATAATGTAGCCGTATTTGATACGGATTTTCCCCAGCACAGCCTGATGAAAATGAAAGAACGTGACCTGAAAATGGTAATGGAAAACGAAGCCCTGAAAAAACAGGCTTATAATCAATTTATGACCATTAATAAAAAGGCGTATGAGATTATACAACACGGGGCTGATAGCGTATTGGAAAAAGCTCAGGAATATGTAAACGCTTCTCCTGTTCCGATTGATGTGGTATTTTTCGATCTGCCCGGAACTGTGAACATACCCGGCATTCTGAAAGCATTGGCAGGAATGCACCACATTTTTACCCCCATCACAGCAGACCGTGTGGTAATGGAAAGCACACTTGTCTTCACACAACTTTTAAATGACGTGATTATGAAACAAGGAGAAACTTCCATTAAAACCATTAACCTGTTCTGGAACCAGGTAGATGGCAGGGAAAGTACACCATTGTATGAGGTTTATAACACGCTTATCCACCAATTAGGATTTAGCCTGATGAATAGCCAAATCAAGAGCAGTACCCGCTTCCGTAAAGAAAGCGAAGTGAATAGCAAAGTTATTTTTCGTTCTACGCTTTTACCTCCCGATGAACGATTAATGAAAACCTGTCAGTTAGACCTGTTTAAATAAAACAATGAAAAATCATTTAAAAACCTTTTGGGCATTTGCCCTGATACTCGGCTTTGCCGTACAATCTTATGCACAGGGAAGTGCGAGAACTCCGCTTGCGTTAGGCAAGATAGAGCCTTACAAAATGGAAGTAACATACGAGAAAACTTCGCACCTGATTTTCCCGACGGCTATCCGTTATGTGGATTTGGGAAGCGAATACCTGATAGCAGGAAAAGCGGAAGATGCGGAGAATGTTTTACGTGTAAAAGCATCCGTGAAGGATTTTGAAGCAGAAACCAATTTTTCGGTTATTACCAATGATGGTCGCTTTTACAGCTTCAATGTGTATTACAGTTCCTATCCCGAAGCGTTGAGCTATGACCTTTTGACAATGCAGAAAGCAGTAGATAAAGCCAACGGAAACGATGTGCTTTTTGAAGAATTGGGCAACAATTCGCCCTCATTGGCAGGCTTGCTGTTGGAAACCATTTACAAGAAAGACAAACGCATTGTAAAACATATCGGGGCTAAGAGCTTCGGCATCCAGTTTATCCTCAAAGGCATATACATCCATAACGGTAAATACTATTTCCATACAGAATTGAGAAACCGTACCAATGTACCGTTCCAGATTGATTTTGTCAATTTCAAAGTGGTCGATAAAAAAGTTGCTAAACGTACGGTAGTGCAGGAACGCTCTTTAACTCCTTTGAGAACTTACAAGACATTAGATGGTATTGCTGGAAAATCAAGTGAGCAAAACGTGTTCCTGTTAGATCAGTTTACCATTGCTGATGACAAAGTGCTGCTGATTGAGATTTTCGAGAAGAACGGTGGCAGGCATCAAACATTGCAGGTGGAAAATTCAGATTTAATCAAAGCTCGTTTGATAAACGATATGCACCTGAAATTTTAATAACACTTTAAAGCAATAAGAATGAAAAAGTATATCTATACCGTGATGCTACTCTTTGTGGCCATCACGGTTACACAGGCACAACGAATGCTGCCAAAGCAAAAAGGATTGGAAGTAAGCACGGGCATATTGTCCGATGACAAAATTGGTAATGATTATTACATCAATGTAGCAATGACCGTGAACGGCAAAAACGGTAACTACCAGCTTTGGGCATTGGAGTACACGCATCAATACCACGACTACAAAGGTATCCAAATACCACAGGAAACTTATACTGCCGAAGGCGGTTACAGTTTCTTCCTGTTAGGTGATGCCCGTAAGAACATCGCGCTGAATTTCGCCGTAACGGGTGTGGTAGGCTACGAAAGCATCAACCGGGGCGAAGCGATGCTGTACGACGGTGCGAAGATATTGAGCGAAGATAATTTTATCTATGGAGCAGGCGGTCGCCTCACTTTTGAAACGTATCTGTCAGACCGTTTTGTATTAGTTCTGCAAGGACGTACAAAAGTCTTTTGGGGTACAGATCTGGAACAGTTCCGACCGTCTGCCGGTTTGGGGTTAAGGTTTAACTTTTAAAATGTAAATAAAATGATAGCAATATTCAATAAATTCAGAACAGGATTACTGCCGATATTTATACTCTTGGCAATCCTCATAGCTTCAGCAACTTTGGTGTCTTGTAGCAAAGACGATGAGCTCGAAATAGAGAACGATTTTCCTTTTGAAGTTAAGGTAATGCCAATCCCTAAAGATGTTGCCAACGGGCAAACGGTAGAAATACGTATAACCATACAAAGAACAGGGAATTTTAGCAATACGCAGTATTTCCTGCGATACTTCCAGTATGATGGGCAAGGCACATTGCAGTACTACGGTGAACAACCGTATCAGCCCAATGACCTGTATCAACTACCAACTGAGCAATTCAGGTTGTATTACACTTCAACGTCTGCCGTATCACAATCCTTTGATGTTTGGATTTCGGACAGTTTCGGGAACGAAAAACACTTGAGTTTTCAGTTTAATAGTAGTGATTAAAGAAAAACAAATCCTGCCAATACAAGGCAGGATTTGTTTTTAGTAAACTATCGCACAATTATTTTTAGTAAATTTAAAGAGTTCAACTAAAGTGGTTTTGATATGGTTGCATCATTGGTTATAGGTATCATATTTTTGGTTGCAGGCTTGGGACTTAGTTACTGGATTAACCGTAGAAAATTCTACAGACGTGGACCTATGGGAGCAGAGGGTTTCTCATCTTATGAAAGGTCAGTTTTCATTAAATTGGTTGAAAGGATCGGCAAATGGATAGCTTACGTCCTGATTATTTTCGGGCTGTTATCGCTGTGGGTTTACTCACGTGAGAAAAAAGAAATAGTATCCTCAAATACGGAAATACACAATTCATTTTGATAGTAGTGATTGAAGTTAAAAAAAAACTGCCTAACGGCTGGTTTTTTATACTTTTACATAATAAATGTGAGATAAGAATAATGATACCTGATATAAAAAATTATGACTTTAAAACAGGACTTCCGCAAGAATTTGAAATTGTGGATTTAGTAGAATTGTACAATGAGTTTAAAGACACTTTAACTACCATACATCGAACAGGTTTTTATCATATCATTTGGTTTCAAAAAAGCCATCCGACACATTTGGTGGATTTCAATCCTATAAGAATAAAACCTAATAGTTTATTATTTTTGAATAAAGACACGGTGCAACGTTTTGACAATAAAACAAATTTTCAAGGGAAAGCTATACTCTTTACCGACAGCTTTTTCTGCAAAACAGAAGCTGACACAAAGTTTTTAAGAAATAACATTTTATTCAATGACTTGTTTTCAGTTTCACAAATTCAGATAGACAAACAAAGCAATTTATTTTCTGAACTTTTGCAACAAATGAGGGACGAATTGCAGAATGAAAAGGACAATGCCCAAGCCGACATCTTAAAAAATCTGTTGCATAACTTCTTACTTCATTCAGAAAGAGAGAAGCGTAAACAAAACTTTGTTGAACTAAAAAAAGACGCTAACCTGGATTATGTGATGATTTTCAAAGATTTGCTCGAAAGAAACTACAAGACTCAAAAGCAAGTATCTTATTATGCAAAAGAAATGTTCATTTCTGAAAAGCGCTTAAACCAAGCGACTTCAAAACTTTTCGGTAAAACATCCAAAGAAATTATCAATGACAGAGTAATGTTGGAAGCAAAAAGAATTTTGGCACATACCAACGAAAGCGTAAAAGAAATCTGCTACTCTTTGGGCTTTGAAGAACCTACAAACTTTATAAAGTACTTCAAAAAACATTCGGCAATTACACCCATAGAATTTAGAGAAAAGAACTCGGTAGCGTAAAAGTATCATTTAAAGGCACATTACTACCTTTTCCATTTTTACCATTCGTTGCAACTTTGTATTGTAATTAAACACATAGCAAAATGTACAAAATACTAATCGGTGCAACGATGATTTTAGGACTTGGATTATCAACTGCTACTGCTCAAAACAAGTCGATTTCAAAATCTAAAAAATCAGAAAAAATGGAAAACAAACAAAAAGTAGTAAGCCTTTTAAAATCTATTGAAACAGGAGCTTCTGAACCAGTTGGATACATTAATCCCAACAAATACATTCAGCACAATTTAGGAGTTGCAGATGGGCTTGCAGGTTTTGGAGCTTTGCTACAGGCATTACCACCCAATTCAGCAAAAGTAAATACTGTAAGAGCCTTTCAGGATGGCGATTTTGTGTTCACTCATACCGATTATAATTTCTTTGGACCAAAAATTGGTTTTGATATTTTTCGATTTGAAGACGGAAAGATTGTAGAACATTGGGATAATTTGCAAGATACACCTGCAAAACCAAATCCAAGCGGACATACAATGATTGACGGTTTAACTGAAATTAAAGACCTTGACAAGACCGAAGCCAATAAAACATTGGTAAGAAATTTTGTTGATGACATTTTAGTAAACGGCAAAATGGGGAAATTAGCAGGATATTTTGATGGAGACAACTACATTCAGCATAATCCAAATATTCCAGACCAACTTTCAGGATTGGGTGCAACGCTTGAAGCCTTAGCCAAACAAGGAATTTTTATGAAGTACGATAAAATCCACAGAGTCTTAGGGGAAGGAAATTTTGTGTTGGTTGTAAGCGAAGGACATTTCGGAAAAGATCACAATTCTTTCTATGATTTATTCAGAGTTGAAAACGGAAAGATTGCTGAGCATTGGGATGTAATTGAAAAATTGACCACAAAAGAAGATTGGAAAAACAACAACGGGAAATTTTAATAGTTAGGTGTTTACCTAATTGCTTAATATTTAAGAATTTTTTAATGACATATAAGTAAAAAATCGGATAGCCCAAAAAGGGTATCCGATTTTTTGTTTATGGTAAATGTAAAATGCCAAATACTACCTCTCAAAGCCAATCAATTCCACATCTCTCAAACCTATAATAAGCCTTTATAAATTCGAGTTCTACATAAAATTTGAGAAGGCTATGGAAGTTATCGCAATACAAAAATCTGCATTGGACGGAATAAAAAATGAGCTAGGGAAACTTTTGGAAATGACCGAAACAGCTACGAGAAAATACACGCCTATTTTCAAAGAGGAGAAATGGCTTGATAACCAGGAAGTCTGCCTGATGATGAATATTACCAAACGGACTTTACAAACCTATAAGGATAAAGGATTGTTGTCTTATTCCAAACTGAATCGTAAGAACTATTATAAACGCTCGGATGTATAAGCTTTGCTCGAAGCCAGACAGCCGTAAAAATACCAACTACAATGGATTTATTCACGAATGACAATGAAGAAATCATTGCCCATCAGGAAATGATAGCTAAGCTAAGAAACCGTATCGAAGAAATCCTGAAAAACTATCGCCCTGTAATGAATGGAGAGATTTACCTGTCGGGTGAAGATTTATGCCAACTGCTACACATCAGCAAAAGGACTTTGCAGCAGTATAGAGATGATAAAATCCTCCCGTATATACAAGTGGGAGGCAAGATAATTTATAAGGAAAGTGATATCATGACTGTATTGGAAAAAAATTACTGTAGTAATAACACTGATACATAATAACCAAAGTCAGTCAAGATTATGTTTTCTTATAAGGACGAGTTTAGCATCTTTGTTATTGAAAATATAGAAAATCTTAAAGTGTTTTTGCTTTAAGTCCCACATCGAAAACTGGTAATTTTTAGACAACGGGACGCGGATGATCCGCAGGTGAAATTCGTGATACTCAATTCGGGCAGTGGAAACAGCTGGGACGATGCCTACAAATGGGCAAAGGCCAATCCTGAATTTGACTTTCCATTTTATTACAACCAAGATAAAAAGCTCAGTAGTAAATTGGATATCACATCCATTCCGACAACATTGATCCTGGACAAAAAAGGGAACATCCGTTTTCGAAAGGTGGGATTTGAAGGTGAAAAGCTACTGCAGAGCCTCGATGCCATGATCGAATACCTGAAAGAACTGGAGCACTAATACTGGGATTATTTTGTTTTTTTTTCAGGAAAAAGTACCTGCTGCCGTCTTTGTAGGAAACGGCTTCGGGAAATTGGCCGGCAGCACGCAAGTGACGGAATTGGGTAATATTGAAATACCGATTATATTAACGAATACGTTAAATGTGAGCCGGCCAGGTAGTAGATATACAGTTCGTTTTTACTCAGGTTTTAAAGTGAAAGGTGCAAGTTTCGATAGGTCAGATTATTTTAGTAAATTAGTAACCATATGATAGCGTTGATGGAGGACAGGACTGTTGATTTTACCATATTTTTATTTAATGTATCAGTAGCTTTATGCGGGAAATTAATTGTCATGAGGAAAAAATTCACCTGTGTGGAAATATACAGTCTTTTGGGTATCTATTTATCTTTGAAGACGATAAGTGTATCGGGGTAAGCGAAAACTGTTCCGCTATTGCAGGTGAAGAATACTCCGCAATGCTGGGCATGACTGTAGATGATGTTCTTCATCGGATAGTTCCTTCATTTGAACTTCGAGGAGAAAGCATTGAACAGGCTGTTTCCGACAGCATGTTTGCCAGGTATGCCGATCGTGTGACTATCCTTCAAAACGATTATTTTTTAAGTCTCTATAGGTATGATGGCAAAATTTATCTTGAAATAGAGGCCTGCAATCCTCTCGCTATCAAAACGACCAAATTATATTATTATGCAAAGCATTTAGACAACCGTAGTGGCGGCAACTCTTGCTGGCAGGCATTGACTGAATTGATTAAGGACATCATTCATTATGATCGGGTGATGGTGTATCGCTTTTTGGAAGATAATAGTGGACAAGTTATTGCAGAGAGCAAGAGTGCTGAGCTGGAATCTTTGATGAATTACCGTTATCCGGAATTCGATATTCCGGCACAGGCGCGCGAGCTTTACCGTATTTTTCATGCCCGCCATACGGCGGATGTCAATGAGGAAGCGATTCCGCTAATGGGGCGGAGTGCCGATGATCTCGATCTTACACGCTGCAGCCTTCGGGCGCTTTCACCCATGCATTTACAATACCTTAAAAATGCCGGCGTAAAGGCGAGTGCAAGTTTTAGCATTATCGTAGACGATGAGCTTTGGGGGCTTGTAGCCTGTCAGAATCGGGAGCCAATGCATGTAGATCTTTCACAGCGCCATCTATGTACTTTTCTTACACAATACGCTGTAAACAATTATCTAGCAGATTTTCAGAAGAAACAGGTGAAAGTTCAGAAAAATCTATCGCAGCTGAAGCATGATCTAAAAAGTGATTTGTTGGTCAAGCGCAACTTGTATGACGTGTTGGAAAAGTATGCCCTGCGTATTATGGAGGTAATGAATGGACAGGGGCTAATCATTAAACGTGATAGCGCGATCATGGTGGTGGGTGAGGTGCCTGATAAAAAAATGCTCCGAGAAATTGATAAAAAAATAGCCACTGCGGAGTTTTTTGCGACAGATAGATTTAAGTGCGATGGTCCTTCCGAAGATGTTGAAATGTTTCCCGGTGTACTACGCATCAGTATTCTGCCCGCAAATAATTGGTACTTATATGTTTTTAGGAAAGAACGCCTGA
Source organism: uncultured Sphingobacterium sp. (assembly GCF_964277905.1). Lineage (NCBI taxonomy): Bacteria > Pseudomonadati > Bacteroidota > Sphingobacteriia > Sphingobacteriales > Sphingobacteriaceae > Sphingobacterium > uncultured Sphingobacterium sp. The sequence continues at coordinate 622,969 of NZ_CAXYKD010000048.1, forward strand.
TAGAAGAGACCTGGGCAGGGAAGCCGGAAAAAGTGATGCAGGTAGACGAAGATAGAAAGATTACCTTTCCTTCGCCACGTTCTTCTTTCGAGGCATGGAAAAAAATTACAAAAGGAAAAGCCGAAAAATGGCAATTTTCAGAACTCGCTTTTATCGAAAATATTACACAGATTATACAACAAGCGATAGCACAACGTGGGGGAGAGATTGATGAATTGAACAAGAAACTGGTGCGCTCTAATAATGCGCTTGATACTTTTGGCTATACGCTGACCCATGATCTTAAAAATCCGCTGACGACGATACAACTCACTGCGCAAATGTTGCTCCATAAAAAAGACATCTCTGACGAACTGCTTGCAAAGTCAATGAAAAATATCTTGGAGGGGACGCAGCTGATGCGGGATATGATGGATAGAGTTTACCAAATGTCAAAGGTAAATCATGTAGACTTTGTGTTCGAACCAATTAATCCGCAGTCCAAGATTGTCAATATTGTTGAAAATTGCAAACAGCAATACCAAGTCCCGCATTTAGAATTTATAATGGGTGAAACACTGCCTGTATTGGGGGAGAGAACATTGATCTATCAATTATTTCTGAACCTTGTTGGCAATGCCATAAAATACAGCAGTAAGAGGCAAAACCCGCAAGTATCCGTTGAGAGCATGCGGCAGGGAAATACGATTCGGTATGATATCAAGGATAATGGAATCGGAATTGATTTGAAGGAGGGCGACAAAATTTTTGAAATCTTTGCCCGAATGGCCAACTCAGAAGGTTTTGAAGGTTCGGGGGTGGGCCTTTCCATTGTTAAACAAATTGCGAATAAGCTCAACGCAGCTATTCACGTGGAAAGCGAATTAGACGTCGGTACTACATTTTCGGTCGTCTTCAAAGATATACCTGAAGCAGATCGTATGCATTTAGTATCTTAAACAAAGGAGCGTAGACTTTTATCCAATAAATTGTCTATCTTGTAAAATCTCAAAGAAAGATTATATAAACGGTTTGGTAACCAACAATCTGCCCAGCTTAGGTCTATATTTTAAATCCCCCCCACAAGACCATATTTTTCAATCATTGCGGTGTTTTTAAACAATCAAAAAATGAAAAAGAAAATTGTTGTTTGTGATGATGAAACCATCATCCTTAACGTTTTGGAGCTGGCTTTAAAGAATGAATTTAGAGAAGTTTATTTAGTTTCAAAAAGCAGAGAACTTATTGCATCTGTCGAAGAAATTGACCCTGATATTATACTATTGGATATTGAAATGCCATGGTTGTCAGGAGACGATATCCTTCGTGAACTCCGAAGTTCGGAAAAACATCAAAATATTCCGGTGATCATGATGTCTGCGAGTTCCCGTGGGAAGCAGATAGCTTCTGAGTGTGGAGCTGACGCTTTTTTGGCCAAACCATTTGAACTGGACGATCTATTACTTCTCGTGGATAAATTGGGCCAAGCGTAAGCGATTGTCCTGAGATGATCACATCAGCTGCATAAAAGCACTTTTTTTAAAAAGTGCTTTTATATGTGCCTAGTCAGCGTGTACTTGGGGACTAGTTTTTCAGTATGCTATTAATTTTATCGGTGATATCGGTTAAATCAAAGGGTTTGGCGATAAAACCATTTGCTCCTAAGTTCCCTGCTATTTCAGGTCCATCGACGCTCGCTGATAGCACAATGATAGGAGTTTCTTTAATTTCGGGTGTACTGCGGATAATTTTAATCAGCTGGTCACCAGAAATTATTGGCATCCAGAGGTCTAGCAGCAAGAGGTCCGGCTTATGCGAAATTAATTGCTTTGTCAGGTGCGTGCTATTTATTTCGCAGATGACATGATATCCTTCTAGTTCTAAAAATAGCTCCAGCATCTCGAGTATTCCTCGATCGTCATCACAGATCATTATCTTTTTAGGCTGCATATTTTTTATTTGTTGATTACAATGGGTAATGTGAAATTAAATGTGGACCCTTCTCCTGGCTCGCTTTCGACCCACAGTGTTCCTTTGTGGTGTAAGATAATCTCATGCGAAACATAGAGCCCAATACCTAAACCGGGAAACTTTTTCTGTATATGACTGACGCGAAAAAAACGCTCGAAAATTTTTAGTCTATCCTGATAGCTTATGCCCATGCCATAATCACGTACGGAGATTTTAATAAAGTTGGCGACCTTGTGGATACTAACTTCAACTTTTTTCGACTCGGGTGAATATTTTATAGCATTGGAGAGCAGATTGTTCAGCACTTGGATAATCTGGAGCTCGTCGCCCTCGACGATACTACCTGTATTTCCTGTAAGGTGGATGTCAGAATCAGGTGCCGCCAATCGCATGCTTTCAACGGCATCCTGAATAGTCTTATCGATCTCAAAAGGCTCCATGTGCAGTTCAAGATTGCCAGATTGAATTTTTGACGTATCTAAGAGTTTTGCTATCAGCATGTTCAAGCGATCGATATAAGCTGTGATTTTATCTAAAGTTGAGACATATTTCGGATCGGTGTTTTCGGCACTCAATCGCTGTAAAATCTGGAAGAGACCCTTGATTGTTGTAAGCGGAGTCTTCAGTTCGTGGCTCGCGATGGACAGGAAATCATCTTTACGCCGATTCTGCTCCTTCTTTTCCGTAATATCTTCGATGGCGATCAGGATCCGGTCTTTGTACTGGCCCTCGAATTCAATACGATAAGCATTTAGCAGCATGACTTTTCGACCAATATGAGGAAAGATATGATCTACCTCATAATCGATAACCGGGTTATTGGTGGGCAGTATCTGAGTGAGCATCTCTTTTAACGAAGAAATATCCCACTGCTGATTACCGAGGTCAAATAATAAATTTCCTACCGTTTCTTCTGTGGTGACTTTAAACGAGTTTAAAAAATGCCTATTGGCGCTCAGGACGATGTAATTGGCATCGAGTACCAAGAGACTTTCTCGTACTGTTTCAATAATACTGGACAGAAAGCTTTCTTTATCTTGCAGTTCTTTGGTTCTTTGCTGTATTTTGAGCTCCACATGGGACTTCTCTTCCCGAAGATCATGCTCTGCTTTTTTTCGATCACTGATATCATTTTGAACACCAATGAAATGAGTTACCTGACCTTCATCATTCTTCACTGGTGAAATAAAAAGTTCGTTCCAAAAAAGGGTTCCATCCTTACGATAATTTCGAATTTCAACCTTACATTCTTCACCGCGCTCAATAGATTCTTTGATCATATTACGTTCGGCTTGCGAACGGTCCTGAGCCTGTAAAAATCGGCAGTTGTGGCCAATAATTTCGTCATGCGCATAACCACTGATGGTTTCGAAAGCTTTATTGCAATAAATGATGGGATTATCATACTGCAGATTGTCTGTAATTATAATACCCGAATAGGCAGAATTCAATGCTTTTAGATAAAGATCTAAATCATTGTTCTTGTTTTCAGTACGTTGCGTTGAATTGTTGATGCCGGAAGCATTTTTTTTCATATATTTTAAACTCCCATATTAATTAAGGTGTCCCAATTTAGTCGATAATTTTGAAATTGACGCGGATTTTGGCATGTCTAAATTCAAAACCCGTATAAATCCCTGCTGAAAATATAAGAAAATATAATCAGTGCAAATGATATCAGGACACCTATTTTTGATCTGACTGAACCGATGTAATTGGAACGCGGAACTGCGGGCATTTATTGTTGCGGTTCAGCGCTGTATACTGACCTTGGGCACTTTTTCAGCTGTAGAAATCGCTTATACTGCAAATATTTCCGTATCACTGCCTTATTGATGTCTATTGCCTTTATGGTAATACGAAATGTGTTTGTTGATCCCTTGCGCCGCATTATTTCTGTCGGGCGATACCCTGACGGGGGCATATTGCAACGATACAATATCCATGCTGTCGATTTCGGGCATGTTAAGCGGGCGGTACCAAGAAGGTGGGTTCGTTAGATTGCCCGTCTCTTTGCGATCTGTTTGTTCTGTTGATTCTTGTACAGAACGCTGTTTCCAGTGTCTGTAAATGAGCAGTGCTGCTCCGGCAACTGCCGTGATAACGAGTCCGATTTGTGCTTTCATACGTTCTTGTTTAAGAATTGAACCATTTCCTTTCAAATTGAACAATACTCAAATCAAAAAGTTCAATAAAAAAAGAATCTTGGTGGAGCTTTCCAATGGATTGGCCGGTAGTTTCCTATTGGAGCGGTTGGGAAGAGATACCTTGTTGTTTTGATTTGGAGTATACGACCTGTGATGGTTTTCTCAATTTTTGGCGAAAACTTCGGTGGGGAGCTGTTTCTTAAACAAACTGAATTTAATCACAAAGGGTACTCATTCATGAGCACCCTTTGTGATCAATTAGAAGAGACGTTATTTTGCAGCAGGAGGGAGCTCAACCTTGCCCTCAACCTGTTGTGTAACCAGCTGGTGAAAATAATCAACAATGTCTGCATACTGCTGATCGTTCGCGAGATTAATCAACTGATGGGGATCGCGAACCATATCTGTCAGCGTTTTTCCGGCGCCATGTCCGAAAAATTCCGCATATCGCCATTGTTCAGTTCGAACGGTGATCCCCGTAACACCTTTTCCATTTTCGTTCCAAACGGTATAAGCAGGTCTTTCCCAGCTTTTATCGGGTTCATAAAGCAATGGCTTTAAACTTTTTCCTTCTAAGTTCTTATAGCTGGGTAGTCCACATAAGTCGACTAAAGTTGGGTAAATGTCCAGCAGCTCTACCACACGAGGGGAGGACTGCCCGTTACCTTGTGCCCGTGGATCGTAAATAATAAAGGGCACTCGGGTACCCTGTTCCCACAATGAACCGGCTTTAGACCATTTCCCTTTTTCGCCAAGTTGATAGCCATGATCGCTCCAAAAGACCACAATGGTGTTTTCTTTTAATCCTGATTCTTCCAGTTTCTTTAGCACCCGGCCCACATTCCAGTCCATGTAACTTATGCAGGCAAGATAGGCCCTGATATATTCCTTGGCTTCCTGTGTCGACGCTGTGCGGTTGACGAAGAAATCGGCATTTCTCCGGCGGATGGATCCAGCCGGAAATCCCACCGGTATGCCGGGCATCGATGAAAAATCAGGAGGGAGCGCAATACTGTCCAAATCGTATAGATCAAAGAACTCCTTGGGAGCTACAAAGGGTGTATGCGGTTTTGAAAAACCGCAGGCCAAAAAGAAGGGTTCTTTGGCATGTTTGAGGTCTTCCAAATATTCAATGGCTCTGTCCGCCACTTTCGTGTCGCCTATTTGCCTGGCATCTTCGCCTGTGAGGGCTGCCCATTTATCTGATGATGCTGTCGCTGCATAGGGTGCTATACGGGGAGCTGAATTGCTGTAGGCTTGCCAATACGATTGTGAGTCCACCGCAGACGGAGCCGAAGCATTGATCACCGTACCGTATTGACGGTTTTCCCCGCCAATATCCCAGGCCTCGGTGTCATCTATTCCGCCATGAAAGACCTTGCCACTCCGAATAGTCGTGTAGCCGTTTTGCTTAAAATATTTTGGTAGGCTGATCCAATCCGGAAAAGATGCATTAAACCATTCTCTATTTCCATAAAGACCACTTGTGGTAGGGCGTTTCCCTGTTAACAACGATGACCTGGAGGGGTTGCATAGTGGATATTGACAATAGGCACGTTCGAACCATACGCCCTTTGCCGCGAGCTGATCTAGGTGGGGGGTATGTGCCAAAGAATGGCCATAGATGCCCATATCTGTTCGCAGGTCGTCCGCAATCAGAAACAATACATTGTATTTTTTAGGAACTGAATCTACAGCTTTCTGGTGTTGTGCTTGCCCCTGTAGACATAGAGCAAGTTGCAGGAAGCATAGTGTAAGGTTAAGATATAGTTTCATGTTGATTTATTTTTTGTTATCAGGGTCTTGTTATTCAGCTATTGGTTTTGCGGTAGTTTGGAAATGGTCATCCATTTGATCACTTGCCGGCTTGCGGTAAGCCGCAGCCCAAAATAGCCTTTGGTATTTTGGATTCCTTCTTCAACAAATAAAGGCTTGCCGTTCATCCAGACTTCTGTTTGTCTCTTTGATGCACGTACGAAAGTACAGATTGTGTCGGAGCGGCCTGCCTCCAGCAAAAAAGGTTTTTCATTTTTCTCGGCCAAAAGTATCCTTTCGCCAGATCCGTCGTAGCGGCGAAACCGGGTTGTACTGTTGTTGTTGCCCCCAATACCCACATAGAAAAGTATAAGGTCATTATAGCTGTCTAAACGACCATCTCTGGGTTTTAGTTTTATTTCGTTGTGTGGCTCCTGCGCGAGCCAGAACTGGTTCAGATCAGAGAGCCGTTTGTTCTCCCCTTTGTCAAGACTTATTTCCCGCTCGTATTGGATAACATAGTCTCCAGTTAATAAGCTGTCCAGCCATAATGTGGCTCCGCCATAGGAGTCAATGACTAGTCCTTCGCTGGTCGCTTCAATAGTCGACTTTTCGGGGTACTCCAGCTCGATGATCCATCGGTTTATTTCGTTTAATGGCACGTTCCATGTTGAATTTTCTTGTGCTGGACTAATAAAATGAATCGACAGCAGCCAAGATAATGTTAAATAGCACCTTTTAAAAAAATTGGGCATAACGTATTATTTTAGAAACTTACCTACGTAATGTAGGCACTGAACCGTACTTAAGCTCCATTGGGCCGCTTCGTTTGTTGATATATTTTTCCATTCCTGCTGATTGTTCGCTAGCCTTACCAGTGGTATAGTGGTGGTCTGTACGAAGGATCCGGTCTTGGTTCCAAGAAGTTCCTGCCATGTCCGTTCTGCCAGCAAATGATCACTCAATTTGAAGGCGGCATAAGCCGTGAGCCTGGCATGGCTGCTCCGTAGGTTAAATTTGCCTTCTCTGGTACCCAGTGCATGTAGCCGCTCCTCATCGGATGCGTTGTATAAGCGACAGTATTGCAGCCAGGCTGTTTCAAATCTTTTGTCGGGAATTACAAGCAGTATTTCCTGACAGATTTCAACAAGTCCAAACACAGCATTCAGATGTGATACCCGCACAGTTTTATCTTTTTGGCGGTCAAATTTTCCGGAAGCAATATCCAGCAAGCTCAAACCTGTGAAAAATCCCTGCGGTTGGTCGGTGATGCTTTGCATGCTGGCTTTGAGACGGACCAATAACTTGGGATCGAGGGTCCGTTCCCATTCGGTAAACCACGCTGCCTCAATCGCTCCCCAATCGGTACCAAAGCCTACCAAAGCTTTGCCTTTTTGTGTGACAACAGGTTCATCCACTCGTTTACGGAGAGCGACGATATCTTGAAGCCTATAAGCAGCTTCCACCTGCTCACGCAATAGGTCACCGGTACGTTCATCTGCTGTGAGGTAGTAATAAAATCTTCTGTTGAGCGCCGTACTGATACGGAGCTGCTTGGCACTACAGCCCCAATGCATCACATTGTGGCGGCTTCCTAAAGGGGCAAACCGCCCAAGATGATGCACATCTACTTCTCCCGTGTGTCTGCACATGGCTTCGGCAAAGCGAAAACAATCCCTATTGCCCGAACGTAGGTAATAATACCAGAGCCAAAGATCGGTGCCAAGTTCGGAGTTATCCCAGGCAAAACCCCCCACATCGTACTTCCACACATGTCGATCCGCATCATAACTATGCATGACATCTCCGTAGTTCCAGAATCCGTACCAACCTCGACGATCAACCTCGCCCTGATAGAAAGTAACGAGTGCATCCAATTTATCTTCCAGCGCCGCTTTCAAAGGCGAACTTCGGTCTGGAAGCCCCCAGTTGCCACCGAATACGTTCTGCTCGAAGAGATACGATGGGCTGGCTGATAGGAGTGGGGGGTGCTGATAAGCCTGTGCCAGTTGCCCTAATTTTTCAGGCGAAGGGCTCTGGTCAAAGATTGACAAATATAATTCAGAAGTCCGTGCTACACCGATTGGACTACCGTATCCTGCTTCGTAGTCTTCGTAGGTTATTTCCAGGCCTTCCCATTGTTTTTCATAGCTGTCCTGGCCCATGCCATCGTGGTAGAATCGTAGGTCCATTGCCTCGGCTTTCGGGGCCCATAACCAGGCTGTCAATGTAGCTTCATCGGATGCGGCACCACGGATATCAAGTTGGCCCGGATAACTCTGCCAGAAATTACGGATACCCAAAGCGACTCCAGCGAAAGGTGTCCCTAAGTATACGGTTCCCTTAGTACGGCCGCCATCATGGCTATGAATCCAAGCACGCCCGGGCTTGGTCCGTTTTTCGATACTACTGGCAGAGGGATGGGCCTGCAGCAAGGTATAATCGCCAAATTCGGGAATATAGGGTAGTCCTTTTTTTACAGCTTCAGCAATGTTCTCCCATTTGACTTCCTTTCCTTCCAGCTGGTGCTTACGTACCTCCTTGCCAGGATCACGGCGAAGTCCCGTAAGTCCTTTTACCGCCTCGGAGAAGACTTTCCCGTCTTCCCCGACAAAACGAATGTAACGATTGTAGGTGGGCGTATCCAGCAATGGCATGACAACTGACATACCTATTCCCTTGATAAAATCGCGCTGTTCATCGCCGTCATATAAAAAGGTGTGAATTACCTTTATTGTGGGCGACTTGTCGTAAAGATAAAAACGGACGATAAACGGAATTTTTTTAAGCTCGCCATACCGATGTGTTCCTTCAACGCGGACAAGGACACGCTGGCTGCCACTGTTTTCGACCTCTGCTTTTTCGATATGGGACTGCCATGTTGTCCTATTTAAATTTTCTCCAGGTTCTGCGTCAGGAGCATCCTGCAACAAAATCTGCAAGATAACAGCGTTGGCAACGAGCCGGCCATTTTGTCGAATTTCCTGTAGCAACTTAGTCCCTTGCTTTCCGAAGCTCACTTTTAAAAGCCCATTATCGACTGTGATGGACTCATCGCGCTCCTGCACTTGGATCCCTGGCTGTATGCGCTCACTCGTTGTCAAAAAAAGTTCTTCCTGGATCAGTGTCGATGGATTAGCAACGGCGCATGCAGACCATTTCACGGAACCATCCGGCCAGAAAGCCAAGGGCCAACTTTGGATGGGGACCGTATGGCCGTGATTATCACGCAGCTCGAATTTCTGCTGTTCCCTTACCTTTCCTTTTGGCCAGGGGACACCGAAAGTTGTCCCTAAAAAGGGTGCTCCCTGTTGCCGGTCGATCCAGTTCAATGGAATGGCCAAAGCGGTTTTTGATTGGTCATCACCATTTTGATCTGTAGTCCGGCTTGAAGCGCCATACAAGTTCAGACTGGCGAGCGGTCCGATGCCCAAACCGAATAGGCTGGTGTTTTTTATAAATTTTCGTCTGTTCAATTTCATGTTAAAAGGGTTAATATCCCGGATTCTGATAGGCCCGGCGGGCTGTTTCATCAAGGAGCACACCATCTTTATCGGTTAACATACTGATATACGATTGCGGAAAAGGTTTGAATGTATGGGTTGCTGAAAAGGTTCCCTTTCCATTTCCGTCCTGACCATTCAATCCCGATGGATTATCCGATTTGGGCCAGCCCGCACTTCGGCTCGAGGCAAGTTGTGCATGTTGCAGCATACGCTCCAGCTGTATACCTGCATGGTGTATCCCTTCGTATAAGATCTGCTCCGTATTAAACTCGCGCGAGTATTCATTGTAGATAAAATGGACAAAACGTTTCAATTCGGTATTTGCCTCAGACGGGTATTGTTCGGCTTTGGATTTCGTAGAGGTTCCGTCCCAATAGGAAGCGTCGACGCTGATTTTATCAAAAGTTGCCGTCGCGGAGCTGTAAGGATAGGAGCGTTCTTCTGCGTTCAATGATTCGGCTCCAGGGTATAAGCGGGCCAATACCTCGGCTCGGTTTTCTCCGGCTTTGTAAGCGGCTCGGTTTCGTAATTTATTGATATCGGCAATGGCATTGGCATAGTCTCCTTTTCGGCCATACGCTTCTGCACGGATAAGAAAAGTTTCGGCGAGTCGAAAAATTGCGACATCACGCGTACCAAAATGGTTGTCTACCGTACTACGATTCGGATCGATAAATTTACGTGAAGATGGACGGACCTTACGGTTCAATAGGAGCCCAGCGTTACCGCTGTACCTGTCTGCACCTGTCTTTCGGTAATAATATTTTCCATTGTCCTTGATCCATCGCGGATAGAGTACATAGGGTTGTGCAAGGGCCTCATTGATATCAATGGCCGTTTCTTTACTGTTTTCAAGGAAAACAAGTCCCAGATCGGCTGTTCCAATTTTCCGCTGTCCGGCCTGCGCTTTCCGTCCATTCCAGGAAGGACGTGTATAGCTGGGCTTGATATTGACATTAAAGAAATCGGCTTCATTAGCTTGCCAGGCCAGAGAAGCATTCTTCGCGTCGGTATAGGCAAGACCGGGGCCGTCCGATTGGGACGCATTATCGAAAGAAGCACTCTGATATTCGAGCTGGAATGATTTTTCAAAACGAGAATCATTTATTTTATCCGTAAATACATCATAACCCCAGTCTGAGGGTAAAAATCCCTGACCTTTTAGCAATCCATAAGACCAGGTCCAGCTTGGGATATTCCAGGCCGCATTGCGATAATCGGCGGTAAAGGCTGCATTGGTGCGCATGCCGTAACGACCATTGTCCAAATTATTACCATAGGAGGCCTGTAGGATGATCTCTGGATTTGTTTCGTTCGTCCAATTTCCTTTCTCAATGGCGAAAAGGTCCCAATAATTTGAGGCAAGACTGATTCCGGAATTTATGACCTGAGAGGAATAATAAATGGTGGAATCCAAATCCGCTATTCCTTCCCCTTTATATAATAGCCCCTGGTAGGCATTGGGACTTGTGGGGTCTACAGTGCCGTCTGCATTCCGGTAGGATTTAAAGGCTGCAGCCTGATGGCGCTGCAGGTAAAGTTTAGCCAGGAAATGCAGGGCAGCATTGCGGGTAATACGACCGCGCTGTGTCTGTCCGGCAGTAGGTAAATGCTGTTCGGCAAATCGCAGGTCTGAAATTAATTTGGCATAAATGGTCGCCGAATTTGTTTTAGGTAAATAAAAATTGGCCGGAAGACTGTTGTTGCTTTTCAGCGGAAAAGGAACATCACCCAATTGGGTAACAAGCAAGTAATAGGCATAAGCCCGAAGAAAATAGAGTTCGGAAAGCTTTTGACTGGCATATGCCGCGTCACTTGCATACTTCCCTGGTGCTCTTTCGGTAATGATTTCGATGGCTTTGTTGCAGTCATTTATAAGGGGATAGGCCCCCAATAATTGGGTTTGATAATAGCCGATCAGATTATTGGCATATTCGCCTGCTGCTCCTGATGGCGACCACACTGCGGGGCTGAAGGTAGCCCAGGCATTATCAAGTGGTTCAACGATATCGTTGCCTGTTTCAAAAAGAAAGGGGCCTTCCATAAACCCATATTTAAAACGTAAGATGTTGTAATTTGCAACGACCAGTTCGTCAAGTCCTTTTTCAGATTCAAAATAGTCTTGGGTGATCGTAGAGACCATTTCTTCTTTGAGAAAGTCTTTACAGGAACTTAATCCTATTCCTGTCGACAGTGTAGGTATAGCCCAAAGGGCAATTGTTTTTATAGTATTTTTTCCAAGTCTCATGTGTTGTTGATGCTATTGATTTAAAGACCGATTCTTAAGCCGAGAACGGCACTGCGCAATAAGATGGTATTGGCGGTCTGACCACCACGCTGGGCTGCAGCAGCATTATCCCAGCCATTCACATCGTCCGGATTGAGGCCTATTTTTACAGCTTCGCCGCCCCAGATCACGGGATTTAGGATCTGTGCATATACTTGAAGGCTTCCGATATTGAGCCGATCCAACAGGGACTGTTTGAACGTGTAGCCCAATGAGATATAGCGCAAAGAGACCAAACTGCCATTGGTATAATTCCGTGCGGCATTGTAGTTGGTAAAGGTTGCGGTCGTCTGCTGTGGGAAAGAAGCCGCGGTGTTTTCAGGACTCCATACATCGTTTTCAATCCGTCGTCCGTACGTCTGAAGTGCACCATAATAACGGCTACCGATGCGCGCATAGACAAAGAAAGAAAGATCCCAGTTTTTGTAACGGAAAGCGTTGACAATACCGCCGCTCCATTTGGGCCTGTTGCTGCCCAATAGCTCTTTATCACTGTCGTTTATGGTTCCAAAACCATTGTCAAGATAGGTCACGGTTTCTCCTGATGCAAGTGTCACGGATTTTGCGCCTTCAGTACCGGGCTGTACTTCCACCAGTTGCTGATCCTTAATCTTTACTTGCCCCGGCAGAGCAGTGATGTTGCCGATTTTTCTATAAAGTTCGATAAGACGGAGATCTTCGGGAGTTTGCTGCCACAAGCGGTCATATACATAGTCTCTAAATACCGCTATAGGTTGCCCGATAAACCAGCCATTGGCTACATCGTCTACCTTACCATCGACCAGTTCGACTATCTTCTCGCGATTTCTGCTCCAGGTCAACGTTGTATTCCAGGAGAAATCCGGTCGGTCGATATTTTTACTTGATACAGAGATTTCGAGCCCGCTATTACTTGTTTTTCCGATATTGCCCAGTATACTGTTGTAGCCTAATACTGGGGGAATGGATCGATTGAGCAAGAGATCTTTGGTATTCGCCCTATACCATTCGAGCGAACCCGATATCCTGTTGTTCAGAAATCCAAAATCTAGTCCGACATTATGCTGAACAGTTTTTTCCCAGCCAAGATCAGCATTTGGCATCGAGGATGATTTATAGCCCGGATATTGGGTTTCGTCAAAAACATAGGCTGCCCCTGCGATTGTTCCCGAGGTGGTGTAGGGAGATACAGAAGAATTTCCCGTTACACCAATTCCATAACGGAATTTGAGTTGATTAATCCATTTGACCTGTTTCAGCCAGGGTTCTTCTTCCAATTTATACGCTACTGCCAAAGAGGGGAAAAAGTCAAACTTGTGCCCCTGCGCAAGTACCGATGCCCCATCCCATCGTCCAGTAGCTGTAAGGAGGTACTTATTTTTCAGGGCGTAATTAGCGCGTAGCATATAGGAAAGTAGCGTGTATTTGTTATAGGATGTGCCATAGCTCATGGGGCGCCCCAGATCATTTGCCCCCAAGTTGTACCAGAGCGAGGAAGGAAAGGTGATATCCTGTGCCCGGATATTAATACCATTGGATCTATTTTCCTGCGATGACTGCAAGGCATCCACTTTCAGCGATTGATCAGCCCATTTCTTATCGAACGTTAACATATTCTCAAACACCCAGGAAAATCTTTTGCTATGGGAATTATAACCAATCAAAGGAGCGGTACCCACTGCCGAGAATGGGTTTGTGTAGTCAGGGCCATAGAAGGAACCATTTTCTACCCCGGTATACTGTACCCCAAATTTGAGCTGATATTTTAGCCAGGGGGTAAAATTGAGCTGCGCAAAGGCATTGGAAAGTATACTGTACTGGGTGTACTCATTTTTGCTGTTTTCAATATTCAGCAATACATTATGAGCTGACAGTCCGGTACGATTGGTGTTTAAGAGAAGGCCATTTTCGTCATAGGCAGGCGCATAAGGCATGAGTGCAAGGGCTTGGCTATAGGAATCTTTTCCACCCGAATTGGCGGAATTGTCGGCCATTCCATAGTTTTGGACTGCGTAACTGCCTATTGTCGATATGCCCAGCTTCAACCATTTTCGCGGTGAAACATCACCTTTTAATGTTGTGGTATATCGTTTGTAATCTTGATCAATCATTGCGCCCTGTTGATCGAGAAGCCCTGCAGACAGATAAAGACTCGATTTTTCATTGCCCGAAGAGAGGGAGAGGCTATGATTATTGGTTTTTGCCAGGCGTGTGACTAAATCTGTCCAATTCTGATTGAGGAGATTGTCGCCATTGTATAAGGGGACTTGTGCTGCATATCCTTTTGCAATTTCCTCCGCGGTAGCATCACGGAGTAGCGGTTTGCCGTCTGTTCCCCAGCCAAAGGCATTTCGGATTGACTCGATACCATAAGTTTCGCCACCACCGAAATTTTGAATATAAAAATCGGGATCGGGTGCAGTACCATATTTTCCGGTATAGGTGCCTCCATTAATGTGACTCTGCCGTTGCCAGTCCAAAAGCGCTTTTGAATCCATCCAATCTGTGGTCGAATGGATCTGATCGAAAGATATTGACCCATTGTACTGCACGGAGACCTGGCCTTTTTTTCCTTCCAAAAGTGAAACCAGTATAACGCCGTTTGCACCACGTGAACCGTAGATTGCCGTTGCAGAAGCGTCTTTTAGAATCTCAATGGAGGCAATGTCTTTCGGGTTAATAATAGCGGCTTCACTAGCGGATATCGGAATTCCGTCGACTACATAAAGTGGTTCATTGGAAGCATTTATGGAGCGGTTGCCGCGAATGCGTATGGTTCCTATGCCGCCGGGACGGTTATTTGAGGTGATGTCCACACCGCTTGCTTTACCTTGTATCCCCTGAACGATATTTGCAATTGGCCGATCATTTAGATCCTGCCCCTTGATCTGGGAGAGTGCCCCTGTAATATCACCTTTTTTTGTCGTTCCATAACCGACAACTACAATCTCGTCGAGTTGCCGATCATTGGGTTGCAATCTGATTTCTACGGGCGAGCGTTGTACAACAAGGGTGTCCGAGGCATAGCCGAGATGGCTCACAATAATTTTAAAAGGTAATTTTTGGCCAGTTCGGAAAGAAAAACGGCCCCAGGTATCGGTTTGTCCGCTGTGTGTGACGGCGTCTAGTTGCACGGTTGCCCCAGCGATGGGCTTATTGGTTCGTGCATCAAGCAGTGTACCAATAAGATCTGCATTGATTATAGGTGAAACTGGTTGCTGTGCAACAACTATACTTGCCTGAAATGAGGCAAATAGGGCCACAGACAATCGTTTCCAATTGTTTATGCTCATGATTAAAACAGTAGATTAGGTTGATTTTGAATTCTAAAAAAACGAAAGCTTTTCAGCTAGCCTGCATCATGCCATGCACATTCGTTCTTTCTTGAAAAAGAAGGTATTCGATAGGGAACTGTTTTTGGGAGAGATCGCTTTTCTAAAATAATACTTGCTCATAGAAATTTAAATTGTTAAAACTACATTTAAAAAAAAACGTTACCAACGCCAATTGAGAAACGGTGAGCAAATATAAAAAATAGAAACCAATAAAGTCTACTGTTTTTGTAGATTTTTTTTGATTTCTATTCCATATTGACCAATTTATTGGGCCGCTAGGGTATTCCTAGCAATCAACCAAAATTTAATCTACGAGCGTCATAAGCATATCGGCCAATTTTTTCGGTTCTGTGAGCATGGCATCGTGTCCCGTAGCGATCTCCCGATAGTGCCAGTTGAACTTGTGGTCGCTTTGCACCTTCTTACTCATCTCCTTCATAATGGGCAGTTGCGGATCTGTGCATGCGATATAAACCAAGGGTAATCCATTGCCATATGGATTTTTTAGGCACAGCTGCTGTGCGAATGTGCCAAAGGGCTGCGGACTGAGCCTATCTTTGACCCAGGAGACCATGTTGGGTGCTGTAACACCGAACAAAGCAACATCAAAAGGTGCAAAATTTTCTTTCCGCTGAATGTTTTTGAGCTGGACTTCTTGCACAGCCTTGGGTTGCAATGAAATGGGGCTCTGCCCATCTTCAATAATCATAGCATCCAGAAAAATCAATTTGTGCAATCGCGACGGAATACGATCGGCAACTCCTGCAATCACGGCACCGGCATAACTGTGGCCTACAAGATACACATCGTGCAAATCTTCCATCTCGATCAGGTTTATAATGTCCTGGATATGGGTGTCAATATCGACCGACGGATCGATCAGGTGTTTGCGCTCTCCAAGTCCTGTCAGCGTAGGGGTATAGACTATGTTGTGTGCATCAGTTAGCCTCTGTGCGACGAACTGCCAGCACCAGCCGCCATGCCAGGCACCATGCACCAGCACATAGGTCGGAAGACGGCTTTGCTTTTGAGCATAGCTAGATAACACAGCACTGAATAGCAGGATAAGCAGAAATAAAGTTCTCAGTTGTTTCATTTTTTTATAATTTTATACTGTTTTTAATACCTGACAAAGGTAGACGCGAGCTTTTGTCCGCACAATAACTCATCCTGAAGTGAGAGGCTATAAATTGATAGTTAAAATGGCAACACCCCGAAAAGAACAATCGACAAACACCGAGAATCTGCAGACTTTGGCACAGGCATGCGATGTGAACGAAGTATTGTTGCAAATATCATTGCGTTGGAAAATGCAGATCTTATATTGTATTGCAGAAGATGTATCGCAGTTCAGTACATTGAAAAAAATGTTTCCAACACTTTCCGATCAGGTACTGAGTAAACGTTTAAAGGAGCTGAAAGAAGAAGCGCTTGTCATCACCGAAGATATTGAAAATACAATACCGCCTCAGATTCGTTATAGCCCCACGGAAAAGGGGAGAGAACTGCTGAAAATTATCCTTGACCTGCATCACTGGGGGCTAAAATGGAAAATTACTGGCAATGCTTATTGCCAGCTAAATGTGGTAAGCGGAAAGCTCTAAGGATCATTTTTGTTAACGCTATTTAAATCTCATGGAATCACTCTTTCGCGCATGGATAACGAGCCGGATGGCTTACCTCAAATTCTTTGAAAACTATTCTTTGGAACAGCTCAATCGCATTCCTGATGGCTTCAGTAACAACTTGATCTGGAATATCGGGCACATCATTGCCACACAGCATAAATTAATCTATATCGGATCTGATGTAGAAGGACATACCCCTGAGGAAATCTTCAACAGCTATCAGTCCGGAACAAAGCCTTCAGCAGCGGTATCGCAGCAGGAAGCTGATCTGCTGAAAAGATTGCTCCTCGAACAGATTGAACCGACCATCGGTGATTTTAACAACAAGAAGTTTGTGACCTATCAGCAACGCACAACGGGTACGGGCTTCCATCTCACTTCAATAACGGACGCCTTCGAATGGAACAACTTTCATGAAGGCCTGCATTTGGGTTATATGATGAGTATAAGAAAGTTTATTGCTACAAAAATTCCAAGATGACCAGATTGTTTTTATTGTTAATACTTTTATTTTCTTCGAAATATGCGTTTCCGCAAACGTTTAAAAATGACAGTGTAAAATCATTTGTTGATAAATCCATTGAACTTATATCGGCCAATTCAATTCATAAAGAAAACCTTGAGGTTATTAAACGTGAACTATACAATAAAGCCCAAAATTTAAACTCGATTGATGAAGCCGCAATATTATATGAAGCCGTATTTAGGCAGCTCAACGATTATCATGGCGGTCTTAAATACAAAGGAAAAACCTACGGATGGAATAATCCTAATGTGATGACCAATATTTATCTGAAAAATAGGCTTAACACGGAGAAGAGTACGTTCAGTGAGGTGATTGATCATAAAGTAGGATATCTCCGAATAGTTGGAAACAGTGACTTTGCATTTAAAAAAGTCGATAGTATCGCTGATGATATTGTGGCCCATATCGATCGGATCAATTCAGCAGAAATTAAAGGCTGGATTATAGACCTGAGATTAAATACCGGAGGAAATATGTATCCAATATTACTCGGATTGAAAGAGTTTATCGGAAACAATGTACACTTTGGAGGTTTTAGGGACGCTGGTAATCAATCTACAGGCGACTGGGAAATTAAGGCGGGAAAGTTGCTGATAGATGGAAATATGCTGGACAGAAAATCAGCGTTGATTTATCCGATTGCAAATGATGTTCCATTGGTTGTTTTGACCAGCTGCTATACGGCAAGCGCGGGTGAAATGACCGCCATATCCTTTATTGGGCGAAAAAATACGTTTATTGTAGGGGAAAAGACCGCAAATTATACAACCGCGGTGCAGGGATTTAAAATAAATGATCATGCGGGCATTAACTTGTCAACAGATTATGTGGTGGATAGGAATTTAAAAGTTTATAAATCCTATATTTCGCCTGATTTTGAAGTCGTGGGTGGCGATAACCTCACAGCGCTGGAAAAGGATCGTAAAATAATCAAGGCCCTGGAACTTTTGGGCCAATAGCAGGCGTATGAGCTGTTCTCGGAATCTGCCGCTATTGGAGCAACGTATTTATTTTATCTTTTGCGGTTAGTGGTCGCAGGTGGTTTCCTGTTTCTAGAATTGTGCCGTCTCGGTCTATCAAAAGGTAAAATGGTATGCCACTGACCTTGAATAGGTCTCGAATGGAGCCGCTCTGTTTGGCTGATAGGAAATAATGTTGTCCGCCCAGATCATAGCTACTAACCGTTGCCTTGTACCTGTCCTGATCCGAATCAAGACAGAGGTATACAAATGAAACGTCTTTGTTCTGAAAATCGGCTTCGATTCGCTTGGAGTTGGGAAATTCACTCAAGCAGGGGGCACACCAGGTCGCCCAAAAATCGACGTAGATTACTTTACCCTTGTTGCTTTGTAAGATATCTTCCATGATCCCATGGATCGGAGAGGACTGCATATCCTTTAGAATAGCCCGGCTATTGAGTTCAGGATGCTCGACTCGGGCTTTTGTAGCGAGGTATTCCTGCTGCAGCGGATCCCGCAGAAAGGGAGAAGTAATATGCCGGGTGACAATTGTAATAAATTTTTCGTAGGTTTTGAAATCTTGTTTTCGAAAACTTTTTGAAAAGTGATGGCTCAGCATGATTTCACGTAAGAGCGGATCGCTCACATAATTAACTATCCCGTGCAATTGTAGTGAGTCAGCAATAGTAGTGGACGCAAACCGTTCCCCACTTGCTGTAATTCCCCAATTTGCGTCGCTCGTTTCCTCAAATCTCCGTCTTTCGTTAATATAATAATCATAAAATGAGGAAAATGTAGATACCGCATTTGTGTTCATTAAATGGCTTTTTTCGAGTGGAAGACGCTTTGCCAACTTGTCGTAAAATCCTATGGGGATAACAAAGGTGGTATCCATGGGGCCTAGATTATTGGCTCTTTTGTGATCTATGGAATAAAACTGGATGTTATCGTAATAAGGAGTTTCTGTCTCAAAAAGAGCCCAATTTTTACTTTCAGCATTTGGGCTATAGGTATGGACAAACTCGTCATACAACGCTTTGCCTTTTTGGCGTACGGTATCGTTGAATCGCATATACTGCACGGGATCGTAATTTTTTACGGCATAAAAATTCTTATTTTGGTCGTAGAGTTCACTAGCAAAATAAAGATTTTGGAATTGTGCGATCTGGGTATTGGTGGCGGCGGAAGTCCCGGCAAATTTGACTGTGCGCAAAAGGGAACTCCTTTGGTCAGAATTACCATCAAAAGAGACCCAAAGACTGTCTCGGGGATGAAGTACAATGCTAAAATTCGTCCGATAGCCTAGCCAAACCTGCGTAGGTATATATAAATCCACCTCCGCATAAAAATCACCTTTATCGTTGACCTTGGGGTAAATGGTGATCGCAGAAAGTCCCAGCCGATTCAGGGTTATATTCAAGGGGATCAAAGGATCATAATGTATAATCTTTCCTTGCACAATTGCTTTTTCGGCCCTTTCTTGTGCACTACTGACCGAACAGACTATACATAATAGGATGAGTAGAAATTTGGAAAAAAGATGTATTTTTTGCTCTTTTAAAGGTTTTTTAGGTTTTGGGATTGTGGCAAGCATACTTAGGTTATTTAATTAAAGATAAAAAAAAATCGGATCTTTAGATGATGCTCATCCTATTTTCCTATGCCGGTATTTTTTTTCACTATCCTTTAGGGGCGCAACTGGGAATAGTTGCTATTTGATATCCATTATATTTTACATGCTTTTTTCATTATTATACATGTTTATTTGTACTACTTTTAATATATTGGTCCGAATTTTACAATTATAAATCAATTGGCTGGCAATCGGGGATCGATCTGATGGAATTGCCAAACTTTCGTTAAGCATAGATGACAATGAATATCGATGAAGAAAAGGAAAGGTTATTGGAATTAGTTCAGGGAAATAGAAAAGCTTTCGAACTATTTTATGGCTTTTACCGTCCGCAGCTTTACGGTTATGTGTTCAAAATGGTGCGTTCCCATGAAGTGAGCCAGGAGATATTTCAGGATATATTTATTCGTGTCTGGCGCCAACGCAAATATATTGATCTAAATCAATCCTTTAGAAGCTATCTCTATACCATTGCCCAAAATTTGGTGTACGACTACTTCAAAAAAGTGGCCTCAGACCGCAATAAGATCGAAGCTTTTAAATTGCACTATGCAAAATCGTCTGCAAATAATATTGAGGAAAATATCGGTTTTAAAGAGGCTCGCGATCACCTCGAAGATATCCTCGCCATGATTCCCGAAAAATGCAGGCAGGTGTATGTGCTTTGTAAACTGGAAGGCCGGAGCTACCAGGAAGTGGCTAAACTCCTCAATATTTCCATAGCCACAGTCAATAACCATATCGTAAAGGCCACTGGTATCATTAAAAGCAACTGGAAATCAGATGTTTTCTATCTTTTTATATTTTTTTTTATTTTTCAATAGTTGGTTTTTTGTTACGATTCGTATTACCCCATAGAATCAATAGAAAACCAAAGTGAACCAAGAAAACTTTAACGAGTTATTTGAAAGATACCTGAAAGGAAACTGTACACCAGCGGAACTGGAATTGTTCTTTCAGTTTGTCCGTGATAAAAATAACGAATCCATACTGCTCGATCTGATGCATCAGCATGAGCTTGATGCCGATCTGCGTAGCGAAGAGTTCAGGCAACAGATGCAGCAAGCTTTTGATAAGACGGATGAAACGCTCGCGAAGGAGCTCTCGCAACTTCCTCTTAAAACCAAAACAGTTTACCTGAGATGGATACCTTATGCAGCGGCGGGAATTCTGCTCGTTGGAGCGACATTTTTTGGTTGGCAAAGATGGCAGGAGCACGGCCTTCAAGAAAATACAACTAAACTCGTTAATACTAAAATTGATCCTCAGGCCCAAATGACATTACCCGGTGGTGAGGTTATCTTGTTGGCCTCGGATATTAAATCTCCTAAGCTATTATTGGAAAAAGATCAGGTACAGTTGGTGCAAAAGAGCGGTAGCCAGCTTGAGATAAGAGGTCTTGGGCGTGGGCAAATTGTTCATGAACTGCTGGAACTGAAGGTCTTCAAAGGAAAGCGTATGCAGATTTCTTTTGCCGACGGTAGTTCGGTGATGCTTAACTCGATATCACGTTTTAAATTTTCCATGGAATTTGATGCACATGAACGAAAAACCGAACTTTTAGGGGAAGGGTATTTCGAGGTAGCGCATAATCCAAAAAAGCCTTTTTTCGTTAAAACACCAACGCAGCTTGTGCAGGTGTATGGTACCAAATTCAATATTCGCGAATATCCGGATGAAAATCTGGCGAGCACAGCGCTATTTGAAGGAAAGGTATCGGTACGCAAACGTCATGGGGATAGCTACGGCAAAGCAGATTTCTTAACCCCTGGAAAGAAAATCATCCTGGCAAAAGATCGTCCTGTCAATGAAAAAGTGGAAATAAAAAATGACAAGGAGATCAGGGGCTGGATCACAGGGCGCCGATACTATAATGGCGTTGCATTAAAGACTATTTTGCGCGATCTGTCGCATGATTTTGATATCCTGATCGATTGGGATAAAATACCGGATCTGCGGTTCCAGGGTACCATTCCACAGGATTTTGCATTGAATCAGATTATCGAATTGATCAATCAGACTGCAAATATCAAATTATACAAAAAGGATAACCTAATAACCATTCAATAATAAATTTATGAGAAACAAAGAGAAACCAAGCTGAGAAAAAAGCAAAATCGGACGTGGTACCAGCACATCCGATCGTTGCTAGGAGTAAAAAACAAATTTTCTAAGAACCTAACAT
The DNA here is from genome assembly GCF_964277905.1 of uncultured Sphingobacterium sp. NCBI lineage: Bacteria > Pseudomonadati > Bacteroidota > Sphingobacteriia > Sphingobacteriales > Sphingobacteriaceae > Sphingobacterium > uncultured Sphingobacterium sp. The sequence continues at coordinate 644,859 of NZ_CAXYKD010000048.1, forward strand.
GACAAAAGTATGAATTTTAAAGTTCAATACAAGCAATTGTATTGCCTCGTCTACCGATTAAGAAAAATTAAACGTAGACCCCTGATTTATGGTATCCTGCTTATGAAACTAATTGTCTTATTGACAGCGATGGGAACATTGAATGCATATGCTGCGGTATATGCGCAAAAAATCAATCTCAATCTGAAAAGTGCGACCTTAAAGGAGGTCTTGGATCATATCGGCGAACAGTCAAAGTACGACATGTTTTACAATATCGACTTTGTCGAAAAACTGGGCAAATTAGATGTTAAATTGGAAAACATGGAGCTTGAGAAGGCTCTGGAAAGCCTGAGCCGACGCTTGCCAATAGACTACAAGATCAATGCACATATGATCACCTTATTTCCGAAGGATGAGAATTCCATGCAGCAGCGCACTGCAAAGGGTAAAGTTATCGATGAAGAAGGTAATCCACTACTTGGCGTCACGGTGGTCGAAAAGGGGACGACTAACGGAACGACTACAGACCAAGAGGGAAATTTTTCTTTAAAAACCACCAAATCGGATGCGGTATTGACGATCAAGATTTTGGGCTATAAAGATCAGGAAATTCTAGCCAAAGAAAACTTCATGACCATTATCTTGGCTAAAGGTATAGCCCAGCTTGATGAGGTAGTGGTACAGGCCTATGGTACCACGACAAAACGAAAAACCACAAGTGCTATCGCGACTTTAGATATGGCCACTGTCGCCACCATACCGGTGCAATCGATCAATGATGGGATTGCAGGCCGGTTGCCCGGTGTAATTGTAACAGCAAGCAGTGGCGCACCAGGATCCAAAAGCAGTATTTCTATCCGCGGCGGCCTGACACCCTTGTATGTGATCGATGATGTGATCCGATCAGCTAATGACTTTTCCAACCTGAACCCTAACGATATCGAAGACCTATCTATTTTGAAGGATGCAGCAGCGACTGCACTTTACGGGGTTTCCGCAGCAAACGGGGTGGTTGTGGTGCGTACCAAAAAGGGGAAAGAAGGCAAGATGAGTCTCAACTATGCTTACAATCAGATCTTCTCTCAGCCAACCTTATTTCCAAAGCGGGTAAGTTCTTATGAACGCGCAGCTGCGATCAATCGAATTTACCTGGATGAAACGGGCAAAAGCTTCATTTCGGATGAAGATCTGGAAAAATACCGCACTGGTTCGGATCCACTAAATTTCCCGAATACAGATTGGCGAAAATTAATGATGAAAGATTTTGCGTCCGAAATGCGCCATGATCTTTCGGTTACTTCTGGTACCAAACTGCTTAAATACTATGCCGGCGTATCGTATTATGATCAGGGATCCATTCTCAAAACAGATAAGAATTACAATAAACGGATGACCTATCGTTTGAATACCACGAGCACCTTTGAAAAATTAAATTTAACTGCGACAACGGGCTTTGATGGATTCATTGAGAATAATTCTGTTCCGGCACAGGGAAATGTGTCCTTTGATGATCCCAATGGTGCTTATTATACAATCTATTCCCATATCCAAAATACGGCGACCAACGTCTTGGCAATGAATGAATTTGGTTTGCCTACTACGCATCCGGATAATCCCTTCCGGGAACTCGACCCCAAGTCGGGCTATAATAAGGCCAAGTCTAAGGTGATGACCGTCAATTTGGGCTTGGAGTATGCCGCACATTTTTTGGATGGACTGAAGTTTAAATTTAACGGAACTTACAATTCCTATTATAATACACGCAAACTGTGGAGCTACCTTGCTCCGGGCTATACGATTGGAAGTACGACACCGGTCAATGCCAATGCGCCTAGCCTAACTGCTGGACAGGCTGAAGGGGGAATGCTGACCCTGCAGGGTTATGTCTTGTACAATAAGAAATTTGGCGATCATCAGATTGACTTCACAGGTGTATATGAGCAGCAAAAGGGCGACGCTTCGAATGTCAGGGGCGGCCGTGTCAATTATCAGATTATCTACGATCAGATGGTGGCCGGTCCGGCGACGGATCAGACCGTTCAAGCGAGTGAGGGCAAGGAAGCAAGATCTGCATTTTTGGGCAGGCTATTATACGGTTACAAATCCCGTTATTCGGTTGAACTTTCCTTGCGTAGAGACGGCGATTATCTGTTTCCGCCAAAGAGCCAATGGGGTAATTTCTACGCCGTTTCCGGAAACTACATTATTTCAGACGAACCTTTTATGCAGTCGCTAAAAGACAGGCATATCGTTGATTTCTTAAAATTAAGAGGTTCCTATGGTGTATTGGGCGATAAAAAAGATTTTGCTTCAGGAAATAACATTAGCGCTTTTCAATATGTACCAGCCTACTCCATTAATCCGACAGCCTGGGTAGTCAACGGCAATCTGGTACAGGGGACTTCCGAACCGGCCAGTCTACCTAATGCGACCTATTCGTGGCAGAAAATCAATAGTCGGGATATTGCCATAGAATTTGGAACCCTCAATAACAAGCTCAATGCTTCGCTTGATTATTATTACACCGAACGGAAGGGCTTTATCGTTGGTGATCCACGTTTTGCACAAACCCTGGGTATAGGTTTGCCGCGCATCAATTTTGAAGATGCACAGTACCGTACCGAAGGGTATGATTTTAACATCAATTGGAGCGATAAAATTCAGGATTTTAGTTACCGTTTGGGCTTTAACTATACCTATTCCAACTCATTGTGGGCACGCACTGCAGATGAGAGCGATGGTGATCTAAAGAATCCATATACAAGATGGTCCGGAATTCCAGGAAGTTTTTATGGTAGTGGCTACCAAAATTTGGGATTCTATACCAATAATGCGGATTTAATGTATGGAGCACATATCGCGGGATCGGGATTTGCGGCCGGAGATTTACGCTATATGGATGCCAATGGTGATGGTCAAATCAATAGTGCTGATAATCGGAGAATCGGAAACAGTACTTTTCCGCGTAGCAATTATGGACTTACAGTCGATTTGGGCTATAAAGCCTTTTCATTGAGCACTGTCGTGCAAGGTGCAGGTAATAGGGATCGATATTTAGGCCCCGTTATCCAGGGAGATATCGCTATCGTGAGCAGATTGCCATACGCGTTTCAACAAGATTATTGGCGTCCAGATAATACCGATCCGTTGTTTCCGAGAGCTGTCACTGATGCTAGTGTGAATAGCCGTAATAATCTGGCGATGAGTGATTTTTACTTATTGAAATCAAAGTATCTACGTTTAAAATATGTTCAGGTAGGCTATGATTTTAAACATAGTCTGTTAAAACAAGCGCCATTTCAACAATTGAAGCTGTTTTTATCAGGAACCAACCTGTTGACATTTTCGAACAGTAAAAAGTTTTTTATTGACCCCGAATCGGATTCGAGTAATTATCAATATCCAATTCAACGAACATTCGCTGTTGGTCTAAACGCAACATTTTAACTGGAATCGGGCTTAATGAATGAACGTCAAGGTCGGCAGCTGTGACATAGACTTTTGTTGACCTGAAAAAGTTCATGCTGATTGAAAAAAATATAAACCAATGAAAAGAATAAATAGATATATATTGGCAGCGAGCAGCTTGCTCTTCGTTGCTTCGTGTAAAAATGTGCTGGATGTCGAACCCTATGATCGTGTTAGTGAGGACGTGATCTGGAGTACCAAGGCAAATGCTGAAACTTTTGTTTATGGATCGTATGGCATTATGGAACGCTACAATAGTGGACCGGGCCAAGATGTCTATACGTCCAATATTCAGGCAAATGATGGTACAGCACGAAACGCTTTTCAGGTATTTCGTGAAATAATCGACAATACCTTTGATGCGGGATTTAATAACTGGGGGCAGGTGCGTCGAAGCAATCTGATCATAAAAAAAGTGGGTGAGTCGCCGGGTATTTCGGACAACGACAAAAAAGCACTGATTGCAGAAGGTAAATTTTTACGGGCTATGAGCTATTATGATGTAGCCCGCAAAATTGGACGCATTGTATGGATAGACCGTGTATTGACCGAAAAGGATGAACTGTTGTTGCCTACGACAGCATCACCGACTGAATCATACAATTATATTATCAAGGATTTGGAGGACGCTGTAGCAGACCTTCCGGCCACAAAAATAGCTGGAAGAGCCAACAAATACACAGCTGCGGCATATTTGACGGAAGTTTGTCTACAAGCGCTGGCATATAAAAATTACCCCAATGCAGCGAATGTTGACGCGAATGATCCCCTATTGGAAAAAGTTATCAAATATGCCAATCTCGTGATCAATGAGGGCGGCTATGTCTTGGAAACGGACTATGAGGGGATGTTCAACCAGACCAAGAGCACTTCGCCCGAAATTATCTTTGCTGTTTACAAAAAAGGTATCAATACGATCATTCAAAGTACCCCGATGCAAAATAGTATTCCGAATATCTCTGTTGACAAAATCAAAAAGTTTGAAGGCTCACCTTTGTTTAATAAACCCGTGCCTTTTGAGTGTTGGCCGGAGCAATTTCCTGCGCAAAACTTGGCTGACGCCTACTTGACCATCGACAAAGCAGACCCAACGAAAGTGTTAGCCTGGAATCAGACTTCGCAGTACAAAGTGGCTGTTGAAGAAGGCGTGAGTGTGATGCATCCGCACAGCCGCACTAATTTTCCATTTGATAAAGTACCCAAAGCCAATGATGAAAGTGTATTGGTGCAGGGCAAAATCAAATCGGGAAGTAAGGAAACCTTGTGGACATTGACCAATGAAAATAGGGATGCACGCTGGAAAGCAAGTATCATCAGTGATTCGACTTCCTTCTATGAACAGACCGTAACGACAACCATGCGCGGTAATGCCGGACGATGGATCAGTATCAATGGTGGCGACTGGGGAGCTGGATCGACCAATATGTACTGGCGAAAAGGCATGTATACCAATGTATCACCATCCTTTTTAAATACCGTGATGACCGATTATCACTTTGTTTCGATGCGCCTGGGCCGTGTGTATTTGAATCTCGCGGAAGCCTACCTCCTGAAAAACGACTTGACCAATGCACGCCTCAATCTGAACAAAACACGTGTTACACATGGTCAGCTGCCGCCATCCACGGCCAGCGGAGCCTTTGAAGCATGGAAAGATTATAAAATAGAACGCCGTGTTGATCTGGCGGCAGAAAATGATTATTACTATAGTCTCTTACGTTGGGGAAGATATGGTGGCAACGCCAACAATGGCACGCCTTCTGGTGGAACAATTGTTGAACTGACAGAACCCATGCGTGTTATGGACATATCAAAAGACCGTAAATCATTCGCTATAGTAACGGGACCGTTTAATAGTGCTTATAATCAGCGTCTATTTAAGCCTGAACGCCGCTATCTCTTTCCGATTCCGCAATCATTTATCGACAACAACCCAAATTTTGCACCACAAAATACCAATTGGTAAGTATGAAAACACTGAATATGACCCGAAAAAAGAGCAAGTACGCGGCGCTAGTCATCATTGCAATGATCAGTATGTTGATCTCGTCTTGTCTAAAAAAGGATTTACCCGATTATCCACTATTTGATGGGAACTCCATCACTGTGGTAAATGCCGAACATCGTTTCAAAAGTAGAATAAAAACCATGCATGGTGAGCCTATCGTCGTGATGAAGGGACTCACTGTAAGTAGTCAGGTCGACGACGCGAATTCAGTCATTAATGTTTCCGTCACAGTACCCGCTGCAGAAACGGGTAGTGGTGCTGATTTTACCGCGGATGAGAAAGCTAGTGTCAAGCAAAATGCCCTCTGGTTCTATTATACCATATCGACAGCCGCTACACTAGCTCCACTCGATGGGACAGCCAAACCCGGAGATCCTGCCGATGGTACCAAACCATTGAAATATCGCGTCACCGCTGCCAATGGCAAAACGCGCGACTGGGTGATTAATGTGGTAACCTTTAAAAACTAATGCAATCACGGAAATAGGGGTGCTATCGGCCTAGTTTCGAAGGTTCTTAGCATCTCCTGTTTTCTTATATCAAATGCCTGGCATTTGAAATATTCCAAAACGGGTTGTTTGAAGGCAACTCCTAACTCTAATCGTAAGCGTACTTACATGAATTCCAAAAGAAGAAATTTTTTGAAACTGGCCGGGCTATCAAGTTTGAGTGTCCTGTCCGGTAAAATATTTGCCGAGCCCCAAGCCTTGCTGGACAAGGAAGCTTTAGCCGCGGTGCCGGCTCCAAAGCAGAAGTTTAATATGTGCGGTTATGCGGCACCCAAAATGGACAAGGTACGTGTCGGATTTATCGGTGTCGGCAATAGGGGCGCATCGGCCGTATATCGAATTGCGCATATTGATGGCGTCGAAGTCAAGGCCATCGCCGATATCCGCCGCGGGGTGGCCGAGCGTGCCACTAAACACATCAAAGGGGAAGCTCCCACCATCTATGCCGATAAGGAAGATGAATGGAAAAAATTATGCGACCGGTCCGATATTGACCTCGTCTATATCTGTACCCCCTGGCATCTGCATACGCCCATGGCGGTTTATGCCATGAAGGCCGGAAAGCATGTTGCCGTAGAAGTACCCATTGCAACGACAGTCGAAGAATGCTGGCAGCTGGTCGAAACCTCCGAAGCAACAAAAAAACACTGTATGATGCTGGAAAATTGTTGTTATGATTTTTTTGAGCTCATGACATTGAATATGGCAAGACAGGGATTATTTGGCGAAATCCTGCACGGGGAAGGGGCTTACCTCCATAATTTGTTGCAGGAAAATTTTGCCAAGGACAGTTATTACGAGATGTGGCGCCTAAAAGAAAATTTTCGCAATGGAAATTTGTATCCCACACATGGTCTGGGGCCTATCTGTCAGTTGATGGACATCAATCGTGGGGATAAAATGACCTATTTAACTTCAATGTCATCCAATGATTTCAGTATGCATGCCAAAGCAGTTGAACTTGCTGCGAAAGATCCTTTTTATGAACCGTATGCGGGCAGGAGTTTTCGGGGAAATATGAACACGACTACCATCCGCACACAGCGGGGTAGAACCATCATGTTGCAGCATGATGTCTCTAGCCCAAGACCCTATTCACGCATACACCTGGTTAGCGGCACCAAGGGAATGGCCCAAAAATGGCCCGAACCCGAAAGGATAGCCTTTGGTCATGACTGGATCTCCGCCGAAGACATGAAAAAGCTCGAACAGCAATATACGCCCGAGATTGTGCTCAAAGTGGGCGAGATGGCCAAAAAGGTGGGCGGCCATGGTGGGATGGACTTTATGATGGACTGGCGCCTGATCGATTGTCTCCGCAACGGTTTGCCGCTCGATCAGGATGTTTACGATGCAGCATTGTGGAGCGTCATCGCGCCGCTAAGTGAACGTTCGGTTAAGGATAGATCCAATAGTGTAGATATTCCCGATTTTACAAGAGGGGCATGGGCAACCAACGCCAAAATAGAACTCTCCTTAAAAGGTGGTGGAAATACAGGAATGAAATAAAAATTCAAAGACTAAAAATGAAATATCGTTATATAGCCCTCGCTAGTTTACTGTGCTCGACCGCGGTGCGTGCCCAATATCAAATGGATTTGCAGCATGTCGGAACAGTTCCATTGAACTACCTGAATAAAGAAAGTATCGGACCCAAAGGCAAGGAAATCCGCGTCAATAATATTTACATGGAAGAAGGTGGGAAGCCCGTCCTTCCGGTAATGGGGGAGTTTCACTATGTCCGTATGGATCATCGTTACTGGCGGGATGCCTTGCTCAAAATGAAAGCCTCGGGAATCAATATGGTGTCTACCTATGTCATGTGGAGTCTCCATGAAGAAACGGAAGGGCAGCAAAATTGGTCTGGCAATCATGACCTACGCCGTTTTATCCAGTTATGTGATGAACTTGGATTGAAAGTGCATCTTCGTGCTGGTCCCTATTGCAACGCCGAAATGCAACATGGGGCACTTCCCGAATGGATCATCAACAATAAAGCACTGGTGACCCGAAGCAACGATCCATTGTACCTTAATTATTCCAAAAAATGGTACGATGCCGTTTTTCAGCAGATCAAGGGATTATTGTACAAAGATGGTGGACCCATTATGGCTTTGCAATTGGAAAACGAATTCGTCAAGAAGGGACTTGTGGTTTCCCACCTGATGAACTTAAAAAAGCTGGCCCGTGAAGCTGGATTTGATGTGCCTTTGTATACCATGACACACTGGATGGATAGCGAATACCCCAAAGGGGAAGTCGTCCCTTATGGTGGTTTCTACATCGAGACTCCCTGGGTGACCAATCATGGTAAAATGACTCCACCGACAAATTTTGAATATTTTACCTACAATAGGCTCTCGGATAATATTGGTACTGATATTATAAAGATTGAAGGGGATGTGGAGTCTTTCGACGGTTCAAAAAATGATTCGCCGTTTTTTACCTGTGAAGTTGGGGTTGGGGCACCTACTTTTTATCAGCGTAGGGCTGTTGTTTCGGAGGGAATGGCTGGTGAAAATATCAACCTGCGTCTAGGGACCGGTGTCAACCTCATGGGCTACTACATGTATGTCGGGGGGACAAATCCACGGGGTGAAAAGAATACCTATGGAAATGGGCCTTATTTTGGCTATGATTATCAGGCGCCAATCCGCGAATTTGGAACCCTGGGTGCCGTAATGAAAGAAACCAAAAAACTCAATTATTTCATGAACGACTTTGGATCCCGACTGGCACCTATGCTTGCTTACCTTCCCCTGAGCAACAAAAACAAAGATAATTTGCAATGGGCTGTACGATCTGATGGTGAGTCGGGCTATCTTTTTGTATCCAATTACCTCTACCGTTATGATCGGCCCCAGTACGACCAAGTGCAGTTTAAGCTAAAGCTTCGTCAGGAAGAATTGACATTTCCACGAAAACCAGTCTCCATTGTCAATAAATCCTATTTTCTTTGGCCTTTTAATCTCGATTTGAAAGGTGTAAACCTTAAATATGCGACCGCCCAGCCTATTACCAGTCATCAGGATGGTAAGGTAAGCAGCTATTTCTTTTTTGAAGATGACGCGATTCCGGCAGAGTACTTAATCGATGCGAGCAACATCAAAACAATTCAGGCCAAAGGCGCGAAAGTAAGCAAAGAAAAGAACCGGTATTTTATTTCGGAGCTTGTAGCAGGAAAAGAATCTGTGATTACCATTACAAGGAACAACGGCGAACAGGTGAAGCTCGTGACGCTTACTGAAAAGCAATCCGATGATCTTTGGAAAGGTAAAACTGGGCAAAACGATGTTGTTGCGCTGACCAAATCAAGTCTGCTAGTCGATGCAGATAAGGTTTTTATTACCGCCGAAGATGCAACGCAAAAGATCAGTTTATACAAGTCACAGGGACTGAAGGCTTTTGAAGACAAGGTCTATCAGGGGCAAAAAGTACAGCAACTGGAGGCCGCAGCGTTGGAACTGGGGCCTATGCACGATGCGACACGCATACAGGTAAAAACAGGGAAGGTATTGACAAAAATAGTTGATTCGAGTTCGCTGGCTGAGGTTTCGGAGGCTACCCTGCGTTTTAGTTCAGACAAAACGATGAAAATCTATTGGAATGGCAAGGAGCTTTCTCCAAAAACGGTAGGCGAGTATACAATAGCTGATGTTAAAGCAGCTATCCGTTCGGGCAAGAATGAAATTCGTTTTGAATCTGCAGATGATGGCGCAAGCCTGATCGCTGAGGTTGAGCTGCTGTACAAGAACGGTGTTCGAAAAGTATGGAATACAGATAATACCTGGTTGAGTGAAGACCAAAAACCTGTCGAAAACAGTGAAAACCAACATAAGCCGGCCCGCTATGCTGCAGCAGAAAGATTGGGTCTCTTTGAGTTTACCCTACCTGATTTGACAAGGGGCAAAGATGAGGTCCGGTTGGAACTGAGCTACTTTGGTGATAAGGCCACAGCCTATATCGGTGAAGAACCGTTTACGGATAGCTACAACGACGGTACGCCCTGGATTTTGGGTCTAAGTCGAAAAAAAGAGGAGCTGGCGAATGATAAGTTAATTGTGCGCATCACAGGATTTGGGGCCGATACGCAAGAGATCTTTTTGGAAGACAATTTTGATCGTATTAAAAGCCAGTTCCCAGCAATTAAAAACGCCAAGGTGGTTAAGGACTATACCTATAGCGTCAACGAATAGTATTCGAATAATTAGGGCACCTTCCATTGGAGGTGCTTTTATGCAGCTGATCCGATGGCGGCCACGTAACAAGCAGGAAGCTTTGCTTATGGATTAGCTGTTAATTTGTGAAAATCGTTGTGCTGTTACCAAGAAGTTGACTGTCTGATGGAAAATTTCTGGTACAGTGTGATGAAAAAAGGCTATATCGTGCTATAAAAAGGCTATATAGTATTATTAAATGTGACGATAATTATAAATTTTTGATAGCATAATGAGGCTAATAATTATAAGTATATGGATACTGATTTTTTTTCAGGTAAATGGCCAAACCATTGACGTAACTCAATTTGGTGCCCATCCCAATAGTTTCGCTGACGCGACCCTTGCTGTAAAGAAGGCGATTGAAGCGGCAAAAGGGCAATCGGATGTGATCTTAAATTTTCCAACAGGGAGATATGATTTTTGGCCAGATCATGCCACCGAGACCAATTATTACATTTCGAACAGCTCGTCTGAAAGTGAATTTCCAGTAAAAAGGCAGCGCGTGGGCCTATTTTTTAAAGGCCTCAAGAACATCCGCCTCGAAGGGAACGGGTCTACCTTTGTATTTCATGGAAAAATGATTAGCTGGGTATTAGATAGTTGCGAAAATATAACATTACGCAATTACACAGTAGATTATGAGCGGCCCGGCATGTCCGAAATGACCGTCCGATCAGTATCGCCTACCGAAGTAACTGTTGCTGTCCATCCCGACAGCAGATTGACAATAATGGATGGAAAAGTACAGTGGTACGGTGAAGGCTGGATTCCGAATCCAAAAGGTTTCTTTCTGGCTCGGGTTAATCCACATGAAGATCGGATTTTTTACAGCAACTGGGGGCCTTTTCAGGCGAGCAGCGCTGAAAGAATCGGATCTACTGGCATTAGATTTAAGGGTGACTTTTCGAAGTTTAAGGCCGATACGGGTGATGTCCTTACGCTCAGGGATGCCATAAGGGATTATGTCGGTGTGTTTCAAAATCGAAGCAAGAATATCAGTCTGCAGAATGTGCATATGAATAGTATGCACGGTTTGGGTATTGTATCCCAATTCTGTGAAAATTTAAACTATGACCATATTTATGTGGAGCCGGCCAAAGGTAGCGGTCGGGTGATCGCTTCATCGGCCGATGGTATGCACTTTTCGGGCTGTCGAGGGCAGATTACCATTAACAACTGTCGCTTTAGCGGGATGCATGACGATCCCATCAATGTGCATGGAACACATCTGAAAGTGAAAGAGATTATCTCACCAACGCAGTTGAAATTAAGGTTTATGCATCATCAGAGTTACGGTTTTATGGCCTTCAGCAAAGGCGACACCATTGCTTATCTCCATGCCAAAGCGTTACAGATCTATGGGCAAGGGGTTGTGAAATCGGCCCGGTTGGTCAGCGAGCGTGAGCTTATTGTCGAATTGGAAAAACCTATACCCAGCCAGCTCCAACTGGACGATGCCCTGGAGAACATCACCTGGACACCGGCGCTTACCTTAACAAATTCAAGGTTTGAACGCACCATTTCAAGGGGGACCTTAGTGACAACGCGACGGAAAGTCTTGATCGAAAACAACGTCTATTACCGAACGGGTATGCATGCTATTCTCATTGAGAATGACGCCATGGGCTGGTATGAGTCTGGCCCTGTGAGCGATGTCACCATCAGAAACAACCAATTTATAGCTTGTGGTTTTAACAGTGCGCCAGAGAGTTATGCGATTAAGATCAATCCAGAAAACAGCGAACGCGTGAAAAACTATTATGTACACCAAAACATCCGAATCGAAAATAATAGTTTCAAACAGATTGATTCCCCGGTGCTGTCGGCGAAAAGTACCAAAGGTTTGTTTTTTGTCCATAATAAAATCTATAAATCGGATGCGGCAGCAAAGAGCAAAGGCCTAGCGGCATTCAATTTTATAGCCTGTACGGGCGTGCAAATCATTGGAAATGAATTTCATGACGAGGAGCCCGTAATACAACTAAAAGAAATGGGAAAAGTAGCTATTAAATCGGATATCAAATTTGAAATATCAGACCTGAACTAAGAAGATATTGATTTTTAATCAGGTATTTATAGAATAACTAAATGAATGATGAGAGTTTTTTTTATTGCGCTTTTGGTAAGTGTTTACACTGTTGCTACTGCACAGGAGAACAATGCCCTAAAATTATGGTATACGAAACCAGCAACACAGTTTGAAGAAGCTTTGCCTCTTGGAAATGGCCGCCTGGGAGCAATGGTTTACGGTGGAGTTGACAAGGAACGTATATCTTTAAATGAAGCTACCTTATGGTCAGGTGGCCCTATTGACGCCGCAAAGGTCAATCCAGATGCAAAACACTATTTGAAGCCCATCCGGGAAGCATTATTTGACGAAGACTATAAAAAGGCGGATTCCCTAGCACATTTTATGCAGGGGCCTTACTCGGAGGCCTTTATGCCACTGGGTAACCTTTTTTTCGACTTTGACAACAAGGGCAATATGAGCGATTATTGTCGGGAGCTGGATATTCAGCAGGCGATTTCAAAGGTGAGCTACCGCATTGGGGAGACTAGGTATACCAGGGAAACATTTGTGTCACATCCGCAGCAAGTAATTATCTTTCGTTTAACTGCGCAAGGAAAAGATAAACTAAATTTCTCCTGTCATTTTGATAGCAAATTGCTTTCCAGAAGTTCAGTAAAACAAGGGATGCTCCAAATGAAAGGTTGGGCACCAGTGCATACCGAACCAAATTATAGGGGTAATATCGCGAATGCTGTTGTCAATGATACTGCAAATGCGATGCGCTTTGTATCCATGCTCAAGGTGCTGAAAACGGATGGCAGGCAAAAACTGCTAGATTCGACCCTGAGTGTGAGCGGTGCAACAGAAGTTGTGCTGGCTTTGTCTATGGCGACCAGCTACAATGGCATTGATAAAAATCCGGGCAAAGAAGGTAAATCCGAGGATAGCTTGGCGGCTGGCTATCTTGCAAAAATCACCAATACCGATTATCAAAGTTTAAAAAACACGCATTATGCTGACTTTCGGAAATATTTTAATCGGGTGTCCTTAGCATTAGGCGATAGTGAAAACGAAAAGCTTTCGACAGTAGACAGGCTTAATCGCTTTGCAGCCGGCCATACGGACAATAGTTTGATCGCTCTTTTTTATCAGTTTAGTCGCTATTTATTGATCAGCTCTTCGCGGGAGGGAGGTCTCCCTGCCAATTTGCAGGGAATCTGGAATGAATCGGTACGTCCGCCTTGGAGCAGCAACTATACAACGAACATCAATGCCGAAATGAACTATTGGGGAGTAGAGACCGCAGATCTACCTGAAATGCACCGACCATTATTTGATTTTATCGCCCGATTGGCAAAACCGGGCCATATTACTGCCCAAAACTTCTATAATGCCAGCGGCTGGGTATGTCATCACAATAGCAATATGTGGGCAATGACCAATCCCGTGGGGGATAGCGGTGAAGGCGATCCATGTTGGGCCAACTGGCCAATGGGCGGCGTCTGGTTGAGCACACATCTATGGGAGCACTATGCCTTTACCAAAGACGAGGCTTTCCTGCGCGATCAGGCTTATCCTTTAATGAAAGGCGCAGTACAGTTTTGCCTCGACTTTTTGACGGCGGATAAAAAAGGTTATTTGGTAACTGCACCATCGACCTCCCCGGAGAATGTGTATATCACCGACAAAGGATATGTTGGTCAGACCTTGTACGGCAGCACGGCTGATCTTGCGATGATAAGGGAACTATTTGTTGATTATTTAAAATCTGCTGCCGCCCTCAATATCGATAAAGAAATACAAGCTCAAGTGAAGAAAGCTTTAGTAAGAATGTATCCTTATCGGATCGGTAAGGCGGGAAATTTGCAGGAATGGTACCACGATTGGGCTGACAACGAACCTCACCATAGGCATTTGTCTCATCTGTTTGCGGCTTATCCAGGTTATACGATTACAACGGCCGAGACTCCTCAGTTGGCCGATGCGGTGCGAAAATCGCTTCAATTAAGGACAAATGAAGGAACGGGTTGGGCAATAACATGGAGAATAAATTTGTGGGCCAGGATGCAAAATGGCGAACGTGCATACGATGCCGTTAAAAAGTTAATGCGTTTTGTGGGACAAGATGCCGCTATTAAATATGGCGGTGGTGGTGTGTACGCCAATTTATTTGGGGCACATCCACCTTTCCAAATTGACGGAAATTTTGGTGGTGGCGCGGGCATCTCAGAGATGTTGCTCCAAAGTCATCAGGGTTATATTGAACTGTTGCCTGCGCTCCCTAAGGAATGGCAGACCGGAGCGGTCAAAGGTTTTGTTGCACGTGGTAATTTTGTCCTTGACTATGCTTGGGAAAAGGGGCAATTAAAAAAGGTAAAGCTTCTTTCCCGTAAAGGAGGTACCTGCAAAGTCAAGTATAAAGATCAAGTGAAAACCCTCCGTACACAAGTGGGGAAAAGTTATGAGTTGAAGTTCTAAAAAAAAGCTCATCGTCAGATCTGAGGATGAGCTTTTTTAAATTAATAATCTTTTTTAGCAGATTTCGTTCCGAAAAGATAGTGCTCACACCTTTATTTGAAGATCTCGGTAGGAGCAGTTCCCGACCAGGATTTTGGTAGATTCTTTAATCCAAATAGGCGGGCCAAGATCCACGAGGTATTTCTATTGCTATTGAAGAAGGCGTTGGTGCGGCCTAGGTTTTTGATTTTTTTGCCCGTAATGCCAAAAGGGATCTGCATTTCGTTCATGCTTGTGCCACCGTGCCCCTTTTTGATGCCACCATGGTCGGTCAATAGTAGGAAATAGCAGTCCTCATAGAGATTTTGTGCTTTCAAAGTCTGTATAAAATTCCCGATGGCGACATCTGCTTCTTCGATGGACGCTATATATTCTGGCGACATCCAGCCGTGGTCGTGGCCGGCATGATCGGTATGCACACTGTATAGAAACAACAACATCGGATTGTTTTTATTATCACCGATAAATTTTAAGGCTTTTGCATAGTTGGTCTCATATTTATCATCCTGCTCAAAGGAGACTTCATCCAGGTATTTTTTGTTGATGGGATTGATAAGCTCAGCCCAATTATAATAGAAAGCCGTTTTTATATTTGGTTTCTGCTCCTTCAATAGTTTGAATATGGATGGCGAATAACCCTCTTGATCCACTTCCAAAGCTTGCAAGGGATGGTTGTCCAGCGTCCAGTTATTGGCCGTGATGCCGTGTTCTTCGGGGCCCTGTCCGGTTAGATGGCTCGTCCAGTTGGGGAGCGTGACGGATGGAAGGACGGGTCTGCTGGATAGTGTCAGTAGTCCTTTTTCAAACAACTTGTCGATATTAGGGTGTTTTGAGGCCCCAAAGCCTTCGGAACTAAAACCGTCCAGTCCGATGATAACAATACGCTGTGCATTTACAGCGCTGCATACAGCTAGAAATAATAAGATCAATAGGATTTTCATGCGTATCATCGCATAATGATTGACGCGGTTAAGTGGGCTGCTGCCACTAATCAAGTGATAGGTTGCTGACTTTTTCATTGAATATAAATATACGTAAGTTTTGTAATACTAAACAAAGTTTATTTATACTGTTTTTTTATGCGGTTAAATTTTTGTGAAATCGTCAGATGTTGTAGTAGGCCATGTATTACTTTACTTATGATAACATTTATTACTTATGATAAATGGATGAAAACCCATTCCAATAATGCCAATATTCCGTTTGCACTGGGCGAAGCTTATGAAAATGAGGAGAGCCCAAGGGCTAAAACATACCTGCTCAAGGCTGTTGATATCAATTCCAAATTTACTGAAGTCTGGGGTGTGTCAAATGTAAATTTAATATGCGTAAAATCCAACCAGCTAAAGGATTGGAAAGGTGATTTACTTCGATGGAGATACCCATTCACTAAGCGGTATGGTACTGCAGGGTGTACATTAATGGAGATAATAACATTTTTTAACTTCTGACTATTGTTATATAATGGTCAGAAGTTTTTATATTTACGACAGTTTAGCGAACATAGGGCTGATGACATGAAAAATCTGGCTTTAATTTCGGAATGCGCAATTATTAAAAAACTTATACGGAATATGAAATATTACTTACTGACCTTTTCTGTTTCGGCTCAGGTGCTCACCAAACGTACTGAACTGATTAATTACCTTAGTCGGCATATCGCTGATCTGAAATACATTTCGGCAGATCTTCAGGATAAACTATGCACCATTACCATCCGGACATTACGACGTGACGAAGGGGTTGTTCTTAATCTTTTGGCCATAAGAGGTTTCAAGGCATCTTTTCTATCAGCGACCGAAGGTCCCTAACCTGGGATTGGCAAATTTCTTCGGCCCTGAATAGTGGGCCGGCTTAAAATTATCTGTTCAAAATGTTCGTTCGTTCGATTACAGCGATTTCCTCTTTCGCGGCAATCTGTCGTTTTTTTGAAGTTCTGCAGTAGGTATACTGCCGTGAACGGCTAAAGCCACGGGGTAGGACTTTCCGCTCCAGATAACCGTCTGCCACATATTTACGGAGTAGTGAAGTAATGCGTTCAGCCTTAAAAGTAATCTGATAGGCTTTTTCCGCAGCAGCAATAACCTGTTCAATGGTGCGGGGATCCTGAAAATAATCCGAGTCGAAAATCAGATGCATGACGGATTCCCGCTGATGACGATGATCCAGTTTTTGCGTCGTTTGGAGTTGATTTTTATCCGTGACCTCGTCTGTAAAGAACTTTTTGCCTAAGGGAAAGAATTTAGTCCTAAATCGGCCGAAATTACTGTGGGTACCCGTAGCTATCCGTAATGGCATTGATTCATCAAAAAAATGGGCCATCGGAATTGACAGTGAATCACAGAGCTTTGCTACAGCTTCCACAGAAATCGTTGAATTTTTGTGGAAGTAGCTCTGAAGTCGGCTTTCTGATATCTCGCTAAAATTAGCCAAGCCGGCTAATGTCATTGAAGTGTTGTCAAGGATTTCTAAGATCCGCATGGATATCCATTCCGCTAAGGTCATATTTGTGATTTTTCCCATATTAATTGCAGGATTCCGTAAGGAATTTAATTGATTGTATTGTATACTCAGGATTATTTTATAATGATGTTGTTTTTCTTTCTTTATCTGGCCAGCATATCGTTTAATTATGTTGATATCCAAATCGTGTATTCTCTGTAGATGGATTTTTATGAAGATTGCTGCTTTTTTTTGAAATTCAACTGATTATCTTGATAAAAACAACACGAGGTCCGTGTTAAATAATTTATTAGGCGATATTACTAATTTTTGTTGAAAATTGAAGGATTTTTTAAGATAGATGGTGGTGTTTTTGACATAAGTATGTTTTTTATTCAATTGACTGCCCTAAATAATTTAATTCCTTCAATTGACCGCTTCAAATAATTTAAGTTCTTCAATCGTCTAGGTGAATGCATTAAAATTGCGGAGCACTAGACTTGGGCTCCGCAATAAGAAGTTTTTTTTAGGTAATCTTGCTGAAGATCTCCATTAGAACGTCAGTAGGCCTAAGGATAAACTAGCCGAGTAACGGGATTTTCCGTTGTCACCATATCCACCAGGTGTAGACAGCGCTGTTTCCAGGCTGCCCGATCCCTTCAGATAAAGTTGATTGCTTTTCTTTCCGAAGTTGGCAAGCCGGTATTGTATGCTCAGGGCATTGACTACCCGATCGCGTGTTAAATACTGGTAGATAGGCAGGGCAATGCTGTTTGCAACAAAATTGCTCGAATAGCTTTTATCTGTATAACTCCATTCGTTTTTTACGCCAAAATTGTAGTTGGATGCCACATCAAAGACCCAGCGCGACAGGACTTTGTTAAAGCGGATGCCGATATCCATGCGGTCGACGATTTCTTTTCCCTCCGGTAGGGCATAGCGATTGTCCCAGCCGGAATAACTTACGGTGGCCTTTGCAAACCAGTCGGAGCGGTAGGCGCTGGTTTCTTTGGCCAATATATACCCCAAAGAAGCCTGGCTGCGTAGTGCCGTATTCAAGCTGCCTTCAAAAATAGTTTCATAACTGCGGTCGTCCGTGCGCTGCAATTGCTGGTATTCGGTATTGGAAATATCACAATACAGCAGGTTTAAATCGAAATGATGATTGTAATCGCCACGTTTTAGATCAATGGCCGATAATACGGTGTACTGATCGTATTGATGTTTGCCAGCCTTCATCGGATAAGTGCTGCCATCGGTAGCCTTTTCCTCATTACGTAGGTAGCTTCCGGACAGCAGCCAGCTGAACTGATCGGCGGTATAACGAAAGCTGAGTTCGCTGCCATACGCATGCGCAAGATAGCTGCGGTCCATATCTGCCGTCATAATGAAAGGTGATGCCCCGAGGTATTCGGCTAAGCCCAGAAGTTTATATACGTTGTATTGTTGACTTCCGTTGGCACGTACCAGATTAAGATCATTTTTCTGATAATTATAAATGGCTGCAATCCCAAGCTGATGCCGCTTGCTGATTTTGTAGGAAATATTTGGTGCTAGCTGGATTTTATTTTCCGTATCGAGAGAACGTGGGTCCATTTGTCGCGCTCCTGTAGCGGCCTGATAGGAGAGGTCGAGGCCGGCACGCATGCGGCCACCAGCAAAGCTGGGGCTCGCTACTTTGAGCCCCATTGTATAAAACTGTTTATTCCAGTCGCCCTTTAGTGAGTCGACTAGCTGATAGGGATTGTCAGTAAATGGATTCACAAGGGATGCATAGGCCAGCTCCTTCTCTTTCAATGTGGTAAAGTCAAAGCGACCATAGAGCGTCCAGTCGCCGGAACGCTGAAATTTCTCTGTCGAAAAATTGAGTCCCTGTTTCGATTTGCCTGTAAATGGATGTCTAAAATCTCCGCCTTCATAGAAGTAGCCTAAGGTGGTGTTTCCCACAGCCGGTAGGTCAAGCTCCCCCAGTAAAGCGCTGCTTTTGAGTTTTAACAGGCTTTCCTTTTCTTTGGAGTAGCTGATATTCGGATTTTCCTGTGCTTGCAGCTGCATGAAAGAGGCTGTAAATGCCAGGGAAAAAATATATTTTATGTTCATGATGCGCCTGCTTATTTAGAATAACTTTTGGGACTCGGGGTATCGTTTATCGTAAAGTCGCCGGAGGAATTGTTGGTGTCCATCAATACTTTGATGCCATTGATTTCTTCCCTTACTTTCCGGATAACCGATTTTCCGGTGCCGGCTCCGCCGCCAACAAAGGCTACTCCAGCATCAATGGTGAGCGGTAAACGCTTTTTGTCCAGTGTAATGGTGCTGTTGGCAACGCAATCCACGCCGTCGATAACTTTGTCTGTGGCAACTTTTACATAACGTGTTGAAGCAGTCGCTCCGGGTTCGGTGACAGTTTCGTAGCTGGCATAGTCGTCGGGCGAAAGGATAACGAGTCCAGAGCCGTTGACGCCAGGTAGCCAATCAAAAACGGTCAGCGATGAGCTATAGATCAGCGTTACGTTGGGTACGTCTGGCGAGTCGGTATCATTGGAATTTCCGGGCGGATTAAAATAGGTCTCAAAATCGGCTATTCCCGCCCCTAAATCTGTGGGTGCATTGGGATTGCCTTTTGGATCTGTCTTATGATTAATGCCGTCGACAGCAATGACAATGGATTTGCCCGGCGCTACAGGATGATCTACACCTGCGGTACCCGGAATGGTCCAGAGGGAGGCAAGGTATACGTTTTGCTGGTCGTCGATAAATTTGGTGGCCACCGTTGAACCCGCTTTTGTCGCTCCGAAGGAGATTCCGCCGGCGTATAGGGTGTCGGTCGAGTTGTTGTAGATTTCCACAAAACCATCGTATAAATAAGAAGAATTATTCGGGGTGCGGCTACCGGTATAGTAAAATTCCTTGATGACAAATCCACCGATGGCACCGCCGCTCAGCTGAATGTCTGTCTTTCCGGATTCCTGAATACGCAGGGAGGGGATGGAGGCATTCAAAAATGCTTTGCCCAGGCGTCCGCTGATGCTGATGCTTTCCTCTTCGGTCACCTCCCGGCTTACCGTTACAGTGTAGATACCAGGTATAATATCCTGCAGATCGACTTCGCCCTTTGCATTGGTGGTCAATTGGGACTGTTGACCTGTAAATGTGTTTTTAAGGGTTACCGTAGCATTCGCGGCAAAAGATTCAATATAATTGCTGGGGTAGCGGACAGCCAGGGTGTAGGAAAGCGTATTGACCGTCGCAAAATCTTTGCGGCAGCCACTCAATAAACAGAGCAACGCAACCAGGTAGAGATAACAATTGATTTTCTTCATTTTTTTAGAATTTAATAGACAGTTCGGTTCCAAAAAAGATATCAATATTTCGTTTTGTGAACTGTTCGGGATTGCGTGTACTCCGTACCAACGGTCTGTTGTTGATGAAGTTGTTGGCATAGAACGAGAAGCCCATATTTTTGGCAAACTCCTTGGTCAATTTCATGTTGAACAGCCAAAGTGGTTTCCAGCTTTCGGTGCGGAAGGTTGCGTCGCTGAGACTGAGGTAAATATCGCGGTCGGCCGAGGTGATCTGCTGGCGCTCTGCCTCTGAAAAATAGACGATGTCCATGGGTTTGTCAGATCCCACAGGGATATAACCGATCGGCAGGCTGGAGTAGTCGACATTACGCTCCTTATCGATCCAGATGGTCTGTGCCGTCAGGGTCAGGATAAACCGTAGTTCGGGAATATGGTGTATGGCTCTTAAAGTGGTCATGAGTCGCTCGCTGTCGGTCCCGCGTGGCGCAAATACACCGACACGTGTCATCGTTTTGTTGGGCACCTCCTGTGCAAGGATATAAGGTATGGTGGTGGTTGATTTGGTCGACTGATAGGCTCCGGTGAGCTGAAAAGAAGTGCGGATAGCGTCGAAGCGGCCCATATCAAAATCAAATTCAGCCCCCTTGTTGATGATCTGCCTGCCGTTTGTAGGTGTGGCATAGGTAAATACATAAGGGTTATTGGTCACAACATCACTCAAAATCGGTTTTCCGCCCGCTACTTCCTGCTGCACGGTATACGTCGGAATAAGCGCATACTGCAAGCTGTTTAAGGTGGTCATATAGTCGTAGGCATTGTCGATCTTATCGTGATAAGCGGTAATGCTCAAACGCTGACCTTTGCCGACTTTCCAGTCGATACCCAATTCTTTTTTATAGGATTTGGCCAGCTTGAGCTGATCGTTGCCTGTTTCATACACGCGTGTGGTCAGGAGCGCTAGTGCCTCGTTGGGATCCTGCTTGTAATAGTTTAAGCTGAAAACATCGAAATAGGCATTTTCGGGATACAGCATGTTCAAGGTAGGTGCCTTAGTGGCGATGCCATAGCCTCCGCGTAGGGTAAAGGCAGGCAGGAGATCGTAGCTCACATTGATCCGTGGCGACACGGCGGTCTTTCCGTCGCTGCTGAAAGGCTGTAACTGATCCATACGCACACCGGCCTGTATAGCCAGTTCGCGCTTTCCAAATCGGGCCGTCATACGGTCCTCGGCATAAGCGCCGAGCTGATTCAGTGCGGGTATATCTTTGTAGGCCCGCGCACGGTATCCGTTCAGGTTATTGGTGCGGTAGGGGAAGTTGGGGTCAAAGATCTTTCCCTTTCCACTATTGGCATCCATTCGATAATCTGTACCGACAAGGACGCGGTGTGTAAAAAGGCCTGTTTTGGCATAAAACTCATCCGCTATCTTGGCAAATAAATTGATCGGTTTTCCCTCTACCCAGGCTTTATTGATATAGCTGGCAGGTAGATAGGGGGCCTCAAATGTACCATCGGTATACGAGCTTCCCACAGCTGAAATACCAGCAGTTCCAGCATTTTCCATGTATGATTTCTGAAGCGAGTAATTCAATGACACGGTATAGTTTAACTGTCGGGCCAGGGCCTTATTGACCTTCCATTTTCCATTTGTCGAAAAGCGGTAACTGTATTCCTGCGACTTGTTGAGCTGCGGAACAGCATTGGCATCGGGATCAATTTTGACATTATCCAGGTTGCTACCAAAAGAGAAATAGGTATTGGTATACAATGGTTTTTCCTGACCAAAGGTTTTGCTGTACTGCGCTGAACCGGTTACGCGGTTATAGGCGGCATAGGCCGATGTCTGCTTGTCATTGGCCCGGGTGTAGTCAAGGTCGACAAACAAAGTCCCCTTGTTTTTTCCGAGATCAAAACCCTGGCCTGCCCAGAATTGGGTAAGCTTCGGGTTTATCCGTCCTTTGATCTGCAGGTCTTCTTTTCCGGCTTTTGTCTGCACGATAATGGCGCCCGAGGTCATGTCGCCATATTCGACCCCGGCAATGCCGCGGATGACTTCAACGGATTCGACATTATCGGCCGTGTACTGCCGCATATCGGCACCCAAACCCTGGGAAGTCGAAAAACTGCCAGCCGAACCGCTTGATCCCGAAGTACCCGTTAATATCGCCGCAGAACCCATAGACTGCAAATTGGCATTGTTGGATGTTGGTGCCCCGTTGATGATTAGCGAAGTACCCAGGGAGCTCATATAATCCGAAGAACGGTTGGTCTGGTTGCTATTGCCTACATTCCGTATGCCGGTTTTATTGACATTGGTGAAACTCGGATTCGTTGTCATTCCACCGGGTAGCAACTGTAGGACTTCACCCAGGTTGGTCGCCTGCATATGTTCAATGGCCTTGCGGTTGATGATGGTCGAGGTGGCACCTTCTTTTCGGTTTTCCTGACCAACGACCACAACGTCTGCCAGGGCAATGGAGTTTTCGGCCAATGCTATCACAATAGGCTGTTTGCTGGCAGTCACGTTCTGCTCCACGGTCAGCATTCCGAGGTAGCTGACAACGAGAGTGTACTGTCCGCTTGGAGTGCGGTCGAACGTAAAATGGCCGCTTTCATCGGTTTTGGCGTACAGACCCAGCTCCCTGATTTGTACGGTAGCTCCTTTGAGTGCCTTGCCGGTGCTTTTCTCTGTGATTATGCCACGGATATCGCCGTCCTGAAAAGAGCATTCAGTCAACGGTTTTGTGTTGGTGGTTGTAGCGGCGAACGTAGTTGCTGATGCTGATAAGGTCAATAGGGCAAAGAATAGTATAGATCTTTGCCGTATCAATACTGGTTCGTTATTTTCCATGGCTATGGCCCATATTTTCGGGGTTAATCATGATGTGTGCTTTGTAAGATCCCTCGTCCATTAACCAGGGAATTCCAGGTAAACCCGGTTTGCTCGACAAGCCGATATCGGCTGCTTTCGCATAAGGAACATAGATCACATAACGTCGCTGTGCACCTTCGATTTCTCCGGTTGTGTTGTTCAGTTTGGCCAATGGTCCCCAATAGCCGTACAGTATGGTTGGTGTCTGCGGGATGGGTAATTTGCCCGCTTTGTGTTCGGCTTCGCGGATTTCATCGCGTTGTTTGCGTTTGCCTTCGGCGATTAGTTCGCGCCCGCGGGCCATAAAAGGATCCAAACTTTTTGGATAGGCATAGGCATATAAAACGGAAGATTTGTAATCCGGTGCAAGACAGATCAGGTTATTGGTGGCGGTGCCTTCCTGTAAGGTGACAAACTCGCCTTTTTCGTTATAACCCAATACTTTGGCGCCTTCGCGTTGGTCTGCCGGGGCTGCCTGTAATGCAATTTTTATCTGTAGATCTTTTGCGAGTGGGCTGCGTTCTTGTTTTTGTCCAAACACAGCCAGGGTACCCCACGATAGCGCAAGGGTGATGATAAGATGTTTCATAGATATTCGTTTAGCGATTAATGACTAATTGTTTTTGCTTGTTGATGCTAACATGTTGCAAATATATGTATTTAGATTTATTATAAATAAGTGAATTTTAAAATATTATTTCAGTTAAATCCGATTAATACGCTGTTAAATAATATATTTCAGTATAAAATATATTATTTTTAATCGTTTTAAATAAAGTTACTGTACATTTGTGTGCATCTTTATGCGTATTTTAATACATCTTAATATGAAGCATACTACGTTTACCGGTTTATCCCTCGCATTGAGTCTATTGGCTGTGAAGCAGCTCCATGCGCAATCCATACAGGAACCTACTGTAAAAAGTCCAACCAGCTTTGCGATCATTGTGGATCAGCATACCTACGATCAGGCAAAGCCTGAGATCGATGCTTATCGTGCCGCAGTGGAAAAAGATGGATTGGGCACTTATATTATTTCGAGTCAATGGGCCAAACCGGACGAAATCCGGACGTTATTGAAGAGCCTGTATGCAAAAAAGCAGCCCCTGGAGGGTACAGTGCTGATCGGTGATATTCCAATTCCTATGCTACGGGATGCGCAGTTTTTGACTTCGGCCTTTAAGATGTCGCAAAATATCCGCTGGGATAAGTCATCGGTGCCATCCGATCGGTACTACGATGATTTTGACCTGCAATTTGACTTTATCAAACAGGATACGGCCAAGTCGAGGTCCAATTATTTTTATTATAGCCTAAGTGCTGCTTCGCCGCAGTATATACAGATGGATATCTATTCGGCGCGGATCAAGCCGCCCGTGGAAAATGGCGAAGATCCTATTGCGAAAATCAAGGCATATTTAAAAAAGGTCGTTCAGCAGAAAGCACAGGCAAGCCCCTTAAATGATATGATCGCTTCAACCGGTCACGGCTATAATTCCAATTCGGTCAACGCGACAATCGGTGATGCGCTGGCACTCAGATCGCAGATGCCCGCTTTGTTTCTTCCGGGAAATTCAGTCAAGTTTATCAATTTTCGCTCCGACAACTTCATTAAGTTCAATATATTGAATGAACTGAAGCGGGAGGGGTTGGATTTTGCGTATATGACCGGACATGGTACGGCCACGCTGCAGCTGTTAAATGGTTATCCATTGGCCTCCAATCCGCAGCCTTCCATGGAGAATGTGGCACGTTACCTCCGCTCCAAGCTTCGATCTGCAAAAGAGGATGGCAGGGATGTGGAAGCGGTCAAAAAATCGTTTATGGAATCCCTTGGTGTAAACGAGAAGTGGATGCTCGATGCCTTTGACCCCAAAAGTATAGCGGCAGATTCCCTGTTCAATGACGATATGGATATGCAGATCCACGACATCAAAGACGCGCATATCAAAGCGCCTTTGGTCTACCTCAACTCCTGCCTGACGGGCTCCTTTCATCTGCCCAATTATCTGGCGGGCTATTATCCGTTTTCGGATAATGACAATATCGCAGCGGTGGCCAATTCGGTAGGGGTGCTACAGGATTTGTGGCCCGGTGAGCTTATGGGTTTGCTGCAGCATGGTGTTCGTGTAGGAAATTGGATGAAACATATGGCGTATTTGGAAACGCATATTCTGGGTGACCCAACCTTTCATTTTGCAGGTAAGGCTGATCAGCGGCTGAAAATCAATACAGCGATCGGTTCACACGATCGGAATGCAGACTACTGGCGCACGCTGCTGAAGGAAAATGATGCCGACCTGCAGGCGTTGGCCCTGGTCTATCTTTCGCGTATATTGCCTGAAAAAGAAGTAAGCCCTTTATTGAAAGAGTATTACTTTAAATCGGCATTTGAAACCGTACGTACACAGGCTTTTATACAATTGCGTCAATTGGAAAATCCGGATTATTTTGAGGTATTGCATGCCGCCAAATCCGATTCGTATGAGTTTATCCGCCGTTCGGCAGTGTATGATCTGGCGGAGTTTGGCGGAAATGATTTTGTCAAAGATATGATCCAGCTGTATCTGAGCGACCCACACTCCGAACGGGTGGGATACCGTCTGCGTACCTCCCTTAGCTTTATGGAGCCAGCGCTGGTCAAACAGGAAATCGATCGGCAGATTCGACAAAATCCTGGCTTGAGCAATGCGAAGCTTTTGGCGGACAAACTGGATCAGATCGTTCTTTCTGGCGAGAAAACAACTCAGACCTTGACCAAAAAGATCTTGGACAAGGAAGAAAAAGAAAAGGAGCGCCTCAATGATATCCGTACCATGCGTCTGTACCGTTATCACCGCATGGTGCCGGTGCTGATTGAGACCGTTCTGGATAAAAGTAACTCGGCGGATATACGTGTAACAGCGCTGGAAGCGCTGAGCTGGTTCCCACTTTCGTATCAGCGTCGCGCCATATACGATGCCTGTGAACAAATAATAAAATCAGATGCTCCAGAAACGGTAAAATACCAAAGTCTGAAAACAAAGAACATCATGGAAGGTTATTCGAAAAAATAGGGCATAGGCCTATCGTTTACCTATCGGATTATTTGTTGTTATTTTGAACATTGGATTATTTTTCCATAGTCTGTTTCAAACCGTACAAAGCCGCCTTGGACTACCCAGGCGGCTTTTTATAAAAGATTCTTTTACGCGTTATTTTGAGTAGCTATCGCTGCGTACTGCGTCTCTTTTATTCCACGAAAGTGGCGATTTCCATGTTTTTGATCAGGTTGATTCGCATTTCGCTTGATGAGATTTCGGATTCGCGTTTATTGCCCCTATACAGCGCATACTGTACCTTGTTTTCATTGGTAAACTTAACTTGCTCGACAGTTTTGATCAACGCCGGGACATTGGCACCAAACCATTGTTTGTCGGCTTCCGATTGCCAGGTGACGTAATACAGTACCGCTCCGGCAGGGTAGTTGCCGGCTCCCTGTGTATGGGCATGGTCGTACGCGATGGTATTGCCATAGAGCGTGGACAGGGTACCATCTTTGGGTTGAATGCGGCTCGTAATGCCGTGGAGCAATAGCGGATTTTCGGGTAGATCGGCCAGTTCGTGGATGGCGGCGCTCTCATTGAGCCCCAATGCGGTATCTGTGGCCGGGTTCTGTTGTGCGCAGCCCACCAGTAATGTCAGTAGCAGGGCTACTACGATATAGCTTGTATTTTTCATGACTTAGTGATTTCTAACAGTTAATTTTTTTAGATCCAGGGGTCTGGTAAAGACCAGGTCATTTGCTTTGACAGGTTGGTGACAGGCAATACATTCTGCTGTAAATAGGGCTGTGCCACCATAGGGCTTCAGATCGTTACCGCGCCAGCGCGCCCAACCCCAGCCGGATGTCGCTGCATACTGCTTTGCTTCCTTGATCATAAACTCGACCTGTACAAAATCGCCCGTTGATAGGCTTCCATCTGCATTTGCGACTTGCTTCCACGCGGCCTTGGCGAGGATGGTGCCATCGGGCCAG
Source organism: uncultured Sphingobacterium sp. (assembly GCF_964277905.1). Classification (NCBI taxonomy): domain Bacteria; kingdom Pseudomonadati; phylum Bacteroidota; class Sphingobacteriia; order Sphingobacteriales; family Sphingobacteriaceae; genus Sphingobacterium; species uncultured Sphingobacterium sp. The sequence continues at coordinate 672,211 of NZ_CAXYKD010000048.1, forward strand.
GGATTTGTCTGCCGCTCCTGGATAGCCTTGATAGCGATGTCATTGCCGTAGATCATGCGTAGCGTACCATTGTCGAAACGGTCGGTTATGCTAATGATAGTCCAATTGCGGTAGCCGGAAATATAGCGAATGCCATTTGGTGCGGGTTGTACAGTTTGGTCGGACTGCCCCATTTTCTGCTGTACGAAATCGGCAAACTGCTGTTTGATTTTGTCCGTTTTGATCGTATCTATCCCAATGGCTGCCTTACGGCTGCGCACAAAATCCTTTAGGGTATGGATCTCTTTTTCGGACAGTGCCGCCTGTGGATGTGCCAGCAAATAGGAAGGCAATGGCATCTGGCCCCATAGGATTTTATTGAGTGAATAATAGAGCTTGGTATTTTGTATAGCTGGCGGGAGCTGGCCCCAGTTTGAAAAATCCAACGCCTTTCGGCCGCGTGTGATATGGTCATTGACGAGATAATTGACCGGTGTCAGTTGATCATACCAGCGTAGGTTCGTCTGGCTTGAATGGCAATCGAAGCAGGAGCTTCGGAGGATTGCATTTACCTCCTGCGGAATTCCAGGAAGGTCGCTGCTGGGGGTATTGCTCGGCTGTTTGGGTCTGATGAGTTGCATAAGTGCAATAATGACCGCGATAGACAATAATACGAATCTGATTTTTTTCATTGTTCCATTAAGATTTATCTACACAAACATAGCGTTGGTGAATCGGTATGACGATAGACATGTTGATGAGAGGGGGAAAATAGCTCCTAAAAGGGAATAATCTAGCTTGAATGAATGCCCTAAAAGCACTATTTTAGTCTTATTGATTTTTTAAGGTGAACAAAACGAAATTATATATCCTCACTTTTGCGGTGATTGCGCTGCTATGCTCGCTGGCAACCATGGCCACTCTGCATTATTTCTATACGCAGGCCAAAGAAACGCTTAACGAGCAGAAAATACAGTCGGGACAGCGGGAGATCCGTGAACTGGGTATGCTGTTGGAACAGCAGCTTGAGGTCGGTCTGCCGCCGGAGAAAGTGATCGCCAATTTGCAGCAGAGCATATTAAATACCGATGTGCAAAGTGAATTTGTATGCATGTACAACAGGACGGGAATCGAATTATGTCATCCTGATCCGGCATTTGTCGGTAAGAAAATTGATGCGGGGAATTCTACTTTTTCGAATACTGCAAATGAAAAGCGTTTTCAGCAGGTACTGGAATCGGGGCAACAAAGCTCGGGTATACGTGCATTTCCTGAAAAAATGAATCGTAGCTCCGAAATTGTGAGCGTATATCCCGTCAAGGGAACGGACTGGATGCTGGCTAGCCATACCAATATCGATGTGATGCAAAAACAGCTGAAAAACCTTTACAGCCAGTTTTTGACAGGTGCAATCGTATTGATTGTGCTCATAACCGCAGGCTGCTATACCTTGATCCGATTGCTTTACCGTAAATATGAGCTTGCCATCGATTTGAAGATAGGAGGACTAAATGCTGAGGTTAACAGCCTTACCATACTGAATAAACAGCTGGAGCTAAGACAAAAGTCTGATGTACCTACAGTTTCTCTGGAGGAAAAAATCAGAAAACGACTGATAACCTACGTAAAAGACGAGATTATAAGGATTGATACAGCAGACATTGCCTATATTGTTTTGAATGAAAGCATCGTTACGGTGCTTACCTTTGAAGGGAAGGAGTATACCGTCAACAGTAGTCTGGACGACTTGATAAAAGAGCTGGACAACCGGATCTTTTACAGGGCCAACCGGCAGTATGTTATCAATGTCAATGCCATTGAAAGTATATGGATATACGGTCGCAATCAGCTTCGTATTCAAACAAAACCGCAAAGTACAGCGTCTATCCTGATCAGCAAAAACAAAGTGGCGGAATTTAAGAAATGGCTCGACCGATGATTAACTAAATTTTGAATTTATGCCGCCGAATTTTGACTGGCGCATACACTTATTGTTGTGATTGAGCGGAAAAAATTAGACCTGTTTATTTTGAAATCCTACTAAATTCGAAGGGAATCTGGAGACTGTCGCCAGCGACATTGGCCTTCAGCTTTTCACCTTCACGCCAGTAAGTGATTTTTTTAGGAAAGGGCAGCGAATCATTATTACACTCGAACAGGCCGTCTTTTAGCATGGTTATCTCAAATGCGATAAAATCTTTCTCATCGGGTGTTTTAACCAATAAATTCCAGTCGCCATCGGATTTTAATAATTGCATTTTTTCCTGATGGATGGTATCCAGGTTTTGTAGGGTAAAAGCAAAACCTGCATATTCAGTGTCTTTGATTTTCTGCCAATATTCAAAAGTCCGTTTATCTTTGGCCTCATTGGAACGTTGCCATTTTCCCAATAACCAGTCGAAGTTTTCGGATGGCTCATTCTGAATTCCTAGGCATTGCACAAAAACGAGCAGAATGAATACTGAAATCCAAACGTTGATTAATTTTGCCATCTTATATTTCGTTTTAAAGGTTTATCAACTGATGATTGTAACTTGTGAAACAGGTATGCAACGTCAACAAGGGGTTCTGTTGTCCCTATGCGAATAAATTTAATGAAAAAAATCGGAGTTTGAAAAGTGTTATCTTGGTAGTCACTTTGTTAATTTAGCTTAATGTTTGTTAAATCGGATCTACTCTAAGCAAACATTTATAAATAATTCGTTATTTAGGTATAAAAGGAAACAGGATGATGTCCGATTTTAAAAAAAATATGCACCTGGCAAATCGCGCCGGATTTGGGATGAGCCTACAGCAGATTCCGGCTTTTGAACAGCAGTCTACCGCAGTACTCTGGAAGCAATATGCTCAGGAACATGAATTTCATCCGATCAGTTTCAATACGGAGCAGACCGATGTCGACTATACCGCGCTTTCCAAGTTGAATGCCGCAGACAAAAAGCAGGTGCAGCAGCTTAATCGAAAGCGTAATATTGAAATCAACCTTAATTTCCTGAATGAAATGGTGCATAGCGAAGATCAACTCCGGGAGAAGATGGCTTTTTTTTGGCATGGTCATTTTGCAAGCCGGGTTATCAATTCCAATTTTAGCGCTCATATCCTCAACGAAATCAGGAAAAATGCACTCGGAAATTTCCGGGATCTGCTGTTTGCCGTTTCCAAAGCTCCGGCTATGCTCAATTTCCTCAACAATCAACAGAATAAGAAAGGCCATCCCAATGAAAACTTTGCCCGGGAAGTGATGGAGCTCTTCACGATGGGACGTGGCAACTATACTGAATCGGATGTCAGGGAAGCTGCGCGCGCATTTACGGGCTGGTCGTATGACAAGGATGCCCAGTTCCTGGAACGTAAAAAGTTTCATGACTCCGGCAGCAAAACATTTTTGGGGAGAACCGGAAATTTCGACGGCAATGCTATCTTGGACATTATCTTGGAGCAACCCGCTACGGCCCGATTTATCACCGATAAACTCTACCGTTTTCTGGTCAACGAACAAGTGGATCAGAAAATCGTCGACACGCTGAGTAAGGATTTCTTCGATTCAGGATATGATATCAGGCGGTTGCTAGACCGAGTATTTACGGCAGCCTGGTTTTACGACTCTAAAAATGTAGGCAACAAAATAAAGTCACCTGTGGAACTCATGGCCGGTATCATGCGCATGCTGCCCATGGAGATAGCGAATCCCGAAAACCTGATTGTTTATCAAAAGTTGCTGGGGCAGATGCTCCTGTATCCGCCGAATGTGGCGGGATGGCCATCTGGAAAAGCCTGGATCGACAGCTCTACCTTGTTGCTCCGGATGCAGATACCACAGATATGGACAGGCCTGCGGCCGCTGGACCTTGATGCACAGAATGACGACGACCTCGATATGGGGCTGAAGCAGTCGCGGGCGCTGGCTAAAGCCTACAAAAATCCCAAAATATCCATTGACTGGGATGGGGTCGAGGCTGCATTTGCAGATCGGGATCCCTTTGAGCTCTTGCTGCAGCAGCAACCTTCCTTTGGTAAAACACTCCGCGATAGCTACGCTGGCGGAAGCCGTCGTAGGACTATTATTGAAGTAATGAGTATCCCCGAATATCAACTCTGTTAATCGTAAATAGGAAGCTATGATCATCAAAAGACGCCAATTTCTCAAAGCAGGTTCACTCGCAACAGCATCTCTACTGCTGCCCAATTTGTTAAAAGCCATGTCCTTGCCTGAAGCGCTGGAAAGGGGACATAAGGTGTTGGTCATCTTGCAGCTTAGTGGCGGCAATGACGGGCTGAATACTATTGTTCCGATGCGCAATGATATCTATTTTCGGGAAAGGCAGACGATTGCGGTCGATAATGCACTAACGCTCACAGATGAAGCAGGTATTCATCCGGCTTTACCTTTTTTCAAGACACTTTATGATCGTGGCGAACTGGCTATACTCAACAATGTCGGTTATCCTGAGCCCAATAAATCGCATTTCCGCAGCATGGATATATGGCATAGTGCGAGCCGAAGCGACGAATACCTGGAGAGCGGCTGGATAGGCCGCTACCTCGATCAGGCCTGTTACGACTGCGGTCATCCGACGCAAGCTCTGGAAGTGAATGATATGCTGAGCCTTGCCCTCAAGGGAAAACAGAAAAAAGCGTTCGCGTTTAAAGATCCCAAGAAGCTTTATCAGACCAGCCGTGAAGAGTACTTTAATACACTCTATCAGGAACATAAGCATCAACATGAAGAGGAAACAGTAGCCTATCTGTATCAGACCTTGGGTGATACGATCAACAATGCCGACTATATTTTTGAACAGAGCAAAGCCAGGAAGACCGCAGCAGCGTACCCCGATTCGGTGCTTGGAAAGGATCTGAAGACGGTATCGTCGTTGATTAAATCGGATATCAATACACAGGTATACTATCTGCAGATCGGTAGTTTTGATACGCATATCAATCAGCAGCAGCGGCAGGAGAGTCTATTCCACACCATCAACGATGCCGTGGAGGCTTTTGTGGATGACCTCAAGAAAAATGGTCTTTTTCAGCATGTCATGCTGATGACCTTTTCGGAGTTTGGTCGCAGGGTAGCCCAGAATGCCAGCAATGGCACTGACCATGGTACGGCCAACCAGCTTTTCTTTCTATCCGGAGGCCTAAAAAAACAGGGGCTGCTCAATGCCTTGCCCGACCTGACCCAGCTCAATGAAGGGGATCTCCGCTACACGGAAGATTTTCGAAAAGTGTACGCAACGCTGCTGAAAAACTGGCTTGATGCGGATTCCAACAAAATATTGGGCTGGAAAAATGGGATTTATGATTTTATCTAGCGAACTGCGGTGTCTTTCTTGTTTATTTTTCTTGTCACAGATTCCATATACGGAGTGATACAAGACCATATTGTTTGATTTTCCTACGAACAATTCTACTATTTAGTTGTTTAAATTAGAGAAAATGTAATTTAAAGTGCTTTAAATTAGAATAAAAGCAACATAATACCCTTTTTGTTTCTAACCCTTACATTTTTAATAAAATAAATAGTGCTATGAACAATTTAGAATTGAACGATGTCCAGCAACATTGGAATAATTTTATTTCCTCTGCCATTGCCTGGGCGCCCCGTATTATTACTGCCGTAATTTCTGCTTTGCTTATTTATCTGATCGGATCCTGGATTATCCGCTTAATCAAACGGATGATAGACAAGGCATTTGAGCGGCGACAAATGGATGTCTCCTTGCAGCGATTTTTAAGCAATCTCATCAGTTGGATTTTAAATATCTTATTATTTATCGTTGTCGTTACACAATTGGGGGTGCAGACCTCGGCATTTGTGGCCATTATCGGTGCAGCAGGTCTGGCCATAGGTCTGGCCCTGCAGGGATCCTTGTCCAATTTTGCCGGCGGTATACTGATTTTACTCCTCAAGCCTTTCCGCGTGGGCGATTACATAACTTCCACTACAAATATCGCGGGTACGGTGACAGAAATTGATATCTTCAATACCAAGTTAAATACACCGCAAAATCAACAGGTGGTTGTTCCAAATGGGGTGTTGTCAAATAGTAGCATCACCAATTATACAAAACTTGGAACACGTCGCACATGGTTTGACATTGGCGTTGCCTACGATGCTGATCTGAAACAGGCAAAAGAAATACTCCTCAACATCGTTAGAAACAATGAATTTGCCTTTAAAGAGCCTGCGCCACAGGTGGTGGTGACAGAACTTGGCGACAGTGCGATCAATCTTTCTGTACGCGTCACGACCTCCAACGAAAACTTCTGGACCATGCAGGAACAGCTGATCATTGACTGTAAGGAAGCTTTGGATAAGGCCGGGATTGAAATACCATTTCCGCAGCGCGATGTGCATATCCGAAATAATTCCTAATTGAGGAGGGGCTATCGACTGGTAGGAGAAATCCGCGCTATGTTGACTTTTTTCTCCATGCTGAAGTGCAGCACAAAGCCGTTTGAGCGAACTCAGACGGCTTTGTTTATTGAAACGTAAATGAATGTTACCCGGTCGACTTTGGCCGTCTTGTTATATTTATCAGAATATGGATTGCTATTTAGAATGGCTTATGCAGCTATAAGCAGATTTTTTTGAGGAAGTATCGTTGTCTCCTGTTGAATACAACGGGAAATAAAATGGGGACTTGATAACGATTTAAAAGAAGTATTTGGCTTCGGTAAAAATAGCGGCAGAACTTTTATATTAATTATTTAGAATTGTTATAAATAATAATATATTTGTGCATGATGAAAAACAACCGAAAATCTATTTCATTCGATCTAACCGATAGCAAGAATAGCCTTCCTTCAAATAACAGTAAAATAATTTCTTCTTTAGCACTGATCCTATTATCGACAACTACTTTGTATGCGCAGGACGGTCATCTGTCGGGAACTGTCCGCACTTCGGAGGGAGAAGCAATTTCACATGTAACGGTGAGAATAGATCTTACAAAAAAACTGCAGACCGATTCATTCGGTAAGTTTTCTTCGTCATTATCTGCGGGAACACACCGGTTTCAGTTTACTGCAATCGGTTATCAGATGCTCGATACAGTACTCACTATTCAACCTAATGATAGCCTCGATATTGCACCTGTGCTTCGGTCGAATAACCGGATCAATGAGGTGATTGTATCTGCTTCCAGGCGTATTGAATCCTTGGATGAGGTACCATCTTCGGTAACAGTGCTTTCGCAAAAGCAACTGGAATCACAACGCAGTATCAGTAATAATCTAAGTGATATCTTGGCAAATACCATACCTGGGCTTGGTTTTTCGACCAATCGTACGCAAAATTTGGGACAGACACTTCGGGGTAGACGTGTGCTTATTATGATTGACGGCATTCCCCAATCTACACCGCTGAGAGATGGAGCCCGCGATATCCGTTCGCTCGATCCAAGTGTAATCGAGCGGGTTGAGGTAATAAAAGGCGCAACGGCCATCTACGGTAATGGTGCCGATGGTGGACTCATCAATTATATCACTAAACATGCAGATGTAGACCAAAGGTTTGGTGGAACCACCGAAATAGGTAGTAATTTTTCTTTGGTGAAACCGGGGCAAACGGGAGGCTTTAATATTAGCCAGCTTTTTAACGGAAGTCAGGGGCATTGGGATTATGTCGTAAGCGGAAGGTACGAACAAACGGGTCTTTACAGGGACGCTGACGGTGTAGTATTGTCGCCCGAATATGGCATGAATGATCTTAAAAATTGGAATGCTTTTGCCAAGATAAGTTATCGTATCGATGCTAAAAATCGTCTGGAACTGATGTACAACTTCTTTAAAAGCACGCAGTATACTGATTACATTGCCAAAGCTGGGAAATATGGCGATTTTAATTCGCCGACAACCGGTATCCTGGGGAAAAGACCGGGAGAGCCGGAAGGTACGCCATATAACCATAATGCCAGTTTAAAATACACTGCACAGGAATTAATTGGGCGAACAGATTTCGATGCGAATATTTATTTTCAGGATTATGAGACCTTGATCAACTATAGCAATTTTTTTGAAGGAGACGGTCAGCCGGGTACCAGGAGTAAAAAGCTAGGCTTACGCCTAAATTTCAATAGCCCTTTTAAGTGGTCTGATGTGGTATCCAGTGAGATTACCTACGGCTTGGATTTATTATCCGATAAAACCAACACAACGCTTACAGATGGACGCACGGTTATCCCGAATATGGATATGCGTAATCTTGCCCCTTACTTTCAGTTGAAGACAAACATCGGTAAAGATCTTATATTGAAAGCCGGTAGCCGATTGGAAAATGTACATATTCAGGTGCCGAACTTTACAACGATAGGAATTTTAAATGCGGTTAATGGAAATTACGTAGGCGGTGGAGTAGCAGTCAATGGTGGGAACCTGAACTTTACGGCATTAATGCTCAATGCAGGACTGCGTTACACCAAAATACAGTTCTTTAAGCCATTTGTGAGTTTTTCTCAAAGTTTCAGTGTCGCCGATCTGGGACTTGTATTGCGTGCAGCAAAGGAAAATACAGTCAGTAGTACGTCCATTAAGGCTGTTAAAGCCAATAATTATGAGTTCGGATTTTCAGGTGATATTGGGCGATTCTCCTATGAAGCGGCAACATACTATAGTACTTCGACATTGGGTGCATCTTATGTTTTCGTTGATGGAAATCCGCAGATTGCGCGTTCTCCGGAGAAAATTTACGGTTTTGAGCTGTCTGCAAACTATCGCGTACATCCGATCCTGGATTTTGGTGCGAGCTATTCATATACGGAAGGAAAAAGAGAATTAACGGACGGAAGTCGTGTATATCTTGGTGGGGATCGCATCAATCCGCCTAAGATAACGGGCTCTATTACCGTAAATCCAATGAAACAATGGTCGCTTACAACACAAATGATCGCTACTTCGGGCCGAAATCGTTTTGAACCTGTTAATGGATTGTTCAGCTATGGAACAGGACCTATCCGATCATTCACAACCTTCAATTTCTCCAGTAGATATCAGATCAACACACGATCGCTAATACGCCTGGGAATCGAAAATATATTCAATAAGGATTATTACACGGTGATCTCGCAATGGCAGTCAAATAATATGAATTATGTGAAAGGCAATGGAACTCGTCTCAATTTGAGTCTGTCGCATTCCTTTTAGTCAATTTTTGATGGGTTTGCACAAGTGTGCTTACTACCTCGGAAAATTTCTACATTTTTCTATACGCGAACGGAGACAATCCGACTGATCGCTTAAAGTATCTGCCGAAAAAAGATTGTGAAGGGAAGTTTAGCTCACTACTGATCTGCTGTATAGTCATATGCGTAGATTTTAACAGTGCTTTAGCTTCCCACACAACATAGTCATCAATCCATTGCTTAGCAGACAGGCCATTGTGTTCTTTGATCACCTTGGATAAGTACTTTGGAGTTACACATAGCTTATCTGCGTAGAATTCTATGCCCCGCTCTTGTTTGAAATTGTCCTGTACCTGATTTAGGAAGTTTTCAACCAGTTCTTCCAATCGGGGCTTTTTTTCCTGTTGTGTATGACGTTCGATGTTATGGGCATTGTAACCAAACCCGTAAAAATAGGCTTTTGTTAGGTGTTGAAGAATTTTTGTGGTATAAGGATTATCTGTTTCCAGCACTTTTTGCACTGTTTTAAAATAATCAGCCAAGCTCGTTAGTTCTGCATCTTTTAATGCAATAAAAGGTTGATTATGCAAAGAAAGAAAAACGGGTAGATGCTCTTCGATATTAAGACTTGAGGTAAATGTCTTTGACATGACTATAAAAAGTGCAGAAAAATCGGCACTCACATTTTCTATGGTTACAGTATGCCCCGCGAGGAGTACAATAAGAGAGGGGGCACCCGTTTCAAAGTAGCGCATATTTGAATGCCCTTTCAAATGACCTTTAAAGCAAATAATACTTATGGTGACATCCAATTTCACCGGAAAATTAAGCCGTTCAATCGTGGGTGTCTCCAATAAAATGAAATCCTCATTATGGTTATGCTGTTTCAAGTTTTTATTGTGCGTAAATGGCAACGTCATTTCCATAATAGTCAAGTATTGTTATCCAAATGTATTGTTTTATATTGAGAAAACGACTTTTTGGACAATTTCGTCTTCTTATTGAGCTTTCCAGCCTCTTTAAATGCATCTACATTTGTCACATAAATTTTAAATGAAATTATTCGTGATGAAAAAACTATTATTAATTGGATTGGTCTTGGCAATGGCACAGGTATCCTTTGCTCAAGGTTTGGGCGGAATTTTTCAAAGGCTTTCTTTTGGTTTAAAGGCTGGGGGAAACTACAGTAACTTTACAGGTGCGAACTTCGGTACCGAAGGACTCGCAGGATTTAATGGGGGGCTTCTAGTCAATTTTAAGCTTACAGACAAGTGGTCTTTTCAAGAGGAATTTTTGTATTCCATGCAGGGTGCAAAAATCACAGACAATGTGTTCGGAACGCATAAGGACCTGAAGTTATCCTATATCTCCGTTCCGATCCTCGTAAAATATCGATCGGCTATCGGTCTTTATGCGGAAGTTGGGGCGCAGGCCAATCTATTGATGAAAGATGCAAAAAATACAGGCTTTGTGGATTTTGCAGATAAGATTGATGCGGGTGCTGTTGCAGGTTTGGGTTATGAATTTACGAAAGGTCCAGCTAAAGGTTTGGGCTTGGGAGCGAGATACTACCAAGGTTTTACGGATGTAGGTAAGTTTAATTCTACGACGCTAAAAACTGATTTTAAGAATAGCGTGGCGCAGTTAAGTATCTTTTATATGTTCTAATCGGCTCGATAGGTCGTTTAGCGGTTAATTTATAAGTTAAGGCTCAATAAATGCGCATTAAATTGTTTTTTGAGTCTTAACTTTTTTGCGTATTCACGTGATATCCAAGCGATGGCTTGATTCCTATATGAACTGACATTTTTAATCCTTATTAAACGTAAAATATTCGCTTTAAAGAGATAGCTAATCTTTCGGTGGAGCTTTCCGGATCGGGGGGATGCATAAATAACAGGTTTTTGTTGTTAATGTATTCTTTACCTGTCCTTAATATTGTAGTTGTATTAAAGCATGATCTTTACAGCTGACGAAGAATTATTGATCTAGAGAGTATGCTTGTGAAAACGATAGACGCCATCCTATTAGAACGTCTGGTAAATGCAGATTACAGTGCTTTTGATGAGATTTATGAGCATCATTGGAGCACACTTTTCCGTGTTGCAGTTAAGAAGTTAGGCGATGTGGATGTGGCTATGGATCTTGTTCAGGATCTCTTTGTGGACCTGTGGCAAAGAAGAGCCATGATCAATATTCATAGTGGATTGCGAGCCTATCTTATTTCGGCCTTATACCATAAGTTGTTTCAGTATTTCAGAAAGAAAGGTGTGCATGAAAAACATATAGAGCAGTATAGCTTAATGGTACAAGATGGTCTGCATGATATTTTTCCTATCGTGGACTATGAAGAGAATTACACAGACGTACTGATTGCGATTGAACAGTCTGTAGTAGAAATGCCCGACCGTATGCGCGTGGTTTTTAATTTGAAATACCAACGTAGTCTCAGTAATCATGAAATTGCGGAACAACTTGGCATATCGCTTCAAACTGTAAAAAACCAATTAAGTAAAGCGTTGAACCTTGTGCGCCAGCACATGCAGCAGCAACAGCTAAATCCGACAGTCTTCGTGTCCTTATCTCTTCTCCTCTTTTTTTAATCCTTATCCAAGGTGTTTTTAACTAAATTTTTTAAAATAAACTTTACATAAACTTAACGGTTTTTCGATGGTACGATCACCCAATTGGAGCAACTATAGGGTGTATGCAAGACAGAAAAAGGGAATTGGAGGAATTGATCCAAAAGTATTCATCAGGACAGATAAAGGATGAGGAACGGGCACATTTAATGCGTTGGTTGCAGGAACTTGATGTCTTAGAAGGGTACAAAGCTGATATGGAAGGGGTTCAAACGCGGATGAAAGAAAAGATAGACCTCCGTTTGCTAGCCACCGAAACACCTACTAAAATCGCGCATCCACCTTGGCTCTTATGGGGTAAGGTGGCCGCAGTTGTTCTTTTTTGTTTTTCATTCGGATGGTACCTACTCGATCGGAATAGTGGCGGGGATGCCAAAGGCAAGCAGTCCGTTAAGGTCGAAAAAACGGTCGATAAGTCCAAAATGATAACCTATACTGTTGTACGGGATAGCACGATTTTATTGCAAGATGGCAGTAAAGTCCGCCTTTTGGCAAATTCTTCAATCTCCTTGATGCAACCCTTTCCAGAAAAACAGCGCGCGATTCAATTGCAAGGAAAGGCTTTTTTTGAGGTGTCACACGATAAATCGCGCCCATTTACAGTTCTATCGGGCAATATCCTGACAACGGCTTTAGGAACTTCTTTTTGGGTTGTGCAGGAGGCCAAAAACAGGAAGCCTAGTGTGCGCCTGATCACAGGAAGAGTTTCCATTAAGGAGCGTGGCGAAAATGGGGAAGAAAAGCTTCTTGCCTATTTGACTCCAGGGCAAATTTGGGCGGAAAAAGTTGTACAACCAAGAAAAGAACCTGTTTTGAAACTGGAAAAACCAGTGGAAGAGATCGTACAAATGACATTGGAATTTCACCACAAGCCTTTGGCGGAAGTGCTTCCTGCCTTGGCGTCTTTCTACCGCATAACGATTCTCTTTTCTCCGAACGATGTATCAGGACTATCATTCTATGGTACATATACAACAGAAAATGAGGTCGCGCAGATTCTGCAAACGATCTGTATTGCAAATGAGCTCGAACTCAAGTTTAATACCGAAACAAATACCTATACGATCGTAAAAAACAGTCAATAAAATCCATAAAAAAACACTATTGAGCCTCCCTTTTTAGGGAGGCCTAGGAAAACTATGCTCAATTATTAATGAAAACTATGCAACAATTTTCAACAGGTAAAAGGCCAGCCAAGGGGGCTTTATTACTGCTACTAGCAATTGCTTTTGGCCAAAAGGGTTTTGCCCAACAAAGCGGGGAACTTGTTGTCATCGTGCAGGATGCGAAGTCAAAAGGTTTGGCCAATGCAACGGTGACCATAAAAAACAAGAGTAGCAACCTGAAGCGATCCGGTCAGGCTGATCAGCAGGGGAAAGCGGTGTTCAACAATCTGCCAGTGGACAGCAACTATTGTATCCTGGTGACTTATACGGGACTATTGCCCAAAGAGGAATGCCAGTATATCGTGAGCTCGGGCAAAAGATCGAGTGTGGTGTTTCAATTGACCGCAGAAGCAGCCAATCAGATGGAAGAAGTGGTGGTTGTGGGCTACGGTACACAGAAAAAGACCAACCTTTCGGGTGCTGTGGATCAGATTAGTGGTGATGTGCTCGAAAGCCGCCCTATCTCGAATGCAGCACAGGGGCTTCAGGGGATTTCTCCCAATCTGAATATACAGTTCAATTCGGGCGAGCCGGGGGCGGCTCCTAAAATCAATATCCGGGGTATTACATCGATCAATGGTGGTGATCCCTTAATTTTGGTTGACAACGTACCGATTTCGGCAGCTGAATTAATCCGTATTGCTCCGCAGGATATCGAATCTTTTACGGTCATCAAAGATGCTTCTGCGGCGGCAATTTATGGTGCACGGGCGTCCTTTGGGGTACTTATTATTACCACGAAAACTGGAAAAGGGGATGTGAAAGTGAGCTATTCAAATAACTTTACATGGAATACCCCGACAGTAATGCCCGATAAAATAACGGATCCGTATGTGTTTTCACGGTTATTGGAAACCTCAACGGACAATACACCTTGGGACAATGTCAATTATTCGGACCAGTTTTACCAATATGCAAAAGAACGATCTGACAACCCTTCCATTGCCGGTGTGCGTATCAACCCCTCAGATTCCAAGGTCTGGGAATATATGGGCAACAGGGATTGGACGCGTTATTTCTTATCCGACTGGAATGCAACCAATTCACATGATCTGTCCATTTCGGGCTCCAACGAAAAAGTACAATATTATATCAGTGGTAGCTACAACCGACAAAATTCGCCTGTTAAGCTCACGGAAGATTATTTTGACCGTTACAACCTGCGTTCGAAAGTAAACTATAGGCTTTCGGATTTTATCTCATTCGGCAATAATACCGTGATCGGAAGCATTCGCCGCCTTCAGCCTTCACAAATGAGTTTGGCTGATATCTACAATATTTTTCCGACATCCTTTGATAAGAATCCAGATGGAACATGGGCCAATTCGTCGGCGGGTATTATTGCTGCCCAAATGGTCGACGGTGGTAAAAAGGACTCAAAATACCTGGACGTACAATCTACCTTCAATACTGAACTCCGGTTCTTTGGTAATAAATTTAAAGTCAATGCCGATTATACATTTCAGCGTAATTCCTTGAATCGGAATTGGTATACCAAGCAATACGAGATCGGTTACGGACCGGATGATGTCCGCAAAGAAGGGAATACGGGGTCTTACCGTGACCTTGGTTTTTCGTACTACAACGTGTACAATATCTTTGGTACCTATATGCAGTCTTTCAACAAGCATCATGTCAATGCGGTATTGGGCTTCAATCAGGAGGATTACCGCTATGAATTAATCAAAGCGGAGCGTGCGGGTTTGATCTCAGAATCCTTTCCAACCATTCAGTTTGCAACAGGGACAATGAAAATAGGTGAAGCGATAGATACCTATGCGCTTCGCGGCGCTTTCTACCGCTTGAACTACACGTATGATGATAAATATATTGTCGAATTCAATGGTCGTTATGATGGTTCTTCGCGCTTTCCGAAAAGCAAGCGTTTTGGCTTTTTCCCTTCGGGATCAGCGGCATGGCGTATCGATCGTGAAAGCTTTATGTCGGATATAAGCGGTTTGGATCTCTTAAAGCTTCGGGCATCATATGGTCAGCTGGGCAATCAGTCCGTCTCGAATTACGGATACCTTCCTTCGATGGAAAAAAAGGATACCGAATACATATTCGGAAGTGAACGGGGTATCTATATTGATGTTCCACCTTTGGTTTCTCCAAATTATACCTGGGAGAAGGTAAATACCGTGAATTTTGGTTTGGACGTTGCTGTACTCAAGAATAAACTTTCGGCAAGTTTTGATTATTATTCAAGACGTACGCTAGGTATGTTGACGCTAGGCAAAGATCTGCCCAATATCTTGGGGGCAGATGAGCCACGGGAGAATGCAGCGGATCTGAAGACCAATGGCTGGGAATTGACGGTAAACTTTCAGGATCGTTTCGAAGTGGCCAATGCGCCCTTACGCTTCAATGCTAAATTGTTACTTTCGGATTCACAATCCAAGATTACACGTTTTGACAACCCCAATAAAAGCATTCTGCAATATTATGAAGGCATGCAAATGGGGGAGATCTGGGGTTTGCAAAGCAACGGACTTTTCAAAGACGAGGCAGAGATTGCCAAGTTGGATCAGACTTCGATCATTCCCTGGGGCGCCTTGTCGATTGTTCCGGGATGGCCTACCTATGTGGATCAGGATGGTAATGGTAAGATTGAAAAAGGATATATACTTGGCGATACCAAAGACCTCAAGATCATTGGTAACTCGACGCCACGTTATCAATTTGGTATAGACCTGTCTGCAGATTGGAAAGGTTTCGATCTTAGGGCATTTTTTCAAGGCATTGGTAAACGCGATTATTATCCGTTGGACTACCTGTATTGGGGGACATACCAACAGCCTTATGGTAACTTTTATGGGCACTTGCTCGATTTCTACCGTCCGGGAAGTGATTCGGATATCGACCGTGCGAAACATTCGCAAGCTTATTTGAATTTGGGACTGGCCGATCAAAATCTCAATGCGGCTTATCCGATCTTACAGTCATGGCTTGCGGACCGTAACTTGGGTACCCGGATTGATCAAGCTCAAGGGCTGGCCATTCCACAGACCAATTACCTGTTGAATGCCGCATATTTGCGTCTTAAAAATCTGACCATTGGATATACCTTGCCGAAATCAATCGTTTCTCGCGCCAAGATCAGTAACCTACGTGTTTATCTGAGTGGTGAAAATATCCTAGAATGGTCTGCTGTAAAGCGCTATTTTGATCCAGAGACGTTGAACGAAAATACGTATACCAATCCAACAGCTGGTTCGGACCGCGTGGGGAATGGGTTGACTTATCCATTCCAACGAAGTTTTTCTGCTGGTATTCAAGTGACCTTTTAATCGCCTATCATGAAAAATAAATATCTAAAATTAGCTTTCTTATGTTCGGGACTTTCTCTGCTTGGGGGCTGTAACGACAACTATTTGGATCGTGTTCCCGAGACTGCGATCAATAATGAAAATTTCTTCAATACAGCGACAGACCTGGAGCTGTACATTAATGGCCTATATAATTTCTCAGGAATTGGGATCTATCAATCGGATGCTACGACAGACAATGCGAGTACAACGGGAAATACGGAGATTAAAACCATTATGGCCGGTAATGCCTCTGCGGCGACGATCTCAGGCGGCTGGAGATGGGACGATCTCCGCAAAATTAATTTCTTTCTACAGCACATGGGCAAGGCAAAGATCAGCGATAGTGAGAAGGCTCATTATGAGGGCTTGGGCCGGTATTTTCGGGCACGCTTTTATGCCGAGAAGGTACAGCGTTTTTCAGATGTGCCCTGGGTAGACAAAGCCCTGGAGGTTGGCGATACGGACTATTTATTTGCCAAGCGTGATCCGCGTGCGACAGTTGTGCAGAAAATCATGGAAGATTTTGAGTTTGCCGCACAAAACGTACAGCCGCGTATAAAATTAGGAACTGTCAACAAGTGGGTTGTGCTGCAGGAATACGGACGCTTTGCCCTGTATGAAGGAACTTACCGGAAATATCACAACGAACTGGAATTGAAAACTTCGGCGACTGAATTTTTGAACAAAGCACAAGCGTTGAGTGATCAGCTGATGCGTGAGGGTGGTTTTACCATCTACAATACTGGTAAACCTGATCAGGACTATGGCAGCTTATTTTTCAGTGAAAACCTCGAAAATAACAAAGAGGTGGTAATGGGGCGTTTTTATGCCAACAATGTACTTAACGCAGATTCATGGCCGGGCATGTTTGGTAATTATGAATACTATCCATTGCGGGATCTTGTGCAGGCTTATTTAATGAAAGATGGTTCATTTTATGCAGCACAGCCAGGTTATGAAAAAAATACTTTCGTCAAAGAGTTCGAAAACCGCGATCCGCGTTTGGCACAAACCTATGCTTATCCGGGATGGCAGCTGGTTTATTCGCATACCTATGCGCAAGGGGCGGGACTGTATGTGCAGCAATTGGCCAAAAATTTCTCGGGCTACCACCAGATTAAAGGATTTCAGAATACACTCAGTCTAGAAGCGCGCAATAACCTCGATATTCCTTTATACCGCTATGCCGAGGTTTTATTGAATTTTGCGGAAGCGAAGGCCGAGCTGGGGCAGCTGACACAAGCCGATCTTGATCGTAGTATCAATCTGTTGCGTAGACGAGCGGGTATGCCAGATATGGTCGTCGGTGTAGGTATTGATCCCCTTATGGCGGCGCGTTACAGCAATGTCGAAAGCAACCAGCGTAACCTTGTGCTGGAGATCCGAAGAGAACGTCGCGTTGAATTGGCTTTTGAGGGATTCCGTTTCACAGATCTGATGCGCTGGAATGTCGGTGAATTGTTGAAGAACAAACGTGAGGGCATTTACTTCTCCGGATTGGGGCAACATGATATGACTGGCGACGGTATTCCGGATATCGTACTGTTGGCTTCCTCATCGTCTATTCCGGCAGTGAAAGAGAAAAACAGTTTAGGCAGAGAATTGCAATACTACCGTGTGGGACGCTTTGGACAGGATGTCGGTGTATTTCTCTCGGATGGAAATAGCGGAACTGTCGAAACCATCGAAAATACGGGGACTTTTGAAGTGCCCAAATTCTACTATCGCCCGATACCGCAAGGGGAGATACTTTTAAATGATAATCTTAAACAAATATTCGGATGGTAATGAAGAATTCAATCACAAGGACTTTATGTTTGCTGTTCCTCACATTATGTAGCCTTGAGACGATCTGTGCACAGGAATTTAAGTTTGCGTTTTTAACAGACCTGCATGTGCATAGCGATTCTACACTGGGGCAAGTGGAGCAACGGTTAAAATCACTTTCGCCTGGGGTAGAGCTGCTACTAAGCGGTGGCGATAATGTGGATATTGATAATTTGAAATCGGCTAATCTTGCTGCTGGCGAGCAACGACTTAAGTCGTTGAAGGGGCTTTTTGACCGCACTAAAAAGCCTTACCACATGGCTATAGGCAATCACGACCGTTTGCCGCGCGATCTGCGGGACGGCAAAGATGATTTTGCGCTCTTTGAAAAGACTTTTGGGCAGACCTATTACAGTTTTGACCATAAGGGCTGGAAATTTATCGTGCTAAATAGCGTGGAAACAAAAGATAATCAGTATGTTATTGGTGGTAAGCAGCTGGCCTGGCTGAAGGATCTTGTCGAAAAGACAGGCAAAGATCAGCCATTGGTGATTATCTCGCATGTCCCTTTTTTATCGGTTTATTATCCGGTTTTGGAGGGTCGTTATACAGCTGCAGATACGTTTACAAACCAAAAGCAGGTGTTTGATCTTTTTAAAGACCACAGCCTGAAGCTGGTGTTGCAGGGACATATGCATTTGTATGAAGAGATTAAAGTCAAGGGCGTACAGTTTATTACAGCAGGAGCAGTGTCGGGCAATTGGTGGCATGGAGCTTTTGAGGGAACTGCACCCGGGCATCTCGAAGTGGATGTGCACGGGAAAGCTTTTAGCTGGAAATATGTCAACTAAAAAAGACCTCAAGTTGGACTAGCCAACAACGAGAAAGCCGCAAAGAAACACTTTGCGGCTTTTTTTGCTAATTCACGTTAGCAACTCAATACGTATAGGATTGAAAAAGTTATTTTTTAGCTTCTGGAAGTTGCACAATCTTGATGACGTTTTTGTCATTTATAAAGCGTTGAGCAACTTCTTTAACAGTAGCAGGATTCAAATGATCGCGCAAAGCTGAACGTTGAAAAATGCGGTGCATATCATCTCCATTGTAAAGATTGCTATAGAGATAGTTGGACCAGAAGTCGTTGGTTTTCAAGGCTGACTCATAGTTTAGCTTGTCGTTTGCTTTAAACTTTTCGAGATTTTCAGCCGAGGGGCCTTCTTTTTTTAGTTTTTCAATTTCCTCGATGGAATATTGCGCAAGCTTGTCGGCATTGGCCACTGAGCAGCTGAAAGCTACCGTAAGCGTATAGCGGGCATCCGGTAATTTGTTGTAGTCCATTTGGATGGAAGGCGAGTACACACCACCTTCTTCTTCACGTAGTCTCTCCAGCAAACGAATTTCCAGGACTTCTCTAAATGCCTGTAAAGCGATGTTATGCTGTTCGTTGTAATCGTATTCATCCGATAGAACGAGATAAACCATGGCTTTGTCTTCCTTGCTTAGGGCAAACTTTTTATCAATTTTTCCGGCTGGAATATTGATATGTAGGTTGCGGTAGGCCGTTTCTTTCTGTCCGGTGCTTGGTAAACCACCGATATACTTGGCGATGAGCGGTTTTATTTTTTCAATGTCGAAGCTGCCAACAAAAGTAAACTTGTAGTCGGAAGCATCTGCGAATCGTTCTTTATAGATGGCCAGTGCACGTTGTGGATCAATTTGGTTGATTTTATCGGCTGTTAATCCGGTGCGGCGGATGTTATTACCCGATAATAAAGCCATGACCGAATCCTGAAATACAGCGTCGCCATTTTTGTCGCGGTCTTTAAGACCATCTTTGGCGTTTGCCAAGATGCCGGCAGTGATCGCTGTATCTAAACGGGGCTCGGTGAAATAGCCGTACATCATCTCGAGCGCGAGCGTAAGATCTTTGTTATTGGCATAGCCGCTTACACCTTGTGCTGTCTCACTGATAAAAGGTGATGCTGAGGCCGTGCGTCCGGCCAGTGATTTTTCAAACTGATCGGCGTTATAGTTGCCCAGCCCACTGGCTCCGACAAGATTTACAGCATTGGTGGCGCTTTGGAAATCTTTATCGTCATAGACGGAAGTTCCACCATAGGAAAAACCTTGGAAGGTGATTTGATTATTTTGATAGTTAGTTGGTTTCAAAAGGACTTTAATATTGTTGCTCAACGTCAAGGTTGTTGTTGCCAATTGATCGTCTTTTTCTTCTTTAACGATTGTTCCAGCTTTGATATCACTTTTTAGGAGGGGGAGGTCACTCAGTTCTTCCTTAAATGCCGTCAATTTCTCATTGGAAAGTGTATTGATCCAGCCGACCATATCAGCTTCGTTTGGCAATGTAGCTTTTTCAGCTTCTGGTGCCAAAATAATCATATCGCGGTTGCTATCGTTAAGATATTGCTGCAGTATCTGCTGTATATCCGAAAGGCTGATTTTTGGAAGGATCTGGTTGATCAATTTCATTTCGTGTTCAATTCCCGGAGAGGCGACGCCATTTAGAAAATGCTGGATATATTCCTGCACATATTGTGAGGACGCGATTTTATCTTTCTCTTCCAACAGATTTTCCATTTGACTTAGGTAGGAATCTTTGGCGCGTTGGAGCTCATTGGCGGTAAAGCCAAGTTGTTTTGCGCGGAAGATCTCACGCCACACTGCGTCAAACCCTTCTTTGAGACGTCTCGGTTTGGCATTAATCTGGATGGTGAAAACATCCAATCCACCCATAAAGCCACCTAATGAGGCTCCGCCGCCTAAAAATGGTGGATTTGCGGTACGGAATATCGGGTTGTAACGACCAGCCATCATGTCGTTAAATAGAGTTTTGACAATGGCTTGTTTAAAGTCAGCCGCACTTTTGAGTTTGCGCTCCGGATATTTGATGCTGATATCGATGGATGTTGAAGTGATTTCGGGATCTGTCACGACCATAAACTGGTTTTTTCCTTTCAATGGAATTGTATATTCCTGGCGCGGTGTTGGTTTTATAGGGTTTTTAAGGGCAGAAAACTGCTTTTTTAGAAGCTGCTCCGTCTGATCCACATTGATGTCTCCAACGACAATGACAGCCTGGAGATTGGGGCGATACCAGTTTTTATAAAAACTTTCAATTTCTTGATAGGGGAAATGCTGGATAACCTGCTCTGTGCCGATCGGAATACGCTGCGCATAAAGCGACTGGTTGAGTGCAACGGGCAGGGTTTTGTCCTGTATACGTTCGCTCAAGCTTTTGCCAGCACGTTTTTCCTCCATAATGACTCCGCGTTCTTTGTCAATTTCACCATGATCTAAACTGATTCCTTGGGCCCAATCCTGAAGAATCTGAAATCCATTGTTAACCAGTTCGCCGTTGTTGGAAGGCAATTGCAGTTGATACACTGTTTCATTGAAGCTGGTGTAAGCATTGATATCGGCACCAAAACTGATTCCATTTTTTTGCAGGTAATCTACAAGGGCATTATTGGGATAATGCGTGGTACCATTAAATGCCATGTGTTCCAGAAAATGTGCAAGTCCACGTTGTTGTTCATTTTCTAGGATGGATCCCACGTTATTGACCAAATACATAAATACCCGTTCTTGCGGTTCGGTATTTTTGCGGATATAGTAGGTGAGGCCGTTAGGCAATTTACCATAACGTACACTTTTGTCAAGCGGTAGAGCCGCTGTATCTGCGTGCTGTTTCGTCCATACGATTTCTGTAGATCCCGGTAAAGTGCTGCTATGGGCAAGTATTGGGCTAAAGCCTAGTAGTGATAGATAGAGCAGTTGTTTTAAATGCATATAATTGTGTGTAAGGGGTTGAATTAGAGTGTGTTTTTTAGTTTTTCATAAAGTGATTCTCCGCGTAGATTTACGCCGATAATTTTTCCTGTTGGATCCAAGAGGAAATTGGACGGAATGCTTTTGATATGATACTGTCCGCTCACCTTACTTTCGGGGTCTACAACATTCGTCCAGGTCATGCCGTCGTCGGCAACGGCTTTTTTCCAGCTGCTCAGCATCATATCTGTGGAGATGCCCAGTACTTCGAATCCTTTGTCTTTGAAGGCATCATATGCCTGCTGAACATGCTCATTTTCGACCCGGCATGGAACGCACCAACTGGCCCAGAAATCAACAAGCACATATTTGCCGCGAAAATCACTTAAGTTGATTTGCTTGCCTGTGGTGTCGGTCAAGGCAAACTCAGGAGCCAGATCACCCAATTTTAAGTTTTCGAGGTTGGCAAGCTGATCTTTCAGTTCCTGTCCTGCTGGTGTATTTTTCAATGTTGGGTTGAGCTTTTCATAAAGTCCGGCAACAAGTTGCTGGTTTGCCGTGTCTTTCAATAATCGTTGCAATTTAAAAAGACTGAGTGCGTTATTGGGATTTTTTGCAACGTAGTCGGCTTGTTCCTGACTGAGTTGGGCAGACCATTTGTTGAGGTCGACATCAATTTTGTTGATGGTCGCACGCGCGGGCGAATCCATACGGAAGCTGTCTTGAGAGAGAATTTCCTCTGCTTTGAAATAGGCCGAGGTAAGTGCGTTTACACTGTCCAATATCGTTTTATGGGCGGTGTCGAAGCTTTTGGCATCGGCATTAAGTGCCGAACCGCGGATGGCGGCTTCGTGAAGATGGCCCAGTGTGGCTTTGATTGAAATATTTCCTTTATGTAGGTAGAAGTCAAGTGTTTCTGATCGTTCACCAGTAGCGTTTATGTAGAACAGGTTGGCCATTTCGGGGCCTTCCGTTGTACCTTTAAACCGAAAGGATCCCTGTTGAATACGTGCGGAATCCAGGCTGAGGTCGGAGTCGTATCGTTGAAGGAAAAGTTTTCCTTTCGGATTTTTGGGCAGGCCAGAAAGTGTTCCCTGTAGGATATAAGGCGCTTTTTCTTGCGCTTGCAGTCCTGCAATAGAACCTAGAAATGCGAGGGTAAGGAGCGTAGTGGCTTTCATTGTATCATTTTGTTTAGTTGGTGTATCCCGGATTTTGCGTTAATTGTCTGTTATTTTGAATTTCGGTGGTCGGGACAGGGTAGAGCTGCGCAAACGATTTCCAGGTCGAGGGTTTTGCTTTAGACATCACAGCGTCGGCCAGTCCCAGGCGCTTGAGCGTAAACCAGCGGTCGGCCCATTCAAAAGAGAGCTCCACACGACGTTCCTGTACGATAGCTTGAAGGGCTTGGGTTTTAGGAAGTCCGCTAGGTAGGTCGGCTAATCCAGCTCTTTTACGGAGGATATTGATATCATCAAGGGCGGTCGGCAGTCCAAGTTCTAAACGTGCTTCGG
The DNA here is from genome assembly GCF_964277905.1 of uncultured Sphingobacterium sp. Lineage (NCBI taxonomy): Bacteria > Pseudomonadati > Bacteroidota > Sphingobacteriia > Sphingobacteriales > Sphingobacteriaceae > Sphingobacterium > uncultured Sphingobacterium sp. The sequence continues at coordinate 695,498 of NZ_CAXYKD010000048.1, forward strand.
CCCGGTTAAGGTATTGTTCACTGAGGCGTAAAACAGATGTATACTCATTATTGGGCATTGTTTCTTCGCCAGTTGATCGGTATTTGTTGATTTGATAAGATGCTGTCGTCTCATCAAATTTGACGTAATTTTCTTGGCGTTTGTCGTTGGCTTCAAATGCGGGGAGCAAACCCGTCTCATCATCCGTTACTGCAAAACCGGCGTATTCTCCCATGCTAATACCACCGATTGAGGCTCCAAGGCTGTTCCATAGCTGTAGAATCTGTTCGGGGTTGTTTTTTACAAAGATATCCATCGGTTTTGTGCCTGTTGGATTATCCAATTGCCCCAATTGAAAGAGCTGCGTTTGCCCGATAACCTGACTGGCAGCCTGCTCTGCTTTTGCCCAATCTTTGGTGAAAAGGTAAACCCGCGAAAGGAGTGCCAATGCGGCCCACTTGTTGGCCCGCACGCGTTGGTTGGGATAATTATCGGCGAGCAGTTTGCTTGCCTCTTCCAGATCCTGAATGATCTGAGTATATACCGTCGAAACTGCTACGCGGGGCTTAAGCCGTTCTTCTTGGTAGTTGCTGGTTAATACCAAAGGTACATCACCATACAAATTGACTAAAAAATAATAGTTGAGGGCCCGCATGAATTTGGCCTGCCCCAAGACCTCGTCCTTTCCGGCCAGGGTCATACCTTTGGACTGCATCACACCTTCTATCATGGCATTGCTAATGCCAATAACCGTGTAACATGCGGGCCAAAAATCATTTGTTGGTCCCGAAAATGGATTTAGGTTATAGGTGTACATGTAGGTATAGCCTGGGTTAAAACTGTTGATACCAGGTTTGATTTCATCGGATGAAAGTCCGGTCATCAGGGAAAGGCTATTTTGCATATTGGCAAACTTACCATAGAGTGCCAGTACCACACTGTCAGCAAGCTGGTCATTGGCATAGATCTGTTCCGTGGTATAAATATACTTTGGTGTTACCTCGAGCAGCTTATTGCAGCCTGTGGAAAGCAAACCGAGGGGGAGGAGAAAGTAGATGAGTTTCGTGAATTTTCTGTTCATATAAGCTATATAAATTGGTTTAAAAAGAGCTGCGTATCCCTAAGGTGAATGTTTGCAACATCGGCATGTCGATGCCTGTTTCTGGGTCCGTTCCTTTGAACTTTGTTATGGTGAATAGGTTGGCTCCGGTGGCGTAGGCACGTAGGTTTTTCAGCTTTATTTTTTCGAGAAACTTGCTAGGTACGGTGTAGCTTAGGGTCACATTGCTGAGGCGTATATAAGAAGCATCAACGTAATTGGCAGATGAGCTGGTGTAGTTTGACATCGCCATAGAATTGGTGGTATAAGCCGGAAATTTAGCTTCCTGCCCTGGATGCTGCCAGCGTTCAAGCACGGAAACTGGCGCATTGACTAAGCTTCCGGCATCGGAAAATGGGTAATTATAAGCGTTCTTATTTTTCTTAAAACTGAAGAATATATCCAGGTCAAAGTTTTTGTAATTGAAGGAGTTGCCAAGTCCACCAAAGAATGCAGGAATACTCGGCGATAAAACCGTATAGTCGTCGGGAAATGCGATGATACCATCCCCATTCAGGTCACGGAATTGGGGTTGGCCATCTGTCGGATTGATACCAAGAAAATCATAGCCCCAGATCAGGCTCAGTGGCTTGCCCACCTGGTAGGTAAGGCTGTAGGGAGAACCAGCGATATCCGGGAAGGCGAGCAGTTTGTTGCGATTGATGCTCATGGTAAAGTTGGTTTTCCAGGTGAAGGCGAGATTATTTATGGGTGTTGTTTGAAAACTAAATTCCCAGCCGCTATTTTGTACAGTAGCATCCAGATTCTGATTGACCGAACTATATCCTACCTGTGTCGGCAAACCGTAGCCCACCAGTTGGTTGCCCGATCGATTTTGATAGTAGTTCACTTCTAGAATGATCCGGTCTTTGAGAAATCCCATCTCAGCGGCGAGGTCGAGCTTTTTGTTGACTTCCCAGCGATAATTGGCATTAAATAGATTTTTAGGATAGAATCCTTGGCCGAGGTAATTATCGAGGCTTCGTTCATAATTGACGAAATAGGAGTAATCGCCAATATTATCATTGCCCGTGAGGCCATAGCTCCCCCTTAACTTCGCAAAGCTGAGACCGATATGATTGTCTTTTAGCCAATTTTCTTCACTAAGTATCCAGGCGGCACCGACCGACCAAAAGTTACCAAATTTATTGCCAGGGCCAAAGCGAGAGGAACCATCACGTCGGATGGTACCGTTGACCACGTACTTTTGATCGAAAGTCCAGCCTAGGCGGGCAAAGCCCGAAAGGAAACGATATTGGGTCTGGGACTGCAAGATGTCGATCCTCCCGGCAGCGTTGATATCTTCTAAGAGGCTATCGTCCATATAATCGCCGCCAGATTTCGTAATCGATTCGTTTTCACTATTGATATACGTTCCCCCTAAGAGAGCACGAAAAGCATTGCGCCCGATGACTAGATCGTAATCGAGTTGCGGCTCGAAATTAAAAGTTGCTGTGCTGGCATCAGTAAACGTATTGTTTCCAGGAGTTGTGTAGGCTGGATTGAATGAGCTTCGGGGATTAAGAGCCATCTGATTTATTTTCATCCGGGTATACCCCGTGTTGATCTTAGCAACCAGGTTGGGTAAGATGCGGTAGCTCAGTCCGACATTGCTGATGAGATTTTTGGTTTTATTTTCAATTGTCCTCTTCTGCTGGGCAATTGGATTTTCTTGGAGGTCCCAATTCAATTCACCATCAGGATTGTAGAGGGAATAATTGGGTGGGAGTGTCAGAAAACTATTAAATGAAAGTGGTATAATGTCGTTTTTATCAGTGGCATAACTTGCTGAAAGCGTCGCTGTAAATTTTCCATCTGCGCTATTGTAGTCGAGGTTGCTTCGAAAATTGCCAATAGAAAGGCCATTTTTCTTGTCGTAAACGGTGTTTTCCCGACGAAATCCGCCACCAAGCAAATAGTTGAACCGGGCAGAACCGCCAGAGAGGGATAGTTCGGCATTGGAGGTGTGCGCTACATTGCCAAAGTATTCTTTCAGCCAATTGTGATCTTCAGTTTGGCTCCAGTTGAGCAGATCGGGATAAGCCTCGGGTGTAATGTCAATGCCGTCATTTTGGGCGGCTTCACGACGCATTTCCAGATATTGCGCTGTATTAAGCATTTTCATATAATGTCCGATGGAAGCGAAACTGTGGTAATAGTCCGCGCTAAGGGTGGGCCGCCCCACCTTACCACGTTTGGTGGTAATCAGGATGACACCATTGGCACCACGTGCACCATAAATGGCTGTTGCATCAGCGTCTTTAAGCACCTCAATGCTGGCGATGCTTGTCGGATCGATGCTTTTGAGGGGACTTTCCCCCAAGATGGAACTTGTTAGTCCATTGGCACCAATGTAGGCCAGTGAATTATTGTTGAAAGGTATTCCATCGACAATAAAAAGGGGCTGCTGGGCATTTCCTTCTTTATTTACGGTGTTAATACCACGGATTTGAACTTGCGTCTGTACGCCTGGTAGCCCACTAAGGGTATTAATGAGGAGTCCAGGAACACGATTTTGAAGTGCAATAAGCGGGTCGGCGGTTGGAGTCTTTTCAATAGTTGCCGCTGTTACGCCTGATGTGGAGCCGGTATTGAGTCGTTTTGAAACCTGCTGACCATAAGATAGTACGCTCACTTCGTCCAGAACAGTCTGTGTCTGTAAGAGCTGCATATCAATGGTCTGTTGACCTGCTGGTAATACAAATTGTCTTTCTTCGTAACCGATTGAGCTAAAAAATAGGGTGTCGGTATGATTTGTCCGCTCAATACTGAACGCACCTTTTTCATTCGTGAAGGTTACTTTGTCGTTACTTTTGTTATAAATGGTAACCAATTCCACGGGGCCCGATTTGTCACGTACAGTTCCATTGGCGAAAAGTTGTTGTGCTGTTTTTTGTTGTTTTGGTTTTTGTTCCGTTTTCTCTTCACGAAGAATGGTGATTTCTTTTCCAACGATTTTAAAGGTAAGCGGCAGGTTTTTAAAGGCCTCTTCCAGGACATCGCGCAACGCTTTATCTTTTGCCTTTATTTTGACAACTGTGTCGAGGTCTATCTGATTGGCGGACGCAATGATATTATAGCCTGTTTGTTGTCTGATGACTGAAAAGAGCTCTTTGAGTGTCGGTTTGCCCTGGTAACTGAGCTGCTGTGCGGATAGCATGCTGCCAGCAAGCATTGAGGTAACCAATAGCATTGATTTTAGGCGGTTCATGTAGTTTGTGATTTAGGGTAATGCGTTTTTTTTGTATAAAAAGGTTAGTTATTTCTTGTTATGAACGACTATTTTGCCATTCTTGTAATCAAATTTCAGTTGATCGGTACTTTCCAAAAATGTTAGCGTTTTGCTTAGGGATTGATTTTTGTCTATTGAACCCCAGAAAGTCAATTGCTTAGTGGATGGACTTTCATATTCAAATTCGACATTATACCATCGGGATAGTGTGGCCAAAATGTGGTCGAGTGGCTCATTGTCAAAGAGGAAATACCCCTTTTTCCAGGCAATGGCAGCCTCTATATTGGCCGGGAGAATTTGAATGGACACATTGGAAATGAGCGAACGTTGGCCAGGGACAAGGCGGTGTTGGTTGACATTGACCGAACCTTCAAGAAGTGTCGTTTCAACAAATTGGCGGTTTGAGTAACTGTTGATATTAAATATGGTACCAAGTACTTTGACCTCCTGATTCCTGGATTTGACAATAAAAGGCTGATGGGGGTTTTTACTGACCTCAAAGTAAGCTTCCCCGCTTAATGAGACTTCCCGTTTTTCTGCTTCAAATTGTAAAGGATACTTGAGGGTAGATGCTGAATTCAGCCATACCTTGGTGCCATCCGGGAGGTTCACTTGGTATTGACCTCCATTGGGGACTTGAATGGTTAGTTCATGTGATTGTAACTCCGCATCACTGATGGCAGAACCGTCCAGATATACGGGAGTGCCGTTGACAATTTTAACGCCTGCTTTGCTACCATTCAGATCGAAGCTGGATCCATTGTCTAATTTAAGAATGGCTTTTTCCTGACCAGGTTTAAACTGGTCTATTGCAGCAAGTGCATCAGGTTGATTTTGTCTGGTCTGATTGAATAAAAATACAAGCGAAAACAAGAGGATGGCAGCGGCTGCGCTTATCCAGCCCAATTTACGATATAGTGGTTTACGTAGCATAGGCTCGGGGGCAATCTGTTGCTGTATACCGAGGAATATTTTATTTTTACGGTCTTCCTGTTCGGCGCTATAAAGGATCCAGTGCTCGGGATGCTGCATATTGTACCAAGACTCAATAAGCTTGTTCTCTTCATTTGAACTAACACCGAGTTCATATTTCAATAAGATTTCTGCAATATTTTTCTGTTCCATTGGAGGCCCTGTTTATAGGATAGTTGCACCAAAACGTATTTGGTGGTAGATGAATATTAAAAAAATGTAAAATTTATTTTAAGTCAATGAGGAGGAGGAGAAGAAGTGAATAGAGTCCCTGTTTCTTGAGGTTGTTCCTGAGGATGGATAATGCGTTGCTAATCTGTTTTTTAACAGTTTGGTCGGAGATCTCCAAACGTTCGGCAATTTCCTTGTAGCTCAGTTGTTCCTGACGGCTCAAAATAAAAACTTCTTTCATCTTGGCAGGGAGCTGTTCAATTTCACGATCAATAATCTGCTGAAGTTCTTTCCCTTGCTGCTGCTCGCTCAACGAAAATCCTTCTACCTGGATATAATCCAAGATGGAGGCAATAAGTTTTTTTTGATTGCCTTGAGTACGGTGGTAAAAAAGGGCGCTTTTACGTGCCGCGCCGTAGAGCCAAGTGTGCAGGTGCTGGATTTCAGAAGATTGTGCTTTGTTCCAGAGGTTAACAAAAATATTCTGTAAAAGATCCTCAGCATCCGTTCGGTCCTTTACCAATTTAGACAAGTAAATTAATAGGGGATCCCAATACGATTTAAAAACAAGGTCGAACGCAAGTCTGTCGCCCTGTTTAAGGCGTTCCAGTATGTGTTTAGATTCGATCTCATTTTTAAGATTCACGGCAGTCGATATAGGTGCCGACAAACTTAGATAAATTTGCGATTATTTGCAATAAGGATTTTTGAGGTGTTCTTTTTCTATCTGTCAGGGGCTATTTCTTTTGCTGCAGAAGGTAGGCTGTGAAGGCCTGATTGAGCCGTTCACATTCCTCTTTTAATATACCCGATTCAATGCTTGGTTTTTGCCCCCATTTGGGTACAGTTTCTGTTTCAAGGATTTTAAAATCTGAGGATTGTCCGCCAACAAAGGGTACTGAAACAGCAAATACTATTTTTGGAATGCGATGGTGTCTAATGAGGTATGAGCACATTAGGCAGGGTTCGTGCGTACTGAACATAACCGCTTGACTTAGGAGGTCACCATGCCCATTTGCCAGTGCATCTTTCACGGCCAGAATTTCGGCATGTTGGGTAATATCGCCACTTGATTTGCCGGCTTCGATTCCCTTGCCAATTATTTAATCTTCAAAAACCAGCAAAGAGCCAACCGGTGGATCTCCTTTTGCCAATGCTTCTTTTGCCAGCGCGATACAAATGCGCATGTAGGGGATGTAAGTATTCATCATGTCTTGTCAATTAGGGGGCTATTGCTCGGTTGAAACCAACTGTATTCCTATAAATCTGGGGCGAAACATCCGTTTTGCTCTTAAATAACCGACTAAAATAATATTCATCCTCGTAACCGAGTTCATAGGCGATTTCTTTGATTGTTTTGTCTGTCAGGTACAGCTCGCGCTTTGCCTCAATAATGATGCGTTCAATAATGAGTTCGGACAGTGTTTTATTAAAATGATTTTTTGCAATTCTGGCTAGCGAAGCGGTTGTCTGATGTAATAAGTCGGCATAGTCACTGGCAGCATGTTTTATGCGGAAATTATCTTCTATGGCATTTTTTAGGCGCTGAATTACAAACTGCTGTTTGATGGGCTGCATTTCGGCATCCTGAGGGCTCTGCTGTTCTAATTTTATGCGTGTGGCTGTAACCAGCAAAATTTTAAGATAGGATACCAGAACCTCGTCCTGTCTGAAATCGCCATTCTTCAGTTCGTGCGCAATGGACTTTATCAACTGTACAATTGATTTTTTGTCCCATTCATTTAAGCAGATAAAAGGCTTCTTATAGACATTGTTAAATAGAATGCCGTTGGCAGCAATTTCCTGATGGTGACGGTAAATACAAAAAAAATCATCTGATTCCTGTGCCCTGAAAGATGATTTTTACATCTTCCCCTGCGTGCTTAAATTCGTAGGCTGATGCTAACGCATTAAACACTCTTCCTAATGCTTCTTCTGAACCGGCCTTGGGATCAGATAGAATAATGATTGCTGTTTTGTTCATCTTTATAAATTTTGATTGTAAGGCAAAGATTCTGGAATATTTGCCCCTAGAGAATGGATGATTTTACTATTGTCATGGAGTTTTTTGTCGTCTTATGAACCTGGTTTTACGAAAGTTTGCCAACCGCGCATGGTTTCGATAAAGCGCTCACTCAAGTCACCTTGACGTAGGTAGTCGGCGGTTACGGGCAGTTGAGGGCTTTGGTACCTCGGATTGGCTTTGACCTGCAACGGAAAATCACGTTGTAGAATTCCCGCTCTGGCGATCAGGACAAAATCACAGCCTTGATCGAGCAATTCGCCCGCACGCTGTGCGCTCATAATCTTTCCGGCAACACCCAGGCGTACACCTTTTCGGGGTAGTTCGCTGAAAACACTGAGCATTGTTTTTCCTTGATGGGATCCATCACGCACCAGCTGCGCAGAATCCCAAAGCGCTAGATCCAGATAATCAATAAGTTCTTTGTCAAAAATTTCGGCGGTAAGTTCGCGCAGTTCTTCCAGACGTAGGCCGTAGCGTTCGATGGATAGCCGCCAGCCGATCTGAAAATCAGGGCCACAGGCTTTGCGGATTCCTTCGATGACCTCAAGGGTAAATCGGGCACGATTTTCAGCGCTGCCGCCATAGCGGTCGTTACGGTCGTTGAGCTGAGGTGAAAGAAACTCAGACAGTATCCAGCCGAAAGCGCCATGGACAGAAATCCCGTTAAATCCAGCCCTTTGCGCTCTTTTTGCTGCAGCGATAAAGCTGTTGCGGATGCGTTCAACCACTTCGGTGCTTATTGCGGCGGTATTGCTTACGGTGCGATCAGAAGCTGGGGCAGGAATGCCACCCCAGGAAGGCTGCGCCCGATGGCCGGCATGGTGGAGTTGTACGGCAGCTAGTGCGCCGCTCTGTTGTACAGCTTTGGCCATTTGCATTAGACCCGGGAGATGTGCTTCACTGTGAATGCCCAGTTGCCGCTCAAAGGCAATACCTCCAGCCTCGACTGTTGCAGCACTCGTTTGTACCAGGCCATAGCCCCCTTGCGCTAGCTGCTCCATCCATTGTTGATCGAATTGAGAAGCTGAACCATCATATTCACTTTGCTGACTGGTTAAAGGGGCTAGCATAAAGCGATTGCGCATGGCTGGACCATGGAGCAGGGTGAGGGGTTTAAATAAATCGGAAACAGACATATGTTGATTTTTTTGTACGTTGGGATAAAATTTCTTCGTTACAAAATTAGCCTTGTGTGTTGCCGCCGGGAATGGATAAATCGTACGATATCATGGATATTTTTTTAACACGACTGAGGTTTTATTGGAAAACCAGCGATAGGAGGGCTGATAATATACTAGTTATTCCTATAGCATAAAATGCCTAAATGATGAATTTAATTCATCATTTAAAACGCTTCACTATATATAGACTAATTCTAAATAAAAGTAGTTTTGGCCTGTTATTAATCTCAAATTTATACACGATGCGTAATTTTAAGGTTCTCTCTACACTTGCTGTGGCATTATATTGTCAAGCGGTAATGGCGCAAGATACGCGCCTGAGTGGAGTGATTCATGATAGTCAAAACGGTAGGTCGCTTTCTGGTGTGACGGTAAAGGTGAAGGGCAGCACACAGGCGACGGCTACAGATGAAAAGGGGAAATTTAGTTTATTGGTCAATAAGGGGGATGTATTGATCTTTCAATCGGTCGGTTATCGTCCGAATGAGTTGAAGGTTGACCATGCAGGTCATGTAGATGTTGCGCTTGTTCAGAATCAGGTGCAAATAGATGAGGTGTTGGTTACAGGGGCTTTTGGTATCAAACGCGAAGCGCGTCAAGTGGGCGTATCTACGGCTGTTGTTGGAGACAAAAGTCTCAATCAAACTGCGGTGGTCAATCCATTGGAAGGGCTTCAGGGAAAGGTGCCCGGCTTGCAGATCAACATGTTCGATTCGGGGGTGAATCCGCAGGTGCGGGTAACCCTTCGCGGAGCACGTAATATAGCCGATGGGGCCAATGAGCCACTCTTTGTGGTCGATGGGGTACCGATGCCCGCCATTGAAGCCCTGAATCCGCAGCTGGCCAATTCGACTCGTGCAACTTCGGCCTTTTCGGCGATCAATCCAAATGATATTGAAGAAGTCACGGTGCTGAAAGGCGCCAATGCTGCAGCGATCTACGGTTCACAGGGGGTGAACGGAGTTATTTTGGTGACCACGAAAAAAGGAAAGTCGGGGCGAGGTCAGATTAGTTTTTCGAATAGTACCTTATTGGAATCCGTTGCTTGGCTTCCTAAATTTCAGGAAGAATTTGGGGCTGGTTTTAATGGTGTATTCCAGCCCTATGAAATTCGCTCCTGGGGACCAAAATATGATGGCAGCACAGTTCAGACCGGACCTGTGTTACCCGATGGAACCCAGTGGAATTTACCCTATGCTCCAGTGAAAAATCAAAAAGCGGATTTCTTTGATACGGGAATTACGCAACAGAATGGTCTTTCTTTTTCGGGTGGTGATCAAAAGTCTACCTTTTATATGTCGGCGCAACATGCTTTAACAAAAGGGATTGTACCTAAAGATAAAAGTAATAAAACAAGCCTGCGGTTTAACGGAAGCCGGAAGTTTGATCGTCTGGAAGCTGGATACAGTGTCGCTTATGTGCGGACGGCAGATAATACCACGACTTCCGAACCTTGGAACAATGTGCGAAGTCTACCCTTATACATTCCGATCACGGAATTGAAGGACTGGCAAAACGATCCGAAGGCAAGTCCGGATTATTTCTTTTCCAATAGCAGTATCAATCCATACTGGGGAATCGACAATCAGCGCCGTTACAATACGCAAAACAATCTAAATGGGAATGTCAACCTATCTTATGCCTTCAACGATTATCTGAAAGCGATTTATAGATTAGGGGCAACCAATGTGAACACGGCTTTGCGGACGGAGAATGCGCCGGTTACTTATAAATCGGTGTTCGGTGCAGATGGAAAGGCTTATGCCCGACCGGCCAATCAGGCGGGATCGGTGCTGGATCGGACGCTGTCAACATTACAGCTGAATAGCGATTTAATTTTACAGTATGACCGCAAATTTGGTCATTTTTCTACCCATGCTTTGGTGGGGCATAACTATCAGGACCAAACGTCCAATTCCGTTCAGGTCGGATCGAATGCAGTCTTGATACCAGGAACGTACAATCAGGATAACCGCACCGGGAATTTAACTGGTGGTACGTATAAAACACATGCACGACGCTATTCGGTCTTCGGTGAGGTTACCTTGGGTTACAACAATTACCTGTTTGCGACATTTAATGGAAGAAATGAATCGGTTTCACTTTTAAGTCCCGACAACCGTACATTCTTTTATCCGGGGGGAAATGTATCCTTTATCTTTACGGATGCCATTGAGGCGCTCAAAGACAACAAGACACTTTCCTACGGTAAAGTCTACGCCTCGGCGAGTAAAACGGCAAATGTGTCGGTGGCTCCTTATCAACTACTCAACACCTATGTGGCGAGTGCCGGATTTCCCTACGGAAATCTCAGTGGATTTGAAATGAGCGGCACGAATGCAAATTATGACCTCAAGCCAGAGTTCGTCTACTCTTGGGAAATCGGTACACAGTTACAATTTTTGAGGAATAGATTGCGACTTGAAGCAACTTATGCTTATGCAGATGCCCAGGATCAAGCGTTGGAAGTTAATACGTCCTATGTCACCGGATTTGGTCGTTCGATGATGAATGCGGCTCGCATGGAAAGTAAATCTTGGGAATTCAGCCTTTCAGGTGATTTAGTCTCCAATAAAGACTGGACGGTGACGCTCGGCGCTAATTATACCCACAACGACAATCGAGCCATCGAATTGCCAGGCAATGGTTCATTGGAGCTCTTTAAAAATAATTATTTTGTTGTTGGTGAACGTTTTCCAACGTTCATGTTGTCTGATTATGCACGCGATCCTCAAGGCCACATTATTGTGGATCAGCAGGGTAATGTAAAACAGGCTGCACAGGATACCAAGGTGGGCACTTCGCAGCCGGTGCATATGTTTGGCGCCAACATGCTGGTGCGTTACAAACAATTTGAATTGAGTGCACAGGTCGATTCGAGATGGGGCAGCGTTTTCCATACGGCTGCAGCGGAAAGTACCCTCAACAATGGCTTGTTGCCACGTACAGCAGAAAATGATCGCCAACCTTTTATTATCCCTAACTCGGTGTTAGAAGTTAGCCCAGGTGTGTATGAAGAGAATACATCGGTATATAGTGCTGGAGACCAGGCTTGGTGGTTAGGGGCACAGCGTTCCTTTCTGGCACCGAATTCTTTCAATGCCAAATATGTTAAGCTCAGAGAGCTTTCCATTCGCTATACAATTCCTGGTCAAACCCTAAAAAGAATGGGTTTTATCAAGTCTGCTTCGGTGGCTTTGATTGGACGTAACTTGATCAATATTCGTGACAAATCGAATATTTTCGGTGAATCTGAATTCATTTACCTTTCCAATATTGGATTTAGTGGCTGGAGAACATTACCTGCCTCGCGGACTTATGGTCTTAATTTAAACCTGACATTTTAATCGACAATGAAAGTATTACCTGCTAAAATGAAAGCATTGCTGCTATTTCCGGTCCTTGGGCTCTGCTTGAGTTCTTGTGATATGGATATTAATATTAATCCCAATCGGCCAACAGAGTCGAGTCCCGAGTTTTTATTGCCGCCCGCTATTCTAAAACTTGCCGACTATGAAACTGTCACTTTGAATGAACTTGGTTCTTTCTTTGGGGGCTATTGGGGCAAAGCCAACGACGTCACTATCGGTGGCGGGGGGGCGACAAATTCGTATCTCGATATGATTATCAATTACAGTATCAATGATGAATTTGCCAACGGTATCTGGGAAAGTGCCTATACAAACCTTTATAATCTGAAGCTGATTGAAGAGCAGCAGTTTGCGGATAATCCAGCTTATGCGGGCTTGGCCAAGATTATGCGTGGATGGTATTTTTTACGTTTGGTGGATCATTACAATAATGTTCCATTCTATGAAGCATCCAATCCGGCCAAAAGTACTGCGGTCTACGACAAAGGTGAAGTTGTCTATAAAGAGGCTATCGAACTTATTACGGCTGGCGAACAGCTGTTGGCTACGGCCGCTGCAAAGGGCGGTAAGTTGCCCGGAACGGACGATATTCTCTTTAAAGGCGATCTAATCAAATGGCGGCAGCTGGGCAATACGGTCAAGTTGAGAGCTTTGATCCGGCAGAGTGAAGTGGCTTCGGGCGATTATATTCAGCAAGAAATACGTAAAATCGAAGCCGATGGACTGGGGTTTCTGACTTTGGACGCTTTGGTCAATCCAGGCTATACAACGAGTGCAGGACAGATGAATGGTTTTTGGTCCAATTTTTACCGGAGCACAAATGATAATGCAGTGGCGGCATATAATGGCTATAGACCTACAAAATTTCTTTTGGAAAAATATAAAGCTGTTAACGATCCGCGTCTGGGGGCGATCTATGTTGCTGTTGATGGTAATTACAATGGTGTTGTTTTGGGCGCTGGTAATGATCCGGTACAAAATTATGCGGTTACTTCTGCCTTTAAAGGACCGAAAGAAAATGCGGGTAGTCCTGGAGGCTTATTTAAGTCGGCGACACAATCGGCACTACTTTTTTCGGCCAGCGAAAGCTATTTTTTACAGGCGGAGGCAGCATTGCGTGGTTGGACAAATAGTGCGGGGACAGATGAATTGTATAAAAAAGCCATACAGGCTTCATTCAATTATATCGGCGTAGCAACTGCGGCACAGAATTCCTATTTGGCACAGGAGAAGGTGCAGCTTGCTACTGCTAGTGATAAGCTGACGCGAATCATCGAACAAAAGTGGCTTGCACTAAATGGTATCGATGGGGCCGAAGCTTGGAATGATTACCGTCGCTTGGGTATACCACAGGCTCCGGGTTCCTTATTGGTTGACCCCACTGGAGCGACCCACCCGATACGGTTGCGTTATCCGGCTTCCGAAGTAAACAATAATCGCGAACAGGTAAGTGCGCAGGGAAATATTATTGGGACGAGCAAGGATTTCAAAGTCTTTTGGCAAAAATAATTAGTTGTAGTAAATAGTTTTTAAGTAGATGAATGAATCCCCTGGGCTATTGGATGGTCCAGGGTGTTTCTGTTCTTTGGGATAGGCAAATAATCATGAAAAATATCTGGCGAAATATACACTTATACCTTAGTCTTGTGGCTGGGTTGATCTTCTTTTTGGAATGTTTAACGGGCTGCCTCTTAGTCTTTGAAGATGAAATAACTGAATTTGTCCATCATGACCGTTTTTATGTCGATCAGCCGCAGGCCGAACGACTGCCTTTAAATCGCCTTCTTCCGCTAATCGAACAGCAGTTGACCAACAGGGAGAAGATCGCCAATCTAACGGTCTTTGCCAATACCAATAAAACGATTGAAGTTAAACTGCAAAAGATTCAACAGGAGAAGGGGCACGTTTCCTCCAGGGAAACGCTTGCAGAAAATTCAATTACCCATAAAACAGGTGAAGCGAAGTTGCAAAAGGTTCAACAGGAGAAGGTTCAACAGCAGACGGGGTATACAGCGGGACAAGAAACCAGGGCACAAGAAATAGGAGGGAAAGCTAGCCACGGGGAAGAAGCACGAACCGAAAAATTAAAAGGCCCCCGTAGTCCCGGAGGCGATATTGTCTATGTTGATCCTTACACCGGTAAGCTCCAGGGACGTGTGGATCCGCAGGCAGGTAATTTCTTTAAAACGATGCTGAAGCTACATCAAACATTGCTGCTTGATACTGTCGGGAAGACCATTCTTGGTATTTCAACATTTATTGTTTTGGTTATCCTGCTCACCGGAATTGTGCTGTGGTGGCCCAAGAATGTCAATATCCTTAAAAATAGGTTGAAGGTAAAAACTTCGGGAAGTTGGAAGCGGATCAACCACGATTTGCACGTGGTATTGGGCTTCTACTGTTCGTTTTTTTTATTGGTTTTCCTTGTGACGAGCTTACCTTGGTCGTTTAAATGGGCCAATGAGGCACTTTACAGCATGACGGGATCCAAACCGCCGGTGAGAGCGCGTGTACAGCTCGCCACGTCGGACGGAAAGGTCAGCCTGAATGCTGAAGAAATTCTGCTGCTGGCACAAAGTGAACTACCGGACGCACCGTATTGGCGCCTGACACTTCCCGACGCAAAACGCAGTGATCCCGTGCAAGTGACGTCTCCAAATACCCAGGTTTTGCATCGGAATGGTTTTGACCAGATCGCCATTGATCCCTATTTGGGAAAAATAGTAAAGATTGACCGACATGAGTTATCACCTGGAGGTTGGCAATTACGGCGTTATATGAAGCCTGTTCATACCGGGGCTATTGGTGGTCTACCGCCAAAAATACTGGCTTTTGTGGTATGCCTAATCTCCGCTTCTTTTCCAGTGACTGGCTTTGTTTTGTGGATGAATCGGATGAGAAAAGGGAAGAAGAAGAAAAAAATGAATAAATTAGCAGTTATTGCTTAATGCAACAATTTTAGATATGGTAAAATGTTTGGTGGTCGACGACGAACCACATGCCCACCTGGTATTACAGAATTTCATCAAGCGTACAGCAGGATTTGAAATTCAGGACCATGCGTACCATGTGCTTGAAGCGCGGGAGCTACTGGCAAAAAAAGAATTTGATCTTGTTTTTCTGGATATCAATATGCCCGATTTTTCGGGCTTTGATCTGGTCGTATCTAATGAATATCATCTACCGACGATCCTGACAACTGCTCATCGTGAGCATGCACTTGATGCTTTTGACCATGGTATACTGGATTACTTATTGAAACCTTTTTCTTTTGAGCGATTTAATCAGGCCTTGGGGCGATACAGGCGGGACGCTCCCGAGGAGGAGCTGAATGCGCCAAAAGCGATCACGATGAAAGTAGATGGCGAGTTGCGCTCATTTGCTGTAGCAGATATTGTCTATTTTCAAAGCTGGGGCAATTATGTCAAATTGTTTACTTTAGATGACAGTTTTATTTGCAGTTCAACAACCCGGGAGGTTGAGCTGAACCTACCGCGTGATATTTTTGTCCGTATTCACAAGTCTTATGTAGTCAATGTCAAATATATCGCTAATTTTGACATCGATTATGTGACTTTATCCAACCAGATATACCTGCCTGTAGGTATTACTTACCGTAAGCTGCTGTCGGGAATCGTATAATAGTATTGACATGAAGATCGGTAAATTAATTATTCAGTACGCCTGGCTAAGGGAATGTTTGTTGTTTTTGTTTCTGGTGCTGGTTACTTTTCTAAATGAGCGCGAAGATTTTTACAGTGATCATGGTTGGGTAGATGGCGTATTTATCTTTGTACTCCTGTATCTGCACGTTCAATTACATCGGTTTTCTATTCTCCCACTGTTGGATCGTGGAAAGTATTTTTTCTACGTTATGGCATCTGCACTCCTTGTCCTGTTGTTTTCGGCATTTGCACTCACCTGCGATTTTTATTTTACAAATGTGGGTTGGTATGATGAGATTGCATCGGGGAGTATTGGCTATTTGGTGCGCTTTTATCTTTTTTCTTTTTCGGTCACGATACCGCTGTTGGTTGCAATACATAGTGTATTTAAGCAATTTGAACAACAGATTAAAAGGGAGCGCGATAAAGCTTTGCTGCGTGAAATGGAATTAAATCTATTAAAGGGACAAACCAATCCACATTTTCTTTTTAATGCATTGAATGGATTATATGGTTTGAGCCTGGAAAAGCCCGACGTACTGCCCGATAAGATTCTTCAGCTTGCAGAAATCATGCGCTATCACGTGCAATGGGGCAATGTACAGTGGATTGGCTTAAAACAGGAAATTACTTATCTTAGTCAGTATATCGATTTTGAGTCGGAAAGACGGGGGGCTTATGTGGAAGTTGATTATCACTTTGCGGTGGAACCCAATTTTCTGAATATGGAGATTGCACCCATGCTGCTTATTTTCTTTGTGGAAAATGCATTTAAGTATGTGCGACGTGTTGAATCGGCATGTTTTGTCCGCATTCAGATGCGCTCAGATCGGGAAACGTTATTGTTTGAAGTCGAAAATACGTACGATCCTAAACAGACCAACCCTTATTCGTTACAGACGGGTATAGATAATGTTGAACGTAGACTTGACATTTTATATCGTGACAAGTATACTCTTGACATGCAGTCGGATAATAGTTTGTTTAAGATAGCGCTCCGTATCCGAAGTTAATGGAAAGTGGAATGCTTGTGCAAAAATTACTTTTATTGGAAATAATATGTTTGTTAGGATGAAATTATATGGTTATTTAATGGGGTTGTGCACGGTGTTATTGCTGTCCTTTAACACGCAGCAAAATCCTATCCATAAGAAATGGAAGCTTGTTGCCGAGAAAAGATCCTATTTGAATTTTGATTATACAAGGCATGAAGGTTCTAGGGATAGACTTGATTCCATTCAAAATGAAACAGTGCAATTCTTGCCAGATGGAACATTTAAATCGGGCGATGGCAATGGTCATTATACGTTCACGAAAGATTCGATAAAGTTGCGTCTTAATGGAAAAGAAAGGGGCTTTAAATATATTTTGAGTCAATCAAAACTAATTATGGAAAGTGATGTCAGGGAAAGCCGCTTTATTGTGCGGTCTCGACTTTATTTGGAATGATGCAAAAAACTGTAATTTTACCTTTGATTAAGTTTATAGCCATTCTGAAACCTTCATCATTCAATACTTGATCTAGATACATTTAGTTTTTTTGTTTATACTAAAATTGACATCCGTCATGGTATATTTCTGCACATTAATTGTTGTTTTATGTATCATGTTTGATGCTTTTTGATTGCAAATTTCGGTATCATATTAGGATAACTATTTGAAAAAGTATAAATAGTAACAAATAAAGTCTACTAATATTGTAGATTTTATTTTATGTTTACTATATTTGTTTTATCAACCTAGGAGATAAGCTTACCTTTCTGACAAGCCATATCTTCCGCGCGTAATGATTACAATGTTTAACTTAATTCATTATTTATGAACTGCAAATTTTATCTTAACCCTTCCCAATCGAGCGCAAGTCTGCGCAACTGTAAATCCTTTTGTTCTGATTTCAATAGGCGAATGTGTAGCTAAGTCTAGTGGAAAGGATCTCTTTCCATAAAAGCTGCTTTTATGACAAGTAATCAATTGGCGTTGGCACTTGTAAATATTCACTGTTAAAATTTTACCTATGAAAAATAGCGTATGGAAGTACGCCGTGACGATTTTTTTGTCACATGGTTTGCTATTGCCTGCATTTTCGCAGCAATCTGAGCCACTTATTAACGCAACCTTAAAAGGTATTGTATTGGATTCTATCACCAATCGGCCTATTGAAGGCGTTACCATAAAGCTCGAAGGCGTTACACACCAAGTAAAGACCGATGCGTCGGGAAGATTTCAGTTTGTCACGGGGCAACGACTTCCGTTGACATTCTCAACTTCATTTTTGGGATACAAAGGTCGAAAGATAACCGCACGGGAGGCGCAGATTCAGATCTTGCTTCAACCCAGTGTTTCTGATCTGGATGAAGTGGTCGTCGTAGGCTACGGTGTACAAAAGCGAAGAAATTTAACGGGAGCAGTTGCCAAGATTGACGCTGCCGAAGTCAACAAAATTCCGGTAGCAAGTTTTGATGCCCAGTTGCAGGGCAAGCTTTCCGGTGTGCAGGTTTCTACCAACTCGGGTGTCCCCGGAGAAAGTATCTTTTTGCGGGTTCGCGGAACGACATCCATCAACTCCAGTAGCGATCCCCTGTATATTATTGATGGCGTATTCTTAAATAATACTTCCCTCCAAAATATCGGGCTTGGTGGACGGACCAGTTCACCGCTTACGGATATCAACCCAGCAGATATCGAATCAATTGAAGTGCTGAAGGATGCTTCGGCAACCGCGATCTATGGTTCCCGTGGTGCCAATGGTGTGATCATCATTACCACAAAAAAGGGAAGTTACGGTAGCCGTACCAAAATTGACCTCAACCTGCAGGGGGGCTGGGCCGAAGCCAATAAATCCTTGTTGCCAAAATTGGCTACAGGTCCCGAAACGGCAACCCTCGCCAACGAGTGGTGGATAAACTCTGGATTGGACAATCCGGCATTGAAACAGACTTTCGCCAACAGGCCTTATCGTCCAGTTTCGGAAGGTGGGAAAGGAAATCCCGAAGATCAGCCTACCTATGATCGTCTTGGTTTCCTGTTGCGTCATGGGAAGCTGCAGGATTATAACATTGGTATACAGGGGGGCGGCGACAAATCGAGATTTTATATCGGCGCTGGCTACACAGGACAGGAAGCTTTTATAAAGGTCATTGATTTCTCGCGTACCAATCTCAAGTTTAATTTCGACCATCAGATCAGTAGCCGTGTCAAAATCGGCCTGACAAATAATTTTTCCAGAACCTACCGCAATCAGGCGCGTACAGGTGATGGCCCTCAGGTAAGTCTTTTCAATTCGGCCGTTTCTTCGGCAACGAATGTCCCGATATTCAATACCGATGGATCAATCAATGGTACCGATAATACCTATACACTGGTGGACAACTACGACGTCAATACTACAAGTTTGCGTTATGTAGGAAGTGCTTTTGCGGAAATTGATCTTGTGAAGGGACTGAAATTCAAATCCAGTTTTAGTGCCGACTATAACTTATATGATGAATCACAATACTGGAACAGTAAAACCAGTATCGGTATCGCGAATAACAATCAGGCGACCTCGGGAATATCGAGAAATGCTACCTGGATAAACGAACAAACCCTGACGTACCAAAATACCTTCGGCAAGCATAGTCTGAATGCTATTTTGGGAAATACCTTGCAGAGCAACGTGCTTGATTACAAATACCTGGAGGGGAATGGTTTTGCCAATGATTCCTTTAAACAGATCTCATCGGCAGCCAATATCATTGCATCCGACAATTGGACTAAATATACGATTGCTTCCTTTTTTGGAAGAGTAGGCTATAGCTATGCAGACCGTTATTTTGCGGAGGCAACCCTGCGGGCAGATGGCTCGTCCAAGTTCGGCGCCAACAACCGATGGGGCTATTTCCCGGCTTTTTCAGCAGGCTGGCGGATTAGCCAAGAAGCCTTTCTGGCCGATCAAACCTGGTTAAATGATCTGAAAATTAGGGCTTCCTATGGATTGACGGGCAATCAGGCTGGAATCAGCAATTTCGCCGCCAGAGGTCTTTGGTCGGGCAATGAAAAATATGCCGACAGCTATGGCAAGGTGTTGCCAAGTACAGGCCCTTTCCAGTTGGGGAACGAAAATCTGCGCTGGGAGAAAACAGCGCAGGCAGATCTTGGGCTGGATGTGGCGCTATTCAAAAACCGCCTGTCCATTACCGTAGATCTTTATCATAAATATACCTCCGATCTACTCCTCGAACGACCTATTGTCGGCAGTTCAGGTTTTTCAAAATACTGGGCCAATGTGGGCGAGATCAGTAATAAAGGCTATGAAGTATTGATCAACTCACTCAACGTGAAAACAAAAGACTTTGCCTGGAATACAAGCTTCAACATTTCGGGAAATACGAATAAAATTGAAAAACTGCCCACGCAGATTACCCAGTATACCCGCGATTGGGTTATCCTGAAAGAAGGTTATTCGCTCAATTCATTCTGGCTTTATGAACAACTTTCTGTCGATCCGCAGACTGGAAAAGCCGTGTTTGACGGACAGCTGAGCGATGGTTCTTTGCCTACTTCGGCACGTAAAGTTTTTCGGAATGCTTATCCCAAGTTTTATGGAGGTATAGGCAATACCTTTACCTATAAAAACTTTGATCTGGGTGTAGACTTTAGTTTCCAATATGGCAACTATGCCGTTAATCTCAATCGCTACTTTCGGGAGCGTAACCCGAGCAGCGGTGGCGTATTTCAAAATGTGCTAAACAGATGGCAACAGCCCGGTGATATTACCGATGTGCCTCGACTGACATCCGAAGGACTCAACTATACCATCGATGCCAATAGCCGCTATCTGGAGGATGCTTCGTTTTTAAAGCTCAGACAGCTGTCTTTTGGTTATAAATTGCCGAAAGACCTGGTCGAGCGGGTAAAATTGACTGCTGCACGTATCTATTTTGTAGGGTCTAATCTCTTTGTGTGGAGCAAATACACCGGTGATCCTGAATCGAATGTGACCAGCAACCCCAATGCACAGGGGATAGGATCCTTCGGAACGCCGCCACAGCCCCGTACGTTTCAGCTTGGGCTCAATGTCACCCTATAAACGTTAATCTTAATCCGTAAAAGCTCATGAAAAAAATTATATATTTCCTTTTTCCGCTTCTTGTCTTTCAGTTAAGTAGCTGCAGCTCGTTTTTGGAGGTCGAGCCCAAGAATTCAGTGTCTGATGAAGTAACCATCGTTGACGGGAGTTCTGCCGCAACAGCCGTGCGGGGTATTTACTCGGCACTTCGGTCCAACGATTACTATGGCTATAGCTTTCAGCTGCTTGGATTCTTTTCGGCAGACAACATCGTCTATCGCGGTAGCCAAACTGTCCATCAGACCTTGACCAATCATACCGTAAAATCTGACCTCGCTGTGCTGGCTACGGCATGGAACCAGATTTATGCCACTATCAACCGGACCAACCATGTGATCACCAAAGTACCTAACCTGGCGCTGACGACCACTTTTACTGAGGCCTATCGAAACCAGCTTGTTGGGGAGGCCTATTTCGTGCGTGCACTGGCCTATTTTGATCTGGCTAGAACCTGGGGTGGTGTACAGATTGTGTTGCAGCCAACGACTTCGGCGAGCAGTCTGCCCCAGGTCCAAAGGAGCTCGCTGACTGATACCTATGCACAGGTATTGCAGGATCTACAAAAGGCCGAACAGCTGCTTCCCAATGAAACCAATCGTATCCGTGCGACCAAGAAGACTGCACGAGCGCTGTTGGCAAGATTCTACCTGTATCAGAAAAACTGGTCTGAAGCCATAAAATATGCCTCGTATATTATTGATGATAATACCAATTATAGTTTGGTGAGCCCATATCGCTCGTTTTATGCCAACAATACCTCCAATACCAAAGAATCGGTCTTCGAACTGGTCTATGATATCAATAATACCAGTGGTCAAGCCAGTCAATGGTTGTCGGGCAATAATGGGGGGACTGCCTGGATCAGACCTTCTCAGGCCATCTACGACCTGCTGGTGGATCCAGCTGTTGGTGGGGATCGGACGGCATTGGTATCCAAGACCTCTTCATCCACAGATCCGAATATCCTGATCGGCAATCTGTATTATCGAACAGACCGTACGGATCCCGTCTTTTTGATCCGTACGGCCGAACTTTACCTCATCCGCGCCGAAGCATTAGCGCAACGGAATGGCTCGGGCGATCTGACAGCTGCTTTGGCCGACTTAAATGCCATACGCTCACGCGCCAACATCAAACCCTTGCAAGGTCTCGGAGCGGCAGCGCTCCTGCAGGCCGTGGAAGATGAAAATCGCGTTGAATTTGCCCTGGAAAACCATCGCTGGTATGATCTGCTGCGGACAGGACGCGCGCAACAGGTACTCAATATTTCTTCCGTGAATAGACTACTGCTGCCGATACCGTACGCTCAGGTTTCGATAGACCCTAATCTACAGCAAAATCCAGGTTTGGATTGATCGGATGACTCACCTGTTTTTTTCCATTAAATCGTATTGAAATGACAACATTTGCAGACTCTCATTTTTTTAAGCGCTATCGCTCAGCTATTTTATACATCGGCCTGATTTTCTTTTTGATACTCAGCATCCCGTATGATCCCAATCTTTTTACGGGGAGTTCATTTGAAGATTTGTTTTCCTTGGAGAACTGGTTCGGATTGGCGACTTACCGCACTTCTTTTATCGCCGAAAGCCCTTTCGTCGGTAGCGATGTGCGCGGATACTATAACTGGGCAATTGCCCTGGCACTCTCGCTATTGCTGTTTTGGGCCTTTGGCCGTAAAATCAGGCAGACTTTTCAGGCCGATGACGATCGTGTATTTTACTGGCTCCGCGTGCTGTTGCGTTATCGTTTAGCATTGGCCATTACTTTTATAGGTCTTGTCAAAATCATCCCTATACAACTTCCCGAGCCGACTATTAGCGAGCTGCATACCGAATACGGTGATTTCCTGCTCTGGAAGCTCTATTACCTGACCAACGGCATTGCAACCGCGGGATATTTACCGGTAATTGGTGCGCTAGAGATTGTGGGTGGACTCTTTTTACTGAACCGCCGTACAGCAATCATCGGTTCAGGATTACTTATCGCCGTATTGCTCAATGTCGTGATCGTTAATTATGTATACGAGATCGGTGAACAGGTCTATAGTTCGTTTTTACTATTGCTTGCGGTCGTTATCTTCTCGTACGACTGGCCCCGTTTTTATCAGCTTTTGATCAAAAAGGCAGCAACTATTCCCGATGGGTTTTGGCCTGTCTATGGCCGCAGCGTTGCGGGGATTCGCCCTTATCTGCAGGCCTTGTTCCTGCTGCTAATCGCTGTATTTAGCGTGCAGGCTTACCTGAGCTGGAAGAATTCCGATTACCCATTCCCCGATGAAAAGGGATTGGAAGGAGCAGCAGGTGTATACAATGTAAAAGACTTCGTCTGGAAAGGCGATACTATTCCGTATTCGTTGAGCGATACATTGCGATGGAAAGATGTGGTTTTTGAAAAATGGAATACGCTCAGTATTCGTGGAAACCGTTCTGTAAAGGTCGATAGCCTCAAACCGCGTATCGCCTTCAATCGCGAGCGTAACTACGAATACCTGGGCAATGGTGGGCGTGAATTCTTTGGCTATACGAGCAAGAAGGGAACTGATAAGCGCACAACCACGATCAAACTTACCGGAAAAGTGAGTAAAGGCCACACGTTTGCCTTTATTGTCGAAAGACCCGACAAACGGACAATTTTACTTGATGGAGTCAACCAGTTGGGCGACTCATTGCATATACGGCTGGAGAAAGTGAACAAGAAGTATCTGTTGCAGGAAGGCCGCAGAAAACCGATCCGTATTTATTAACGATTCAAATTTAGACTAAGTTTATGGCAACGATTCAATATTTGGAAAGCATTCCAACCGGCCAGCAGGAGCAGGGCTGGAAGTACTGGGAGAAAGTAGGATTTAGATTTACGTTTATTTTCTTTATCCTGATGGTGGTACCCCTGGATTGGGAATGGTACGAAAAAGTTTTTAAACCCGAATCATTATATGATTGGATGGCAACGATCGCCGGTGGGTCGCGTACAGGTTGGATAGAAATAGACAGCGAAAGTGGCAAATGGGGTTTCGCATCGTATACGTCCTGGTGGCTCAATGGCCTGATAGCGGTGCTGGGTGCTTCCATCTGGACGATATTGGCCCGAAATAGTAAGGTGCAGCGCTATGATGCGCTGTACTATTGGTTGCGGGTATTGGTACGCTACCGCATTGCACTGGGGCTGATCGCTTTCGGATTTATCAAGTTCTTTCCCATGCAGATGCCATTTCCATCACTTGCCAATCTGAATACCGATATCGGTGAATATGCCCCCTTTAAGTTGTATTGGCAAATCGTTGGTGTATCCTATAAATATGAGATCTTTTTAGGCTTTTTGGAGATAGCGGCGGGAAGCCTGCTCTTCTTTCGGCCCACGGTCGTCATAGGAGCCATTATTAATGCTGGAGTCCTCTTTAACATTGCCCATGCCAATATTGCCTACGATGGCGCAGTTCATGTATACAGTTCATATTTTGTATTGCTTTCCCTTTTTCTATTGCTGCAGTATCTGCCTGCGATCTGGAAGCTTTTTATTCTGCGCGAACCAGTAAGCACCTATTACTATGTGCCAAAGTTTGTCAGGAAGTGGAATAAGCCATTTTATTTTGGCCTAAAGGCGACCATTGTGGTCCTGTTTATTTTCGTTTACGGCTTTTATCGCTATGAGCGATTCTATGATGAAGGGCGTCTAAAGGAGCCTGTGCTTCCTGGACTGGCAAAAGCTGCAGGACATTATGAGGTTTCGAGTTTTCTGCTGAATGGAAAGTCTCAGGCTTATTCACCTGCCGATTCAGTACGTTGGCATGAGGCCTTTTTCGAACGATACTCAACCTTGGTCTACAAGGTCAATAAAGCCAATTCGATTGATCTTGGTAATGGTACCCCGGCTTTAAATGATGTGCTCAAAACTTACGAGTTTACAGGTAGAGCCGGAGGGAAGAACTACCTCTATTATGAAATAGACTCGACGGAACACGCACTTTATCTGATCGATAAAAATCAGAAATTCAGTAAGGAACAACGTAAAAAACTAGATGAAAAACTAGATGTGGGACTGAAAGCCTTGTATGGAAAAGCGCAGGGCGATAGTCTGCATGTGCTGAAATGGGCTTACGAACGACCAACAGCCGAACAGATCAAACTCAAGGGGCTGGATGCCAGTGGTAATAACCTCGAAATTACCCTCAATCGCGTCAA
Source organism: uncultured Sphingobacterium sp. (assembly GCF_964277905.1). Taxonomy (NCBI): domain Bacteria; kingdom Pseudomonadati; phylum Bacteroidota; class Sphingobacteriia; order Sphingobacteriales; family Sphingobacteriaceae; genus Sphingobacterium; species uncultured Sphingobacterium sp. The sequence goes on from NZ_CAXYKD010000048.1 coordinate 720,482, forward strand.
AGAATCCTATCTCACCGGTAAAGAATGGTATATGAAAAATACACTATTTACCTACTAATTGTCTAAAAAAAAAGAATGTTATGAATAGAAGATCATTTATCCACCGTTCAGCTGTCCTTTTTACCCTTGCTTCGGCAGGTCAGGGGGTATCCTGTTTTGGAAATACCAATAATTTAGCGAATGGCTACAGCATCAGGCAGTTCGAAGATGAAGGCCTGGCACAGTTTTCCTATGCGATTTTGGCCGACAAGAAAATTGTGCTTGTGGACCCTGCCCGTGATCCAAGGCCCTATTACGCTTATGCAAAGGAACAGCAAGCGAAAATTATCGCGGTCGTGGAAACACATCCGCATGCTGATTTTGTGAGTTCCCATCTGGAGATTCATCAGGATCTGAAAGTTCCAGTTTATGTCAGCAAGCTTGTCTGTGCGACCTATCCCCACCATACTTTTGACGATGGTGATACCTTAAAGATTTCAGACCAAATCGTGTTGCATGCCATCAATACAGCCGGACATTCACCAGATAGCATATCTATTTTGCTAAAAGAAAATGGTCGCGATGTGGCGATCTTTTCGGGGGATGCGGTATTGATTGGTGGAGTTGGAAGACCTGATCTGCGCGAGTACTCAGGAGAACAGGCTACGCAGCGCGAAAAACTGGCGCGGCAGCTCTACCACACCGTCCATGATATCTATGCAACGTTAGGCGATCAGGTGCTTTTGTATCCAGCTCATGGCGCTGGATCACTCTGCGGAAATGCAATAAAAGGTGCTAAGCAAAGTACCATTGGCGCTGAAAGAACCCATAATTTGGCCTTTCAGCAAAAATCGGAAGAAGCGTTTGTCCAACAGATTCTGGCAGACCGTCCGCCTGTACCGATTTACTTCCCTTATAATGTAGAATTGAATCGTCGGGGAGCAAAGCCATTATTGGCTTCGTTGTCGGGTATTTCAGTGGTTTCGGCAGCAGTGGTGCCCCATGCATTGAGCACTGTCCTCGATACCCGCCCCGCTTCAGAATTTAAGGCGTCACATTTTCCGGAGGCCATTAATATTCCCGAACGTAGCAAGTCAGAATCTTGGGTAGGGACTTTTATTGAACCGAAAGACGGCTTTTATCTTGTTGTCGATACGAAAGAACAAGGTCAGGTGCAGCTCGAAAAGCTAGCCAAAATTGGCTATGAGCAGTTTGTTAAAGGTATTGTGTTGTATGGGGATTTCGCGGGGCAACCTTCGACCGCTTTTGATCAGAGCGCTTTTAACAGGGCACAAGATCAATATTTTATAGTGGATGTACGTACGGCCGAGGAAGCTAAGACTGGACCAGTATTCAAAGGGGCACATAACATCCCGCTGGCCGAATTGAAGGCACATATTGCCGAGCTACCCGTGGATAAACCTATCGTGGTGCATTGCGCTTCGGGTTATCGCTCGGCCATTGCAAGCAGCCTCATCAATGAATGGGTGCCAAAAGCGCAGGTCTGGGATATCGGTGAACATATTAAAAGCTATAAGCAATCGGTGAATTAACGAGAGGAATTACACTTAAATGCATACATGATATGAAAGATTTAAAATTATTGGCTAGCATGTTATTAGCAGTGGTGGTGTTGCTCAATGTGACCAACTGCCAATCCAGGCAGGATACGAAGGAAGCTGTAAAAAATAGTCAGGTTTCGTTTAAAAAGCAAGAAGGAGTTCGCTTTAAGCAGGAACTTGAAAGCTTGAATAAAACGAACAAAGTGCCTGTACAAATTCCAGACAATCCACGGATCGTCTATGCAACCGAACAGGATGTGTTGGAGCTGGAAAATGGTATTGTCCTTTTTGGATGGCCCAGCTGTCCATGGTTTCGGAATGCCATAACGCCGCTGCTGGAATTTGCCCAGGAGGAAAAGGCGGCTATTTATTACCTCAATATTCACGATATCCGGGATCTTAAGGAGAAAGATAAGGACGGTAAAGTGATCACGACCAAGGCCGGGAGCCGGGGGTATGAAGCTATATTGGCCAAATTTCACGATGTCCTAAATCCTTATACAGCTGTGGGGATTGATTCCATTAAACGGATTTCTTCGCCGACGGTATTATTTATTGAAAAAGGTAAAGGCGTGCATAAGGTTGTTTCTACGGTCGTTTCACAGACCGATCCGAAAATCAAGCTTGATAGTACACAGCGAAAGGAGCTAAAACAACGGTATCGCGCATATTTTTTGGATGAACATATTATATAAATGATATTTCTTATAAAGTTGTTTGATAGGATTGTATATAAGTTCTAAAGATGGGTGCGGCCCGGAAAATAAATACTTTCAATGCAGGTGAAAATTTGTATCCAAGGGCATAAGTTATAGTAAGGGAATCAGTAGCTGAAAAAGCCATAAGGATACATGGTGTCAACATTATCGTAAATTAAATGGATAACATATGAAAAAAATAATCAATCTTGGACTTTTAGCATTTGTTTTAACGACATTTACAGTTTCCTGCGGATCTGCAGGTAAGAAAAAGGATAATAGCAAATCGTTATCCGATTCTACTTCGTCGAAGCGTTCAAAAAAGGAACAACCCAATACAGGCTGCGATTAGAAGTGATTAAAAACTAGCTTATGCGAAAATTTGATGCAATTATTATCGGTTCGGGACCAAATGGACTGGCGGCAGCTATTACCTTTCAGCAGCAGGGGTTGAGCACGTTGCTGATTGAAGGTGCCGATACAATCGGTGGGGGAATGCGAACTAAGGAACTTACGATTCCGGGTTTCAAACATGATGTCTGTTCGGCAATTCATCCCATGGCTATGGCATCGCCATTTTTCAGGAGTTTACCTTTGGAAGCATTTGGGCTATCTTTTGTTAAGCCTGAGTATGCGGCAGCACATCCATTGGACGACGGGGAAACGGGGATTCTTTACCATAGTCTTGCCGAAACGGTAAAGGGTTTGGGGACGGATGGTGAAAGATATCGTAAGCTGGTTGAAAAGGTCGTGACACATTGGGAGGACCTTGCGGCCGATATTATGGGACCATTATCCTTTCCGAAGCATCCTTTGTCTTTAGCCTCATTTGGGCTGGATGCGCTTCAGCCGGCAAGCTGGACAGCAAAGCGCTTTACTTCCGTGCAAGCACAGGCTTTATGGGCAGGGATGGCGGCTCATGGAATTCAGCCCCTAGACAATTGGACAACTTCTGCAATTGCCATTGTGCTTGCGGCAGTAGGCAACAAATATGGCTGGCAGATACCGATTGGCGGCTCACAATCCATTGCCAATGCGCTGTTAGGCTATTATCAATCGTTAGGCGGGGAGATCCAAACAGGTTTTTGGGTAGAGGATGTTCGCGATCTACCATCCCATAAAGTTCTACTCTGTGATATTACACCCCGGCAGTTGTTGCAACTCAAAGGTATAGGTCTTGCTAGTGGATACCGTAGGCGCCTCGAAGGCTATAGGCAGGGAATGGGGGTATTTAAAGTTGATTGGGCATTATCAGAAAAGACGCCTTTTAAAGAGCTACGCTGTCAGCAGGCGGCTACGGTGCATTTGGGAAATACCTACGCCGAAATTGCCGAAAGCGAGCAGCGGAGCCATCTTGGGAAGCAAGTGGATAAGCCTTTTGTGCTGTTTGCGCAACAGAGTGCGTTTGATTCCAGTCGTGCTCCCGAAGGCAAGCATACGGGATGGGCGTACTGCCATGTTCCTAATGGGAGTAGGGTCGATTATACCGAAGCGATCGAAAATCAGATTGAGCGCTTTGCGCCGGGTTTTAAAGAAACCATTCTGGCCAAGCATACCTTTTCTCCTACGGAGCTCGAAGAGTACAATCCAAATTACATCGGTGGTGATATCAATGGCGGTATTATGGATATTTCGCAGCTGTACAGTAGGCCTATTTTGGCTCTAAATCCGTACCGAACCTCGGTCGACACGATTTATCTCTGTTCATCATCGACGCCTCCGGGTGGTGGTGTACATGGCATGTGTGGTTATCATGCTGCACGGACAGCGCTCAAGGAACACTTCGGTTTGCTGTTGTAAACCACGCCGAATAAGTATTGCCTTATCCCCTCTATTTGTGGCCCCTGTGGCTACAGGTTGGAAGAGAATACCTACTTGGATTTTAGGACAAAGAACAGTCTGTTATTCCAGGGAGCTATAAATTCTCCTGAAATGAAAGCTGTACTTGCCCAGTTGCCGCGGAATAAGTGATTTTAGCCGTTTTTTATTTTTCTGCAGCATAAACTCTTTAGAAAAAATAAGCTAATGGGTGTGGTTTTTTAATTTCGGCAGTATTTTTGCTATATAGGGCTACGAAAACACCCCAAATAATATGTTGCATCAGGCCAAGATCATTTCTTGGCCTTTTGTATTTACTCTTCTCCATAATAAGCAAACAATATCTCAAGTCAATACTTATGATGGCAATATCGGTTTTAATGTTGCTTTTTCTATCGCTAAATACTAAACAAGAAGAAATAAAGCGGTGCGTACGGCAAGTATAAACTTAGGAAAGACACTTTGGCCGGGGTAAGCTGGGCTCCTGAGGCAATACAATGCCTACCAAGCGATGATGCCGTAAAAGGAAACTTTAACACAGACCAGGCAAGTGTTCATCTTGCCATCGCATGGCGAACTACAGATGGATGGTATCCGATGGGTAAAGTTGATGTGTTATAAAGATAATGATGTGTAACTATCTGTTTATATCAATATTGTTAAATATCTTATCTATATAGTTTTATGTTTTGTCTTATTGGGTGTTGTGCCAGTTTGTCAGCTGTATACATAGGTGCTCAATAGGCTTTACAGGGGTATTGTAATTCTAGAAAATAGCGTTTGTAAATAGGGGTTATTTTACACTTTTCTATAGGAGAATGTGGTCAACTTGTGCATTATCTTGACGAATGGGATCAAGGGCAGGCCCACTTCGTTGTTTTTGTGTGCTGAGCGCCTCAATTTAGCTTTTGTGAGGATGAATTAGAATCTGGTTTTTGCCATGGAAATGTCGATGGTACGCTGTTATTTTATAGGGATGTCGGTTGGTTCCATTCGGAAAATCATGAGCCGTACAGCAAATAAATTGGATTTTTTTTGTTTTTGATAAATACGCTAATTATTTATATACAGTGTTTTGTGTGTTTTATGTCAATTAAAAGTATAGCTATTATTTTGCCTTATAGAGGCCGCTATGGTGTCTTTGAAAAGTCGATGTGTGGGATGAAAGGATGAAATGATTGTGGGAAAAAATCCATAAATTAGGGGAACTAAACAAGCTGTTTTATGAATGTAAAATCTATTCTAAAAGCTTTCTTATTATTTGCGCTTTGCCTGATCCATGTAATCGGTCATACGCAAGAAAGCAACAACAATAAGAAATTGTGGGCAAAATCAATTTTGAATCAAAAGGCCCCAAAACTTGAGGTCGAGCAGTGGCTTACAGATGCGCCTGATACAAAGGGTAAGTTTATCCTTATTGATTTTTGGGCTACTTGGTGTGGACCCTGCCGGAAAGTGATTCCTGAACTCAATGAATGGCATAAGAAGTATGGTGATAAACTTGTGATCATTGGCCTTTCAGATGAAAAAGCTGAGGTTATAAAAAAGGCGAAGGAGATTAAAATAGATTATTTCTCAGCGATCGATACGAAAGCGAAGTTGAAGAAACAGCTCGAAGTACAGGGAATCCCACACTGTATTTTAGTAGATCCGGATGGCATTGTACGCTGGGAGGGTTTTCCGACGTTAGAGGGGCATGAGCTCACCGATGATGTTGTTGCTGATATCATCAGAAAGTATTCCAGGAAGCGCGGGAGATTCAAAGATAGCAGTCCATATTTTCTGCGACAGGAAGAAGTGATGTTGGCTGGATTGTAAAAAGTTTTCCATATGCCAGACCGATCAATCGTCCGATTTTTTGCCGCACTTGGGTATGGAATGGATAAAAAAAAGTGTAACGGTTGCCCGTTACACTTCGCAAGAAGATAAATAAATTATCTTCTTGTGTGTTTACTTAATTATGCGATACGTACGTTAACTGCATTAACGCCTTTTTTACCGTTTTCTACATCAAATGTTACACTGTCATTTTCGCGTACTTCGTTGATTAAACCAGATACGTGTACGAAAATGTCGTCTCCACCACCAGCAGGCGTGATAAAACCAAAACCTTTTGTTTGGTTGAAGAATTTAATAGTTCCTTCTTGCATTGTTTTATAAATTATATTAAAGTAATCTGTACTGCACTATTGTGATAAATGAATATGAACAATAGTTAATCGATTTTTTGCAAGAAATAGGATCTGATTTTAATGATCTTGGATTGACTCAAGTCCAAAAAGGTCTTTACCTCCGGTTTGCTAACAAAAAAGCTTCTGAAAATGCGAAAACTGAGTGGTAAGTATAACTTGACGATTTCAGATAAGCAAAGGCGGAGCCGATTATAAAACAAATTTAAGTATAAAATATTGATATATACAGTGTTTTGTTATTTTTTATGAAATAAATCCTCTGCAGGCTCTGTGTTAGCATAATAGCTACACGATGTAGTCGCAAAATTAGATTAAACCCGATAAGTAAAAGCATTGATATTCATACCTGCGCCAACAGATGCAAATAGGATGATATCGCCTTCTTGCAGGGATTGATTGTCTAACTGACCACGGGCAATGAGATCATAGAGCGTAGGAATGGTTGCCACGCTGCTATTTCCTAATGTATGGATGGTCATTGGCATAATATCAGGCGGGGGTACTGTATCGTATAGTGCATAGAATCTCATCAGAATGGCTTCGTCCATCTTCTCGTTGGCCTGGTGGATCAGTATTTTTTTGATTGCCGTGATATCGATATCCGCTTTTTGGAGGCAAGCCTGCATGGCTAAAGGAACTTTGCTGAGTGCAAACTCATAGATTTTACGTCCTTTCATTTTAATATACCGTATATCGGGGTTCTGCTCTTGTTGATAAGAGCTCCCGAAATTGAGATAGTTCGCTTCCTCAAGCGCATAAGTTGCACTTTCATGTGATAGGAACCCTTGGTCTGTCGTAGTGGCTTCGATGATTACAGCGCCAGCGCCATCCGCATAGATCATCGAATCTCTGTCAAAAGGATCAATAACACGAGAAAGCGTCTCTGCGCCAATGACCATACAGCGCTTTGCCATACCTGATTTTATGAAAGCGTTGGCATGCAATACGCCTTCGTTCCAACCAGGACAACCAAATAGTAGATCATAAGCCACACATTTTGGATTGCTGATCCCGAGCTTTTTCTTCACCCTGCTTGCTAAACTGGGTACAGTATCCGACTGGATTTTGCCAGCTTGCACATCGCCATAATTATGTGCAACTATAATATAGTCCAATGTTTCCGCAGCTATACCGGCGTCTTCAATGGCACGTTGACCAGCGAGGAAAGCAAGGTCTGAAGCCACTTGGTCAGGATCGGCATAACGACGTTCCTCAATTCCGGTGATTGCCTTAAATTTTTCAATGACAGAAGCCGGCTCTTTGAACGGCAGCCCATTTTCATCCAAAAAAAGATGGTCGGCGAAGTCTGCATTGGCTATTTTGTGGGATGGAATATAACTGCCAGAACCGATAAATCTAATGTTCATAATTGTTTCTCCGTACGTATTGTGTTTAAATATATTTCGACGATCATCCCCTTATGCTATGCTGATTCCTTATGGTCGTATACATTCACATTTCTGGCGGCTTATTTCCTTCTCAGCCTTAATTTACTAAATATTATCGGGATGGCGCTAATTTTCTTTCTCACACCAGTCCAACAGTGGCTTATATAAGCTCTGAATATCTTTCGGGTTATTGTCTTTATACAGACGGAACAATTCGGCGTTAAATTCATCCGCTTTGGGAAATCCTTTTTTGTTGACCATCATATCGTTGACGTTTTCAACAATCTGGCCAAAAAGATCATGATCATCTCCAAACTTGTCGTAACAATATAAGATGAAAAGTCCCCAGGTTAAATACTCATCAAATACTTTTAACGGACTTGGATAATGAACTGTACTTTTGTTTTCTATATCTACCCATAAGTCTCTATTGTTGAATATTGTATCGATCTGTTTTTTGTTTTTTTCGCTCAATGGACCTACGTAGTTGTGGTCTATCTCCGTGAAAATAATGCGTGTATTGAATGCTTTTTTGAATTTGGGGCTCCAGGATTCGTCTTCGCGGAGGGTGGGTAAAAAAAGCAAAATTTCTTTGAAACCTTTGTACTTGAAAGTGTGGGTCGCATTCATCCCGGCAATCAGAGGGGAAGTCAATACACGATAGCTATTGATTGTATAATCGAATTTCTTTTCTAACCATTCTTTTTGCTCGGCAATGGAAGCATACTCCTGATATGCTGTACGAAGGCTGTCGTAATAGCCTTGATGCTCTTTGTAGAATGCCCGGTATCCGCTCTTTCTGGCGAATTCTTCCAGGTCGTTTTTATAAGCAGGGATAGGATTTGATTTCACCTGATAATTTCCAACTCCTCTTGCTGGAAAAATATAGATGTTTGTAGGTACTAATTGGTCGTTTTTGAACTTAAAGCCATATACATTGGCTGCTAAGAGGAAATAGTTGGTTAGATTCGCTCGTAGTTGCTGGTCAAATTTCTTTACGATAGGCAGATTGGAAAATGGGGTAAAATGCGCTTTGACCTCTTCAAAATAAGCCGTATTCTGCTTGGTCATGTTTGGATTTTCCTTACCAAAGTCAGTTATCGCAAAGATAATATAGATGAGTTCCTGTGCCTCATTGATTTCAACAGTTGTCTTGCCGTCGTTTTGGGCAATGTAGGCTTTGCTAAAATCGACGTCTTTTTCTTGGCAGATGGCCAGGTTAGCTAGTAATACAAAGCATATTAAAATAAAAAAGATATTCCTTTTCATCGTATCGTTATTTCATATAATTATTGATAAGACATGTTGCTTATAGCGTAACGTTTTACCGGTTATGGTCATGTCTGATTGAGGATTTCACTATGAAATGAAATATTCCCGACTGCAATTATAGGGAGATTTCTGCTTGTTTTATAATAAAATTTGTACAATCAGAAATGAATTCTGCTAATTGAAGAGGTAATATATTCAATTTGTTTAATTTAATATTGATCTTAACTTAATACTGAGGAAACTTTGTGCTTTTATTTTTGACAGCGCAATGGAACACATTCAGCCTATCAAATCTTCCAATCAGAAAAGTTTCAATCTCGTATACGAAAAGTACCATCGACAGATTTACGGTTTTGTACTCAAGCGTACGCAATCGGATTATATTGCAGAGGAGGTGACGCAGCTGACCTTTATCAAACTCTGGAACCAAAGGGAGAAGCTCGACGAGCAGCTCAGTATTCTGCTGCAGCTTTTCGGTATGGCGCGGCAAGTCATGATCGATCTGCTGCGCAAGGAGGCTACACGTTTCAAATACGAAGGGCAGACAGCAATGACACCTTTTACCGATAGTCTGATCCGGGCAATTGAAAATAAAGACCTTTTGCGTATGATGGAAAAAGATATCCAGAATATGCCGACGATGCGTCGGAAGGTCTTTGAACTGAGCCGTAAAGAAGGTCTTTCCCATAAAGAGATTGCTGCTCAGTTTTCAATTTCTACAAAAACCGTAGAACAGCATATCAGTAAAGCACTTCTTCAACTCAAACAACATCTCTATTCCATTATGCTATAAGTCCTTTATGTTAAGTATCGGCGCCCTTTATTAAATAATTGTTAAGAACTAAGGGATGTCGTGCTGGCCTGCGTAATAGGAGTATGAAGCATGATAAAAAGCAGCATCAGATCAAAAAGAAGATCTGGAAAATGCCCTTCCTCGTGAACGAACTTTTCAAGGACGAAGATTGGGAGAAATTTGATAGCACAGCAATGGACGAGCCTGTGCCTACTGAAACGATGAAAACGTTTATACAGACTGCGATTCAAAATCAGGAAAAAGCGCAGGATCGAAAGGCATTACATCGACATCGGTTGGTAAAGCTACTGCGCTACAGTGCCGCAGCTGCAGTTCTCTTTTTCTTTTCCTTCCATTTTGTTACCTGGTGGACAAAAGATTCACTTGTACAGCCAGATGCTCAGCGGTCCGCTGATAAACCAGTTATAGCGCATAAAGATACAGTTTGGGCTTCAATAGAAAATAAAAATCCCTATAGTATAACGCTGGATCTACCCGATGGATCGCATGTGCGGTTGTTCGCACAAAGCCATATTCGCTATGTGAAAAATTTTGATGCCAATGCCCGTGATATTGAACTTAACGGTAAAGCTTACTTTGATGTAGCATCGGATCCGAAACGCCCATTTTCGGTGTTTGCCAGCGGGACTAAAACAACGGCGCTTGGTACATCCTTTACCATTAATACCAAATTAAAGCGTCAGGCTGTGACAGTGGCATTACATACAGGTAAGGTGCTTGTATCCTCGCTTACAAACGGTTTCAAACAGATTTTTTTAGCTGACCCGGGCCAAAAGCTGACAGTTGATTCACGGGGTGCAACAAGAATTGAAGCCATCAATAAAAAACAGCCATTGAACATGCCTGATCTGTCTGCCCCGGATTTGTTAAATCTGAAAAATACACCAATGCCTGCTGTGCTAAAGGCGTTAGAAACTGCATTTAAAAAACAGATCCATTTGGGTGACAAGGGTATTGCCGCCATCCATTATACAGGTGAGATTGATGTACATCACGATTCATTGAAGGATATCTTGACAACAATCTGCCTGATTAATGAATTGCGCTTTGTCGCCAATGCGGATGGAAGTTATACGCTATACAAACAGGAAAATACAATTACTGAACATCTAAACAACTAACAGATATGCTCAACAAGAAAAATCCACAAAAAAAGAACCTGCTTATTTTTGCGTTGCTTTCCGCTGGACTTACCCATGTACATGCGCAGCAGCAACAAGTGAAAGGAGCTGTACAAAATGAAAAGGGCGAGTTTCTCCCTGGAGTCAGTGTTAAGGCTATTCAGGTCAATGGAGGTCCAAGTGTGACCACCAGTACGAATAGCCAGGGGCTATTCCATTTTCAGAATTTAGTAGAACATGCAGGCTATCGATTTGTGTTTTCGGCGGTAGGATTTCAGTCCGATACATTATCGGGTTATGTCGTTGAAGCAAGAAAGCCTTTGTCGTTGAGTGTGAAGCTTCAGCAGAGTGCGGTTAAACTGGATGAGGTCGTCATTGGTTATGGCCGTGTATCCAGAAAGGATCTGACGAGTTCCATCAGCACCATCAAAGCGGAAGATGCGAACGTCGGCGTATTTACTTCGCCAGCACAGATGCTGCAGGGGAAAGTTGCCGGCCTGACGATTTCGAGCAACAACAGTAATCCCAATGCGACGCCTTCCGTTAGTCTCCGGGGAGCGTCTACGTTACGTAGTGGAGAAGCAATGGAACCCTACTATGTGATCGATGGGGTTCCGGGTGCATCGCTGGCTTTGGTAGCGCCCGATGATATTGCCTCTATTGACGTGCTTCGTGATGCTTCAGCGACCGCAATTTATGGTTCAAAAGCGGCCAATGGCGTTATTATCGTTACAACGAAGCGTGGGAAATCAGGGCAGACCAATATCAATTACAACGGCTATCTGGCGATCGATAAAGTGGCTAAGCACTATGAGATGATGAATGCGGCGCAATACCGGTCTTATGTCAATGATAATGGATTTTCGATGGAACCAACGGACGACTTGGGAGCAGATACCGATTGGCAAAGAGCTGTGGAGCGAACAGGGATATCGAACAACCATAATATATCCATTCTTGGAGGAGCAGAAAAAACACAGTATAGCATCAGTCTCAATACCATCAAAAACAATGGGGTTATCAAAGGGACTGATATGGGGCGGCAGATTGCTCGAGCGTTTTTGCAGACCAAGGCGCTGAATGACCGGCTGACGGCTTCTTTCAATGTCAACGCAAGTATCACCAAGCAGAATGATGTGCTTGCTTTGGATCAGGGACTCAGCGTGTACGATGCGATGTACTATTACCTGCCGGTATCGCCGGTCCGAAATACCGATGGTTCCTGGTTTGAAAAAGCCGACCGTTCGCAATATGCCAATCCACTTTCCTTAATTGAAGAGAATACAAATTTTTCTAAAACTAAGGTGCTTCAGGCGCATGCAAAACTGGGCTATGAGATCTTGCCCGGGTTAACCTATAATATTGATCTTTCGCTGCAAAATAGGCAGTTTAACAATGCACAGTACTACTCGATGTTTTCGATGGCAGCACGTGGTCAGAATGGCAAATCTATCCGTGCCGCGGTAGAAGATGAACGGAAAGTGATGGAAATGAACCTGAGTTATGAAAAGACATTCGCCGGAAAACATAAGGTAGCTGCACTGGCAGGTTATTCATGGGAGGAGAACAACAATAACGATGGCTTTCAATTGACGACTTCCGATTATTACAGTGACGATTTGAGTTATTATAATCCGGGTATGGCCAATGTAGTTGATTTGTTGGGCTTTGGGAACTATTATCTTTCCACCTTGCGTATGATATCTGTTTATGGCCGTGTGAATTATGCCTATAATAACAAGTATCTCCTACAGGCAACGGTAAGACGCGACGGTTCCTCGGCTTTCGGAAGCAACAATCGTTGGGCAACATTCCCTTCGGTGTCTGCGGCGTGGCGCCTTTCGGAGGAATCATTCATTCGTGAAACCGGAATTTTTGATGACTTAAAGTTGCGTGCGGGTTTCGGGGTGAGTGGCAACTCATTGGGCTTTGACGCATTTACAGCGCAGTCTGTACGTGGTGCCTCATCCAAGTTTTTCGATTATGTAAGTGCCGATGGCCAGGTAAGCCCATTACGTACTTTGATGGTGCTGCGCAATAGCAATCCGAACCTCAAATGGGAAACAACCAGTATGATTAACCTAGGCCTGGATTTCGGATTTCTGAAAAATCGCCTGACAGGGTCTTTGGAGGTCTATAAAAAGAAAACGAGTGACCTGATTTATGATTATCAGGTAAGCAAATCGAAATATATTTATCCAACGCTGACTGCCAATGTTGGTGAAATTGAGAACAAAGGGATTGAACTGAGTTTAAATGCAAAGGCCATTGATAAAGAGTATTTCAAATGGAATACCGGATTGGTGCTATCACACAACACCAATAAGGTGGTGAGCATTGCCAACGAGCAGTTTACGCAGGATTATATCGAATTGTCGGATCTCGGTGGCGCTGGGCAGACCAATGTATTTCAGCAGAGGCTGACACCGGGAGCACCTATAGGTCAGTTTTATACCTGGGAATGGGCTGGCTACAACGATGAAGGAGTGTCGGTATTCTATACCCGAGATGAGAAAACGGGCGAACGTACCGGCGAAACAACCACAACGCCACAGAAGAAAGATCAGGCTGTGACGGGAAGTCCACAGCCCAAGTTGACACTGGGTTGGAACAATAGCTTTTCGTATAAGAATTTTTCTTTAAATGGAATGTTCCAAGGTGCTTTTGGGCAGAAAATTATGAACGCTACACGTGCGCGCCATTCAAATGTTGTTGGTAATGCTGGGCAGAAAAATGTGCTTGCCAGCGTTGTGGAAACCGAGCGCATGACGGATATCAATGCACATTACCTATCCGATCGTTACCTGGAGAATGGAAGCTATCTGCGCTTGGCTTATGTTACGTTGGCCTATACGATACCGACGAAAAATATACCGATTAAAAACCTAAGAGTATATGCAACGATGAACAACGTATTTGTGCTGACGAAATATAAAGGTATTGATCCCGAGGTGGGCTTGGGTGGCCTGACTCCGGGAATTGATAACCGCCAGACCTACCCACGGACGCGAACGTTTATGTTTGGCCTTAATTTTAATTTATAAGACAGACCTGTGGGATGGAAAACTTTTTATCGAAACAATCCTGTTGACATAAATGGAGCATGCCACATGGCCTATAGAACAAGAAATAATTTATATGAAACCAACACTATTAATTCGTTTATTAACCTTATCAGCATTGAGTTTTTCGCTGGGATCTTGTACCGATCTGGATGTTGATATAAAATCACAGCTGAAGGAATTTCCGGATTCGGAACGTGCAGCCGAGGCAATTCTTGCCGATGTATATGCAGCTTATCGAGGCGCAATGGGGCGCGATCATTGGATGGTCCAAACACTCTCGGCAGATGAAGCAGTGAGTGTTTCCATGGGGACAGACTGGTTTGATGGCGGTCGATACCGCGAATTCCATCTGCACAATTGGAACGCAGACAACGGCCTCTTGCCAAGTATCTGGAACGATGCTTCCACTGGAATCACCTTAGCCAATAATGCCATCGCATTATTCGGGGAAGATAAAGAAAAGTTGACTGCACCTGCCCGTGCAATCCGTGCTTATTATTATTTTATACTGATGGATAATTTTGGCGCCGCACCGTTGATCACAGGGCCTGTTGATGCTGTCCCCGCGCGTTCAAGCCGTGCTGAAATTTGCCGTTTTATTGAGGCCGAATTGCTTGCGGTGAAGGATTTGTTACCGACCACAGTTTCTGTAGCAACCTATGGAAAAGCAACGAAATATATGGCCGAAGCATTGCTGGCTAAGTTGTATCTCAACTGGGCTGTTTATACGGCCACAGACGTAGCCAATTACAATCCAAGTATACAAAATGAAAAATTAAATGATGTGGTTGCGATGTGCGACCAGATTATTTCCTCAGGACAGTTTAACCTGACAAGCCACAAGTTTATGGCCAAGTTTCGCCCCGATAATGGTTATCAGGTAAAGGATTTTATATTTGCCATACCCTATGATCGTGAAAAACAGCAGGGTATGACTTATTCGCGCTTCTGGATACATCGCAGTGCCCAAAATCAGTTTGCAACATTGCCTCAAAGTGTTGGGGGGACTTTTCGTGTATTACCGAGCTATTTGGAGAAATTTAATCTGGCAGGCGACGAAAGGAATGCCTCATACATCGGCGGTAAGCAATATTACTGGTCAAATTATACAGAAGATAAGACTCGACCTTTTCTGATCAGAACTTCCAAACGCGGCATAGATCAGGATTATAATGCTGCGGATGCAGATGCGCAGTTTGATTGGCAACTGGAGACCACTAAAGAAATTACTTTGCGTTCGGATGGTGCGGCCACACTGAATGTAGGTAACGACCAAAAGGGGCGCTCGATGGGGTATAGATCCATTAAGTTTTATATGGACGTAGCCGTTACATCAGCCAATCAGCGTAATCAGAGCAATGATGTACCTGTATTTCGCTATGCCGATATCCTGTTGATGAAAGCGGAGGCTATACTCCGTGGGGCTACAGCGACCAATGGTCAGACCGCACAATCTTTGGTTAATCAGATCCGAGCCTATGTTAATGCACCTGTGCTCACGGCTGCCCCAAGTCTGCAGGATGTGTTGGATGAGCGGGCACGTGAGTTTGCTGATGAATCCTGGCGTAGAAATGACTTGATCCGTTACGGAAAATTTGAAGATAACTGGGGGTTCCGATCGCTGTATCCTGCCGGCATGAGCGAGAAGTTCCGTCGTATTTTCCCGGTACCAACAACTGTATTAAACGTAAACACCCATTGGCAACAGAATCCTGGTTATTAAAATCTATTGATGAAACGCAGAACTTTTATGAAAAATTCCCTGGGCACGGCGATTACAGCCGGCCTGGGCGGAATTACGCTTAGTAGTTTCGGTCTGACAAAACCTACGCAATTTGAAAGCGAAGATATACAACAGCTTTTGAAACCCAAAGATGCCTATGATCTCCATTTTATGGCTGTAGGCGACTGGGGTCGCAATGGTGCCGACCATCAGTTGGCTGTAGCGGGGCAGATGGGTCAATGGGCCGATCAGCATCCCAATGACTTTATCATTTCTACCGGTGATAATTTTTACCCTTCCGGAGTGGTCAGTGAACATGATCCCCTGTGGCATTATTCGTTTGAAAATATCTATACCGCATTTTCGCTGCAATGGGACTGGTATCCCATTTTGGGAAACCACGATTATAAATCAGATCCCGATGCACAGGTACGTTATAGTACGATCAGCAGACGTTGGAAGATGCCTGCGCGTTATTACAGCAAGACATTTGCACTTAAGGATGGAAAAAACGTACTGATGGCCTTTATCGATACTAATCCGATGATTCCTGAATTTTACAGTAACAGCGAGTATGGGCCACATGTTGCGGGACAGCAACCCGAGAAACAGCTGGCCTGGCTAGATCAGCTACTGGAAAATTCGGATGCCCATTGGAAAATTGTCGTCGGTCATCATCCCCTGTATACGGCGGGGCCGCGTACGACGAATTACGACACCCTGGCGGTTCGAAAAGTCTTGGAGTCTATCTTTGAAAAACAGGGAGTAGATATCTACCTTTCAGGACATGAACATTCGCTGCAGCACTTAAAAGTGGAAGGCAAGAAGTTTCATCAGTTTATCTCCGGGGCAGGATCAGAGGTAACGCCTGTAAAAACCGATCTGCCGTATAGTCGTTTTGCGAAAGATCAATACGGGTTTTTCTCTTTCTCGATCAGTAGCGAAGAAATAGCTTGTCAGGTGATCAGCCATGAGGGGATAGAGCTGTATCGGACAGTGCTTACAAAAGTATAAGGTAATAGGCCAGGAGGTGTGGAGCAGATTCGTACTTGCTTCGTACCTGCTTCGTACCTTATTCGGATGTGATACAGATATTGTACAGCTGCTGAACAGCTATCGTACAGACCCTGAACAGGAATTACCTGGTCGGAATTTGGTCAATAGTGATTACCAGATTGTCGAGCTCCGAAGGTGGTCCGAACACAATACGAACACAATACGAACACAACCCGAATACATTGGCGCTCGAGGTAAAAAAAAAAGACTAGTCTGGGCTAAAAAAGCGGATTGGATTGAAAAAGGTCTGATTGGATAGAAGCATTCATCTGACGCATTTTTTGCGCGTCAGATGAATGCTTCATACGTTGTGTTAAATAGATATGCTGCAGGACTTCGCTGCGAAAAAGAATACAGCGAGCCATACGAGTCCTTTGGCCAGAAAGAAGAGAAATGCTCCAATTCCGGCACGCTTAAGCCATTTAGATTTGTTGTCTTTTTGCTCCATTTATGGGATTAAACACGAACACTCCAATTTTAGTTTGCACTGGCAATAGGAGTGAATACTTCGCCAAAGTTATAAAAAGTTTGGTTAGCAATCTCTACTGCGCGATCATAAGTTGCCGGATCTTCGGAATATTTGTTCAATACCGCTGTAAACCCAGCCCACATGTCACGGCTATTTTCGCCATAACCTTCAAAAAAAGAAGTTCCTTTGGTAACGCCATATTTGTTGAGCATCTGCACGATATACGGACCACCCATGATTGAACCTTCTAGGACATATAATGATGCAAGTGCTTCCTGTACATTTGCTACAGCTGGAGCATTTGCTTCTGGCAGGTTATCTACGTTGCCACCCAAAGCTTCGATATCGCTTTTGATGTAAGATGAGTTGCGGCGTTCGGCCAAATCTGGCAATACTTCTGCGGTAACAAAAGGAGCGATACTATCTTCTACAGCGCGGAAATAAGCATAAAAGCCTTTCAATACTTCTGCGTAATCTGCTTCTGAACGAATATTTTTCAATTGGCGCACGATCGTTCCTTCTACGTTTTGGTGAGCTGCGTGCGTTTGCTCTTTGATATGTTGACTTAACATGTTCTTATTTTTATTTATAACGATTCTATACAAAGATTCGTATTTATTTCCACAAATTTATGCTGTTTTCTGCTTTATCATCTATGAAAAATGGTTTTAATTTAAACATAAGTATGACAAAGTCCAGCTGCAATAAGTTTCTTACTTTAACCTAAAATTTGTTTTAAGTAGCAAATTTTCGTCTACTGGCATCGAAAAATAAGTAACTGACGAAATTGCTGTGAGATTTTCGTCTTTTGTAATGTCCTTTAGCGCTGCTGCAAGCCAGGCTTCCTTTGGATCCCCGGGATGGCGGGAGGTTTCTACCGGAGCTAAGGCCAGGTCGACGGGGATGCCATCAAAATAATCACACCAGCCATTGGCATTCCGGATGAGAAATGAAGCTAGATATACATCGAAATCTCCTATGTGGACTGAAAAAAAACCTACAGGTTTGCCAAAAGTTTGCTGACCAATCAGGCGTATCGGAATATAAGGTTTGAAGCTGCTGATCAGGAGTTCACTTGCCGAAGCCGTGCGTTCTGATACAATGCATGACAGCTGCTGTAGTGAATTGAAATGTCCCTTTTTGATAAAGTAATGCGTATTGGCTTTTTCACTATAATCCACATCGGCGAGGGTGGCAGTGCGTCCTTTGTATTGGACCACTTTGCCATTGGCATCCAGATAGGGTTGTTTAAGGAGTAGTTTTGCTTTGCCTTGCTGTACATTCGGATGAAATTGCTCGCTGAACATAACTTTTTTATCCAGTTTGGCTGGGCTAATGAGGTTGGCTAAATATTCTGCGGTCTCCACATAACCACCACCGTTATGACGTATATCGAGGATGAGATGTGTAACTTGCTTTTGAGCCAGTTCGGCTGCAAGCTGATCCAGTTCGGCCTTCACTGTCTGGAGCTGGGGAAAGGAGGGAATGTAAACATAAGCAATCCGTTTTTTTCCCGCAGACCAGTAGGACAGGTGTGTCGCATACCTGTAGGGTGTTTCTATGCTGGCCATGTGACCACTACTTTTCTTGTCATTACGACGACGCTCCAAATATGAATATTTGGGTTTATTGGGGATGGTCGACAATTCGTAGGGTCTATCTTTTTTGTGCAAAGCGTATTGGCTGAGTGCAAAAAGTGCTCGCTCATAAGCCGTTTGCTCGGGTTCTATCTGTGCATATTTCGTCCGCGGATCAAACGTGGTATACGAAGGGAGAGATTCCTGCCAACGGTAGAGCTGTTTGGCATACAGGTAGATTGAGTCGAGAGTCAATTCTTTTTTTGTTCCTGTTTTTGGACTAATAAGTTCATCGGGTGAAGTCGCTGTTCTGCTGTTTTGCTGGCAGGCCGAGATAGCGGCTACTATAAAAAATAAACCAGTTATTGGGCGGATTCGACTCATGATTTGATGCGCATTTTGTCCTTTATATTTGTAGTTGATTCGCTACAAATTATATAATTATCTGAAATTTAATACTATTTTACTTTTTTATTTAATTTAAAATTCTAAATTTGTGCCAATTTATTTAATTTTTGATGCCTCCGCTACTGTGGAGTACTCAAAATGTCCCAAAGGTATCCCCTTTGGGATTTTTTATTTTAGGGCAATACTGGCCGCTCGGTCTTAGTCGGTACGCTCGATAAGCTCTCCAAAAAAGCCAAGATATTTTCCTGTTCTTTACTGCTCAATCGGACATTTTGAATATGCGGCGATAAGGTGCCATTGATCTGTTGTCCTGTCTTTTGGGGCATGCCCTGACTCAGCAGGTTGATCAGTTCACCTAAGCTCGAAATACTACCATTGTGCAGGTAGGGTGCAGTATGGATCACATTGCGCAGTCCCGGCGTGCGAAATTTACCTTTGTCTGTTTCCAGTCCTGTTGCCTCAAAGCGACCATTGTCCAAGGCACCTTTGCTGGTAACAGCATAACCCAGGTTATGAAAATCGAGATCGGTAAAGAAGGCACCATTATGGCAGTTGATACATTTTCCTTTGGTCCGAAACAGATGGAGGCCTTCAAGCTGTGCATCGTTTAATGCCTGGTAATCTCCTTTGATAAAACGGTCAAAGGCGGTTTCGCCACTACTAATTGATCTTGAATACGCTGCTATGGCATCCAGCAATCCTTCGACGCTCATCGTCTGGCTCGAATAAGCCGCCTCATATAAACGAAGGTAGCCTGGTATAGCTTGCAACTTAGCGGGTAAAGCAGCTGTATTGCCGCCCATTTCGATGGGGGAGTTGATGGCTTCGGCGATCTGTTCTCGATAAGTCATTGCGCGGCCATCGTGGAAGAGTTTGCCTTCCAGGTACCAGACATTTTCCATGGAAGGTGTATTGCGGTGATGCAGTGCGATACCATCTGCCGTTGTTTTTTGGTCGATCCAGTAGGTGTCCGGATTATGACATGAAGCGCAAGTCTTCATGCCATTACCGGTGCGGGGGTCGAAAAATAAGGCTTTGCCAAGTGCTATTAGCTCGGCCTTATCTTTCGATGGGTTTTCGGGTAAAGCGGCCAGTTCACGTACCTTGATATTGTTGTACCAAGCGGCAGCTGGCCATTGCATTACCGATTTACTATATTGTTGACGTAAGGTTTCTTCAGGTTGAGGGACAATCGTCGGCTCTTCTGGTGTAGACTTACTTTTGCTGCAGCTGTATACAATGATAGCTGCTAATGCGATTATGATAAACTGCTTTGTTTGATTAGTGATAATCACGATTAATTTATCTGCTACAACGTATTAGTTTAGTGTGATATATTGATCACCCTCTGTTAATACTTGACCATTTTTATCCATCAATTTCAGCGTTTTAATCTGATTACCCTGAATTGTGGCAGGTATCGGTAAAGTAACTGTTTTTTTAGTGACATCGAATATTGCATTTGCTATCTTATACGAGTTGTTAAGATTGTCAATTGCTACAAAATGATCGAAATCTGCTTTGAAAAATAGTTCATAAACTTCGGTGCTTTTAATTGGCATGACCAGATTTTCTCCTTTTTTTACAGTGTAAAGGTCAAGCGAAATTAAGTTGGATATCACTGGACGTAAAATATTAAATGCATCTGTAAGGACTGTATAGCGACCTGAAACTATTTTAATCTTGTAAGTTCCTGGCAGAATGTTTTCAGGGGTGTTAAACTGTGCAATAAAAGATGTCGGAGCTTTAAAATAGGAAAGAGCTGTTTCTTTGCCGTCTTTGTCTACTAAATAGCCTTTAGTCTGCGTGTCGCTAGGTAGGATATTTTCACCTCTCACATCAAAGTAATAATTGGCGGATCCTGGAAGACGAAGATAGAAAGTCGTAGACGCCATTGCTGCGGTAACAATAGGTTGATTGTATTTAAACGTTAATGTATAGTTTTTACTGGAACCATCCTGTGCGCGCACGGTATAGGTAACGGGTTTGTCAGATTGCAATTGTACCGATGTGCCCGAAGCTGGTGTAACAGTTGCTAATTCTGAAACTTTAATCGTAGGTGTTATACTTTCAGGTTGGTCAATTAATGGAGGCCAATATAGAATAATCTGATCATCTACAATACTGGCAGATAATGTATTTCCACTGCCATCTTGAATACTGAAAGATTCGATGTCGTTATAGGGGAGATTGGGGTATTCGGTCTTACAAGACCAGCAGTTTACAGCAAAAATAAAGATTGCCAATAATTTAATGATGCGTATTTTTTTATTAAAAATTGAAAGTGGCATAATTTTTTTTGGTTAAAAAAATCGTTATGCGGATGATTTGGTTAAAAAGATCCGCAACCCATCCACGAGGTTGCGGAATCTTCTAAAATAGATTATTGAGGACTATAATGCCTTAACTTCGACGTTTACATCTGCTTTTACCTCTAATCCAGTTGTGCCAGTTCTTTGACCAACATTGCTGAAATTAAGTAGTTTAATCGCATATGAAGCACCATTACCATCGCCTACTAAAACTGTCAATGGTTGAATAGCTTCATTGGCATGTGTTGCTAAAACGTACTGATACCATTGACCACTTCCCAAAGAAGTAACTGGGGTAGCTGTACCCCAATCAGATGCTGAAACGCTGGAGATATCTGCAGTTACAGTTCTTATTTCAAATCCAGCGTTTGCTTTGATCGAACCATTTACATGGCTAAAGAATACAACCTGTGATAAAGGGCTAAAACTAGTACTTTGAGAACCGCTTGAAAGGTTTACATAAATACCTGGCCAGTTGGCTGCATTTGAAGGGCTCCACCATTGACCGATTATAGAGTAAGTTGAGTTTGCCTTAACTTGGTTTAGCGCCAAAGGAGCTGTTGCTTGTTCTGTTTTTGGAGCTGCTGCCCATACTGCTGCCGATAGCACAGTCACGGCCATCGCTGATTTTAAGATAGTTTTGATGTTTGAGTTCATGTTGAAATCTCCTGTAGTTTTAATTTATTTAATTTTGATGCCGCCTTGGCATACTGTGGATGCTTGTTTAAGATTCTGTTATTGTACTTGGGTTTAATTGCGTTTTTATTACATCAGCCCAGTCCTTAAACTGGAATTTAACCTGTACTTTTTCAAAGGTTCCTGTTGGGATATTAGCCGGTAAGGAAACTGTCATTTCAGTCCGTGTATGCGATTTGATGCTTAATGGATAATCCTTGCCATCAAGTGTCATAATAACGGCTGTAGGATCCAATAAAACTTTGTTTGAGTTTGCTATAATGGTCCAGTCCTTATTTTTAGCTAAATTTAAACCTAATAAACTAATGTATACATCAGGTTGACGATAGGTAATTGTAATAGGATCTGAAAGTATAATCGTATGGCCGAGATTAGTGACCTCTACATCATATATCCCTGTGGTTATATCTGCTGAAATCAGATACGGAAGCTCGCCACCAACATATTGTAATACATAAGTATTCAAGGTGGGATTAGTAGTTAAGCGATTCCGCTCGGCCATAGGATAGCGTTGCTTTGTATCTCTATTAATTAGTACAACATTTACCGAAGATGGATTTGTGTGCATAAAATTTCCGTAAATCGTAGGTAAATTTGTGCTTGGTCCCAGCGTTAGCGCCGTAGTTGTATTTAAGGCAAATCGAGCCTCAAAAGTCGGTGTACTTTGTAGTTCAATCTTTAAGCTATAAGTTCTAGTGGTACCTGTAGCGGACTTTACGGTATACGTTTGATTCTTTTCATCTGTTTTAACAGGTAAAATTTCTTCTGCAATACTGGCTCCATTGGAGAGTGTAATGCTCGGATCTATCACCAATAGACCGTAGTAGTAGGGGACATAAACCGTAATGGTATTGGCCTCATTGTCGATGGCTCCATAAATAACTTCGTCATTTGGAAGATTGGTGACTTTGTATTCCAGTATTTTATCTGCTGGGAGTAAGGCTAGTTCTTCCGTTTTGGTGCAGCGGGTTAGCAGCAATCCTACAAAAAGGAAGCTTAAAATGCTGTATATTCTTTTCATGTTAGTTTAGTGTCTAATAAGTAAGCTATGCTTATTTTTTTAGTTAGCGATTGTAAATTTGGTACTACCAGCTTTGGCAAGTACATATTGGAAAGAAAAGTAGGGTGTAGGCGAATTTGTATACCAATCCTTCGAATCGAGCAGATCTTTGTAGATGCTTTGCATCTTGATCTTAGCATAGTTTCCATTCGCCGTACGGACGACTAGGGTATGATCTTCTATAGGCCAACAAACGTGTTTTTTGTTTTCAGCACCACCGCCTTTGAACGTACCGTTAAAATCATACAGGTACCAGCCCAAACCTTCACCAAAATCACCTGAATCATCTGTACCATACGCCTTTTCACCTTTGCGAAACTCGGTGTCTGAAGGGATATCGATTACATCTTCAAATTTTTTCTTAACAATGAGTATACCACCTTTCCCTGGACCTCCTTTACCAAATCCGTTTGCTGTATTGTTGCAATTGATAAAACTGCGGTATATTTCTGAGCAAGAGATGTCCCATCGTGCGGTTAGTTTATAATCCGATGTCACAGCTTTGTTCTGTTCTAGGCTGTAATATATTGGTGATTGCGCCGTGGTTGGTGCACTTCCAGCAGGTAAGTCTTCGCCAAAATTCTTAACAGTAATCAAGCGGTTGAACATAGCTTCTGGTGCAACAGGATCTGGTTCAGGCTCTACTACTGTGGGCTCGCTTTTGCTACAAGACCCCAACACAATTAAAAATGCCAATACCGGTATGAATTTTAATAGGTTGCTGCGTTTCTTTATTTTCATTGTTACTAGTTTTTTGTGTTAGTTGATACCTTATCCCTTTTCAATACATGTAGTAGGGTTGTTAGTATGTTATTTTTATTTAAATTGATTCTAAATAATAGTAAAGATAAAATCTTTTGCTGATAAAGTGTGTATGAAAATTGGTATTTAATATATTTTTTTCGGTTTTTGATTTTTGGTTAACAAAAGCAGCCGGAATTTTAACCAGCTGCTTTGCTAGTATGTTTCTTTAGACCTTCTCAATAGACCTTCTCAAACTTATATTTCAGTTTACTACTGTTTAATAAATTTTTTAAAATTGATGTTATAGGTTGCATTTCCACTAGCTGCAGTAATGCCGCCTGCTTGAATTACATAAAGCTCATCTGCTTCGTTATTCAATTTCTCACCTTTGTACATTACGATGTACCGATTGGCAGTAGGGTAGACAGCATGATTGTTTGCAAAATCATAGATAATCCATGTTGGGCCTGTCACTGGTGCTCCGGCACTTGATGCATCAATACCGAGTTTGTCAGTCAAAGTGATGTTGGCAGTTAATACCGATGCTAGTGTCAGCTTTTCAATACTAGTGTTTGCCTGATCAAAATAGCCCATTTTATAATTATCTGATGAAGTGTTTTGCAAAGTTGAACCATACATTCCAGAAAGATTGATCATACTCTTAGCTTCTTCCTGAACAGTATTCGTTTTAAAGTCATAAAAAGTTTTTACGCCAGAAGGAACTGCTATTGTTGCAGTTGCAGAAACAGCAGTTGCGTCGCTCAATTTATTCTCTTCTATTTTATCATCATCCTTGCTACAAGAAGTAAAACCTAAACTCAATGCACATAGTAGTGCTGCTGTTGTAAATAATCTATTCATCTTTAATTTAATTGTGTAATTTTTCCTTATTATAATGTGTTTGTATTTAAATCTTTGCTGCCATCCTGCTGTACATAATATTTAAATGTATAGTATGGGGCAGGCCAATTGAGGTTGGTTACCGCCGCTGGATTTCCCTTATAGGCATTGATCAGCTGTAATTTGGCATATTTGCCATCGGGTAAGCGAATCGCATAGGTACGATTGGGGAGCGCCTGCATAATATGGGTGCTCAAACTATAACGAAACCAGCCATCTGAACCATCGGTTGCTGCCCAGCCAATTTTGTTTACTTCACTTTTGTTAAACTCTTCATCCGAAGGGGCCACAGTGACACTCTGATAGGCTTGTCGCAGTAAAACCACAGCGGTATTATTTGCCTGGCCGCCATAACCTGGATTGTATTCATGCTGGGAATTGTTCACATAGATCTCCGAATTATAAGGACCAGTAAAGGCAATATCCCAATCTTTTGTTTTAAGCCACTGCGCAGAATCGGCTTTGGTCTTAACCCATATTTGCTTTTGGTCTTTAAAACGAAAAAGAAATATAAAAAATTGTCTTTGCTCTTTCCCTTCAGTACCTTCGCCCATGGCTGCATCGGTATCGCCAGCAAGATCTTTGATCAAGGTACTTTTGCCATCTTCTAATCCGATCGTATAGTCTTTGTCTTTCCCACAGGATACCACTGTCAATAACAATAGTGCTGAAAAAATACAACGGCCAATCTTGTGAAAGGAAAGCCAGATGCTACATTCTCCAATAATCATGCGAATCGTTCTCATCTTTTATCTTGTACTTTGTGTGCTAAATTCTTGTTCATTAGTCCTTATTATTCTTTTATCCAACGGTAGCTGACGCCGCCCATAATAACACGTCCAGGTTGCCCAAGTAAATAACGGCTTGTGAAATTGAATAAATTGTCACCGATCAGACGCAATGTCAATCTGCGGTTCATCAGACTCTTTTCTACCGTCATATTCACCAGTGTGTGATAGGGAATAAAGATGTCATATTTGTCGATAAACTGGTTGCCATTATATTCCTGAAAAGGTGTGGCACTTCTGAAATTGACCCTCGCATTGACATTGACGCCCCAGGGTTTATATTCATATTGGGCTTTCGCGTTGAACATGTGTCTCGAACGGTCCTCAATACCCCAATAATCTGATTTTTTACTCTGGCGATATTCGCCTGTAGCGGGATCGTTGATCTGGTTATAGGGGTAACTTCCCTTGGCAATACTATCCAAAACACTTAGGTCTTTGGCAATCAGGTATTGATAGCCCATCGACAATTGCAGATCTTTGGTTGCCTGATAGGTCAATGAAACTTCAAAACCTTTATTCATGGCTTTGGGCAGGTTGCGGTAGCTATAGATCTGTGCTACTTTGGTCCCGTTACCCACACTGACTGTGTTGATCTGATTGTTGATCCGATGGTAGAAGACGGAGAAATCGGCCTGAAATCTATTGGACGGACTCCAGGTAAGTCCAATATTGTTTGAAATGCTGGTTTCGGCTTTGAGGTTGCCCGCCACCAAATTGAGCATATAGCTGTTTTTATAACTCAGTTCTCCGGCTTGATCCATGGCTGCAATCACATCGGCTACGCGTTCTGAACCGACGACCAAATAGTTGGCTGCTGGATTGAAAAAGATCTGATAGCGCATCTTATAGTCGGGAGCCTTGAATCCGGCTCCGATACCACCTTTGATCAAAAGCTTAGGGCTGAGATGATATTGCAGGCCTAAACTTGGACTCAGATGGCCATTGTAGACATTGGTCTGATCGTAGCGTAGACCCAGCGTCGTCAATAAGCGGTCTACAGGTTTCCATTCGGTCTGCAAATAGGCGAATGCGCTGTTCAAAGAGCGTTTGGCATCCAGATCCTGGTTGTCCATCAGTTCAAGACTACCGCCTATACCACCGGTAAGTTTAACCTGCTGTGCGGGGCTATACGCAAATTGCTGTTCAATGCGGTGTACATTCTGACCGAATTGCTCGGCACTGGCAACAATACCTTGTTGCAACCATTGTGCGGCAATCTGGGAGTGGAAGCGCGAGAAATAGTAACGCGTCATACTGCGCAGTCCCGACTCGAAATTATGGTCGTAACTTGCCGAAAGGTTGATGTCCTGATCTTTTTGTTTATCCTGTAGCGTGGCCGACTCGGACCATGCATTGATCATTTCAGATTCTCGGGCTGCATAACGTCCTGTAACGCCCAACGTCCCATTTTTGCTTGTACGATAACGTACTCGCCCCTGGAAACTATAGTTGGTATAGGGTGGAAAAGTGGTGCTCTTGGAGTCCAGATACTGCTTGTCGGTATTAAAACCATCCGTGCGGTAGTAATTGCCCGAAAAAACGGCGCTCCCGCGTTGATTAGCAAAAGGTGTTTCTGCTTCCAGCGTTGCATCAACGGTATTGAGACTGCCATAAAGAAGCGATGCCTGTGCCTGTGGTGTGATTGCACCATGGCGTGTAATGATATTGATCGCACCACCCAATGCGTCACTGCCGTATAAGCAAGAGGATGCGCCTTTGATAATTTCGATACGTTCGATGTTGGTCACCGAGATACGGGATAGGTCAAAATTACCACTGTTTCGCCCTAGCATGGGTTGACCGTCTACAAGGACCATCACGTAGTTGCTGCTGAATCCCTGGATCTGTACACCGACGGCTCTGGAGCCTCCGGCAATATCGTTGACGATGGCAATACCCGTCTGTTCTTTTAAAACTTCATCCAGACGGCGGCTGCCCATAAGCTCAATTTCACGTTTGGTGATGACTTTAACGGGCATGGCGGCATTTTCGGCCTTAACGAGATTGTCTACAGCCTGCACTTTACCCTGCACATCAACTACATCCATCTGCCGTTCTTCAGCTTTTAACACAATGTTCAACTGCTGATTTTTGTCTTCCAAATCGATAACTTGGCGGTACTGCTGATAACCCATGGCCTGTACCTGTAATTCGTAGCGTCCCGCATAGAGCTGACTGAATTGAAACCTGCCTGCAGTATCTGTTTTAAAAGCATATTTGTCCGGATAAAGATATACGGTCGCATTGGCTACGCCTTTATTGGATTCGTTTTTCAATACACCGGAGATTTTCCATTTTTCCTGTGCGTGCAGGGTATAAACCTGGCAGGCACATAAGGCGATCAGGGTGCTTGTTCGAATAGATGAAATGCTTCTAAACACTATTTTTATTTTTACTAATTCTAAATAATGTTACAAAAAACGGTAATCCGTCTGAATTTTTCTCTATGCAAAATGTCATAAATTCTATTTAATCCGTTTTTTATGGACTGAAAAGTAGTTTATTTTAAGGGGTATATTGTTGTTTAGTAGTATCTTATAGTTCTGTTTGTGTTGTGGAGTGCTATTCTAAAAGATTCGATATAATTTGTATTTAGACTGATTATTGATTTGTTTTGTACTCAAGTTGAACGGCGAGATGCGAAAACCATTCCTGGAAATCCGCTATCGCCATCATGGAGATAAAGAATTACGATGAGTAGATTTTATGTTGTTATACTGTGTTTTGTGATGCAAATCGGTGGATGGGCGACGGCACAGCAGAGAATCATTACGTTAAACAGTTCGTTGACCGAAACGATCTACGGACTGGGAGTAGGCGAGCGCATGGTCGCTACCGATGTGACAAGTATATCGCCCAAAGCGGCTGCAGCCTTGCCGAGAGTAAGCAAGAATCGGTCGGTATCGGCCGAAGGTCTGTTATCTTTTAAACCAAGCATCGTCATTGCGAATGAAGGCGACGTATCCAAATCGGTCATTCAGCAGATTCGTGCGGCTGGTGTGAAGTTTGTCTCCATTAAACCAAACTACTCTGTTCCGGGTGCACTTCGTTACATCCAGGAGGTCGCAGATGCCGTCGGTGAATCTGCTGCCGGTAAAAATCTGGTTTCCCG
This sequence comes from uncultured Sphingobacterium sp., assembly GCF_964277905.1. Taxonomy (NCBI): domain Bacteria; kingdom Pseudomonadati; phylum Bacteroidota; class Sphingobacteriia; order Sphingobacteriales; family Sphingobacteriaceae; genus Sphingobacterium; species uncultured Sphingobacterium sp. The sequence continues at coordinate 749,239 of NZ_CAXYKD010000048.1, forward strand.
CACGAAAGTAAGTTTGGATCATACCATGGAATTGGTGAAAAAGGAAAATCAGGGTAAAGTAGCACCCAAAGTATTGTTTTTATATGCGCGTGGTACAGGTACCATGAGTGTGGCAGGTAAGGGCAGTAGCCTGGATGCGATGATTAATCTGGCTGGTGGTAAAAATGCGGTTCAGGAATTTTCGGATTTCAAACCCTATACGACGGAAGCGCTGGTGCAGGCCAATCCAGATATTGTGTTGCTATTTGATTTTGGCGCGAGTAGTCTTGGCGGTGAGGATGCTATCCTCAAATTGCCGGGCATGCGTATTACGAATGCGGGTAAAAACGACCGTATCTTGGTGATGAATGCCTCACTACTGGTAAATTTCAGTAACCGGCTGCCAGACGCAATCTTAGAATTGCACCGTGGATTTGGAAAAGTGATGGATTCAAAATAAAGCCGGTGCAAAAGAAACAGAAATTTATCCTATTGGCTTTGGGCCTGGTATTGGGTGTTGTAAGTATTGTTGCCTTGGGAATGGGGGCCTATCATATTCCGTCCGCCGATATCTTAACGATGTTGACGCAAAAATTGCACTTGGGGAGTGTCGAAGCTGTGCATAATATGCAAGGAGATGTTCTTTTTGAGATTCGTATGCCGCGTCTTTTGCTCGGACTTTTGGTGGGGGCAGCACTTGGTATATCGGGTGCTGCGATCCAGGGTATATTCCGCAACCCATTGGCAGAGCCAGGATTGATCGGGATTTCTTCTGGAGCGTCCCTTTTTGCTGTACTGATTATTGCCTTTGAGACTTTTCTTTTCACCTCTTTAGCGGCATGGATTGGATATTATATATTGGCTTTTGGTGCTTTTGTGGGCGCTGGTTTAACCGCTTTTTTGGTTTACCGTATCGCCAGTAAAAATGGCCGTCCAAACGTGACGACGATGTTGTTGGCGGGCATTGCCATCAATGCCTTTGCCGGTGCGCTGACGGGTTTGATGACTTATATGTCGACGGAGCAACAGTTACGTACCATCACTTTTTGGATGCTGGGCAGCCTTGGTGGGGCTACTTGGGATAACCTAAGGGCTTTGGCTCCCTTTATTTTGATCCCGGTGCTGATCTTGCCTTTCTTTGGAAAGTCATTGAATGCTTTTTCGCTCGGGGAGTTGCAGGCGGATCTTTTGGGTATGCGTACTGATCGCGTCAAACGCTGGGTGGTTGTCTTATCCACGCTTGCTGTGGGAGCATCCGTTGCGGTGTCGGGTATTATTGGTTTTGTGGGATTGATAGTTCCACATACAGTTCGCCTGATGGGTGGGGCGGATCACCGATTTGTGCTCCCTGGTTCATTATTATTAGGGGCACTGGTGTTGACATTGGCAGACGTGATTGCACGGGTCGCTGTGGCACCTATCGAATTGCCTATCGGCGTGATTACAGCTTTACTGGGTACACCGGTATTCTTGTATATTTTAATCAAAGATAAATAGTCTTTTGGCAGAGGCTTAAAAAATAATCGCATTATGCTACGTGTAGAGAAGATCAACTACGAAGTGAACGGACGAAAGCTCTTGAAGGATATTACCTTTCAGGTGCGCAAAGGGGAAATTCTGGCAATCCTAGGCGCCAATGGCGCTGGTAAATCGACGCTGATGGGGGTGCTTTGTGGTGAAAAGAAGCCGGATTCGGGAGCTGTTCATCTCAATGGCAAGGCACTGTCGGCATACGAGCCCGCGGCTTTGGCCAAATGCAGGGCTTTACTGAGCCAACAGCAGCAGATGACATTGAGTTTTAATGTAGAAGAGATTGTGCTGATGGGACGGTATCCGCATTATAAGAATACGCCCAAGCAACAGGACTATAAGATCGTGGCCGAAACCATGGAACTTTGTGGGGTATCTGCTTTTGCTGAACGGGATTTTTTGAGCCTTTCTGGTGGTGAACAGCAGCGTGTTCATCTTGCACGGATCTTAGCGCAGATATGGGATAATCCGGATGCCTTGTTGTTATTGGATGAACCGATTTCGGCATTGGATCTGCACTATCAGCAGAAAGTATTGGCCATTGCACGAGCACTTGCCCGAAAAGGATTTATGGTGGTGCTGATTGTGCACGACGTCAATTTTGCCGCCATGTATGCTGATCGTATTCTGATGCTCAAAAATGGCCGAAAGCTCTTTCATGGTACCCCGGTGGAGGTATTGGCCCAAAAGGAGATCTATACCATCTTTTCGGTCGAGTCCAATGTCATTATGAATCCAAGAACATTGAAACCCTATGTTCAGTTGGAGGAAATGGATATTGACTTGGATTAACTGTGTTATTTAGAAAGATTATAAATAATTTTAGAATACCATCTTATTTCGTTAATTTTAACTGCTTCAGGCTTATTTAGGATTTTTAATCATGTTGGTGAAAAGTAAAATAGTAGAGTTGGCAGATTGGCTTTTTGAAGAAGAAATTCCGGATGGCTATGTTCCCGACAAACCTTTGGTGGAAAATAGGATATCCATATCCAAAGATCCTGTCCATATGGAGAATTTTCAGCTATCGACTTCAGGATTGTTTATCTTGCATTCGAAAATGCAGTTTGATCGGCCAGTGCAGGTGCTTACGGAGATCGAGGGCGAGACCATAACCAGCCAGTTTATCTTTTTTAAGCCGACAGATAGCAAATTGCCTTACGGCATGAGCCGGCATAATATACGCTACATTCCTTCGGTCAAATCTATCCATGAAGTGGAACCCGGTATTGAATACACGTATTTTATAGCTGTTATTTCCAAAGAGTATTACCTCAATCTGATCAAACGTGATTCGTTATTGCATCAGCAATTTGTGCATGAGATCGAAAAAGGAGAGTATGTGTCGTTTTCGGAGGAGGATCTGATGGCAACCTACGAGATGCAGCATACCATAACTGAGTTGATTGAATCTAAAAAGAAAGGGGAGATCCGTCGATTACATACGGAGTCACGTGTTGTTGAACTATTGATGTATCAGTTCGAGCAATATAACGAGAGGACCGAAAGCAGTGATTCGCTCTTTCATGAGGAGGATGTGCAGCGACTGGAGATGGCACGGCAGATTCTTGAACAGCGTATTGCCAATCCACCGACGCAAAAAGAACTTGCAGCAGAGGTGCTGACGAGTGAAAGTAAACTGCGTAAGGACTTTAAGGAATATTTTTCAGTGACCATTCACGACTACCTCACACGGGTGCGTATGGAAAAAGCCAAAAGTTATCTGCTCGAAGATAAAATGACGGTCTATGAGGTGGCGCTGTTGACGGGCTATGGTCATCAGAATAATTTTAGCAGTGCTTTTAAAAAGTATTACGGTATCTCACCTGGAGAACTCAAGATGTAATATAAGCTGGGCCTTGGATTAGTTTTTTCTGATCGGGAAGATGTGATCGCCCGAAATAGCATAGCTTTCATATAGGGAAGACAGGTCTTTACTGTCCAATCCCGTAAAAGTACTAAAAGCGGGAAGGATAATCTGATGATCAGATACGAGAAAACAAGGTAGGCGAACCTGTCGTTTCGGTGGAATAACCAAGCTTATACCCGGATGGATATGCCCACTAATCCGAAAAGAAGATGAATCTGCTGCATCAGCGGGATGGTGTTTAAACTGAATCTGTTGTGTTTCGAAAATTTCCTTGTGATGCACTATACCGAAACGGGCGGTCATTTGTTGTGATAAGCGGTCGTGATTGCCTTTGACAAGATGAAGCTGGAGCTCCGGGTGTCGTTGTCTGAATGATTCCAACAAAAGTACTTCCTGATTGATGCCTGCGTGAATAAGATCGCCAACAATGATGACTTGTTTGGCTTGATAGTGCGCTATGAGGGATTCCAGTCGATTGAGGTCGGTTATGGCTATATCCATGGGGATGGCAATGCCATGCTTCCTGAAATGTGCCGCTTTGCCCAGGTGCAGGTCGGACAAGATCAACGTTTTTTGGTCTTTCCAGTATATAGATCGTTGTGTGTTAAGGGTTAATTCCTGTTTATTGAAGGTAATTGTTTGTTCTCCGATTTTCATTTTCTGCGCTTCTTTTTTTGAGCATTGGTCTTTTCCATGCGTTGAATCCGTTCAATCAAGGCTTCGCTCGACAGGGATTGCCGGAGGCTATCCACTTTTATCGGAAAGCTCAACGGCGTATACTCTTCGACAAAGGTATAGCGTATTTTGCTATGATTGATCCTTTCGAATGCTTTTATTAATCGATGTTCTTCCAGTTGCTGGTTGAACACTTCGGAAAAAGCCTGTTTGAGCAAAAGGTTAGTGGGGTCGTGTTCCATCAGTACACGAAAAATAATCCCTGAGGAGGCCTGCAATGATTTGTTGTTTTGCTGTGTGCCTGGGTAGTTCTGGACAACCAGTCCCGAAATGACGGCGATATCCCGAAATTTGCGACTGGCCATCTCTGCAGCGTTTATACTGCTGATCACATCATCCATCAAATTAGTCCGGCTCAAGAGCTGTTCGAGCTGCGCTTGGCTGAGCTGGATCTCTTTGTCGGAATAGAGTTCGAAGCCATAGTCATTCATGGCCATGGAAAAGCTGATGGGATACAACTTGCTGATGCGGTAGGCGATAAGTGCTGCCATGACCTCATGGATCAATCTGCCTTCCAAGGGGTAGAAAAACAAATGATGGCCTTCCCTGGTTTTGATATGTTCGACGAGAAATTCCGCTTCGCTGGGCACGGCCGAAAGTTCGGCCTGTTTTTCGATCAATGGTGCCAGGAAATGAAGCTCTTTTTCACTTGAAGGAGCGTCTGTTGCCGCAGCCAATTTTTTTCTTAGGAAATGGCTCAAGTTGGACGATAAGGGAAGTCTGCCACCGAGCCAGCTTGGAGTAATGGCTTTGCCCGACGAGTTTCTTACAAATACGGTCATTTCCTTGACCATCACAAGTTCGAGTATCCGCCCCGCAAGAATAAAGCGTTCACCTTTTTTAAGTTTGCTGATAAAGTATTCTTCGATCATGCCGATGTAACCACCGGAGAGAAACTTCACGCGCATCATGGCATCACCGACAATGGCACCGATATTGAGCCTGTGAAGCAGTGCAAGACGACGGTTTTTGATGATCCATTTGCTTTCTTCATCTTGGATAACCTTGTGAAATTCTTCGTAGCGTTTACCTATTTTTCCACCTGCGGTAATAAAATACATGCACCATTGCCATTCTTCCGTATCCATATAGCGAAAGGCATGGGTATTGGCGACGATTGCATGCAGTTCTTCCGAACGAAATCCTCCGCCCAAGGCGATGGTTACCATGAATTGAACAAGCACATCGAAAGTCTGAACCATGGGATCCCGGTTTTCGATTGTCTGTGTTTTTACGGCCTCTTTAAGGGCGGCGACTTCGATGAGCTCCAGGGAGTGCGTGGGGACGAAATAAATCGTAGAGGTTTCGAAAGGGCTATGTCCGCTTCTTCCAGCGCGTTGCATAAACCGGGCTACACCTTTACTCGAGCCAACCTGTATGACTGTATCAACGGGTTTAAAATCTACCCCTAAGTCCAAGGAAGAGGTCGATACAACTGCTTTAAGTTTGCCGCTGCTGAGATTGTCTTCGATCCATTCGCGGATATGGGCGTCAATGGAGCTGTGGTGTAAGGCGATTTGTCCAGCAAAATCGGGGTGAGCCTCCAGTAACAATTGATACCACATTTCACTTTGACTACGCGTGTTGGTAAAGACGATCGTGCTTTTGCTTGCTAGTATAATCGGGACGACCTGATCAACGAGTTTGCCACCGAGATGCCCTGCCCAAGGAAGGAGCTCCACTGTGCTGGGGAATATCGGTTTGATGGCAATTTTCTTTTTCTCCTTGGCGACGATCTGTATACGTTTTGCAGCTTGTGGAAGCAACACTTCCATGGCTTCATCAAGGTTACCGATGGTCGCTGTGATACCCCAAATGCGCAGGTTTTTCGTACACGATTTCAGAAAGGAAAGTGCCAGCTCGACCATCACGCCCCGTTTGTTGCCCATAAGTTCATGCCACTCATCTACCGTCACACATCGCAGGTTTTTAAAATATTTGTCGCGTTGTTTTTGAGCAAGCAGTAGGTGCAGGCTTTCCGGAGTAACAAGCAAAACGTCGGGCATAGAGCGAGTTTGCTGCGCTTTAATCTTGGGGTCGGTGTCGCCATTACGCACCTGTACGATCCAGTCGAGTCCAATTTCGTCTATTGCTGTTTGCATGGCCCGCGCAAGATCTTTGGCCAAGGAGCGCAGGGGTGTGATCCAAAGCAGCTTTAGCCCCTTATGGTATTGCTCTGGATGATTGAGGAAGTCCATCAGTACCGCCATAAAAAGGGAAAAGGTTTTTCCGAAACCCGTAGGGGCAATAACCAGTCCGCTATATCCCTGGGCATACTTTTCCCAGGCCTTGGTCTGAAAGCTAAAGGGGACCTTTCCTTGGGTTTCGAAATAGCCGTTGACAATTCGAAACCCTTCACTATGTGCTAACGTTGTGTTCAATATCTATTGTTTCTATTTCTTACTGTATCAATTTCTTAATATCTTCAAGATCGTCGATCTCTGTTGCTGTTTTGTCTTTTCGCCAGCGCAATATCCGTGGAAAACGCAGTGCAATACCCGATTTGTGCCTTTTGCTGTATCCTATGCCTTCAAAGGCAATCTCAAAAACAAGCTCCGGTTTGACCGTTCTTACAGGGCCGAATTTTTCCAGTGAGTTTTGTTTTACAAAGCGGCTCACCTCCAGAATTTCTTGATCTGTAAGTCCTGAATAAGCTTTAGCAATTGTTACAAGCTGATCACCGTCCCTTACTGCAAAAGTATAATCGGTATAATGTGCACTGCGACGGCCACTTCCTTTCTGTGCATAAATGAGTACGGCATCAATGCTCATGGGGTTGACTTTCCATTTCCACCAGCCACCCTTTTTGCGTCCTGTATAATAAGGGGAATCTTTCTTTTTCAGCATCAGTCCCTCGCTGTTTAGCGTACGGGATGTTGCCTGGATATGCTGGAGCGCGGACCAGTCTGCTGCATCTATCAGAGGTGACAGCTGTAATGCACCTGGAGGGTTTGCAGCATAACATTGCTCCAGCAGTGCACGTCGATAGGTCAGGGGTTCATCGCGCAGATCGATGTCATTCAGTTCCAGGATATCATATAGATAGACAGAAATAGGAACTTCTTCACGCAGTGATTTGGGGATGGTCTTTCGGTTGATCCGTTTTTGCAGCTCGGAGAAGTTCAGCACGCGGCCATCTTTGACAGCGAGGATCTCCCCATCGAGTACAAAATTTCCTTTCCACTGATTGAGAGCTTCGGTAATTTCGGGAAACTGTGCGGTTACGAGTTCCTCGCCGCGAGACCAAATATGTATCTCGTCTTCGCGCTTGATAAGTTGGCCACGTATACCGTCCCATTTGTATTCCGCTTGCCATTCCGTTATCGGGCCAAGTTCTTCGGGTGTTTTTTCTAATGGATAAGCAAGGCAGAAGGGATAAGGTTTGGAGCGGTTGGTGTTGCTGTAAGCACCCTTGACTAGTTTGTCGAATTCAACCTCATGTGGATTCCATTGCCCTATAATACTATGTGCCACGGCGCTTGCTTCGGTGTTCGCATAATGCGCGATGGTGTTGATTAATCCCTTGGCGGAAATACCGAGCCGGAAGCTGCCACCGAGAAGCTTATTGAAAATAAAGCGCTCCACTGTGTTTAATGTATTCCAGGAACGGAGCACAAAAGCTTTCTTTTCCATTATGGTGGCATCCTGGAGGGCGATGATCTCGTCCATCCATTCGCTCAGACTTTTTTCGATCAGCATTGCGGGCGGTGGTAACAGTAGGGACAGGGTCTCGGCGAGATCGCCAACAGCGGCATAAGATTCGATAAATAGCCATTCTGGGATCCCTGTAATTTCTAAAGTCCATATTTTGAGGTCCTTTATTGCGATGCTGCGTTTGGGTCTTTTACCGGTCATCAGGGCAAGGAACCAGATTTTGTCTTTTTCTGTAGCCGTTCTGAAAAAGTCCAATATAGCCTCTTTTTTTAAATTGGTCTTGTTGCTGCTATCAAGGGCATTGATCAATGTGGCAAATTCTTTCATAGGCTATCTAAGTTGTCTGGGTTTGCGGATCCTCTTCATCACCATAGTGTGTGGTCACTTCTTCGGCTTCAACGCCGATTTCATTGAGGTATTTTGCGAATGTCGCCGTCTGTCCATGAGTGACATATACTTTTTCGGCGGCACTGCCACGGACAGCCTGTAGCAGACCTGTCCAGTCGGCGTGGTCACTGATCGCAAAGCCAGCGTCGGCACTGCGCCACCGTCGCGCCCCCCGGATCTGCATCCAACCCGAGCAGATCGCATAAGCTACATGTGGTATTTTTTGGAGCAGTTGGCTTTCCAGCAAGGCTGGTGGAAGCAGAACGATCTGATTGTCTAGTTGTTTGAGGTCCGATTTTAAGTCGGCAATGTGATAGTCCGGCAATTTTATTCCCGCCATACTGTAGGCTTCATTTAATTTGGCAATGCTGTAATGGACATAAACAGAACCCATTTCATGAACAGCGTTGAGAATACGTTGTGATTTTCCAAGTGAATACCCGATAAACACGGACGTTTTTTTGTTGCTTTGGTTGGCTTTAATCCAAGCTTGTAGGCGTTCATTTTGTGCTTCTACAGATTCCCAACGGTAAATTGGGAGTCCAAATGTACTTTCTGTAATAAGTTCATGGCATTTTATGGGTTCAAAGGGTGTAGACAAGCCATCGTCCTGAATCTTGTAATCGCCCGTAAAAACGACAACTTTACCTTTATACTCCAGGCGTATCTGGGCGGAACCAATAATATGCCCCGCGGGGTGTAGTGATACCCGGACGCCATTGATACATATCGCTTCGTTGTAGGCTAGACCCTGAACCTGAATGTCTGGACCTATGCGGCTTCGTAGGATATTGACCGTAAAATGATGGCAGAGGTATTTCTTCATTCCCACATGGGCATGGTCTGCATGTCCATGGGAGATAACGGCCAGATCTACAGGCTGCCATGGATCGAGATAAAACTTGCCCGGAACGCAATAAATACCTTTTGATGTAAAACGTATCATATCTCATTAAAACAGGCTTCCTTGCGCTAAAGTTTTACTTATTTGTCGCGTTTTCAATTTAGCGCTGCGATTGCTTATTTATATTGCGGGTATTCAGTTAATTTTTTTAGATTTGTTAACCTTGATGCTAAGTTTTAATACACTATGATATTAATTGTCGATGATAATCCGGATAATATTTACTCTTTACAAAAATTGCTGGAATCCAAAAATTTTAAAGTTGATACCGCTCAATCTGGCGAAGAAGCATTAAAAAAGATCTTAAAATATAATTACGCACTCATTATATTGGATGTGCAGATGCCGGATATGGATGGCTTTGAAGTTGCTGAAAATATTGCCGGGTTTAGCAAAACGAAGGAGACACCGATTATATTTTTGTCGGCAGTGAATACCGACAAGCGCTTTATCACAAAGGGATATGATTCGGGTGGATTGGATTATGTGACCAAACCGGTTGATCCAGATATTCTTCTGTTGAAGGTCAAGACATTTTATCGTTTATATGAGCAAACGCAGGCCCTGAAAGACGTTCAACAAACGTTGGAACTTGAGGTAGAACGGCGTAAACAGGCGCAGAAAGAGCTTCGGTCCAAAGTGGATTATCTGCATACTCTTTTAGAGTCCTTGCCTCAAATTGCATTTACCTGTGATAATAGAGGGAACATTGATTTTGTCAATGGTCGTTGGTTTCAGTTTTCGGACAATGCCACTATTTTTCCGCAAACCTATCCGGGAGATCGATCTATTGCGGCCGAGCTCCATGCGAGTCTTCAGTCGGGCAAACCATTGGAGATGGAAGTTCGCTTGAAAAAGAGCATTTGTGGTGAATATTCTTACCAATTGTTGCGTGTATGGCCAATCTTAGAAAATAGCGAAAGCAACTGGGTAGGGACCTTTACCGATATTGACGCCCAGAAGCGGGCAGAAAAAGAGAAAGATGAATTTTTGAGTATCGCCAGTCACGAGTTGAAAACCCCTTTGACGAGCATTAAGGCCTATATGCAATTGCTGGACCGCAAGCTTAAGCTTGAAGAAGAGAGTGCTGAAGCAAAGTATGTGAACCGCGTTCAGGGGCAGGTTGATAAACTCAATAGTTTAATTAGTGATCTCCTCGATCTATCAAAGATCGATAACGGCAAGCTCGTGATCAATAAGAAGGTGTTTTCACTCGATTATATGGTCAGGAGCGCCATTGATTCAATTGTGCAAACACACGATCAGAGCAATATGGTGCTTTATCGCCAGGGAGATATTGGCAATTTGCTGGTTTACGGCGATGAGATTCGTCTCGAGCAGGTTTTGGTTAATTTTCTAACAAATGCATATAAATATGCTGCGGGAACAGAGAAGGTCATCGTTGACTGCACCCTCGTTGAGGATGCTGTGAAAATCAGTGTGATTGATTTTGGCATAGGGATACCTGTGGAAAAGCAAGCCGATGTTTTTGAGAAATTTTACCGCGTGGAGGAAACATCATTTGACTTTCAGGGACTGGGGATAGGTTTATATATCTGTGCGGAAATTATCCGTAGCCACCAGGGCACGATTGCTGTAGAAAGTTCAGGTGAGCAAGGGGCCACCTTCTATTTTACTTTACCATTAAATTTACCTGTAGATGCCAAATAATAAGACAATCAATAATTTAACGATTGGCATAGGCTTTTCTTTGATTATTCTGCTAATCAGCTCTACAGCATCCTATCTAGGTATTCAGGAACAGAATAGACACCGTCAGGAACTTGCTATTACACGCAAAATTATCAGTACGTCGAATAGCCTGCTTAGCTCATTGCAAGGAGCAGAGACGGGTAATAGAGGTTTTCTTCTGACAGGCAAGGAAAGTTACCTGGAGCCCTTTAATATGGCACTTAAAAGCCTTCCTGGAGAATTGCAGGAAGTTGAAGCGCTGACCAAGATGGATCCCGTACAAAAAGTTCGGGTTGATAGTCTATTGACTGCTGCACAATGGCGTTTAGCTATTTTAAAGGAGTCTATTGATATTAAAAGAAAGGGAGGCGTTGTCAGTTTAGCACATTTGGATGAAAGTAAGATGGCTATGGATAAGTGTCGCGCGATTATCAAGGCTATTATTCATTATGAGGACGATAGTATTGACAAGAAGTCGGCTAATCTGGACAATTCTTCGTTTATTACAACCTTGTTTATTATCATCAGTGCGCTGCTTTCTCTTTTTATTACATCCTATTTTTATTTTAGATTACGTGCTGACTTCTTGAAACGTTCAGCCCTTGAAAAATCATTACGTGAGAAGGATGAAGGTATTTCTAGACGACTAAATTTGGTCCAAAAGATTACTAATCGTATAGCATTGGGGGATTATGATGTCAAGGCTGAGGAGATTGAAGATGACGATTTGGGCGCAATTGCCAAATCGGTCAATAGAATGTCCAAATCATTAAAGAAATCATTTGATCAGCTAACGGATAACGATTGGCTTCATGCAGGTTATGCTAAACTCTATACGGGATTGGTGGGAAATAAGAGTGAAGATATTATTGCTGCGGACTCCATTAAGAGTCTTGTCGGCTATACGGAATCAGTTAGTGGTGCAATCTATATTTTTAACGATGAGACGTTGCAACTATCAGGTACATATGGCTTGGATATGCAGACTCAAAAGTATTTTATGCCAGGAGAAGGTTATATCGGGCAAGTATTTTTGGATCGCGAGCCCAAGGCACTACATAATCTAAATGCTACGGATTATGTAGTCAGTTTTGCCAATGGAAGGATCGGTGTGCAGCATATCCTTTTTTTACCGATGCTGGTTGATGGTCAGGTGCTGGGCGTATTGGAAATTGGCCAAATGGAGCCATTTACAGTATTAGAGCAGACATTTTTGACGGAATGTGCCCGACAGATTGGTATCGCCCTTGTCTCAGCAAAGGGAAGGGCAAAGATTCAAGCCCTGTTGGAAGAGACTCAGGTACAGTCTGAAGAGTTGTTGACGCAGCATGCCGAACTTGAAAGCCTGAATACGGAATTGGAGGCGCAGACATTGCGTTTGCAGTCGTCAGAGGAAGAGCTCAAAGTGCAACACGAGGAACTGATGCAATCCAATCAGGAATTAGAGGAACGCTCGCGATTGCTTGAAGATAAAAATTTAATGATTGCCGAACGGAATCAGGAAATTCAACATAAAGCCGAAGAGTTGGCGTTGAGTACTAAATATAAATCCGAGTTTTTGGCTAATATGTCCCATGAACTCCGTACACCGCTCAATTCGATATTACTTCTATCGCGCTTGCTATCGGAGAATGTAGAGGAAAACTTAAATTCAGATCAGATTGAATCGGCTAAAGTCATTCAAAGTTCAGGAACGAGTTTGTTAACGTTGATCGATGAAATTCTGGATCTTTCAAAAATTGAATCGGGCAAGATGACTTTGGATTATGCGTTGTTGGATCTGCATGATATTTTGTCGGATTTGAATAGTTTGTTTTTGCCGATTGTACAGGAAAAAGGTTTGCTGCTAAAGACGAATATCAGCGATAAGGTCAACCGGAGATTTCAGGGAGATCGGCTTCGCATCGATCAGGTACTCCGTAATTTGATTTCAAATGCGATTAAATTTACCAAAGAGGGCGAAGTACGTCTGGAAATCTATGAAGATCCAAGCGATAGCGATCGATTGGTGTTCGCTGTAGTCGATTCGGGCATTGGTATACCACTTGAAAAGCAAAAGATTATTTTTGAAGCTTTTCAACAAGCTGATGGTTCAACAAGGCGGAAGTTTGGCGGTACTGGATTGGGGCTTTCCATTAGCCGCGAGATCGCGCGCTTACTCGGTGGAGAAATCCGGTTGGAAAGCGAAGTAGGCAAAGGCAGTACGTTTTTGTTCATTATACCGAAGTCTAAAGTTGAAGTCAAAGAGATATTGACCAAGGAGCAGCAGTTGGTTGAGGAGATATCTTCGGAAGTCGAAGAGGTCATTGAGATTGTTAAAGAAGATAGCTATAATCCGGTCACGATTAGGATCCCGGAGGAAATTCCAGATGATCGGGATACAGTTGTAGAAGGGGATAAGGTGATTTTGATTGTGGAGGATGACATTAATTTTGCCAAGGCACTCTTGAAGTATACCCATACGCAAAACTATAAAGGTGTAGTTGTAGTTCGTGGTGACCATGCACTCCCAGCCGCCGAAAAATATCATCCCGTTGCTGTTTTGCTCGATATTCAATTGCCAATTATGGATGGATGGGCTGTCATGGATCAATTGAAGGGCAATAAGGCTACGCGGCATATTCCGGTTCATATTATGTCTTCGCTTGAGGTGAAGAAAGAAAGTTTATTAAAAGGAGCGATCGATTTCATTAATAAGCCTGTTGCGTTAGAACAAATGACTTCGGTATTCCAAAGAATTGAATCGGCGTTAAGCCGTTCGCCGAAGAAGGTGCTTATTGTTGAAGAAAACCCGAAGCATGCAAGTGCATTATCTTATTTCTTAAGTAGTTTTAATATATCACTTGAAGTAAAAGATAATGTAGAGGATAGTATTACAGCTTTACGTACAGCGGATGTGGACTGTGTGATTTTGGACATGGGAGTACCTGATGAAATGGGCTACCATACGTTGGAAGCAATCAAACAACATGAAGGACTGGAGAACTTGCCGATCATTATATTTACAGGCAAGAATCTGTCCAAGGCTGAAGAGTTGAAGATTAAAAAATATGCAGACTCAGTTGTTGTAAAGACGGCTCATTCCTATCAACGGATTCTGGATGAGGTAGGCCTGTTTCTTCATTTGATTGAGGTTAATAATTCAGACGACGCTAGGAGGAAGAACAATGGGCTTGGAGCTCTGACTGACGTATTGAAGGGCAAGAAGGTTCTTGTCGCTGATGATGACGTTAGGAATATCTTCTCGATGACCAAAGCATTGGAGAAATTTCAAGTGAAGGTAATTCCCGCGATGGATGGTAAAGAAGCGTTAGAAGTATTGATGTCCGGAGAACCCATTGATATCGTATTGATGGATATGATGATGCCTGAGATGGATGGTTATGAGACGATTAAGAATATCAGACAACATGCGGACTATGCTAGATTACCAATTATCGCTGTTACGGCGAAGTCGATGATCGGGGATCGTGAAAAATGTATTCAGGCAGGAGCTTCGGATTATATCTCGAAGCCGGTGGATATCGACCAACTCTTGTCTTTGTTGCGTGTGTGGTTATATGAAAATTGAGGACAACTGATATATGGATCAGCAGAAGGTAATATTAATTGTGGACGACGATCAACGCAATATTTTTGCATTGCGTTTGACGTTGAAAGCTAAGGGATATCAGGTATTGAGCAGCACAAGTGCGGGCGAAGCTATGGAGATCTTGGAGGCGAATAAAGGTGTGGCGCTCATATTGATGGATATGATGATGCCTGAAATCGATGGCTATGAGGCGATTCAGCTAATTCGTAATTCGAGTTTTATGGGTAAAATTCCGGTTATTGCCGTGACAGCGCAAGCGATGAGTGGAGACCGGGAGAAATGCTTGGAAGCTGGAGCCCAGTCGTATGTCTCGAAGCCAATTGATGTCGATAAATTGATGGGTGAAATTGAACGGTTAATCTAAATGTTGGGCTATAGTATCATAAAAGACCATGAAATAGATATTTTACTTGAAGATATCTATCGAGACTACGGGTATGATTTTTTGCAGTATAGCCGTGCCTCGATGAAGAGGCGGATTAATCGGCTTATGACGAATGACCGTTTGGCAAGCTTTGCTGAACTTCGCTTTGTATTAAAGGACAATCCTGCATTTTTGCAGCACTTTGTAGAAGAGATTACCGTTAACCTAACCGAAATGTTTCGGGATCCCTTATTCTTTCGTCAGCTACGGGAGGAAATTCTACCACAATTGGGCACATACCCGTTGATCCGTGTGTGGATTGCTGGTTGCTCCACAGGAGAGGAAGCTTACTCGATGTCCATTCTGCTAAAAGAGGCCAATTTGTATCACAAATCATTGATATATGCAACGGATATTAATCCACGGGTACTTGATATTGCCCGGAATGGTGTATATCCTTTGAGCCAGATAAAATCTTTCTCTGAGAATTATATAGAATCTGGAGGAAAACAGGATTTTTCGAAATATTATACAGCAAATTATGAATGGGCGAAATTCAATGCCGACCTAAAGCAAAAAATGATTTTATCTACCCATAATCTGGTATCGGACACTTCATTTAATAGCTTTCAATTAATCCTTTGTCGCAATGTCTTGATCTATTTTAATAAGGACTTGCAGGAGCGTGTCTTTAAATTATTTGATGCGAGTCTAGAAAATTTAGGATATTTGGGATTAGGTAGTAAAGAAACCATACGATTTTCAGGTATTCAGCATAACTTTACGCCGGTAGGGGATCAAAAAATTTGGAAAAAAATTTATACCTTATAGGAGTTTGCAGGCAGGCGTGAATCTTTTTGTGTCTGATGTAAAACAATGAGGGTATACATAAACTATTTTATATGAGTAAAGCAAAAACGGTATTGATATTTGAGGACGATACCATTATTTTGGAGGTTATAACGGTTGTTTTGACAGATTTGGGATTCCATGTTGAAGTTTCCGAAACTTCACATGATATTATCCAAAAGGTGGAATCTGCAGAGCCTGACCTTATCTTAATGGATAATTGGATTCCAAACATAGGTGGTGTTGAAGCGACTAGATTGCTTAAATCAGATAAGCGTTTTAGCCATATTCCTGTAATTTACGTTTCGGCAAACAACGATATTCAATCCCTGGCGGATCGTGCCGGAGCGGATGATTTTTTATCTAAACCTTTTGATTTGGAAGATTTGGAAAATATTGTCAATAAATATATTGTATAGATCAATTGTAAAGGTTGGACTTCCGTACTGCAAATTTCAGTTTCTTGCGGGTTAGTTTAGCCGATGGTAGAATGTGTTGGCCTATGTCAGCGGTGACGAGGCTGTAGTCTATTATATAAATTTGGTATCAAAGTATTTTGATTGTACTACCAGGTATTTAAGCCTTCCTGTAAGATATTATTATAGGTTTCCACGTTGAACTTATAGAGGTCGGGAGCTTTGTGAGCTCCGCCTTTCCGTTGCTCGTCAAGTTTTTGAAGGATGCCCATATTTTTCATTTTACGATAAAAATTGCCTCGATTAAGTTTTTTACCAAGTACTGTTTCATAGAGCCCTTGCAAGTCGGACAGTGTAAACTTGTCTGGTAGTAAATTGTATCCTATTGGTTTGTAAGAAAGCCGTTCGCGAAGAGTCTGAAGAGCCTTGCTGATGATTTTGCGGTGGTCCATGGTGATATTGAGTTCAGTGATGTCCTTAAAGTCGATCCACTGGCAGGTCTCACTTAAGGAATCAGGTTGAGGAACCACATGTTTGTAATTTACCAGCGCATAGTAACCAATTGAAATAAAACGCTGTTTGTTCCACAATGTGTCTGGGTAATCCGCAAAGGATTGCTGGCTGCGCTGTGGGTTTCCAAATACAGCAAATTCTTCCAAGAAGATATCCTTTACACCCGAGCGTTCATAAAGTACGCGTTTGACCGCTTCGTCAGTATCTTCCTCTTTCCCTACATAGCCTCCAGGAAGAAACCACTCTTTATTGTAGTTCATTTTTAGCAAAAGGATTCTCAAAGAACCTTGGTCGAAGCCAAAGACGACGGTGTCTACAGAAATGTGAGGTAGAAATTTTTCATAACTCTCTGCCGACGCGTTAATAATCTGTGTTCTGAAATCCATGTACTTTCTGTCTTTGGGTTAATATTACAAAAAAATATCCCAATGGGAGGAAAGTTGGTTGATAAAGTCGAACAAATCCTTGTGTCAAAAATTACATTAGGGGCTCTCTTGTTAAATCAATATATTGATAGTTAGCTTTTTGTGTTATTTCGTTGATTTTATTTTGTATTTGAACAAAAAGGTTGTACACTTGTATTGCTTCATTATGAAGCAATACAAGTAACTGATTATAACGTATCAAGCCAAATGTTTTTATTGCCGATAAGGCGAACGTTTTGACTACGAACTCATTTATTAAAATAACAGATTATATGAACGCAAGGAAACTACTATTCGCTTCATCTTTCAGTCTATTTTTAACGTTTTCGGCACAAGGCCAGGTTTATCAAAAGATTGAGAATAAATACGGCCCTGTCTTGGGTTATTCGACAACTTCGGGAGTGAAGATCCTAAGCATTGCTGGAAATAAATTTAAGGATCTCAACCGAAATGGGAAATTAGATCGTTATGAAGACTGGCGTTTGACACCAGAAGAGCGCGCCAAAGATCTCGCCTCAAAATTATCGGTTGATCAGATTGCTGGACTTATGTTATACAGCAGACATCAAGCTTTACCAGCACCGGCCTTTGGATTTATGGCAGGCACCTATCAAGGCAAAAACTATCAGGAAGGTCTTGTTTCACCTTGGGCCCTGACCGATCAGCAGCGCGAATTTCTGGAGAAGGATGGGCTTAGGCATGTCCTGTTAACGGCAGTAAAAGATCCGGAAACCGCTGCCCGCTGGAATAATGAGTTGCAGGGTTTTGTGGAAGGGTTGGGATGGGGTATTCCGGCAAATAATAGTTCCGATCCACGTCATAATGCTGTTGTCAGTGCAGAGTTCAATGCGGGGGCAGGGGGGCAAATTTCGATGTGGCCGGATGGACTTGCGATGGCGGCGACATTCGATCCGGCTATCGTTAAACGTTTTGGGCAAGTGGCGGCTTCGGAATATCGATCATTGGGCATCACGACGGCGTTATCGCCACAGATAGATTTGGGTACCGAGCCGCGTTGGTACCGCATTGGTATGACTTTCGGAGAGAGTCCCGAGTTGACCACAGTCATGGCTAGAGCTTATATCGATGGCTTTCAGACATCGAGTGGAAAAGACGAAATTGCCTTAGGCTGGGGGTATAAGAGTGTTAATGCTATGGTGAAACATTGGCCCAGTGGAGGGCCTGAGGAAGGTGGTCGGGACGGCCACTGGGCTATTGGAAAGTTTGCGGTATATCCGGGTGATAATCTGAAGCAACATATTATTCCATTTGTCAATGGAGCTTTTCAGTTGACAGGAAAGACGAGCAAAGCTGCCGCCGTTATGCCCTATTATACAATTTCTTTTGGTCAGGACAAGAAGAATGGTGAAAATGTGGGAAATGGTTATAGTAAATATTTGCTTACCGACTTGTTGCGCGGCACCTACGGTTACGATGGTGTGATCTGTTCGGACTGGTTGATTACAGGAGATGAAGCGCCTAAGCCAGATGGATTTGCAGGCAAACCCTGGGGGGTAGAACAGCTGTCGGTGGCAGAGCGTCATTATAAAGCATTGATGGCAGGTGTAGATCAATTTGGAGGCAATAACGATAAGGCTCCTGTTTTGATAGCCTATGAACTGGGCGTGAAAGAGCACGGACAGAAATTTATGAGACAACGGTTCGAGGCTTCCGCTAGAAGGCTTCTGTTGAATATTTTCCGGGTAGGACTATTTGAAAATCCATATTTGGATGTCGAGGAAAGTCGCGCCACCGTCGGTAATCCGCTCTATATGAAGGAGGGCTACGACGCACAGGTAAAGTCCATTATTTTACTAAAGAATAGTGATCAGCAATTGCCTATTCGTGGACGGAAGAAAGTTTATGTTCCGAAGATGTATAGTGCAGCAATGAAAGATTGGTGGGGAAACTATACACAGGCACGATTGGAATACCCCGTCAACATTGATCTCTTGCGGAAATATGCCGATGTAACCGATAACCCCAATCAAGCTGACCTTGCAATCGTGTTTGTACAGAGCCCGATCAGTGCAGAAGGTGGGTATAGAGAAAGGGATCGCAGGAATGGTGGAAATGGCTATGTTCCCATTTCCTTGCAATATGGTACTTATACAGCCTCAAACGCACGAGCGGAGAGTATTGCTGCAGGTGATCCAGTAATCGATCCATCGATTAAGAATAGATCTTATAAGAATAAAATGGTGACTGCTGCTAATGTGATGGATCTTCAGACGATATTGGATACGAAGGGTATGATGAAAGATAAACCAGTTTTGGTTGCTGTAACTGCCAACAAGCCGATGGTATTTGCCGAGTTTGAAAAGGAGGTATCTGGTATTGTCTTGAATTTTGGCGTATCGACACAGGCTGTATTGGATGTTATGTTTGGAAAGTATGAACCATCTGGTCTATTACCGGTTCAAATGCCGGCGAATATGGCTACAGTAGAGAAGCAAGCAGAGGATGTGCCCTTTGATATGGAGGTATATGTTGATCAAGCCGGACATGCTTACGATTTTGGTTATGGCTTGAACTGGTCGGGTGTAATTAAAGATGAGCGCGTGCGCGAGTTTGTGAAGAAATAGGTTTAATCCTTAAATACCATGTAACTCACAATCATAGTTTCAGTTCATTTAGATGGTCCAGGGGTCAATCAGCACCAGATAATTAGAACTTATTTTTGATAAGGTCGAAGCATTTGCTCGGCCTTATCTATTTTTATATATTTAAATTATTATTAACCTAAAATATAACCATATGAATGTTATTTTTAATTGTCATACTCGCCTTCGTTGCTTTTCTTCTGTATGGTGAATTTAAAAATGAGAAAAGGAAAAAGCCCTAGTTTATTTTCATCTTCAAGCTCGACTGCCATATCGACAAGATTTTAATGAATCTTAACTTTTGAAACCACATAGTGTATAAAAAGAAAAGCCTCTTTGCGTTGAACAAAGGGGCTTTTAAGTACGCCAATCAGGATTCGAACCTGAGACCGTCGGTTTAGAAAACCGATGCTCTATCCAGCTGAGCTATTGGCGCGTCGCTTTCGGTAATGCAAAAGTAGACATTTGTGTTATATTTCCAAAATATCGTCAACTTTTTTTTGTGGTTTTTCAATAACTGATTGCTTTTCAACAAGATTATTTTATTGATCTAGGTCAAACAAAATGAATAAAACTGCTGTTACCTTTGTGTTGTTAAACAAATAGAAAAAACATAAAATTATGGCACAAGGAAAATGGGAACTAGACGCTGCACATAGCGAGATAGAATTCAAAGTAAAACACATGATGATTACGAACGTTAAAGGAAACTTTGACGGTTTTAAAATAGATGTTGACGCCGATGGCGAAGATTTTAAAAATGCCCTAGCGAAAGTTGTTATTGACACTGCGTCCATCAATACGCGTAATGAACAACGGGATGGACATCTAAAAAGTCCAGACTTTTTTGATGTGGAAAAATATCCCACCATTACTTTTGAGGCAACGAGTTTAGAAAATGAACAAATTAAGGGAAATTTGACTATTCGTGATGTCACTAGACCGGTCGTTTTTGATTTAGAATTTGCAGGTATCCAAAAAGATCCTTGGGGAAATACCAAAGCTGGTTTTATTGTAGAGGGTAAAATCAAACGTTCAGAATTTGGCCTTAATTGGAATGCGGCATTGGAAACAGGAGGGGTAATGGTGAGCGACGATGTAAAATTTAGTGCTGATATTCAGTTTATAAAAGCTCAATAAGCACAATATATAAAATAAAATTTGGTAGGAGAGTGGAAATTCGTACTTTTGTCGCGGAGAGTTGGCAGAGTGGTCGAATGCGGCGGTCTTGAAAACCGTTAACTGTCACAGGTTCGGGGGTTCGAATCCCTCACTCTCCGCAGAAAGGTGTTTTTAAAGTTTTTAAAAACAATCAAAAAAAAGTTAAATCTCGCAAAATCAACGATTTGCGAGATTTTTTTTGTTTATGGTGATTCGCAAAATCTTCAAAAACGCCCTAAAAGTCTGTGGCACATATGTGGCACTTTTTGCATTTTGGAAAAGGTGCCACAGAATGTGGTTTAAGTTGTTGATTTTCAACTTGTAAAATATTTTAACGTCTTGATTACTTTAAGTCTAGGTTCGACATTTATAACAATTAAAAAGTTTTATTATGTTAGAACAAAGTTATGGACTTAATTTCTTCCTCAAGAGTCCAAAAAACAAAAAACAGGCAAAACGACTGATCTATATCAGGATCAGCGTAGATGGCGTGGCAAAGGAATCTTCTACCAAAAGAAAATGGGTAGCCGGGAGGTGGAGCCAGCAGGATGAAAGGGCTACTGGCCTGAAAGAAGACGCAAGGGAGCTTAATTATTTCCTAGACTCATTGACAACCAAGGTAAATAGCTTCAGGACTGGATTGCTAAATCAGGAAAGACCGGTAAATGCCGTTGATTTGATTGATTATGTGAACGGCAAGTACAAGCATCGGAATAAAGTACTTGAGGAATTCCAGGAGCATAACGAAGAGGTTGCGGCTCTTGTGAAACGGGGAGATTATTCTGAAGGAACACTTGAACGGTATACAACTGCACGTTCACATGTAAAGGAGTTTATCCGGTTTAAGTACAAGGTCGATGATTTACCATTCGCCGCACTAAACTACGAATTCGTTAAAAATTATAATCATTATTTGCGGACAGTTCGAAATTGCTCTAACAATACTTCATTGAAGTATATTAGTAATTTTAAAAAGATTGTACTGCGAGCGGTCGCTAAAGACATCATTCCAAAAGATCCTTTTAAATTATTTACAGGTAAAAAGACCAGGATCAAAAAGAAACCTCTCACAAGAACAGAATTGCAGAGAATCGAAGAAAAAGTATTTTCGTCCGAGCGGTTATCAGTTGTGCGGGATATCTTCGTATTTCAGTGTTATACGGGGCTTGCATACATAGATGTATTCCAATTAAAGTGGCAGGATATTAAAGAAGCAGACGACGGAAGTATGTGGATTATGTCGAGCAGGCAGAAATCTAAATCGGGAACAGATATACCGCTTCTACCAAAGGCTTTAGAAATCATTGCAAAGTATGATAAAGATCCAATTTGTTTGCAGAGAGGAACAGTCTTACCTGTTCGGTCAAATCAAAAGATGAATGAATATTTAAAAGAGATAGCAGAACTTTGCGATGTACATGAAAATCTTAATACCCACAAAGCGCGACGTACATTTGCCAGTACGGTAACACTTAACAACGGAGTTTCGATACATGTCGTCAAAGAAATGCTAGGGCATTATTCAGTTAAACAGACGGAGGAATATGCCATAACTGAACAGGAGTCGATCAGTAGAGAAATGAATATATTGAAAGACAAGCTAAAGCCTATAAAGGAAGATAAGCCGGAAGATGATTTAAAAATGATCTTGTTGCAGTTTAAAAAGGAATTTGAAGATTTTAAGAGATCTCAAAGTCGTTAAGTTTTTCACTGAGAAGAGTGCTTAGGATTAGATAAAAAAGCCTCAGAATAGGTTCACGAGGCTTTTTTACTTGACTGCTGGAAAAAAGGATCTAACAGTTCAATAGTGCTTTTGTATCCCGGATGATATGAGGGACGATATTTGATATAACCGAAATCTTGCAGTTGCTTGAAATATTTATGATAAGTTGGAGCCGTATCTATGTGAGACATCGCCATTAATTTACTTCTGCTGATCCTAATAATCATTTTCTCGTTTTGCCGGTAGGCAAGCCTTACGATAGCCAGAAGCAGGCTTATGTGCCAAACAGTCAAACGGGCATCGGCACAAATATTATCAAGGTAAATTAATCCATTTTTTGATGCGTCATTCTGCATTGTTAAAAAGTTTTAATAGATCTGGCTTATAATAATAGTATGAACCCATTACTTTCTTATGTCTTATTCTTTGAGATATCCGTAAATTTTGCAATGTTGCTGGCGATATGTCCATCATCCGTCTGATGGCTTTACTGCGTAACCAATCGAATTGCGAAGAATGCGAACTGTTACATTTGGTCTCAAGTATTTGACTCAAATCTGATTTTAAATCTTCTCTAAATGCTTGCAGGTCTTTTTTTGTTACAATTTCCATGTTCTAAATATTATTGTAATGCAAGATAATTTTTGATAATATATCAGATCGAGTATAGGATTTCTGTTTCCGTATTTGTCCTATGTTTTCTTTCATAATAATTAATTGAGAGTAGTATCACAGCTTTTTGAGCAGAAGTATTTTTTTTATTTCATTGGTTCTAGTTTTAAATTTTAAAAAAACTTAATTTGTGATAGTATTTAATCAACAAATTATATGTTTTTATTTAATCGAGAAAATTTACAGCCGTTTGATGTAATTCTTGTGAGATTCCCTGGAAATGCAATGTCAAAAAATATTAGAGAAAAATGTGGTTCTAATTATAGCCATGCAATTATCTATATCGGAGACGACTCATTCATCGAGGGCAATGTGCCTGTTGTGGCGCTATTTTCAACCCATCGGTATCATTTTAAAGACTTGGAAAATGTTAAGGTCATAAGACTTAAAGAAGAGCATAGATCAAATTTTGACATAGTTAAAGCAGAGAATTTTTTAAGAGGGCTGTCTTATTGTGATTACAATTTAAGACAGTTAGCAGCTATTTCCGATAGAACAATTCCTGCCGATGTAATTGATTTATTTCATAGTGAAAAGAGATGGGTAAGTGGTATTGTCTGCACCTCTATGGTAACTTTGCCATATTACATTGGAGGAATTGATATTTCAACTAATGATGAACCTTATTACGCACACTTTGGTTACATCGAGAATTGTGCTTTTTTTGAAGATGTTACTGACGAAGTTTTTATGGAGATTGAAAAAGATATTCCAAATAATTTCGATTATCTTTCAATGTGTGAGACGGGATCTCTATTAGAAAAACAATCAACGGCAGTAGCGGAACTTAACAAATTAGTAAGGGGGATCTTTGCAGACTTGGGAAAAAATCTTGAAGAGTATGAAAAATACGGTGTGACAAGAGCAAGTTTGCTATTCAATAATTGGGAAGATGTGTTTAGAATTTTATCATCCCTATATGAATTGGAGAAAGGTCGAGAAATTGACGAGTTGGTATATAATACGATAATTAATACAGGATACAACACGTTATGGTTTGAGGAAGTTCACCTGCATCACCAAACTTTTTTTCCTCTTCATCATCTTCGAACTGCTGTGGCAAATGACGAAGTAGTGCAATCTTTACGACATTATCAATTTCATGTCAAAACCTTCGAAAAAACTCTTGAGCGAGCAGCCAATAATGAAGATATTTTATTTCAAAATTTTACAGTATGCCCTTGCAAGTCTAATCACGTATTACTGAATATGTACTATTGCTATGCAGATATTTTACGTTCTACTATGGATCAATATAAAGCAATCTCCGAAGAATATTATGCACTTGTTAACAAACAATGAGCATTCCAACAAACCAAAGGATAATATATTTGCAAAATCGATTCTGTCAGGCGAACCTGAAAGGATTATCTTCGAACTCTTTACTTATGGATTTAAACTGGATTTTGCGATTATGTGTTTGATTTATAGGTATTTATATTTTTTAAAAAAGTGTTCGAATCCTGTAGCCTTATGTGAAAAGGATTTATTTTTCGAACTTTTATCAATGTATAAATTGTAATAAATATTGTAAAGTGTTGATATACAGTGAATTGTTTTTATATTTTTGAGTTCGAATCCTTTAGAGTTATTTGTTTAACGATCAAATCATGATTTAATTTTTGTATTGGAGTTGCTATATCAACTCCAATACAATTTTAGCGCTATGCCAAATTTGAAATTTATTGGACCAGCACAATAAAATTGTTGAGTTCACTTTCCGGCTTTGAGATTAGATGATTCTTATTTTCTAAAGAACTTGGCAGTTTCTTCGTCAAATTTTTTAACGTCTTCGGGTTTAAAATATCTTATATCTACTGCACTGCCATTTTCCCATTGCGTTGATCCCATACCGTACATACTGGACAATACATTTGGATTATATGTTCCTTTTAATAAAGCTATTATATCGAAAGCAAATTCTGAAAAGTATGATTCTGCATAATCGAGCTGTATTTTTCTAAAAGTACCATCTGCTACCTTATAGCTTTTCGAGTGTGCATAAAACAAAAGAGATTGATTATCTCTTACTCTTTCGTGCGACTCTCTAAGCAGTATTAATTTGCCGCTATAATATTTTTCTATGGTTTCACCACGGAGTATATAACCTCCATAAAATCCCCTCATTGCTGCGGCTTCAACTAATTCATCTAGAGCAGCGAAGTCCATTTCGTCTTTCTTTCGAAGCTCATAAAAGACCGTCGCAAAAAAGAAGTTTGGCGGAAGATATAATTTCATGGGGTGGTTCGCAGGCTCCGTACAAGCTAATAGCGGTTTGAGTTTTGTCAATTGCTCTACCGCTTTTTTGACTGCCTTCTTGTTGAATGCAGATTTAACCTCAATTACTCCATGAACATATTCCACAGGAATTGCCATGGATCGTCCTAGTTCAGAAGAATCGGCATTGTTTTCTATCCACAGTACTGGTGATTCTAACTGGTCGTATATAATTACGTCATAGTGAATAAAATTTGCAGCATTTGGTACTCCAGGCGAAATGATGTAACCGGCTGTAACACCATACCGCTTTGGTAAAAATTTGGTGAGCCATCTGCGGAAAGCTGATTCTGCTACGTTACCATGACCTGTCTTTACCTGCCGTTTATTGGAATGCTCCTTTGCATTATCATATGCGGAAAGCATTTCATCCCTTGCTATAAGAAATTGTTTCCAACCTTGATTAGGAATCTGGCTCTTTAGTGGAGAATTATCATGTGCCATTTTTAAATATTTAGCTATCTAAATTACAAATTTTGTTTTTTGAATTTGAAAAATCTTGTGTACCTCTTGTATGGCATGTTTTTAACTTTTGGTAGTATTTAAGGAATTTATAGAGTTGGCAAAGGACCAACTCTATATTTTGTTTTATCTTCAAAAACTGTGGATCATATTTCAATTGTTCATCCATAGATTTTTAAATTTTTGCAAATTGCTTATTGGGTTCGGGTGTAGTTGAGATTAACAGATTTGTGGGGCATTAACTGTTTTGAATTTTCTTCTCTACGGGGATTGAGTAACTTAGGTGGTGGTCGTTTACGTCTTTTTTTCATCTTCTTTAATTTTAGTTTAAGATTTTGGTTTGGGTAAGTGAACAGGTATAACGTATTTCTAACATCTCACAAGTTAGCTGTCCAACTTTTATGTTACTAATTTGATAAATAGTTTTAAGTGAATTCGTTAGAATAAATATTTGGAGGATAAAAAATAATATCCGTTCCGTTTTTAGAAATAATTGCTATACTACAAAAGTCACAAACTAGATCGGCCTGTGATAGTTAACCTAACCTATCTTTTCCTAGAGTGTCCTAAAAAAAATTAGCGAACAAAATTAATGTACTAAATAGGTTAAAGTACAGTTTTTGAACGGATTCTGCTTAATGTAGACTGCGTTATTCCGAGGTACGAAGAAATCATACCTAAAGGGACGCGCGCAACGATATTCGGGTATTTTCTTATTAAATGCTGATAGCGTTCTGTTGCACTAAAAACACGTAATTCATTGGCCTTCTCTTCGGCTTTTATATAATAGGTCTCAGTAAGAATTCTTCCGATATAATTGAATTCGGGAAACTGCTGATAGAGCTGCATGAGCTTCTCATGGCTAAGTACAAGAAAACTTGTTTCTTCTATAGCTTCCAAAACTTCAAAAGATCGTTTCTGACTGAAAAAGCTATATACAGAAATTGCTAGATCCCCTTCAAAGAGTAGCCAAGACGTCATATCCTTTCCAAAACTGTCAAGGTAGTAGGAGCGTACTAAACCTTTGACAACAAAGAAAAGTGACTTCTGGATTTCATCGATATTAAGTAGAATATGCTTCTTGTTTACTTTTTGCAAATATGTATTTAAGAATAAAGCGTCTCGGAGTTCTGGCGACATGGAATGAATACTATCAAGAAACTTTAAGAGAGTTTCTTTTGCTGAATTTTCTTCCAATGTACTTACCATATTTTTCATTTACACTTTGTAGAAGTTGGATTGGTGGTTATTAATGATAAAGGTAATTTACGATTAAAATTTCAATTAAACCTCATTTTTTTTGCTTTTTGTCAAAAAAAATGGTGGGAAATAGTATTTAATTTGTTATTATGAAAACCACACTGCAATTTTTGACCTATGAAAAAGATCTGTTAGAAAAAGTACACTGTATTTCTAGCATTAATACAAATACGCTATATGTATTTCTTTATAGTATTATTATTTTTTATTGTAATACCTAAAACTTATCTGACAAATTAAGCAACTTCTGTTATGTACTCAAATCTTAGTTAGATGCGAGCGGATAATAATTAACTCACTACGAATAATTAAAACCCTTCATAATCAATGATTAAGAAATAAATTATAGTGTATATTTATTTTTGTTTTATCTCAACACAGCGGGATATATTTTAAAGTGTGGGGCATAATCACTTTAAAAAACAATCATATGAAACAGGCATATAAAAACATTTTATTAACTATTGAAAAGGAAGAGATAAGTATATCAAGGAGCACAAAAAGTGCAATTGATGAAGCTTTTCACATGGTTTCATTTCTTGATAAAACTCTATCTGAATTAAAAGCACAAATCAATCAGAAAGGTTTTGAAAGTATTTTGGACGAAATTACTTTCTTTAAAAGAGTAAAGCCCGAAATTCTGGGCAGGCTAATGTTTTACAATAAGGTAGTAAAAATTGAAGCATACAGCCCTTTAAATTCGGAATTGACCGAAGCTTACTATACGGAGCAGCTTAAGTTACTCAACAAGGAATATAAAAAAAATATAGCTTCTTCAGATTTCTACAGTTATTATCGTACCGGTAGGTCAGACAAAGATGAGTTCTATTATAGACTAGGAAATATAAACTACTTTGATGGAGTCGATAGCTTCTTCTTTGAGGTTGACAGGGATTTCTCGACTTACTACGATTATAAGGTCGCGCAGATCAAGGCTTACGATCTTTATCATTCTTACCTTTCGGGAAAATTTGGCAGAGTTGAACCTACAAATAACGATGATTTCGATATCAGTGAAGATGCCGAATTTTCTTGGACTGATTCGAAGAATGCTCTTATTGAGCTTATTTATGCGCTTCACATTTCAAGAAGTGTTTCAAATGGCCGTGTTGGAATTCGAAAGATCAGCCAGCTTTTTGAGGATATATTCGAGGTAAGTCTCGGTGACATTCATCATGCGTTTTACCAGATGAAATTTAGAGCAGGTCAAAGAGCTCGCTTTTTACATTCGCTAAAATACAATCTTGAACAATATATGGACAATGATTTATAGATTGGAAGAGAATTAATATATCAGAAGGGTAATCCAACGGGTTATCCTTCTTTTTTTTACCCATACCTAGTCATATCTTACCCATGTAGATGTTTCTAATCCCCTCTCCCAGGCAACAGTCACACAAAGAAAGCCTGAAAAAAAAACTATATCTGACTAGCATATTGGTATGTGCACTGTTAGATTTTGCCGGAAAAACAAGGCCAATTTTGGCTCTGTAAACCAAACAGCAAAAGGCTATGAATATTGACAGAGTTGAATTTTTGAATTGGATGGAACGAATCATGAAAAGATTCGACGTCCTTGCCGGTGATATCGAAAATAGAGAGAAAAAAAGGCTCAGCATCGACGGCGAAGAATTATTGGACAACCAAGACGTTCTGCAAATGTTAAAGATAACCTACCGTTGTCTGCAACGCTATCGTACCATTGGTAAGATCAAATACTTTACAATAAGCGGAAAAGTTTTCTACAAGAGTTCTGACGTCCACCAGTTTATCCGTGACAGTTACCATGGAGGAAAGTTTACGCCTATGTAGGAACGCAAAAGAGAGCGGAATTCCTTCTTAGAATCCTTCCAATAATTTCAAGCACCGAAATACTTTCTATTATGAACGAACAAACTATTTCTAAAGAAAACCAGCCGCAGCAAGTACTTGAAGCTCTTTCCGATATTCTTTTAGTACTTGATAAAAAAAAGAATCGTATCGAGGCGGTAAAGGGTGTGGATGAGGAAGGGAATCTGCAAACCTCTACACCTAAGAAGTCAAATCTTCTGGATTTTATGCGTGTGGATAAGGGGGACGCTATAAGCAATTTCTTTTCGAACTTCTGGCGCCGGCTCAATGATCCATTATCCTTCCGGTTTTTCAGGTCACCTGAAATTAATCTGGATGAAGTTGCTAAGAAGCTACAGAAAGCCATTGACCATCCCACTCCCGAGGGTAATAAGCTTCTTAATGCACTTGAAATCAAATATGACAATAAGTTAAATAATAAAAATATGGAAACAAATCAAACATCGGAGGGCACAGCACCTACAACAGAGAGTAGACCTCAAAAGTACAATGCTCAGGAGATCGACTGGACATCACTTGAAAAACTGAATTTAAACCGTGAACTGCTTGAAAAAAACGGACAA
Source organism: uncultured Sphingobacterium sp. (assembly GCF_964277905.1). Lineage (NCBI taxonomy): Bacteria > Pseudomonadati > Bacteroidota > Sphingobacteriia > Sphingobacteriales > Sphingobacteriaceae > Sphingobacterium > uncultured Sphingobacterium sp. The sequence continues at coordinate 778,721 of NZ_CAXYKD010000048.1, forward strand.
CTTGAGAAACTGCTGAAAGGATATAAATCTGATGGGATTTACCGAATTGAAGGGAATTTTGATGGTGTTGTGATGAAAGGAGATGCACGTCTCTCATTACGTAAAGTACAGGACAAAGTTGTCGTGATGGCTCATGGAGTCCGAGTGGAACCAGATCTTAAAAATCAGTTTTATGGCCATTCTTTTACAGTTGAGGATCGGGATAATTTAAAGAAAACAGGAAACATGGGGCGCGTTGCGGAACTTACAAATTATTCCGACGGTTCGAAGGTGAAGGCTCTCATCAGTATTGACAAATTAACCAATGAGGTTGTGTCCTTTCCAGTAGATCTGATCAAGATCAGTGAAAAATTTGGTGGTGTGAAACTTAGTCCGGAGCAAAAAGCTGAACTGCTGGAGGGTAAACAGGTCCTTGTGGAAGGTATGGTAAACTCGAAAACGGGAGAAGTCTTCAATCAGCATCTACAATATAACGCCGACGCGAAAAAACTTGTTTTTGTCGGACAGGGGGAGAGCCAACAACAGGCGCAGGTTGAGGGCATCCCTGATGAATTTAGAGGTAAAATTTTGGATGAAAAGGAAAAGAAGCTTTTGCAGGATGGTGAAGTGATTTATGTGAAAGATATTGTCAATAAAGAAGGCACAAAACTTTACTCAGGCTACCTCTGGCAAAATAAAGAGAGCGGAAGATTAGAATTCGATTTTGATCATCCCAATCAGGAGAAATCTAAAAAACAGACAGAGATACAGAAACAGGGGCAGGGGAAAGAAAAAGAGGGGACTTCTGCGAATAAAAATGCGGTTCAGAACGGTACTGTGAAGAAGGAAAATACCAGAAAACAAAAAATGAATTGATCCTGATGAAAGCAATTATTGCGGAAAAGCCCTCAGTAGCTTATGACCTTGCACGTATCGTAGGTGCAACAGATAAAAAAGACGGATATTGTGAAGGCGGAGGTTTTCTGGTGACCTGGGCACTGGGACATCTGGTAGGTCCTGCTATGCCGGAAGATTATGGGATTAAGGGATTCAGTAGGGAATCCCTTCCCATTATTCCATCAAGATTCAAATTAATAGGAAGAAAAATAAAGTCGGGTAAAGGCCTTATTGACGATGAGGGATCGAAACGGCAGCTTGCAGTAGTTGAGTCTGTATTTAAGCGGTGCGAAAGTATAATCGTGGCGACTGATGCGGGGCGTGAGGGCGAAGTTATCTTCCGGTTTATCTACCAATATCTGGGCTGCACAAAGCCCTTTGAACGGCTTTGGATTAACAGCCTTACCGAAAAGGCCATCATCGATGGATTCAAAAATCTCTTGCCGGGAAGCGATTTCAATGGTCTTTTTCTCGCCGGTAAGCAGCGGTCTGAATGCGATTGGCTTGTTGGAATCAATGCTACGCAGGCGCTGACCGTTGCCTTGGGTGATGGACTTTTTTCTCTTGGAAGGGTACAGACGCCCACTCTTGCACTAATTTGTCAGCGTTTTCTAGCGTGTGAATCATTTGAGGTTAAAAACTACTTTCAGCTTGAACTTTCTTCAATAAAAGAAGGTGCTCGTATTAAGAGTCTTTCGACAGATAAGTTTGAAGATAAAGAAAAAGCTGAATCAGTAAGGAGGACCCTGGAACGTGTCGGAGTGGCAGAAGTAAAACAGGTAGAAAAGAAAGCAGGCACAAGTCAACCGCCACTTCTATTTGATCTGACAGGACTGCAGAAAGAGGCGAATAAAAAGCTCGGCTACTCTGCTCAGCGGACCCTGGAAGTTGCCCAGCAACTGTACGAAAAGAAATTTATAACCTATCCTCGAACGGGATCCAAATATATTCCCGAAGATGTCTGGCCCGAAATACCTGCGCTGATTCTAGCCTTAGGTTCTCGATCTTCCTGCAAAGATTCTGTTGACAAAATCAAGTGGGAACGCTACAACAGACACATTGTAAATGATGTAAAAGTCACAGACCATCATGGTATATTGATTACGGAAAATATACCGACCCGATTGAACGCTGATGAGGATGCTCTCTATGATATGATCGCCAGGCGCGTGCTTGAAGCTGTTTCACCTACATGCCATAAAGAAATCACAGATGTGAAATTTGGTATTCTTCATTATGATTTCAATTTGAAGGTTGTCAAAATTGTTTCTGCAGGATGGAAAGTTGTTAACGGTGATTTTGATGAGGAAGGTGATGATCTGGTCACTGATTTTCCAGATCTGCAAGTAGGAATCCAGGTTAAAATAGACAGTTTAGAGGTACTTCCAAAGAAGACCAAGCCTCCAACGCTATACACGGAAGCTGATTTGCTTCATAAGATGGAAAATATTGGCGCTACGGTAGAAAATGAACAGCAGCGCAAGATGCTCAAAGACTTAGGTATTGGAACGCCGGCAACAAGGGCTGTCGTGATTGAAACCTTAATTGACCGCGGGTACGTCAGAAGAGAAAGCAAGGCTATTGTCCCTACAGATAGGGGAATGCTTGTTTACGAAATTGTAGCCGATAAGAAAATTGCTGATGCTGCAATGACTGCTCAGTGGGAAATTGCATTTGAGAAAATCGAAAATGGTGAACTGGATTCTGGGATTTTTCATGCTGAGGTAGAGCTGATGGTACAGCAGGTTACCGATGAGCTGCTGAATATAAAAAGAAAATCATCGAATACCGTACATCTCAACTGCCCAAAATGCACTTCCTCAGTAATTCTCGGAGAAAAAATAATCAGATGTACAGATCAGAATTGTGGCTGGAAATTATTCCGGAACATATGCGGCGTCCAGTTGCAATACAAAGAAATTGAAGCGCTTTTAACAAAACGGCGGACACCTTTAATTAAAAAAATGGTGGGTAGAAATAAGAAACCATTTAGTGCTTATATCTTACTGGACGGATCTGGATCGACCACTTTTGAATTTGAAGAAAAAAAGAAACATAAATACAAATAGTTCATGATGTGATTTGGTTAGTGAAGCCTGGAGCCTTAAATGGTTCCGGGTTTCTTTTTTTATAAGGTTTTAGGAATATCGATGCAAGGATAGGAACGGATAGGACACAATGCCAACAGTGCAGCTCAACCAACCTAGGTTTACCGCTATAAAACTTATAAAAATTATAGCGATATGAAAAAGCATAACCAGGACTATTCCTATTACAAATTAAAGTTGCAGGATCACATTGATTCAAGTTTTCCTGAAAGATCTGCTGATACAAATTTTATTGATCAGCGCGCCAGGTGGGCAGCAAACGCATACGATGGCGCGTTTAGGGCAGGCAATCCTATTAACGAATGTAATGAGATCGCCGACGGTATTCTTTATGAGGGATTGCACTTTTCTAAATTTGATTCTCTGTTTGAGGTTCTTTCCTACGAATTTTCTGATGTTTTTGATGAACTCGATTATCGCGATTTTGCACTGAAGATCCTTCCAAAATGCCATGAATGCTTTGAGCATTATGAATTGACTGATGATTTCGCCTATACAACTGGTTACGATCTGCTGTATACGGAGCTAACAGGTTTTATTGCTATTTGGATTGAGCAAAATGGTATTCGATAAGAAACGCCATTTACGGCAGAACATTGATGCCATCAAAACAAGTTTCAGTATTGAAAAGGAGGGGCGGGAAGCAACTGAGCATGAAAAACTGCTACTACATAATTTTGCGGGATTTGGAGGCTTGAAATTTATCTTAAATCCCGTCTCATTACCGGATGACATCAATGGCTGGAAGGCTTCTGATCGGCCTTATTTTGCGATGACGCAGGAATTATTTACGCTCATCAGAGAAAATACAGAAGATCAAAGTAAGTATGCCGACTATGTGGCAAAAGTTAAGGGTTCTATCCTAGATGCATTTTACACACCGAAAGAGATTACCGGCAGCATAGCAAAGGCAATACTGGAAACGGGAATAGATATTGGTAGCATGCTTGAGCCATCGGCCGGTGTAGGAGCTTTTATTGAGCCCTTTAGAGAACTGGATCATGTAAATATTTGTGCTTATGAACAGGACTTAATAACGGGGAAAATCCTGAAAAATTTGTATGGTTCCCATGCTGAAATCAGAATAGACAGCTTTGAGAATATTGGAGAAGGAGATACCGGGTATGATGTCGTTATCGGTAATATTCCGTTCGGAACTACTTCAATATTTGATCTAACTTATTCAAGGGGCACAGATAAGGTCCGGAAATTTGCTGCACAGAGCGTCCATAATTATTTCTTTTTAAAAGCTACCGATAAACTGCGCGAAGGTGGGCTGCTGGCATTTATTACTTCGCAAGGGGTTCTGAACAGTCCTTCCAACTATCCGATCCGTGAAGCATTGATGCGTGAGCACAGTCTGGTGGCCGCGCTACGGTTACCGAATAATTTATTTGAAGAAAGTGGCACTTCGGTGGGCACAGACCTCATTGTTCTGCAAAAAAATACACAGCCTCGTTCCTTATCTATGCGTGCAAGGGATTTTATGGGGACCACAGAAAACTGCAACCTCTTATTTTATAATCCAAACTACATTATTGCTACGCGTTCTTTTCAGGATACTGATCAATATGGGAAGCCGACAACGGTGCATGTGCATGATGGTGGAGTTGCTGGAATTGCAATGGATGTTCATCTAAAGCTTTCAGAGGCTTTCCTGCAGTATTTCAACCGCGAGCTTTATGATGAACACAGCATGAAAGAGGTTGGTAATAATTTGACATCAGAACGAATTCTAAATCCTCCAAAAAGCGGAAAACCTGATGCTGGTAATTCTGAAACAGTGACTCAACTAAGCCTTTTTTCCGATCAGGTTATTGATGATTTATCGGTTAAAAAGGCAAAGAAAAGTAGGAAAAGCACAAGCCAAAGTAAGATTACAAATTTTCAGCAGCTTTCCTTTTTTGATGCAGATGAAGTTTATACAAGTCATAATAAACCGCGACGGGCAAGTAGATCGGATCAGAAAGAAAGTGTGCAAAAAAAGCCTCTATCAACAACCTTAACGAAACTTACAGAGGTCGCATCGTTATTCCATGAGCTACCTGACGATTCGGTGTTAAAGAATGAGGTAAGAGCCTTTGACGGTGAAGTGAAGGCATTTTACCGTGAAGATACTATAATTATTTCGGGTAGCAGTATCGGGAAACTAAAAATTAACCGTCGTGATGGGACCTATATTTTTCATCCACTTGAACTATCCAAAAAGGATCAGGAGCGAATCCAGAGCTATATCAACCTAAGGGATAGCTACCATTCGCTGTATGAAATTGAAGCTAAAAGTAGAGCGGAGGATGAAGAGGGGCGACAGCTTTTAAATAGGACCTATGATGAGTTTACTGGACGGTATGGAAATTTAAATACAGCCGAAAATATTAGATTCATTAAAATGGACTCTTCCGGAAATGAAGTTCCTTTTCTTGAGCGGGTGGTTGGTGGTGTCATCCATAAGGCAGATATTTTTACAAATCCAGTTAGTTTCTCCACGGCAGAAGTTGCTGTAAGCAGCGCTTCAGAGGCTTTGTCGGCTTCACTTAATCAAACGGGCTCCGTAGATCTTGCTTTTATGATTCAGGTGAGTGGCCTTTCCGAAAACGAATTAAGGAAAGATCTGCAGGGCCAAATTTTCTTCAATCCGTTATCTGGTGAATTGGAAGTATCTCAGAAATTTCTTGCTGGAAATGTTGTTTTAAAAGCGACGCAACTGAATGATTACCTTTCTAACCATCGGGAAGACATGGAAGCCCGGCAGAGTCTGGAAGCGCTTGAAAAAGTCATTCCTGAACCGATTAAATTTGAGGAGCTAGATTTTAACCTGGGGGAGCGATGGATCGACACAGAAATTTATAACCGTTTCGCAAGCCATCTCTTTGACACCGATGTACGGATTTACTATTCAGAGAGCAGCGATGATTTTTCTGTAAATGCAAAATCCAGCAATATTAGGATTTCAGAAAAATACGCTATTAAATCTGAGAACCGGACATTTGATGGTTTGAAGCTGCTGCGGCATGCTCTTGTTAATACCACTCCGGATATCACCAAAACTGAGTACTTAGCGGATGGGACTGCCATCAAGGTTAAGGATATGGATGCTATCCAGATGGCCAATGGCAAAATTGATGAGATCCGGCATGAATTTACGGATTGGCTTTATCAGCAGGACGATAATTTTAAAAGGAAACTTACCGGAAGATATAACGAGCTTTTTAATTGTCATGTCAGACCGTATTATGATGGTAGCCATCAAACATTTCCAGGGCTTGACCGCAGGGCAGTAGGCATAGAGGATCTGTATCAAAGTCAGAAAGATGCTATTTACATGCTTAAAAGTAATAATGGCGGTATCTGTGATCATGAAGTTGGGGGAGGCAAGACACTTATTATGTGTGCAGGAGCGCAAGAAATGAAAAGGTTGGGGCTAGTTCACAAGCCAATGATCATAGCGCTAAAGGCCAATGTTCACGAGATTGCAGAAACCTATCGAAAAGCTTATCCTTTCGCAAAGATATTATACCCCGGTAAAAAGGACTTCACACCCCAGAAAAGGCTTAAGATTTTTGGCGATATCAAGAACAATGATTGGGACTGCATTATCCTCACACATGACCAGTTTGGTATGATCCCCCAATCAACAGAATTGCAGAAGGAGATACTTCAAGCGGAACTGATGTCTGTGGAGCAAAATCTTGACGCACTGCGCAGTCAGGGGAAAGATGTATCTGGTGCAATGATGAAAGGTGTAGAAATCCGGAAGAAAAACTTAGCTGTGAAGCTTAAGACACTGGAGCATGATATCGAAAACCGAAAGGATGATGTCGTCGACTTTAAAATGATGGGTATTGATCATATTTTTGTTGATGAGAGCCATAAATTCAAAAATCTCATGTTCAATACGCGTCATGAGCGCGTAGCTGGATTGGGCAATGTACAAGGCAGCCAAAAGGCACTCAACCTACTTTTTGCCATCCGTACAATTCAGGAAAGAAATGGGAAAGATCTTGGTGCAACTTTTCTTTCTGGAACCACTATTTCAAATTCACTTACAGAGTTATACTGCCTTTTTAAATTCTTAAGACCAAAAGCGCTGGAAAGACAGGGGATTAATTGTTTTGATGCATGGGCTGCTATTTATGCCCGTAAATCGATAGATTATGAATTCTCTGTTGCCAATAATATCGTTCAGAAGGAGCGGTTCAGACATTTTATAAAAGTGCCCGAACTGTCCCAATTTTACACTGAAATCACCGATTATCGTACTGCGGCTGATATCGGAATTGATAGGCCGATAAAAAATGAGATCCTCTACAATATACCGCCGACCCCGGATCAGGAAATTTTCATTAAAAAGTTGATGGAGTTTGCAAAGAGTGGCAATGCTGAGTTACTTGGTAGAGCTCCGCTAACGCCGACAGAGCAGAAAGCCAAGATGTTGATCGCGACAGATTTTGCAAGGAAAATGTCCCTTGATATGCGGCTTATATCTTCGCGATATACAGACGATCCGGGAAACAAAGTTTCTGTTTGTGCAGCAAATATTGCAAAATATTATAAAAATTTCAATGCGCAAAAAGGCACTCAATTTATTTTTTCAGACCTCGGCACTTTTAAACCGGGCGAGTGGAACATATACAGCGAGACTAAACGGAAACTTGTCAAAGATCATGGGATAACGGCAGAGGAGATCCGCTTTATTCAGGAAGCAAAAACGGAGGATCAGCGTAAAGAACTGATCAAAGCTACCAATGAAGGGAAAATTAGGGTCCTCTTTGGATCGACAGAAATGCTAGGAACAGGGGTAAATGCCCAAAAGAGGGCAGTAGCTGTGCATCATCTGGATATTCCATGGCGGCCATCGGATCTGGAGCAGCGGGACGGTCGCGCTGTTCGAAAGGGCAATGAGATTGCTAAATTTTTTGCTGACAATAAAGTCGATGTTTTTATTTATGCAGTAGAAAAATCATTGGATGCGTACAAATTTAATACACTAGCAAATAAGCAGCGTTTTATCGGACAGTTAAAGAGTAATACCATCGCAGTACGGATACTTGATGAAGGGGGAATGGATGAAGTTTCGGGTATGAATTTTTCCGAGTATGTGGCTTTATTATCAGGTAATACCGATCTATTGGAAAAAGCGAAAGTCGAAAAGAAAATTTCTGTTCTTGAAAGTGAGAAACAGGCTTTCTTACGATCAAAGTGGAGTTCCAGTTCAAAATTGGAAAGTCTGCAAGAAGAACTTGAAGGGAGAAAGTCCCGGTTAGCAAGGTTAAATGCAGATTGGGAAAACTATCTAAATCATGTCCAAAAATCGCAAGACGGAAAAGTTTTGAACCCGATCATGTTGGATGGCTTGCCTAAAGATTCAGATGTTAAGGAAATTGGTGCAAAACTGGCTAAACTTGCAGGAACTGCAAGGACAGGCGGGGATTATGAAGAAATTGGTACTTTATATGGTTTTAGGCTGCTCGTAAAAACGGAGATGATCCAAAAAGAGGGATCCGGCTCTATTGAAAGAGATAACAGGTTCTTTGTCTGTGGTGAAGGAAATATTAAGTATACTCACAATAATGGTATTATGGCAAGCGATCCCGAGCGGGTAAGCTTAAATTTTATTAGTGCCCTTCAAAAACTTCCTGGACTCATTGACGAAGAGAAAAAGAAGATAAATCAGCTAAAAGCTGACCAGATTGTACTATATGATATTGTGAATGGCAGTTGGAACAAAGAAAAAGTGCTTGCAGCTTTGAAAACTGAACTCGCCGGTGTGGAAAGAAAAATACAGTCATCATTGGACATAAAAGGAGATAATGATCGAGGTCCAGATGTTAAGGCAGAAATCAAAATAGATATTAAAAATTGCCCTAACTTTAAATTACGAGGACTAACATAATTATGTAGGTGATTAACCGTACTACTAATCTAGTATTGATAGAATAAAAGTTACGATTTCCATCTTCTAGTCATTTTTTCAATTTCCTGCTCAGATAATTCAGGTTTCATCGCTTTTAATTGGGTGATGTATTGATCAAATAAATCTTGAGGCGGTTTTCTACCACAACAGTACTTCATCATTTCCTGTTGGGTTTTATCAAAGTCACTTATTGTACTATTATTTTTTTTAACAATCAATTCCTGTATTTCTATCAAGGTTTCGGCTAAATCTTGGGAGTCAACATAAACCGAAACATGGGCCATTTCATATTTTTTTGATTCATTGAACTCTTTTAATTTTATTTTCAGATCGCTTATCTTACTATAAAATTGATAAATGAGATTTATAACTTTTGAAGGCATATAAAGTAGGTTTTTAGATAAATCCCCATGACATCTTGCTACAGAATCTTCAAATTTTGTCAATGCATTATCAATACAGTTATTGTCTATGCAATTTCCAGACAATGCTACGTGCAGTTGTTGAACGTCGAATAAAATCTTGGATAAGGAGCTGTAAACTAACCTCTCTTGTACTTTTAAATCATTGAGATCATTATACTTGAATTCAAGCTCCTTTTCTTTATTTTTTTGTTTTAAATTATAATGATTGGTTAGCCATATTAAAACTATTGGCAATACCACTCCGCTAGAGAGTGAAATTAAAATCTCAGGTTTTTCACTGATCAAATTGAGTAGTTTATCGAGCATTTTATTTTTTGATTAAAGATGGAGTAATAATTTATTTTTGGCACAAAACTTCGTACTTTTTAATTAGTGAAATTTTGAGTACCGCTATGAAAATTCTAACTCATTACAAAGATAACGACTTAATGCTTCTGCTTTAGATAATTTACGATTGTATTAAATTATATGTATTGCAGATTCAAAAGGGAGTGACAATATGATTATGTTGTCGGTTAATAAAATGTTGCTCTATCTTAGGCTATTGATTAATATTACTCACTTTATTACATTTTAATATCGCGTTTATCTTATCAAATGTCTTAATTCAGGGTCATTTTGAATTCGCGAAAGTTCACTTGCAATAATTTTTGAAACATCAAGTTTGACCTGGCGATAATTTTGATCAATTTCTTTGTCCATTCTGTCCTCGCCAGTTTCTGAAATAAAAGAACGGATCTCTGGAATAGGCTTATAGTTTTTACTTTCTAAGGCCACCTTTTCCGTATCTACTACGATTTGGGCATGAAATATTTTTTGCTCTATTTTCTCACCAAAATTGTCAGCAACGGCTCCCACAAACATTCCCTGCGAAAGAGTAGATATTTTAGACGCAGGAATCAGACTGTCTAATTGTGTTGATATAGATGTACTGGTATCATTTCTGTTGATAGATATCGATTGACGTTTTTGGACAATCTTTCCAAACCGTTCTGAAAGTGTTTTGGCGGTTTCACCCACGACCTGACCTGAGAATATATTTCCGACGGTATTGAGTATAACTTTCGCTTCCTTGTCACCATAATCCCGGATCAATTGAGAGAAATCCTGAAAACCAAGACAGACAGCCACTTTATTGCTTCGGGCTGTTGCGATCAGATTATCCAATCCACGGAAATAAATTGTGGGAAGTTCGTCAATAATAACGGAACTTTTAAGTTTTCCCTTTTTATTTATCATTTTTACAATTCTGGAGTTGTATAAGCCAAGGGCAGCCGAGTATATGTTCTGTCTATCTGGGTTATTGCCAACACATAGGATTTTGGGTTCCTTCGGATTGTTTATGTCCAATGAAAAATCATCCCCGGACATAACCCAGTAGAGCTGCGGAGAGATCATTCTTGATAGCGGGATTTTAGCGGATGCAATCTGGCCTTGTAGTTGATCTTGTGCCCCGCCTTCCCAAGCATCAAGAAAGGGACTAAGGTAGTTTTCAAGCTCAGAATAACTTGTAAGTATTGTAAAAATATCAGCATATTTTTTATTAAGTAGTTCGATAGCGTGCGGAAAAGTGCAGAATTTACCATTATCATAAATCTTCAAAAACCAGATGATCGCTGCTAGCAGGATGATTGGTGACTCAACAAAAAAATCCCCTTGTTTCTGAATCCACGTCTTATTGAGGTTTAGCATGATGGTGTACGATGCTTCGTATGCATCAGAGATGTCGGTCATGAATTTAGGATTTAAGGGATTGCAGCGATGGCTTTTGCGTGGATTATCAAAGTTGATCACATAGAATTTGGGTTTTACATCGTACTTGTCACTGTGCTTCAGGAGATGGTTGTAAGCGATTAGTGAAAGATCATCAAATTTGAAATCGTAAATGTACATCGAGAAGCCTTTTTCGATATGTTGCTTAATGTAGTTGTTTACTATAGCGTAGCTCTTACCACTTCCGGGAGTACCTAGTACGATAGATGCGCGAAAGACGTTCACCACCGATATCCATCCGTCATTCCATTTTCCACGATAATAAAATTTTGTCGGCAGGTTAACGGAAAACTCATTTTCTAAAAGCTTTGTCTCCTGCATGAAGCTTTCGTTTTCATAATTGAAAGGATCATCCATCAATTTGTTTTTAAGCAGCCTACTCATCCATAATCCAGCAACCATAAGCAGGATAAAACCTGCAGATGTTGAAACCATATATAGAATGCCTGATATTTCAATAAGCGGGAAATTGAGTAAGTATAGTATTGATCCAGTAAATAGACATGTATTGATATTTTTCCACTTAATTTTTTCGTTTTTCACGCCTTTAGTTCCCAGACAGCTCAGTGCCAATAAGATTAGGGCAAACAGTTTGCTGTATGTTGAATTAGTAAATAAACCAGAGGTTTTTTGGAAATTTTTGAGAATTCGCTCGACAATTTCGAGCGTCCATCCCTGTTCAAAGAAAAAGGAGTAACAGAACCAGTAGAAATTCATCAAAACTAGGAGAATGCTTACAGCTCGCATGAAAGCCATAATTTTTGCGAGGCCTCTTAAATCGTCTTCTTGCATATATGAAAAGTTTCACCATAGATATTAGTCATGACGAACAATTTTTCTGCTAATGCATAAGATGGCATACATTTGCCTATAACTTCCAATACCTTTGAAATATTGTAAGATTTAGATTAGCCATTAAGTTTTTTATCTGCAATAAAATTCCTATAATTAGACTGAATTTCGGAAGTGGATTATGTTTGATACTATAGGACAATTTGAAGAGCAATTTAATAAACAGGTATTCAGAATCACCTTTAAAAATCGTGATTTTCAAGTCGTATTATTGAAGAGAGATTTGACTAAGAATATGTCGGAATTTCAGATACTCTTGGATGGACTGGTGCAGAGACTAAAAAAGGAAAACGGCAAATGGAATTTTGAACATGGTGAAGATCAGGATTTAGCCGAAGATATCTGGCGTCAGATTGCTCTTAGATATAGATTCTAATTTGGCAGTAGCTATGAAAGGAAAAATAATACCAAAATATTTTGCTATATTTGTTTCGAGCTTTACAGAAGCTTGCCACTTGTCATAGCGAAGCTATTTTAGCACTGTATCTAACTTTATATACCACTTTAACAAATTTCTTGTAAGGGGTTTTGGCTGACAGGTGACATCATTTCTATGCAAGATATATTGTTAAAACATGGAAAAAAAAGTAAATGGGCATACTGCTGATTATATTAAGCGTATCGCAAAATCTATTAAAAAAAATCAGAATATTTCTCATCATGAGGCTTTGGAACTTGCCTCAAAACAAAACGGATTTCATAGCTGGAAACATTTTCAGAATTTATTAAATAAATCTGGTGTTCCTTCTTTGGTTTATGAGATGACTGAGATAAAGGAATTAACCTTGAAGACAAAGAATCCCTATCGGAATCTATTGATAGCAGGATTAAATGAACTTCTAAAACAAAACAAAGATCTTTTGCAGTTTGACAAGAATAAGAAGGAAGATGAAGGGCACGTTTTTGTTAATTTGTTCGGATTTCAAAGCGTCGTAATATGGAGAGAAATCAGTTTTGGAGAAATATCGTTAGCAGTTTGGTGGAAATATGATCACTCTAGGCATCCTCAAGCTAATCTTACAGGTAATTCTCGAGAAAACTTTCGAGATACCAGCCCTCTTGCAAGTAAAACAGAATACAAAAAATTTGTTGGCGTAGTAGTTCATGGATGGGTTGAAAGAGCAACAGGTAAATATATTCAAGGTTCAGGTGGTGATTCCATCATTAGGGACTATGTAAGAAGGGGCGAAAAAGCTGAATTAGAAAAGTTGCCGACTGTACAACCAAATGGCTTCCAAGCCGAAGGTCTGTTCTTTGTGTAATATGTTTTCAATTGCTTGCTATTCCTTTTTATTGGAATTGTATTTCATAGGTAATAAGGAAGTCCGAATTTAGGACTTCCTTTTTTTTAGTTTTGTAGAAATATACTGCTTTGACTCTGTTATAGAGTAGGATGCGCGATGTCGTCCGACATATTTTAAGGATTATTTTTGATGCTACTGCTTATCTTTTGCGCTTTCTCCTTTTTTTCATGTTAAACTCAAATAGATGTTCTTCTGGATCTTCTGTGATCCCATGAAGTAGAAGCTGATCAAGGAGTCCCCAATCACTAAAAACAGATCCGTTATTTATCATAAAGTCGAATAGTGGATGGAGCGAATAGTTAGCTGATCTTGATTGCTTTGAAGTGTCTTTTTTTTGTGAATTATCTATATATTCTACTACTAAAGAACTTTGGCTACTTGAAAACAGCGCATTGAATGAATTTGCCGAAAATTCCTTACCGAGATGAGAGCCATTGAATACGTTGCGCGAATTATGATCTATAAAGCTAATTCCGTATAATCTGCCTTGATCATTTCTTCGGATCACTAGATTAATCCCGTGGTCTATTAAATACTCTTTAAAGTCCTTTTCACTTCGGGCTATACTAATGGCTTGCGCAATGATATTTTTGCTTTTTTCTTTAGTTTCTGCAGCAAGTTCTTTACTTTTTATAAAATGTGTTTGAAGTGCTATGAGTCCTGCTTGTTTGCCGAAAAGGGATGCTTTGAATGGATTTGTGGTCTTCTCCCCATTCTTATCTAGCGCGAAATAGATCAAGCCTTCTTTAATCTCACCATTATATTCCTTTTTGATGGTTTCAGCCGAGACATTGAATAGCGATAGCAACGCGTTATAACTTCCAAGATTTTGAAAATGATAATATTTCGGGAGATATCTCACAACAGCTGCAATCTGGCTCTTTACATTTCCTTTAGTATGATCAACAGGTACGAAAGCGAGACTATCGTTGGAACTAATTCTTTCGTCTGCTCGTATTAACTTATATTTTTTTTCAATTTGGCGACAGATTTCCATTGATCTTCTCTTTTCAAAAACATCAGATATTTTGCTTCCATTTTTGTCCACATTTGTGGAAACAATATGGATATGGCTACGGTCGATATCACTATGTTTAAAAACCACATAAGGTTGAGTACCGTATCCCATCTTCTTCATATATTCCCCAGCTATTCCAACATAATCTTCATCTGATAACATATCTTTTGGATCTGGATTTAGGGAAATATGGATTGCTGTCTTCTCTGTATTTTTATTTGCCGCAAGATGGGGCAGGAATGAGGACAACAGCTGAACTGTTGTATATTCGCCATCGGGTGTTTCAAACATATTGTTAAGGTATAATATTGAGGCATTGTTTTGGATTACCTTGGAGTTGTTATAATTCAAAGCACCATATAAATTTGATCCACGACCTATTTTTGCAATCATAACCTAGCTTTTTTGACAAGATGTTCCGCTTCAAATTTTTTGCTGAGTATTAAAACATCCCGGCAGATCCCAGCAAGTTCTTTGGTAAGGTCTTCAAGTTTTCCGATATAATGCACTGTTTTTTTATCGCTAAAATTAGTGTGCAGGATCTTTACGATCTGATTGTAATTGACTCCAATTGCACGGAACTGTGCAAAAAATTGCGATAATTTAGTGCAATAATCGATAGCTCCTTTATCAACAATAACCGAATTTATCTTTCTTTCAAATAGAATGGATACGATAAACTTTGCTCTATTATCCAGTCCGGATTGTTCAAATAGCGTTTGAAATTTTGCGTTTTCCGAATCCGTGAGACGGAAAACGTATCTATGTGTTGCTTTCTCAAGTTTAGGTTTGCGACCACCTTTACGATTTGTTACCATATACTTTTTTCCAAAACATATCAAAATATCAATAATTATATTGCTTAATAGCTTTTGGGAACCTCTCTTTTCCTAAAAATTCACAACTAATATCAATAACATCATAAAAGGTAAATCCGACTTTGGAGGATTACCGAGCCCTCGGCAGAGCAAGTAGTTTTGGGGCACAAAACGAGTTTTGAGTGCCTCAAAACACAACTTGCTCTGTTCTTGGGAACAGATATGAGAAAGAATAGAATAAAGCTCGCATCATAAAGAGCTTTCGGAAACCGTAGGTAAAAAGAGGAAAGGTAGTAAAACTTCTGCTTTACAGCTCCTACAGTTGCCTTCCTTAGCATACGGCATGTGGGTAGTGACTATGGTTAACTTAGCCAGTTACAAACCAGGTAATTGTAAAAGCATAAAAGTGTTAGGTTTTAAAAATGTAAAAGCATAAAACTATAAAAACGTAAAACTATAAAAGGGTAAAAGGATAAAAACGGTAAAATATGAAGTCATAAATGTTGGTAGATTTTTTACCAGTTTACAAAATTCTAAGAATTATGTATGATTTACAGATAAGATGTGAGTATTTATATAAGGCCCTTTTTAAACTCGTATAACTGACTCTACATATATTTTACTATGCATCTGTAAACTTAGGCAATTGCTTTATAATTCAACTTTAAAAGTAAGAAGCTATAAAATAATATAATATGGAAAAAAAGAAAGAGCCTTTAAAGGTGAGCATTTATGCGCAAAAGGGGGGAGTGGGTAAATCTACGATGACGATATTGCTAGCGAGCGTTCTGCATTACCGCCTTGGATATAATATCCTGGTACTGGATTGCGATTTTCCGCAATATAGCCTGATCGGTATTCGTGAAAGAGATAAACGTACGGTAATGGAAAGTGATTATCACAAAAGACAGGCCGTTAAACAATTCCATACGATCAATAAAAAGGCTTATCCGATCATCAAGTGTAAGGCGGATAACGCACTTGAAAAGGCTTTTGACTACTGTGAGAGCAGCTCCGTTCCGCCGGATATTATCTTTTTTGACCTACCGGGTACAGCCAACACCCAGGGGGTTATCGGTGCTTTAAAGGGGATGAATTATATTTTTTCACCTATTACGGCAGACCGCCTTGTTGTGGAGAGCACACTGGCATTCAGTGAGGTTTTCCTAAGACTTCCTGCGCAGAATAAAAATCCCATCGAGCAGTCTTTATTCCTATTCTGGAACCAGGTTGACGGTAGAGAGAAAACAGTCCTGTACGATGCTTATGAAAGAGTAATAGAGGGATTATCACTTCCGATTATGGCAACGCGGATCATGGACAGTAAACGTTTCCGGAAAGAAATTGATGATACGGGAAATTATGTTTTTAAATCAACACTATTACCCGCTGATCCACAAATTTTAAAAACAACGCGTGTGGATCAATTTGTTAAGGAATTTCTAAAAATAATTCATATCTGAGATGAAGAAAGATCGTAAAGAATTTGAGAAACCGATCATCGATGAGGAGTATCTGATGAACATCATGAGTGGCAATGAACCTTTACCTGCGGCAAATACAGAGGAGAGCGCGGATAAAATCGCAGATCCTATGGCCAAAGCCGAGAAGTCCAGGACAAGGTCCGGCAAAAAGGTAGATTACGAAGAATTTTTTCTTGCCAACCGTTTCCCTACGGGCAGGAGCGGGAAGGTTGTCTATATACGGTCTGAATATCACGAACGGCTCTTGCGCATAGTGCAGCTGACCCGTGAGGACAAAGTAACGCTGTATTCCTATATAGACAATATACTGGAAAATCATTTCCGTGAATATGGCGAGGAGATTACCGATTATTTCAATAAAAAATTTAAACCCATTTTATAAGATGAAAAAGCCAAAAAATCAAGTTGAAGTTACCGTAAAGCTACATCAGCAGGTAGCTTATGATAATGTGAATTACGAATCACTGTTCCTATCAGATACTTTTATGGATAAACGGGGTCATAAATGTATCTATGTCAGCAGTGAGCATCATACCAGATTGTCAAGAATCGCGAATGTTATAGGAGAGGATAAAATACCACTCTATGCGTTGCTGGATAACATATTGAGGCATCATTTCACGGTATTTGAAGATATGCTGATAAAGGAATTCATTAACAAATCTAAGCCACTTTTTTAGGATCATGGACAATTTAATAGAGATTGCAATACTGATCTGTCTGATAGTGGTGATTATACTACTGCTGGTTGAGAAAGTCAAAATTGGGGGAGCCGAACGTAAGGGTCAGCAGGTCGCAGAGAAGACTTTACCAGATGTCATAGGAAAGGTCGTAATTGCTGAGAAAGAAACGATGCCTGCGTGGTTGGCCAATCGGAAAAAGTTGGTAGAAAAATTGATCGCCACTAAAGCAGGACAGGAAAATACCGACGCTATCAAGAATAAAAATAATGATGACATTAAATCCAGTGATGTTATAGAGCAAGATGATGATAATGATGTCCCGCCAGATGATGATCGTTTTGTTCAGGCGGTTTCTGTAGAGGAGCTGACGAAAGTTGGGAAGTTGCTGCAACAGGACAGTCTTGATACAGTTCAGGAAAGAGAAACCGCTGGGATCATTCAAAAAATTGAGGGAACCGAGTTTTTTAGTATGATGCGGGATTCTATCGATGGCGCATCCCAAAAAATTGCAAAGCTTTTGGATAAATCAATATCGGAAGAGAAAAGTGTCATTCCAAAAGACAACTCTAATGCACTAGACGATTTCGACATCGTAGATTTTATCTGATAATGTATTCGTTCAATACTAGTTGGAAGCATTAAGTATCAATAATTACTAAAGTAAACAGACATGATAGCAAAGAATGATCCCGATTATGTGATCGAAGAATACAAAGGCCGGATAATAGCCAGTCATAAAAATAATGTTTCACAAAAATCAATGGATAATATTATCATCGTTTATGATAAGCTTGATTTTCCCGATCATGGTTTTTATATAGGACTTGATGATTCTAAAAATGCAGGCTACAGGAAAATGGAACCTATTAATATGGCTGATGCCAGAAGTTATATTGATTGGCTATCAGAAGTGACCAATAAAAAAGACATACTGAAAGATAGGTCAGTTTCTGTTCCCCAGCCGATAAAAGAAATTGTGGACCAGATTTTATCTGAGGTCGCTTACAAAAGAATGGAAAATAAAGAGGCGAAGTCACCAATTAAATCAGGGAAAAAGGGTAGGAGAATCTGAGGAACCCCAAATAAATAGACATTATTTAACATTAATCCACTTCTTTAAAATAAAGAAGTGGATTAACATTGCTATTAAACAAAAGCTAGGTTTCAATCACCATTAAGGTAATGTAGGTTCCGTGGCTGTAAAGGTATAATAGATCATTAGCGGGCTTTGCGGTGTTGCCGGTGAAACTAATGTGAAAGTACCCTGTAAGCCTACAGATACAGAATTTGTAAAACCCCCGGTGGTCGCGTACAGCTGTGCGGTGCCATTAGCTGAGCCACCCCCACCGTTTGCGCTAAGGACTACGTTGTAGTTGGTCAATTGCATAAAGCCGGCATATGTTACATACGGGCCGTAAGCATTGGTGTCTGAAAGGTAGCAGTATCCAAGATACGCTGGTGGCGAACTTGGTGTTTCCCTTTTCCAAGGCCAGTTCGCAGTTGTTGAAACTGAGTATGAAAGTGTAAAGGTATTAGTAACAGAAGATTTTGCTGATTTTGAGATATAGCGCGTATAAAAGTTTTGCTCAACTCCCTTATCGCCGGCTTCGAAAGCTTTATTATTTTTTCCAACCAATTTAAGCCCATCGCTTGAACTCGATTTAGAGTTAATTTTGCTTGATGGATAGATAATTACAGTATCATAAATGACAGTATTCTTGACCAATTCTTTTAGATACTTATATTGCTCCTCGTAAGTTGCAAAATTATGAACTGGCTTACTTTCTTTATTAGACATTTTAACAGAAGAAGTCGTAGAAGTTAAGTTAAATTCTTGCTCTAGCTTCCTTTTGTAATCAACTTCCGTTGTGATTGCTTCTTGCTTTTTACACGCAAGGAGGAGGGATAATGACATTGCTGTCAATACCAGATTTTTTGTTTTCATAATAATATATTTTAAGTTAAATAATGATCGATTACCAGGTTATTGAATTTTTAATATTTTCAGGTATTGTTTCGGAAGTACTTTCAATTACGAAGGTCTGTATGCCCTGTGGATTATTGTCAAGAGGAATTTTAATCCAAAGGATTTGATAAGGAAAATTAGGAACAAATAGATTTAAAGGGGATTTAACATTTAGTCGTGATTTGGTATATGCAAATTCAAAATCTGAGTTTAAGATATGTGCCTTACCTTTAATGCATGTGTGTCCTGCTACCGTCAGAGTTTGTTTGCTTAATGTATCAAGCATTGTTATTTTAGGTGGTGTTACCGCGCATTTATAAAATAGCTCAGGACCATAATCAGCTAAACCAACTTCTTCAACTTTGCTAGAATCTGTTTCGCTTTGGTATCTAACAAGTGCTTTCGAGATATTAATAAGATAGGTAGGCATAGTCTTACTTACAGTCAGAAAGCCGTTCTCAGAATAGCTTTTTTCAATTAAGCTACTGTCATTCTTTATTTCTTGTCGCAGCACTAAATTACCATTCATGTAGTAAGTAAACTTATAGTATAACTCCCTTTTCTCCTGATGGTCAATATGTGATAGATACCAATTAAGAACCATCTTACCGTGGCCCTGGTCATTAACCTGATTTTGACTAAAAACTTTGCTGTGAGTAAAGACTAATAAGAAAGCAGCAAGGAAAATCCCTTTGAAACCGGTTTTTATAAAAGATGGGGAATAGTACATAATCTAAATAAAGGTTAAATAAAAATCGATATTGAATCAAAAGTAATAACTACCATGAACGAATAACGATTAGATTTTAACCAGTATGGATTTGATTTTAACATGTTTAACTTTTGAAATTTGTTTTAGCGAAATAAATAAGCGTAAAACAGATTTTTGATAGATAATTATGGCACTTTTTGCGAAAGATAATTTTGTGTTAATAAAAATTATGCATTTTATTAAGGTAATGTTTGGAGGAATTAAAAATATACTTTTAAAGGAAGATCTTCCAATTCCAAATTGAATATAAAAATGTTAATATATGTATCACCATTTTGTAAATAGGAAAATCTGGGAAAAATAATGCCTCAGCGTTCTGCACTTCACCAATTATTTGTTCTATGGCGGAATTTAGCTCAGCAACTAAGTTAATACAAATAAAAAAATGTTGAGTTATGGAAAAAGAACTACCGATCTATAGAGATCCTGATTACGGAATTGAGTTTATCGTTGATGTGGAGAAATTCGAATTTCGAGAAAGGGCTAATCCAGAAAACCGCTACAAATTGGAGGATATGATCGATCTGGGGGAAGCAGGATACCGCTTTGATCATTTCGACAAAACAAGTAGACAGGATTTAACCATAATTCCTCCGCAATTTGTTACACTTGCCCCAGAGCAGATGGCAGAGAAATACAATAAAGCTGTTGAGGAAATCCTTTTACTGAGCGATTTTGAGCTTATGGTCGATCAGGAAGCATTAACAAGACGCATTAAAAATGGTGAGCTGCCAACAATTGAAATTGGTGGCCATATCTTTTATGCAGATGCCCGGATAGATCTTTTACGGCCCAAGGATGATTTTTCGACGATGGGGATAAGTTTTGATGATCTGGAGGACTGGTATGTTGACGAAAAAAATACCTATGCATTTCCGTATAACCCTCAAACACATGAAATAGGGAAGATCGAATGGGATAAAGTTGTAGAATATCCAAAAGACCTATTATTTGTTGAAATACCTTTTGTAAAGACCCTTGATCCCGTAGGGTGGAATCGAAAATGGGGGTGGGGGGAAATAGAAGGCCTAAAAGAAACGGGTCTTCGGCTTGACTTTAAGGCCGATGTGATCCCGTGGAATAAGTCAGGAATCGATCAAATTATTTCTGAAAATAAACTCAAACAACCCATCAAGGATGAAGTAAAAAAAAGATATGAAAATAAAGAAAATAAGAAGGGACGGAAATTGTAGCAAATAATAGTACAACCGCCAGACTTTTCCAGTCTGGCGTTTTTTTTTGTGTTTTTCCAAAGCCGATTAGGACATCAACGGCAAACTTAGTACTTCTGATACCACCTGCCTCCAAATTTGATCTAATCTCGAACACCTTTGTTTCCAAGCCCGTAGAAACGGGTATTACAAACTTAAAATGTAATGAAACATGAAAAAATCAAGACAAAAAATTTTGCTTGGGTTGCTGTTGATTTCGCTTGTCAGCAATGAGGTATTTGCACAGGGAAATGGCGCTTCGGGCATTCAAGAGGCGACACAGATGGTCACAAGTTACTTTGATCCCGCAACCAAACTGATCTATGCGATCGGTGCGGTGGTTGGACTCATTGGAGGGGTTAAAGTGTACAACAAATTCAGTTCGGGCGACCCTGACACCTCAAAGACAGCGGCGAGCTGGTTTGGGGCATGTATATTCCTGATCGTCGCGGCAACTATCTTACGATCATTTTTCCTTTAGGCTAACCCTATTAATTTTTTTCAATTATGGCAAAAAATAAGATGGTGACGCCGCTGACATACTATGGAGGGAAACAGCAGCTGGCAAAGATCATTATTCCGCTCATACCAGCACATTACACCTATGTAGAGCCGTTTGTTGGTGGAGGCGCGATATTCTGGTCTAAACCTAAGTCGGAGGTTGAAGTGATCAACGATTGCAACCGTGAGCTGATCAACTTCTATGAAATTGTCCAAAATCAGTTTGTTGAGCTTGAAAAAATGATCCGAATTACACTGCACAGCAGGTCGCTTCACAGCGATGCGCTGGTGATCTATAACAATCCTCATCTCTTTGATAGGTTACAACGTGCCTGGGCAGTATGGGTGTTATGCAATCAGTCTTTTAGTGCAAAGATTGGGGATTCATGGGGATACGATGTCCGTGAACAGACCTCTTCCAGAAGAATGAGCAATAAACGCACCTCATTTTCCGAGCAATATGCGATACGTCTGCAAAATGTTCAGATCGAAAACACTGATGCCATTAGGATCATCAATTCAAGAGATCACGAAAAGGCATTTCACTATTGTGATCCGCCCTATTTCAATAGCGATTGCGGTCATTACGACGGCTATAGCAAACAAGATTTTGAATCTCTGCTATTATGCCTTTCCCGCACAAAAGGCAAATTTCTTTTGAGCAGTTATCCAAGTGATATCCTGAACAAATTTAGCCGGGATCTTGAATGGCATACGCTAAAAATGCAGAAAGATGTGCTGGTAGATAAACATTCTGGAAAAGTGCCCAAGAAAAAGATTGAAGTACTGACTGCCAACTTTGACCTTGCCGTCGTGCAGGGGACACTAAATTTTAAATCCTAAAAACATGAAAACCTTTAATATCAATAAGGGGATCGGCTGCACTGTTGAATTTAAAGGATTGAAAGCGCAGTATCTCTTCGGATTTGCCGGAGGATTATTATTGGTGCTGATCCTTGTCATGGTGCTTTACATGGCCAACGTAAATATGTACCTCTGCCTTACAGTGGGCAGCATCTGCGCATCGCTGATCGTTTGGAAAACTTTCAGCCTGAACAACAAGTACGGTGAACATGGTCTGATGAAGCTAGGTGCGAAGAGAAAACACCCACAATTTATCATCAGCCGTAAACCAGTGCAATCTTTCCTTAATCATCCAGCAGCGAAAGGTGAGCAAAATCAAAATTTTAACGCTAAATCTTAAACGCTATCATGAGAAATATCTCTAAAACTACAACTTTAGAAAGCCGTTTCCCCCTTCTTGCAATCGAGAATAATTGCATCATATCGAAGGAAGGAGATCTTACTGTGTGCTTCCGTGTAAGGCTACCTGAAATTTTCACGGTAGGCACGGATGTGTATGAATCCATTCATTCTTCTTGGTGTAAAGCGATCAAAACTTTACCTGATTATAGTATCCTGCACAAGCAGGACTGGTACCTCAAAGAGCAATATCAACCAGATCTAGAAAAAAATGAACACAGTTTTTTGTCACGCTCCTTCCAGCTCCATTTTAATGAACGTCCCTTTTTAAACCATTATTGCTACGTTTTCCTGACAAAAACGACAAAGTCACGGATGCAGTCGCAGAGCAATTTCAGTAGTTTGTGCAAGGGTAATCTTGTGCCTAAGGAAATACGGGATAAGGAAGGAATGAGACGTTTTCTGGAATCGGTCAGCCAGTTTCAGCGGATTATTAATGACAGCGGTCATGTAAAAATGGATCAGATCGGTGAAGGCGAAATTTTGGGGGCTGATGGGCAGACAGGAATTTTGGAACAGTATTTTACGCTGTCCCGCGAGAATAATCCTGTTTTGCAGGATATAGCATTAGGAGCAGAAGAACTTAGGATCGGTAGCAAAAAGACGGTACTCCATACCTTATCAAATACTGATGACCTTCCCGGAACCGTATCTGACTGTAGCCGTTATGACAGGCTTTCCACAGATCGAAGTGATTGTATGCTGTCCTTTGCAAGCCCTGTTGGACTGATGCTGAACTGTGACCATATCTATAATCAGTATTTGTTTATTGATAACAGTTCAGAAAACCTAAAGAAATTTGAGAAGTCTGCCAGGAATATGCACTCTCTGGCACGCTATAGCAGGGCAAACCAGATAAACAAAGAATGGATCGATCGTTATCTTAATGAAGCACATTCTCACGGTTCACCCTCGATTAGGGCACATTATAATGTATTTGCATGGAGTGAAGACCGCGAGGAACTTCGAAACCTGAAAAATGATGTCGGAAGTGCGCTAGCTCTCATGGAATGTAAGCCCCGACATAATACGGTTGATGCGGCCACTTTATTTTGGGCGGGTATTCCTGGCAATGCAGGTGATTTCCCCGCCGAAGAATCCTTTTATACCTTCATCGAACCAGCGTTATGTTTTTTTACGCAAGAGACAAATTATCAGGATTCGCTGTCGCCATTTGGGATTAAGCTTGCAGATAGGCTGACAGGGAAACCAGTACACGTAGACCTCAGTGATTTGCCGATGAAAAAGGGGATTATCACTAATAGAAACCGTTTCATTCTAGGGCCATCTGGGGGTTGGCGGGTTATTCTTAATTGAATAGCCCGCCAGCCCACCCAAAAAATGGAAGTGGAAAATCATTCTTCACCAATCATATGGTGAGACAGTATTATGAGCAAGGAACTCATGTACTATTAGTAGATACGGGTAATTCATATCAGGGATTATGCGAGCTCATAAAAGGTAAGACAAAAGGAAAAGATGGCGTGTATTTCACATATACGGAAGAAAATCCGATTTCATTCAATCCCTTCTTCACGGACGATAATGTGTTTGATATTGAGAAAAGGGAGAGCATCAAGACTTTGATCCTCACCTTATGGAAGCGAGACGATGAAGCCCCAAAACGAAGTGAAGAAGTAGCCTTGTCGAACGCTGTTTCCGGATATATCGAACGGATCAAAAATAATAGCGAAACGCCTTGCTTCAATGGATTCTATGAATACGTCAAAATTGATTATAAAAAGGTGCTACAAGCGAAAGAGGTGAGGGAAAAAGATTTTGATCTGGCTAACTTTTTAAATGTGCTGGAACCATATTACAAAGGTGGAGAATATGACTATTTACTTAATTCCGATAAGGAGCTTGATCTTTTGAACAAACGATTTATCGTATTTGAAATTGATGCGATAAAGGACCATAAAATACTGTTTCCGGTGGTAACGATTATCATCATGGAGGTATTTATCAATAAGATGCGCCGGTTAAAAGGTATCCGTAAGATTATTTTGATAGAAGAGGCGTGGAAGGCCATAGCGAAAGAAGGAATGGCAGAGTACATAAAGTATCTTTTTAAGACGGTAAGAAAGTTTTTCGGTGAAGCAATTGTAGTCACACAAGAGGTGGACGATATTATACAGTCTCCGATTGTAAAGGAAACTATCATCAATAATAGTGACTGCAAGATTTTACTCGACCAGCGGAAATACGCCAACAAATTTGACGACATCCAAAAAATGCTCGGACTGACTGAACGGGAGAAATCACAGATACTTTCGATCAATCAGGACAATGATCCAAAGCGCAAATATAAGGAAGTATGGATCGGACTTGGAGGAACGCATTCGGCGGTCTACGCGACAGAAGTGAGCGAGCAGGAGTATCTGGCATACACCACGGAGGAATCGGAGAAAATGGAAGTGATGGATCTAGCCCACGAAATGGGCGGCGATGTGGAAGCAGCCATCAAAAAGATTTCGCTTCGGAAAATTAAAGGGCTTTCGGCCACAGACAATGCAAAAAATTAAATAATCCTAAAAATAAAAAAATGAAAAATTTATTAATGACAGTGCTGATGGCATTATCACTTGTCATCACACAAAAGGCAAATGCGCAATGGGTAGTTACTGATCCAACCAACCTGGCTTCGGGGATTTTGAACTCCGCCAATGAAATAGTACAAACCTCAAGTACAGTAAGCAATGTGGTCAAGAACTTCAATGAAGTTAAGAAAGTTTATGAACAGGGAAAAGAGTACTACGACAAGCTGAAGGCAGTCAATAACCTGGTTAAAGATGCAAGAAAAGTTCAGCAGACCGTTTTACTGGTCGGGGACGTAAGCAACTTATACGTCAACAATTTTGGAAAAATGCTGAATGATAAGAATTTTTCTACTGCCGAGCTGGTAGCGATAGGAAACGGTTATTCCGCGTTGCTTAACGAGAGTACTGAATTGCTGAAAGAACTTAAGCAGATTGTTAGTTCGAGCAGCTTATCACTGAATGATAAGGAGCGTATGGAGATTATTGACCGAGTGTATAAAGAGGTTAAAGAATACCATAGCCTTGTAAGATATTACACCAATAAAAATATCTCTGTGAGCATCCTACGAGCTAAAAAGCAGAATGACACGAAACGCGTCATGGACTTATATGGCACAGCTAATCAAAAATATTGGTAACAAATTCTCACAGTTATGGAATTTAACAACTTACATGAGATCCTAAGAGGCCTCTATGATGAAATGATGCCCCTTTCTGAAACGATGGCTGTTGTAGCAAAAGGCGTGGCGGGTCTGGGCGCACTGTTCTATGTGGCGTTAAAGGTTTGGCAGGCATTAAGTAGGGCAGAGCCAATTGATGTTTTTCCACTGTTAAGACCATTTGCGATAGGCATGTGCATTATGTTTTTCCCTACAATCGTACTAGGGACAATTAACGGAGTACTAAGTCCAATTGTTAAGGGAACTCATTCAATGTTGGAAGGACAGGTACTTGATCTCAATACCTTGCAAAAGCAAAAAGATGTACTGGAAAAGGAAGCGATGCTACGCAATCCTGCAACAGCTTATTTGGTATCAGACGAGGAGTTTGACAAAAAGCTTGATGATCTGGGATGGTCATTTGATGATATCGCAACGATGGTCAGTATGTATAGGGATCAGGCAGTCTACAATATCAAGCAGGAAATCAAAAAGGAATTAAGGGAAATCCTAGAACTGCTTTTTCAGGCTGCGGCTCTGGTGGTTGATACGATACGGACTTTCTTTTTAATCGTTCTTTCGATACTGGGGCCGATTGCATTTGCCATATCTGTCTGGGATGGATTTCAGAGCACTCTTACCCAGTGGCTCAGCAGATACATAAGTGTTTATCTGTGGCTTCCTGTGGCCGATCTTTTCAGTGCCATGCTTGCGAAAATAAACGCGATGAGTGTACAGCGGGATATAGAACTATTAAGTGATCCCTCATTTGTTCCAGATCCCGAGAATAGTGTTTACCTGATTTTTATGATCATAGGAATTGTTGGATACTTTACCATTCCAACTGTTACCAGTTGGATTATTCAGGCTGGCGGTGCGGGAAACTTTACCCGTAACGTAAGTCAGGCGGCTATGCGCACAGGAAATGTTGGTGCTGCTGCGGCTGGGGCAGCAGTGGGAAATATTGGAGGTCAGCTGCTGGATAATAAAAGTAATGGACAAGGACAAAAAAGCAATTGATTATGGAATTCAGAACGCTAAGAAACATTGAAAATAGTTTCAAACAGATTCGGCTTTACGCAATTGTCTTTGCAGTATTGTGCCTGAGTATCACAGCATTTGCGGTTTGGAAATCGTATTCCTTTGCATCGGTACAACGGGAGAAAATATATGTTCTTGATCAAGGAAAATCGCTGATGCTGGCGCTGTCACAAGATGCAAGCATAAATCGCCCCGTTGAGGCACGTGAGCATGTCAGGAGGTTCCATGAGCTTTTTTTTACGCTAGCACCAGATAAAGCTGCGATTGAAAGCAATATGAAACGGGCATTCGATCTGGCGGATAAAAGTGCTTTTGATTATTACCGTGACCTATCTGAAAAGGGGTATTATAACAGGATCATTTCCGGGAACATTCAGCAAAGAGTTGAAGTGGACAGTGTGGTCTGTGATTTTAATACTTATCCTTATTCTGTGACCACTTACGCCAAGCAGTTTATCATCCGGTCCAGTAATCTCACACGAAGGAGCCTTATTACATCATGCAATCTCCTCAACAGTGTCCGGTCAGACAGCAATCCACAGGGCTTCCAGATTTTAAAGTTTTCAGTCCTTTCCAATAAGGATAAGGAAGTGATAGAGCGGTAGAGAAAATTAGTTCTCTCCATAAATGGGGAGGTGTTATGGTTCAAAATTTAGAAAATGAAAAATATTAGAACAACAATTGATAATGAGCTTGAGAAGCTCGATCTGAGATGGCGGAATTTACCCGTGCGCAAACAGATCAGATATGTACTTTATTTATTCGCATTCTACCTGCTTATGGGCGTAGGAGTACTGGTCAAGGTATTTTATGATCTGGTAAAAGGGGATAAAATAGATATAAGCCATATCGAGGTGCCCGCAGTAATTCATAATGAATCTTCTTTGAAAGATTCTGCTAGAAATCCTAAAACTATACACAATGAAAGAGAAAGAGAATAAGAGGATCAGCTTAATTGTGGATGAAGATTCTACAGAAAATTCGCAAAGCAGTTCCTCAAAAAATGATAAGCTTAAAAAGCCCATCATCTTTGGCCTGATGGCCATCGTTTTCATCGCCTGTCTTTACTTAATATTTAAGCCTAAAAATAGTGGTGAGGAAAATAAAGACAGAGGGTTAAAAAATGCTGTGCCCGAGGCCACGGATAAAGGACTGCAGGCCGATAAACAAAAAGCATATGAAAAAGAGATGGTTGAGGAAAGGGAAGCGGCAAAGCGTAATTCACTGATGTCTTTGTCAGATTATTGGAGTGGTGCAGACACATCGGTTAACGTTGAAGCTCCAGTTTCGAAGGTTATAGCAGGAAACTCTGGGGGATATGGGATCGGCAGTGGACACAATAGTTCCTTGAGCAGTTATCAGAATGCTCAGCAAACTCTGGGCTCTTTTTACAGGGATGATGACCGTGAGAAATTGGCGCTGCGCAAACAGGTAGATGAACTCAAAGATAGGCTTTCAGAAAAAGATGTACCGCAGGCACCTACCTATAAGGATCAGCTCGCATTAATGGAAAAATCATACGAAATGGCTTCGCGCTATCTTCCGTCAGCAAATGCGGGCCCCGTAAGCCCTACGGTCAATGTTAGTCAGAATATGGATTCAACTACAGTTAAAACAACTGCTTTACCAGGCAAAAAAGGGAAAACCGAAAGTTTGAAGGCAGACAAAAAGAGTGTGGTCTCAGCCCTCTATCGGGAAGAGGACGCATCGGAGATTTTAAATGGAACCACAGAGCGTAACATGGGGTTTATAACGCCCGGACAGGTTGCCCAAAGCGATATTGTCAGCAACAGTATACATGCAATGGTGATGGAAACAAAAACAATATCAGGCGATGGATCACTAAAGTTGAGGCTATCCGAAAATGCAACCATCGGTGGACATCATGTTCCCAAAGGAACAGAACTCGTTGCAGATACCAAATTTCAGGGAAACAGGTTGCAGCTAAAGATTAGCGCAGTTGAAGTATCTGGAAATATAATTCCGGTTGAAATCCTTGTTTACGGCACGGACGGTCAGCTCGGTTTACTTGTCCCACGAACAGATGAGATCAATGCCGCAGGAGAAATCGCGGCTAACATGAGCCAGAGTTCAGGAATGAATATTTCGATGTCACGTTCTGCGGGCCAGCAGGTTGTCGGTGATATGAGTCGGGGCCTGATACAGGGAGTTTCTGGCTTTTTTTCTAAGAAGCTGAGAGCTGTTAAGGTAACGGTGAGAGCTGGGCATCCGGTACTGCTTTTGACAAAAAAGTAATATAACAACAATAATAATCATATTATGATATCAATCAAAAATATACTTATGATCCTACTTTTTGTGGGGCTGTTCATCAAGACCTTTGGACAACAGTCGCTTGAAGCGGGAAGAGTCGAACCTTATAGGCTCGAAGTTACCTATAATAAAACCTGCCACCTTATTTTTCCGGTAGCGATCAGGTACACAGACCTGGGATCGAATTATCTGATTGCGGAAAAGGCTGAGGATGCACAGAACGTCCTGCGTATAAAGGCAGCAGTTAAGGATTTTGCGGAGGAAAGCAACTTTACTGTAATTACGGAGGATGGCCAATTTTATAGCTTTAATGTTATTTATAATGCTGATCCATATACGCTGAGCTACGATTTAAAGAAAATGAAAAATGATGCTGACCGTGAGGAAGGAAGAAACGTTCAGTTTGAGGAGCTAGGTTTTAATCCACCATCTTTAACAGAAGTTGCGCTAAAAACCATATATCAGCAGAATAAAAGATATGTGCGACATATCGCGTCCAGATCGTATGGAATTCAGTCGGTTCTTAAAGGTATCTATGTCCATAACGGTAAGCTTTACTTCCATGTGGAAGTTAAAAATAGATCAAACGTACCTTTTGTCGTGGACTTTTGTACCTACAAAATAGAGGATAAGCGGATTGCAAAAAGAACGGTTTCTCAGGAAAAACAATTAGTTCCTTTAAGGCAGTATCCAGGTCTTGATGTAATCTCAGATAATTCGATCGCTGGCAATGTGATACTTCTTGATCAGTTTACAATCACCGATGAGCAGGTACTCCGGATTGAAATTTTTGAAAGGAATGGAGCAAGAAACCAGGTGCTGGAGGTTGAGAATTCGGACTTGGTTGCCGCTAAGCCCGTATCTGAGATGAATATCAAGGTTAGTCAATAAACAAAGAATCATGAAACAGTATATCATCTTTTTAGTACTAGCCATTATGAGCAGTCCATTGTGTGCGCAGCGCATGGTGTATAAACAGAAATCGTTGGAAATGAATACAGGGCTTCTAAATACTGATAAAGTCGGCAAAAATTTCTATATCAATCTGACATTGAACAGTTTTGCAAAGCACGGAAACTACTGGATCTGGGGGCTTGAATATCAAAAGAAAGCTGTAGACTATAAAAATTGGGAAATCCCTTTAGAAAACTACTTTGGAGAGGTTGGCTATAGTATAAAGCTTCTTTCCGATTCAAAAAAGTTTATAATCTTAAACGGGGCCTTAACGGGTATCGCTGGCTACGAATCTGTGAATAGGGGAGATAGTATCCTTTTTGACGGCGGAGTTCTGAAAAACCAAAATGGATTTGTTTTTGGTACTGGAGGAAGGTTGTCGTTGGAGACCTATATTTCAGACCGGGTCGTTTTTATGGTGCAAAGTCGGATCAGAATCTTATGGGGGACCGATCTAGAGAAATTTAGACCATCAACGGGTATCGGTTTACGTTTTAATTTTTGAAAATCAGAGAATTATGAAAAATATATTTAATACTATGAAAATGTCGATAGGATCGGTTTTTTTAGGCTTTATTGCAATTCTGGGAATTGCATTACTTTCCGGCTGTGAGAAAGAGGTTTTGGATGTGCAGGAGGTTTTTCCTTTTGAAGTGAAGGTGATGCCTGTTCCAAAGGAGATCGGGATTGGTGAAAGTGTGGAAATACGGTTTTCCATAATTTCCTCTGGAAACTTCACAGGTAATACGTACAGGCTAAGATATTTTCAAAATGATGGCCAAGGTAGTTTAAATTATGCGGGATATAAACCTTATTTGCCAAACGATTTGTATCCATTGGCGGAAAAAGAATTTCGTCTGTATTATACATCAGAATCTTTAGTTTCACAACAATTTGACGTCTGGATAGTTGATAGTTTTGGTAATGAAAAGCAAATTTCTTTTCAATTCAATAACAAAAAGCTAGGTCCGATCATTATTGGGCCAGTTAGATAATTTGTTTTCATAAATTTTGTGATATTTGTAAAGCAGAAACCATACACTACCAGAGTGGAAGCATGCTTGTTAGGACAGCCAATAGGCTGTCCTTTCTTGTTACAATTAATAGTTTGGCCATTAAGTTCGGGGCAAATTAAATGTGATTTGTACATTATTATTTCATTATTAGGGTAAAAAGATTAAATTGACCATACGATAGACCATAAATTACACTATACGGAAACTTATTTTATTGCTGACGCTGACATCCTCAAAGTATTCAAGGACCAAAATGAGGATTTTGAAAGAATCGTCAGTAAAGGCAAGCGTTCTCAAAATACCTACAATAAATACAAGACCGTTTTCAATCATCTATGTGAATTCATCCGTGAAAGGTATCACAGAGATGATTTGGCCTTTAGGGAACTTACATCTGATTTTATCCGGGAGTTCGACTTTTTTCTGCGTATAGACAAGGAATGCACGCACAATACAGTTTGGGATTATACAATGCCGGTAATTGCTCTAGCAGATCTGGCTATTAAAAAAGGGCTGATACGTCAAAATCCTTTTGAGGATTATGAAATCAGTATGCAGGAAACCGATCGTAGCTATCTTCTAAAAGAGGATGTAGAGAAGTTAATGCGTTTAAAGCCGTCGAAACCTAAATATGAATTCGTAAAAGACCTCTTCATTTTCAGTTGTTTTACGGGGCTATCCTATATAGATATCCAAAAGTTAAAATGGAGCAACATACAGTCATTCTTTGATGGTCATCAATGGATCATTAGCAGAAGAAAAAAATCGGATGTAGCTTCCAACGTCCGGTTATTGGAAATACCCAAACGTATCATTGAAAAATATAGGGGATTTACCCGTAACGATCACGTATTTCCTGTACCCTCGAACGCAACATGCAATAACCACGTAAAGAAATTAATAGAAGAAGTAGAAATCATTACCGAACAGAAGATAACCTTCCATACTGCACGTCACACATTCGCTACTATGTTTTTAACAGAGGGTGTACCACTTGAAAGTCTTAGCAAAATGATGGGGCATAAAAACATTTCCACCACACAGATTTATGCCAAGATTACCAGTCAAAAAATCAGTAAGGATATGGATATGGTGTCAGATAAATTCAAAGCAATGGAAAGCGCCTTTTTGGAAGTGATATAGATTTCACAAAAACAAAGCAGGTTTATATAGGTCCTGCTTTTGCTTTTTTATTTTCTTTTTTAAGTCAGAGAAGCAATTGATTTTCTCGCTTTCTGATAACATTCGCATGATTTCTCCTGAAAATTTTCATATTCATCTACTTTCCAAGTAAGATAGAATCTTTATCCCACTTGATTCTCTGTCCGTATTTATAAAGTTCATTATAGATATTAAAAAACTTAGCCTCTTCTTTTTCTGTGAGGGATGTATTTGAGAACATAATTACAGCCACTTTTTTATCTAGATCTGAAAGCATAAATGTCCTAACACCCGGGTCGCTGCCATTATGCCCAATTCGTTTTCCGCCCATCTTTGTAGCCCAAAATATACCTGAATTAAGGTCTTTGGGGTCGATGTTTTCCGGCTTGTTCTTTTCATTAAATTGAAAGGCCAACATCTGCCCGACAGTTTCTTCTTTCAGGATTCTAATATTTCTATACTTTCCATTATTCAGCAGAGCTATAAAAAACTTGCACAGATCATCTACTGAGGTGTGTACACCACCATCAGGATAGGTCGTCAACCCATATAGCTCGATGTTCTTGACACCAACATCATCTTTCACATATAGCTTCGCATGTTTTTTGAGGTTGATGTCTGATAAAAACCAGCCTGTATGATTCATTTTTAATGGCTTGAATATGTAACGTTTACTGTATTCGTTCAATTTCTGTCCGGTGCGCTGTTCCACAATAAAGCCAGCGAGTGCCGTACCTATATTTGAATATTCGCGGAAAGTACCCGCCTTATGATCCAGAAAATTCTCTTTTGAATAATACTTGCCCCCTGCCACGAAATAATTCCTAAGAAAATCGCCCAAAGACTCCGGGGAGTCTTTCCCATTAATGTAAAGACTATCCGTATAAAACGGATACCGATCTGTTAAGCCCGAAGTATGGGTTGCAAGGTGACGCAGTGTTACACGATCCTGCGGAAAATATGGATTCACGATCTTAAATGGCAGATACCTGTTGATATCTTCATCAAGTGAAACCTTGCCTTGTTCTACAGCTTTCATCAGGCAAGCCCCCGTCACTGTTTTAGTAATGGAAGCAATGTTCATTATCGTCGAAGTAGTAAAAGGTTTATTGTTTTCTCTATCGGCAAAACCAAACCCTTTTTTCCAGACAACTTGCTTGTCTACAATGATTGCAGCGCTCAGGCCAACGATACCGCTCTCAGTAATCTTTTGGTGAAGGATACTATCGATCTGAAAGGAAACATTCACGTCCTTATTTTGTGCAAATAGGTTATTTGCCCAGATCAAAATACATACAACTACTGTTACTAATTTTAATTGCATTGTTAATTACTTCTAATATTACGAATCATGTTATTTTGGATTTGATATTTTAATCACCATATCGTTGATTGCGTTTTCAATAGCTTTTGGCTGTTCCTGATTGATATAATGACCACTGTTCGGTACTAAAATTTGTTTGCTGTCTGTTGACAGTAACAAAAAATCTTTTTGCATTTTATTCCAGGCATTTATCATTTCCATTTTTAATTTTTTTTCTTTTATAACAGAATTATAGCGCTTGACATCTCCTGCTGTCAATATAACAAGAGGAATAGTGCCAAAAGATTTTATTTTAGATGCCTCTATTTTTATCGAGCCCATCTGATCCTGCTCCTCTAACACAGCATCGGCACTTTTATAAAGCAGAGCGGGCATTATTGAAATTTGATATTCATATTCTTTACCGCTGGGAAACATTCCTTTGAACATCAATCTGGCAAGTCCGAAAGTATTCGCAAATTTTAGAAAACCACTTGGCAGTCCCTGATTTGCCATTTTGAAAAGTTCCGGCGAAAGATATTTTTCATCATCAGGGCATTGGCTGTCCACAAATATTACAACTCCAACAACTTTAGGATATTTGTCGACGAAAAACCGGACAAGCGTTCCGCCAAATGAATGCCCAACTAGAATATAAGGTTTAGGCAATCCCGCTTTTTCCAGCAAAAGATGTAATTCTTCCGCCATTTTTACTCCCGACTTTGGATTTTTTCCTCTTTCACTCCACAAAATTCCTGCCCTGTCATAGGAAATACTTGTATAAGAAACTGGTAATTCTTTTTGGATATTGTACCACTGTAGGTGTCCTGCCGGGTCAAATGCGGTTTCAAAAACAACGGTAGGTGCGCCGTTTCCTTTTTTGTGATAATGCAGGCGATGATTTTCAACCACTGCAAAGTTTCCGTCGGGATTAATCTTTTCGGCATCATGTCGGGATTTCCTTTCGAAGATAAATCCTGCAATGAGTAACAATATCACAAAGGAGATTA
Source organism: uncultured Sphingobacterium sp. (assembly GCF_964277905.1). Lineage (NCBI taxonomy): Bacteria > Pseudomonadati > Bacteroidota > Sphingobacteriia > Sphingobacteriales > Sphingobacteriaceae > Sphingobacterium > uncultured Sphingobacterium sp. The sequence goes on from NZ_CAXYKD010000048.1 coordinate 813,647, forward strand.
ATGCCAAAGCTATTCGTTTTGCCCATTTAAGAATTCTTTTCATTGTTTTTATATTAAGACATTTTGGTTTGGGTTTTTATTACATCAGTGTATTTTCTAGGGTATCTTTTTTATTTTTTCCATCCAACTTTTTTTCGCCATATAATATATTCAGCATTTTGATTTTCAATGAATTCAATACTTTCGATGGGCAGGATACTGTCAATCTTTTCTTGCGTAAGTTCTGGCAGGTGATTTTTTTTTCTTAGCCCGTTGATTTCGTTTTTATTGATAACCGGATAAATTGTGCCATCAGAATTAAGCTGAGTTCCAAATTTCTGTGGTTTCCCTTGAAAAAACTGAATCCTGTCAAATAAAAATGCAAGATGCTTCAAATTAACATCAGCCGAATTTTCCAGCATTAGTTTGTAAGAACTTTTCATAAATTCGGGCTCTGCTATCGAATGTTGAACAATAAGCCAGGCAGCATCACTTGCCTTTTCCCCAACTGTTGAGATGGTTGGAAAACCAATTTCCTTAATTATTTCTTTTAGACGTTGGGCATTTTCTTTATGCACTTTTTCCATTTCAGGATTATATCCGTCAGAAAGTTTATTTATGGCCAATAACTTTTCCCTCATCAGCAAATCATTTTCTGCCAGTTGTACCAATTCTTCAGAGAATTTATCTTTCATACTTTTAATTTTCTTACCTATTGTTTTTCCTGCTTTCATAAAAAATCAGCAATCTCTCAAGAAAAAATAACACTCATGATTTTCCATTTGCCTTCCGCTTTTATAAGATACCAATATTCATTTCCCCAATCCTTAATTTTCTTTCCTTCCCAGAATAAATAATCAAAAGTAATACTGCCAATAGCATCATGTACAATCTTAATATGTTCAAATTTTTCTTCCTTACTTCTTTTTCCTAGTATATAATTGAGGAATTTTTGGTATTCGCAGGATTTTTTGCCAGTCATTTTTGTTAGATCCTGTTTTTTAGAACACCAATCCATTTACGGGATTTTCATGGAACAGACTATAAAAGGTTGCTGAATCTTTTTTGATGATACTTTCTTTAAACTGTTGAACAACTTTTCCAATTTCGGCTTTTTCGCTTACAAAATTTTGAGCCATTGTAAAATTGGATAGCAGACTAAAAATGAAAACATGAATTATTCCCATAGGCAGATATCTATTGTTTTAATGTTTTTAAGGTCAATTCGGCAATGTCCCTTACCACTTGGGTTGGCGAATTACAGTCACAATTGCTAAAACCTACTACGTAAATATCTTCACCTGGTATGTAAACAGCCATCGTCTTAAATCCGAATATACTTCCGCCATGCTCACGTGTTGATACTTTATCAATGTCCTTGATGTGCCATCCGTAACCGTAGGTAAAATAATCGCCGTTGTTTAGTTTATACTTGCTGAAAGCTTTTTTCGTTTCAATGCTATCAAGGAGAAGATTTTGGTTCAGTGCGTTTTGCCATTTAAGCATATCGGACAAAGTCGACATTAGCGACCCGGATGAAAATGGAACGCTGAAACTGATTACTGTTTTATTGACATAACCATATTCCTTCTTTATCCATAAGCTCTATTTTTGATAACTTTCCGGTCACTGGCATAACAGGACTGGGACATTCCGGCTTTGTCGAAAATATGTATACGAATATAATCTTCATATTTTTCGCCGGAAACAAGTTCAATCAGATAGCCCAGCAAAACATACCCTGAGTTGTTATAATCAAACTTTTCACCCGGTGCAAAATCAACAGGCTCATTCTTAAAGAAATCAACCATCATTTTGGGTGTCATTTCTTTCTGCGCAATGTCTGATAAAGATTTCATCTTTGTAAAATCCCTGATCCCCGAAGTATGGGTTAACAAATGGTGTATTTTATTTTATCTGCATTCGGGTAATCCGGAATATATTTCGAAATACGGTCTCCAACGTTGAGTTTGCCCTGCTGTTCCAACATCAATATGGCCACCGCGGTAAACTGCTTGGTCATGGAGCCGAGCTCGAATACATTATCTACCGACATATCATCACCAAGTTCCAGATTTGCCTTTCCAAATGCCTTCTGATAAACAGGCTTTCCTTGATGTGCGTTCATGAATACACCACCGGGAACGTTTTTATCATTAAAATCTCTTGAGATTAAACTATCGACTGCTTTTTCAATACTTTGAGCCTTAATGGCAAATGGGCTTAAGGCAAATATCCATAAGAGTAATGATACACTAAAATTCTTCATTTTTGACTAAGTTGTTTATGTTATAAGACGCAGTAAGAATACGATGGGTTACAGAATATAATGTTATAATGATAATTTTTGACCTTTTCTGACCGCAGAATCCTATTTTATCCTTATATCACAGGCCAGACCGGAAAGCGGTTATTTCTTAAATCCATAGATTTTAATATTGCTGATCAGCACTTTTGCACCATTCTCATAGGTCCATGGAGCGGTAAAATAAAAGTTCTTGGCAACGGACGGATTAAAGAAGACCGCGTCCTGCAGTTTTTTTCCGTCCAGATATACAGCTATCCGCTGCCCGTCTACCGCTAAAGCTACATGTAGCGGACGGTTTAGGTAAGCAGAAAGGTCAAAAGTGGTATTGATGAATTTTTTAGGGCTGCTATTGCCAAAATTTACCTGGTCACCATCATAATAATGGAGTTCTACATAAGCGCCTGCATTGCTGGTGTATTCCCCTGCGCTGTTGTCTGTGGCAAAACCAAATGACATCGGCGAAATATCCTTTATCTTCTCACCTGTTGTGAGCACATCAAATTCTACGGTAAACTGCCTAGGGTATATTATTGCTTTAGAGAATTTATAAGTCGTTTTATTCTGTAAGGACAGCCACTTCCCGCTATTCCCCTGAACCGTTTCCACATTAACTGTGCCTTTAAACCTGCTTTGTGCTCCGTTTTTCGTACCTGAGAAATCTTCGGAAAAGATCAGCGAATCTCCTGTTATAAAGTTTCCAGTATCTTTTATATGATAACCTGTTTTTTTCGCACCACCTTTTTTTTCAATAATTTCCCCGCCTTTTTCCTTTGCCTTTTTTAACAATCCATCGAGTTGTGCGTGGGCTTTTATGCCGGAAAATAACATTAAAAATACAATCAGGCGAATTGGTGTTTGATATGTTTTCATAATATTTTCGTTTGGTAGATTACTTCCTTAATAAAAATTAAACTCAGTTGAGTTTTATCTTAACAATTTCCCCATCCTGGTTAACCTCTACAAATGCTTCAATCCTGTCCTCATGGTCAACTGAATAACTCTTTTGCTGATAGTAGTCTGTCTGTCCGCCATAATTGTTATACCCTGATCCGGTATATTCATTATAGGTCCCATTATGTGTATAGCCCAGAAAACCTTGCAGGAAATATTTGCCAGGCTTCATATCGGGAAACGTAAATTCCCCATCACTATTGGTAATTGCTTCCAGCCTGTACCTGTAGGCATCTTTGGAAAGATAGACATAACGTCTTTTCCTCAGGTTTTCTTTTTCCTTTCTCAAAGCATACCACGACTCCAGATATGGTGTTACGGGGAATAATGTAACCTTTATCTGATTGGCATATATGCGTTGCCCCACCTTGAGTCCCCATTTACTTTTCGCTTTGGTAAAAGCTATTCCTTTGATGGTGGAGGTGCCTTTGGTAAGTTGTTGTTTCGCCTGCAATGAATCAAAAGGGATCTGCGGATAAATCGCTTCAATTTTATCCTTTTTCTCTGGCTCCTTATATTGTGCCTTTGCAGGGATTACTGCGTAAAGGACTATCAGGAGCAACAATGCTGATTTGTTTAAGTGCATATTATTTATGGATTTATTATGGTCTGATAAGGAAGATTGAATGAACCATCAGTAATACTGATAGCTGTACCGGCCATGTTACGTACGGTACCCGAAAATGTACCTTTAATACCCTGCTTACCTATTGATTCTATCTTGAGGGTAAAAACGTCATTTGCGAAGGATGTATTATAAAGTAATGTCCCATCGGATGTCTGTACCGCATAACGAGCGATCATTTTTTCCTCTATTGGGGTAGAATACGTGCCTTCCGTGATATTACTTCCAAGCTTCCAGATCTCGAAATCCAATGAAGGTGGGATAGGCTGTCCAGAAGCCGGATAAGAAGTTTCATACCCCCCCACCACAATGTGTTCCCATCGATTGTCATTCCCACCGCCCTGAAAATTAACAGTGTGGAAATCTACCTTTCTTCCATCAATGGCAGCCCTGAAGTAATAATCCGTAGAAACATCATTACCGCCATCCTCATCTTTAGAGCAAGCGGAAAAGGCCAGTAAGATAACTACAGTAAACAAACATGTCCATAGTTTTTTGGATCTTACCATATTTTTCATCTTTATTTCTCTCATACTTTAATATTTTCCAAATGGTACTTCAAAGCTAAGGCAACCATCTGCTTTTTGAAATACCCTGTTTTGATGCTTTTTTTCTACTGGTTTTTCAGTATTTTTTATCAGGTTTTCATTGGGTGTTAAAATTGCATTAATTAAAAGCGGATATTTACAGGTAGATAAACCCGGTAATCAACTGGATAATAGTATTTCTAAAATGAGAAAGATATTAGTATTTGTACTCGCTGTACTGGGATCATTTGAAATACATGCACAGCAGCAAATTCCCCTTAACGAAAAACACTATCTGGATAGTTTGCAAAATATCCTCCGTCGAAACATGGCGGATAGTTCCAAGGCAGATGCCAGTTTCCTGCTTGTGGAATACTGGAAGATGAAAGATACCCTCAAAAGTAGATCCTATCTGGCCGCTGGGAAAAAATATGCACAAAAAAATCCCTATTATACTGCCCTTGGACATTTTTACGAAGGGCAGTATTATTTCAGTTGGGATCACCTAAAAGCGTCCATTGCTTTTAAGCAAGCGGAAGAGGCACTTGCCCGTTTTCAGACGAAGAAAGCCTATGCCAAGCGAGCAGCTGCATGGTATAATTATGCCCTTATGAACATAGATAAAAAAGGTTATGATTACATTACAAAAATTACCCTTGACAAAGCAATTCCAAATGCCGAAAAAACTGGAGACCCCAAAGTGGTCGCCTATTATTATACGCAGCTTTCTACCATTTTCATGAATAACTATCAGTTGCAAAAGGCGGCGTTATATAGTCAAAAAGCAATTGAATTATTGGAAAAAGAAAGTCCTAGTTCTTCAGATCTTCTGTTTGCCTATCTCAGTGCCGTAAGTATCTATTGCTACGATCATAAGATCGAATTGGCCAGTCCGTTATTGGAAAAAGCATATAAAATGTTGCAGCCTTTTCCCGAATCGTTGAATAACACTTTATATTACTATAACGAGGCCCTTTACTATACCATTACAAAGCAATATGCCAATGCACTTACCAGTATTAATCGGGGTATCTCACTGGCTAAAAAATATAATCAGAAACAACTTTACCAGCAATTTTTCTTTCGAAGGTATGATATTTATTCGGAGCAAAAGGAATTTGCAAAAGCCCGTGGAATCTTGCTTAATATAGTTAATGAAGGCACACTTATTGCGAACATTAACGACAAGGCAACAATATACTTGGAGATTGCCAAAACAAGTGAGCGCTTAAAAGATTATAAAGCAGCGTATACCTGGCTCAACAAATATCGCAATGTAAATGATAGTATCAACAATAGCCAAACGACGTTAAAGATTAATGAACTCGAAACCAAATACAGGGTGGCACAGAATCAGCAGAAAATTGCTTCCCTTCAGGCACAGAACAGGCAGGCTTTGTTGACATCCAAAAACGAAAGGCTATATAACTGGGTTCTGGGACTTGGTTGTCTATTTCTCTTAGCTACACTCGCACTCGTTCTTCTTAATACCCGCAACAGAAGAAAACTGCTGGAACAAAAAGAAATAAACTATAAACAACAGCTTTTGGAACTGGAGCAAAAGCAGCAGCTTAAAGTCACTAAAGCAATGCTTGATGGTGAAGAACTGGAAAGGGAAAGGGTTGCAAGGGATCTTCATGACGGTCTTGGCGGAATGTTGGCCGGTGTGAAAATAGGGCTTTCTGGTTGGTCAAACACTAATCCGGTAGTTTCCGGCGATAAAGATCTGAGCCGTATCATAAATCAGTTGGATGCCTCCGTGAGTGAACTGCGCCGGATTGCAAGAAATATGGTACCTGAAACCCTAATAAAGTTTGGTCTGGAAACTGCACTGAAAGACCTTTGCGAATTCCATATGCAGGAAAGCCTCAACATTAACTATGAAGCTTTTAATATTGAAGGGGACATTCCACTCAATGTACAGCTCAATATCTATCGCATTGTTCAGGAATTGCTTTCCAATGCCATTAAACACGCGAAGGCAAAAAATATATTAGTACAGTGCAGTCAGAATGCGGATACTATCTTTATTACTTTTGAAGATGATGGTATTGGTTTTGATCTCAATTTACTGGATCAAAATAAAGGGATGGGATTGGAAAATTTAAAAAACCGTATCGCATATTTACAGGGAAAACTTGAAATATTATCTTCTGTAAACGATGGTACGACCATAAATATCGAACTTAATACCGCTCTGGATGGATAAATTACATACCGTGATAGTAGACGATCATCCAATAGTGATCGCTGGCCTGAAAACATTCCTTCAGAATGAAGCCAATTTAGATATAGTAACCGAATTTTACGCCGGAAATGATCTTATTTCATACATAAAAATAAATCCTACGGATTTGATCCTGCTTGATATAACCCTGCCCGATATAAATGGAATGGATCTTTGTTTATTGATAAAAAAAATATCGGTACAGACAATCATACTCATTCTGAGCAACCATACAGAAAGAAGTATAATCATGCAGACCATCCAAAACGGAGCTAGCGGCTATCTATTAAAAAACAGTTCCCTCGAAGAATTAAGACATTGCATAGCCCAGGCAATGAAAGGAAACATCTGCTACAGCAGAGAAGTTATAGAGATCATGAGCCGCCCTACAAAAAATCAGTTAAGAATTACCCCTCAGCTGACCAAACGCGAAAAACAGATATTGGGTCTTCTTGCTCAGGGAAAGACCAGCATGATTATTGGGGAGGAACTCTTTCTAAGCCCGCTCACTGTGGATACGCATCGCAGGAACTTGCTCCAAAAATTTGAGGTCAAAAATGTTGCGGAACTAATTATGATAGCTACTCAACAACAGGTTTTGTAGGCCTGTTTTATTTTTTGCATTAATCTTTATTTTTAGAAACTAATTTCTTACCCGAGGAATAGCAGGAAAAACTATTTGTTTCAAATGCAGTCAAATATGATTAGCATTAAGTATATGGGTGATTTGATGTTAGAAAACGTAATATAACAAATGGATTTGGTATCACATAGATTTGCAGGAATGAAAGCTGCGTTTATTGAAATGGAAGATGAGATTCCAGTTTGATTTTTACAATTTTTATACATTATAAGCAGGATTCGATCCTGCTTTTTTTGTTTTAGGAAACCAAGGTAATCTTAATGAAATTCTTTTTTAAATTTACTTATAACAATCCTGTAATCCTTAAAACACATTTATTCCTCCGGAATACACCCCACGCCATAAAAGAGCTTTAACAGGATATCCTAATAAACCATACAAAAAATTCCGCCTTCTGTTCCTAAACTACATTTTCTAGTATCGTTTAAGTGGTTAATCAGGCCACCATACTTTAAAACTGTTACCAAATTTTTAAACTTAGCTATCTCCAATTTAGCTACAAATTTTGCGATCATAAATGACAACTTCCCCCAAGTTGTACCCAACTGGGGGAAGATTTTTAATTTTCAAATGACTTAAATACCATCAATTATAGGCTTTTATAAATACCCGACAAAAGGATAAAATATTGTTCTTAGAGGAATGAGGCTGATAAATTTAAAAAAGAATATATAAAAAAACAATCTTATGAAAAGCTGTATATAATCAGTATGTAGACTATTAATACGATTCTCTTAGTTCAAATTTCTGAATTCATTTGGGGTTATTCCCACTTTTTGCTTAAAAAGGCGGGTAAAATGCTGTTGATATTTAAAACCAAGTTCATCGGCGATCTCATTGATGGATTTATTCGGTTCAAATATTCTTTCTTTGGCTTCTTCGATCAGTTTTGCTTGTATATAGTCCAGCGCTGTATTGCCTGTTTCCTTTTTGATAAGGTCACCAAAATAATTCGCCGAAAGGTGCAATTGTTCTGCACAATAAGTTACAGTAGGCAAACCCAGTTCCTTTGATTTTCCGGACCTGAAATAATCATAAAGCAGATTTTCAAACCTTCCCAATATATCCGTGTTAACATTGACCCTGGTGATAAACTGCCTGTCATAAAAACGCATGCAGTAGTTTAAGAAAAGTTCAATGTTGGAAACGATAAGTGTTTTGCTATGTCTGTCTATGTTCAGATCAATCTCGTTTTCTATTTTATCAAAACAATCATTGATGGTAACTCTTTCTTTTTTGGAAAGGTGTAAGGCTTCATTAACATCATAGGAGAAAAACGTGTAGTCCTTGATCTTTTTTCCCAGCGAAGTACCAACGATCATATCAGGATGAAATACCAAAGCCCTTCCTGACGGTTTAATGACCTTACCGCTACTATCGATTCCATATACCTGGCCTGGCGCTATGAAAACAAGAGTACCATCTTCATAATCATACGGTTGGCATCCGTATCGCATGTCGCCACATTTTATATTTTTCAGGAAAACACAATACAACCCCATATATCTACGGAACTGAATATAAGTAGGTATTTCATCGAAATTTACAATACTGACCAAAGGGTGTTTTGTTTCAACCCCCATCTCGTCATTATACTGTTTTACCGTATCGATTTTTCGAACTTCTTCCATAATATTCTTTTTTTTCTTTCTGTACAAATTTAGAAAACCTTTCTTTTAGATGTATGTTTTTGGAGCCAAATCCGTAAAACTGGTAAATACATCTGTATTCTGTATAAATAAGTTGAAATGTTTTATACTGAACTTTGTAGAAGTTAATTATCGATAGTTGGACTCAAAAAATTATTTTATGGAAAACTTATCAAATAAAAGCCTTGCCGATAATACAAACGAACGGAGGGATTTCATTAAGAAAGGATTATTGCTTGCTTCAGGTGCACTCATCGCTCCCGATATTTTATTTGCCAGTCAAAACCGAAAAAATAGTGATATAAATCCACAAAAGCCATTCGCAGGTGGAACACAGAATAATATCTATATGGAAAAACGTAAGCTTGGAACACTGGAAGTATCTGCCATTGGGCTGGGATGCCTGCCGATGGTAGGCTATTACGGTAATGGTGTAAGGGATAAAAAGACGATGATCGAACATATCCGAACGGCTTATGACAAAGGTGTTACACTCTTTGATACAGCTGAGGTTTACGGACCTTATATATGTGAGGAATATGTCGGAGAAGCAGTTAAATCCTTCCGGAAGAATATTGTGATAGAAACAAAATTTGGTTTTGGTGTGGAAGAAAAGCAACCTACAGCACTTAATAGTCGGCCGGATCATATCCGAAGAGCGGTAGAAGGTTCCCTGAAGCGCCTTCAGACGGATTACATTGACCTCTTGTACCAACACCGAGTAGACCCGAATGTACCAATGGAAGATGTGGCAGGAACAGTGAAAGATCTGATACAGGAAGGAAAGGTCAGACACTTCGGACTATCCGAAGCCAGTGCAAAATCCATCCGCAAAGCCCACGCCGTGCAGCCTGTTTCAGCTGTGCAGAGTGAATATGCGATTTGGTGGAGAGAACCAGAAACAAAAATATTCCCCACTTTAGAAGAATTAGGTATTGGCTTTGTGCCTTATTGCCCTTTGGGCAGAGGCTTTCTTACGGGAGCTATAAACCCATTTCAAAGGTTTACGAAACCGGACAGGCTTTCGACATTGCCTCGATTTGAGCCTGAAGGATTAAGAGCCAATATGCCATTGGTGGACTATATCCGCCAATGGGCAGAGCGAAAAAATGCGAGTATGGCACAGATCGCACTCGCCTGGACAACCTCCCAAAAACCATGGATAGTCCCTATTCCGGGAACAACACAATACCATCACCTTATTGAGAACATAGGAGCGGCAGCAGTGCGTTTTGATCCGGCAGAGCTGCAGGAATTCAATGCAGGTTTGGACAAGATCAAATTAACCGGAAGCCGTGCAGATACTTTTACCGAAAGTCAGGTAGATCATTAAAGGAAAGATTTGCAAAAAACACAAAAGGAAAAAACGATAAAAAAACCGATGAAGGTAATTACAGTTGCAGTAACGTTACTATTGAATTGCCTTATGTCTATTGGTGGAAATCACAAGGAAGAAATCCCCATCTGCTTTACACCAACAAATAACAGAGGAAATATGGATATGAGGATCACCGTCAACGGCAAGGTTGCCAAAGCGGTATTATATGACAATGAGGCCAGTAGGGATTTTGCAGCCTTGCTGCCAATGACACTTGTTCTGGAAGATTATAATAACACAGAAAAGATTGTTGAGATCTCCAAAAAATTGTCCATCGATGGAGCTCCGTCTGGGTTTGATCCCGACATCGGCGACCTTACCTATTATGAGCCTTGGGGAAACCTTGCGTTGTTCTATAAAGACTTCGGATATTCCAACGGGCTGGTATCCCTTGGTAAAGTTACCGAAGGGCTGGCACTTTTCAAAAACAAAGGGAAACTCAAGGTAACATTTGAATTGGACTAAAATTTTAAATATGAAACATACAGTTATAACATACGGATTAGTTGTAGCGGTGTCGGCTTTGACACTGGGTTGCAGCAATCCCAAAAACAAGATAAATATGGCAACAGAAAATAACAGTTCCATTTTCCCTTTGGGAAATAAGGTAGATTCCAAAAACTTCGTAGGTAACGCCTACCTCCAGCTCTTAACGGAAAGGGAAAAAAACAGCGATTACGTTATCGGAAGTGTCACATTTGAACCCGGTGCCAGAAACAACTGGCACAGCCATCCAAAAGGTCAGATATTGTTGGTTACAGAGGGAGAAGGATTGTATCAGGAAAGAGGCAAGCCGGCCCGACGCATTAAAAAAGGCGATGTGGTAAACATCCCGGAAAACACGGAACACTGGCACGGAGCCACCGCCGACAGCAAGATGGTACATATTGCCATTACCAACTATCAGGGGGATACAAATGGAATATGGCTTGAACCGGTGAGCGAGGAAGATTACAAACAGGCAAACAAACTTTAAACGTATAGAAAATGAGCAGATTCAACATCAAACAATTGATTTTACTCTTTTTGTTCGCAATAAATATAAATACAATGGAAGCACAGGAAAACAAAACCACAAAAGAGGCATTGAACACGCACCAACAGACTTTGGCTACCATCGCCGCCCTTACCGCAACGGGTGACCAGGAAGCACTTAAACCCGCACTCAACAAAGGACTGGATGCAGGACTGGCAATTAACGAAATCAAAGAAGCATTGGTACAATTGTATGCTTACTGTGGATTTCCCCGCAGCCTTAATGCTGTTGGCACATTTAAAACCGTACTGGAGGAAAGAGCTGCAAAAGGTATCAAGGATAAAGAGGGTAAACCCATTGTAGTAGAAAATATAGTTCCGGACAAGTACGAGCAAGGCCGCAAGGTTCTTGAAGAATTAACGAAAACTCCCCAGGCTAAACCTGCACCTGGTTTGGGTGAATTTGCACCACGTGCCGACGCTTTTCTCAAAGAACATTTGTTTGCAGATATTTTTGCCAGCGATGTACTGAACTTCCGACAAAGAGAGTTTGTGACCATATCGGCACTCGCTGCAATGCCGGGCGTAGAACCCCAATTGAAAGCCCACATTTTTATGGGTAAAAATACAGGTGTAACCGATGCGCAACTGGCAGAACTTACCGAAATCATTGAAAAAACCGCGGGCAGGACACAGGCCAATGTTTTAAGAGCGGCCATTGGGCAACCTGAACGTCCCATCATAGCACCTGATATGATGGTCAGGATCGCCGAGATAGAGATTGTACCTGAATATCTGGAACAATACAATGCTATTCTTAAAGACCAGTCATCCCAATCACTAAAAATAGAACCTGGTGTAATCTCCATCTTTCCAATGTACCAGAAGGATAATCCTACCATATTGAGGTTAATAGAGATTTATGCCAGCAAGAGCGCCTATGAATCCCATATCAAATCAGATCATTTTCAGGAGTACAAGACCAGTACGCTTAAAATGGTCAAGTCACTCAAGCTCGTAGAAATGGGCGCTATAAATCCTGAGACAATGACATTAATTTTTCAAAAATTAAAATAAAGATGCAAGACTTCAGTGAAAAGGACATTTTTGAAAGATTGAAGGATGGGGAAACCATACCTCAGGGCGATTCTCAGGCGTACAGGATGAGGGATGCCTCTTATGCTGCCAAAGAGTCATTGTTACAAATGAATGCCACCAGTGATGCTTCGGAAATACGGTATCATCTGGGGCAGATTACAGGTAAGGAGATTGACGAAACGACAGATATATTCACTCCCTTGTATATCAATTACGGCAAGGACATCACGATCGGGAAAAATGTGTTCATCAATTTCGACTGCGTTTTTCTGGGACTGGGTGGTATCATCATCGAAGACAACGTACTTATTGCCCCCAAGGTAAGCCTGCTTTCCGAAGGACACTTGTTGAATCCTGAAACCAGACATTCATTAGTTCCGGGTCGCATTCATATCAAAAAAAATGCCTGGATAGGTGCGGGAGCCACGATTTTACCGGGGGTTAGTATAGGTGAAAATGCAGTAGTGGCTTCGGGGGCAGTCGTTTCCAAAAATGTGCCTGACAATACTGTAGTGGCAGGCATTCCTGCCAAAGTTGTAAAGCACATCGGCACCGAAAAATAGAATCAATAACAATAAACAATTAGGACCAAGTCCTTAAAAATATAAAATATGGAAAAGCGATTTTTAGGTAATAACAAATTGGAAGTATCTGCCATTGGTTTAGGATGTATGGGTATGAGCTGGTCTTATGGTCCGGCCAAGGATAAAAACGAAATGATCGCCCTTATTCGTAAGGCTTTTGAACAAGGCATTACTTTTTTTGATACTGCCGAAGTATATGGCCCTTTATTAAACGAAGAGCTGTTGGGCGAAGCTGTCCAGCCATTCAGGGATGAAGTAGTAATAGCCACCAAATTCGGTTTTAAACCATTGAAAGACGATCCTAGCAATCCACGTTGGGGAGGTATCGACAGCAGACCTGAACATATCAAAAAAGTAGTGGAAGAATCATTGAGAAGATTAAGGACAGAACGTATAGACCTTTACTATCAGCACCGTGTGGATCCCAATGTTCCAATAGAAGATGTTGCCGGGGCAGTAAAGGATCTGATAACCGAAGGAAAAGTGAAGCATTTTGGCCTGTCGGAAGCAGGCGTAAAAAATATCAGGAAAGCCCATAACGTACAGCCCGTAACCGCTCTACAAAGCGAGTATTCTATGTTCTATCGTGATCCCGAAAAGGAAATCCTGCCGCTTCTGGAGGAACTCGGTATAGCTCTGGTGCCGTTCAGCCCGTTGGGCAAAGGATTTCTGACCGGTAAAATCAATACGGACACAAAATTCGATAGTACCGATTTCCGCAGTACGGTGCCAAGGTTTGAGCAGGACAATTTAAAAGCGAATATGGCCATCGTAGATTTTATTGAATCAATAGCTGGGCAAAAAGAGGTTACTCCTGCACAAGTAGCATTGGGATGGCTGTTGGCACAGAAACCGTGGATAGCCCCGATTCCGGGTACGACAAAACTGGAACGGTTGGAAGAAAACATCGCTGGGGCAAGCGTCAACTTTACCCAAGATGAGCTACAATCCATCAATGACCAACTTTCCAAAATACAAATCCATGGAAACAGGTACTCCCCTGCCCAGGAAAAGATGGTTGACAAATAATTTCAAAACAAAGCATATGAACATTAATAAAAGTTTTTCAGCAGAAGATTTAGAAAAGATCGATTTGGCTGAAGACCTGAAAATTGCGCCGTTCAGAGCAGATGGAATTACCTACGGCACACCAACCTGGATATGGAATGTCGTGGTGGGTGGCGAACTGTACGTGAGAGCCTACAATGGTCGAAGTTCCCGTTGGTACCAATCGGCCATCGCTCAAAAAGCAGGACAGATCCACGCTGCCGGGATGGTAAAAGATGTTCTTTTCGACCCCTAAGCGATGTTGTACTCAATATAGAAATTGATGCTGCCTATAATAAAAAGTATGGTGGCAGTCCATATTTACCTCCGATGATCAGTAACAAAACTAAAGAAGCTACTATTCATATCATTCAAAAATAAACAGCATATGGAAACCAATTCAGAAAATGACAGTTCAAGACGAAAATTCATTCAGCAAACAGCACTTGCCGGAGCGGGTTTAATGCTCGCCAAGCCGATGGCTTTGTTTGCCGGACAAAATACAAATACCATGAATACCATAAAATCAAAAGGCTATGCCGGTAAAAATGAGACTGGTAAACTCGTCCCTTGGAATTTTGAAAGAAGAGCTGTGGGAGACAATGACATCCTAATCGAAATAAAATATTCCGGCATTTGCCATTCCGACATCCATACGATCAAAGGACACTGGGGCAAACAGCAATATCCACAGGTTCCCGGTCACGAGATTGCGGGAATTGTTGCCGCTGTTGGAAAGAATGTTACCAAATTCAAAGTCGGCGATAAAGCGGGTGTTGGTTGTATGGTAAACAGTTGTCTGGAGTGCGAACCGTGTAAACACGGGGAAGAGCACCACTGCGAGAAAGGAATGACCGGAACTTATGGTACTCCGGAGACGAGTTCTCCCAGCGGTATCACACAGGGAGGTTATTCCAACAATCTAGTGGTACGCGACCATTTCGCAATTAAAATTCCCGACAATATTGACCTGCAACATGCTGCACCGCTGCTTTGTTCAGGGATCACAACCTATTCACCGCTAATAAAGGCGAATTTTAACAGGGGTGATAAAGTCGGCATCGCAGGTATTGGAGGGCTTGGTCATATAGCCATCAAGCTTGCGGTTTCCAAGGGAGCTGAAGTTTACGCCTTTACTACTTCCGCTGATAAAGTGAAAGATATTCTTTCCTTTGGAGCAAAAGAAGCAGTTCTTGTTGACAGTCCGGAGAAACTTGCTCCCTACAGAGGCAAACTGGACTATATGCTTTCTACCATACCTTATGACTATGACATTGCGGCGTATGCCTCTGTTGTAAAACCCTACGGCACACTTACGCAGGTTGGCGTGCCTATCGGGGGCAAAGTAACGACCAATTTCTTCGACCTTATTTTCAGCAGGGTGAAAATCAATGCTTCGATGATCGGTGGCATCCCTGAAACACAGGAAGTAATGGATTACTGTGCAGACAATAATCTGCTTCCCAATATAGAAATAATAAAGGCTTCAGAAATTAATGATGCCTGGGATAAAGTAGTCAACAAACAGGCCCGTTACAGGTATGTGATCGATGCGACAACTTTCTAACTGAGTTGGCCATCATTTTTTTTACAACTAGTCTATTAGAGTTGCTTCTGCGATAAATTAAAGGAAAGAATTAATTTTTAGAAATGTTCTAATTATATGGAATTGACGACAAAAGAGTGAACGGATGGAAGGAAATGATTTCAACGTATTCCGAGTGGATAACCTTGACGGTTACGCTCCATTTTTCGGAAGAAAAGACCTGTACAGGATTTGTCTGGTAAACGGTAAAAGCAGGATAAACTACAATGACCAGTCTGTCGGCATTTCTGGGAGCTATTTGTTCTTTGGCAATGTCAACACCCCCTATTCTTGGGAAACAGAATCTAACAAACAACAAGGATACAGTTGCCTCTTTACCAAAGAGTTTTTAAAAGGCGCTGAATTTGCACAGAATTTCAGGGAATACTCTCCTTTTCGTTCTGCCAATATTCCCCTTTATGTAGTGAAGAACAAAAAGCAGTTTGCCAATATCGAATTTATCTTCGAAAGGATGCTCACCGTGTATAACAGTGATTATTGTAATCAAAGGGATATGATAAAAAGTCTTATCAATCTTTTGATGCATGAAGCACTTACTATCAGGCCTTATTCAAAGCTCTTAGAAGGAGACAAGGAAACAACAAAAAGTTCCCGCAAAATTTCCTTAGAGTTCCAGAACCTGCTGGACGCTCAGTTCCCGGTGGAGAATAAGAAACTTTCAGTGGAAATGACTATGGCTTCCCATTTTGCGGACAAACTTGGTGTTCACCCAAACTACCTTAACCGAGCGATCAAAAGGGATACTGGTAAGACGGCACTGAAACATATCAATGAACGGATTATTACCGAGGCAAAAATCCTACTGGAACATTCGGACTGGACTATCTCAGAAATATCTTTCTGTCTTGGCTTTGAATATCATTCTTATTTTGACAATGTATTCAAGAAGATAACGGGGCTTACTCCCAAAGCCTACAGGGATCGTTTCAACCCCATAGTTATACTTGAAAAGTGATTAGATATGGATATTAAACGAGAAATACAAGATGATCGGTTAAGTTTCCATCCGTCGGGAAGAAGGGATTTTTTAAAAAAAGGAGGTATTTTAACGGCAGGATTACTTGTTGGCCCCGGAATGCTATTTGCAGGTTCAGATGGCAATACATCAGGGGTTCCCAACTCAGAAAAAACATTAACCAACAACCCTGAAAAATTCAGCATGGAAACAAACATCCCTACAAAAATAGATAGAATCATTACCATTGAAGAGCACTTTACCATCAAAGAGATATCAGCAAAAGTAGCGGAGTTCAACCGCCTTGCAGGAAAAATAAATCCACAAAGGGCTGCCATTCAAAAAGAACTGATGGCTATCGTATTACCTACCAACGATGATATTGAAGATGTTGGTGAGAGGCGTATAAAGTTTATGGATGAAGCAGGCATCGATATGCAGGTACTTTCCTATGGCGCAAACAGCCCGCAGAATATCACAGATAAAGAACTCGCCATTAGACTTTGCAGACAGGCAAACGATATGCTTGCAGTAGTGATTGAGAAACATCCCAAACGATTTTCCGGCTTTGCGCTGCTTCCTGTAGCTGATCCAATTGCAGCAAGTGTAGAACTGGAGCGTACCGTAAGCGAACTTGGATTGAAGGGGGCTATGCTTTCTGGAACGTTTGAAGGCATTTTTTTTGACGATTCGATGTTTTTACCAATTTTTCAAAAAGCCCAGTCGTTGGGTGTACCGATTTATATGCACCCCGCCGTCATAGACCCCAAGGTTGCAGGATACTATTTCCAAAGTCAAGACTGGTCTGCGGTGGCAGGCGCCATGTTTGCAACAGCAGGATATGGATGGCACGTGGATTCCGGCATCGGCATTGTCCGCATGATTGCAGCCGGTATCTTAGATAAATTGCCAGACCTCCAACTTATCTCCGGACACTGGGGCGAGTTTGTTCCTTTTTACCTCAACAGACTGGACGACCAGCTGGGTAAGACGCTGAAGCTTGAAAGAAAGATTTCCGACTATTACCGCAACAATGTATTTGTCACACCGGCAGGTCTATTTTCAGAAAACCAACTGAAATACGCGATCGCAGAATTAGGTTCTGACCGCATCATATATTCAGGAGATTATCCTTTCCTTATAGATAATAATACACGTGGATTTTTGGAACATGCTTCAATTTCCAAAGAGGATAAACGCAAGATTGGCTATGCTAATGCAGAGCATCTTTTAAAAATAAAATAGGCATTTTCCTTCTGTGATATTTCAAACAAACATAAGGTTTGAAATTCATAAGTATTGGTATAAAACCTCTTAACAACGAAGGGATTAGTGTATCTAAATTTGTGTTGTAATTTTTAAACAATAAAAAAAAGTAGTATGAACACAATTTTGGTCAACACCGTTTTAGGTAAAGTAGACAATATCGAAGAGATTCTTCCAAAAGAATTCGCAGTAGTGGAAGGATGGCAAAAAGAAGGCGTTATTGCACATCTTTTTCTGAAAGAGGCTGGTACAGGTGCTGTATTGATCTTTAACGAAACAGATGAACAGAAAGCCCGTGAGCTTATCGCACAATTGCCATTGCACACCTATTTTGAACAAACAGAATATATCGTTCTTGACAAAAAATTCTAGGTATGAAAAAAGTATTATTCGTAGTAACGAGCTGCGACGAAAAAGGTGATACAAAAATCCCTACCGGGTTTAATCTCGCAGAAGTAACACATCCGCTTTCAGTTTTAGAGGAAGGCGGTGTACACGTAGACATAGCATCGATCAAGGGAGGTGCTGCACCATTGGACGGCTTGGAAGACCTTGAAGAGCCGATCAATAAAAAGTATTGGGCGGACGAGGTTTTCAGAACGAAAATTGCCAATACGGCGAAACTGGAAGATGTTGACACTACCCAATATGATGCGATTTTCTTTGCAGGGGGACACGGCACGATGTGGGATTTTCCGGATACAGCTGCGGTACAGACCGCTATCCGTGAGATGTATGAGAGCGGAAAAATAGTATCTGCTGTTTGTCATGGTCCGGCAGCATTGGTAAATGCCAAATTAAGTGATGGTTCTTATCTTGTCAATGGGAAGAAGCTGGCTGCTTTTACCGATGATGAAGAAGAGGAAGTACAATCTACCAATGTAGTACCTTTCCTTTTGGCAAGCACTTTAGAAAAACGTGGAGCATTGCATCAATATTCACCGAATTGGAGTGACAATACTGTAGCGGATGGTCGTCTGATCACAGGACAGAACCCTCAATCAGCCTTTAGTTTAGGAAAATTGCTACTGAACGCACTTAAATAAAAAAAACAATGAAACAGCCGGTTGAATGGTATTTATACCTGACCGGTTTTTCTATTTGTCAACTTAATATAGATCAACAAAATGTCATTGATAGAAGATTTGAACTGGCGATACGCCACAAAAAAATACAATCCGGATAAAAAAATTTCTCAGCAGGACGTTCAAAAAATAGTTGAGGCAGCCAGACTGGCACCTTCATCTTATGGTATACAGCCCTACAAAGTATTTGCCATTGGAAATACAGCATTGAAGAACAAGATATTTGAGATTGGCTGGAACCAGCAGATTATAAAAGACTGTTCCCACTTATTGGTTTTCTGTGCCTGGGACAACTATACAGCTGAACGTGTCGAAGGCTTTTTCAATTATACTTCCCAGGTTAGGGAGACTTCCAAAGACGCTTTTGGCTCTGCCACTGCCGGTATTATAGCCTCACAGGTCAACATGACTCCCGAAGAAGCTTTTATCGATACGGCTAAACAGGCGTGTATAGGTTTCGCAATGGCCATTGCACAGGCGGCAGAACTAAAAATAGACAATACGCCAATGGGCGGTTTCCAAAATGCTGCAATGGATGCTTTGTTAGGTTTAAAGGAAAAAGGACTGAAAAGTGTGTATATGCTTGCCCTCGGATACAGAAGTGACGAAGGAGATTGGTTGGTCAACCTGAAAAAAGTCCGTACTGCAGAAGCAGATTTTGTCGAATACATCGATTAGTTGGTTGCTCTCTGATTATTGGTGTCTTTAATTGGGATTGTATTAATAAATTGAAATGGAATATACTTTTTTAGGGCGTTCAGGATTGCGTGTAAGCCGTTTAGCGCTCGGTACGATGAATTTTGGCTATGTAAGCGACGAAGCGGAAAGTTTCAAAATAATGGATGCTGCCGTTGATGCAGGCATCAATCTTTTTGATAGTGCAGACGTGTACGGCGGTCCTCAGAAACCCGATATGGTTCAAGGCTATGGCATCTCCGAAGAAATTATCGGAAAATGGTTGAGAAAACAAGGCTCAAGAGGGAAAATAGTGCTGGCAACAAAAGTGTACCAACCTATGGGAACAGGTATAAATGATAAATATCTATCAGCCTATCATATCAGGAAAGCCTGCGAGGATAGCCTTCGCCGTTTGCAAACTGATCATATCGATCTCTACCAGATGCACCACATAGACCGAAATACACCTTGGGAAGAAATTTGGCAGGCAATGGAGGTATTGGTTCAACAAGGAAAGATCAGCTATATTGGAAGCTGCAATTTTGCGGGATGGCATATTGCAATGGCACAGGCCGCTGCCGGATCGCGTCATTTTATGGGCTTAGTTTCCGAACAAAGTATATATAACCTTTCAAAAAGAACTATAGAATTGGAAGTAATTCCTGCTTGTGAAAAATTAGGTTTGGGCATCATGCCCTGGAGCCCTTTTGCCGGAGGACTTTTAAGCGGTGTTTTGAAAAAAGGAATACACACTAAACGTGCTGCTGAGACCCGGGAAATGGTAGAAAAATTCAGACCCCAGTTGGAAGCGTACGAGAAATTGTGTGACGAGATCGGACAGGAACCCACTCAGGTTGCACTAGCTTGGTTACTGCATAATCCAACAATAACCGCCCCTATTTTAGGGCCAAGGACAATAGAACAACTCACAACGAATGTACTTTCTTTGGACATCAGATTGTCAGAGGAAACATTAAAAGAACTTAATACAATATGGCCTGGACCCGGCGGAGCAGCTCCTGAAGCGTATGCCTGGTAACTGTTTGCTTAAGATCATAGCCATTACTGTAATACAAAATAATACTGTTTTAATTTAAAAAAATGAAAAAATCAACGAGTTTTAAGAACAAGGGGCTGAAAATGGCGGCTGAATTACACCTGCCAGAAAACTTTTTGGAAACTGAAAAATATCCGGCGATAGTATGTATACATCCCGCAGGAGGAGTTAAAGAGCAGACGATTGGGCACTATGCGGCAAGAATCGCTGAGAGTGGTTTTGTTGTCCTTACTTTTGATGCTTCTTATCAGGGAGAAAGCGAAGGTGAACCCCGCTATCTTGAAGACCCTACCTCAAGGGTTGAAGATGCACGTGCAGGAGCCGACTATCTGGCCACACTTCCATATGTGGATATGGATCGCTTAGGCGTGTTTGGCATCTGTGCAGGTGGAGGCTACGCCATAAGTGTGGCACAAACAGAACATCGTTTCAAGGCGGTGGCAACAGTGAGTGCCTCCCCGATGGGCGAGGGTTTCAGAAACTTCCTTGGATTTGAAACGCCCAATGATGTTTTACTGGACATGCTTTCAAAAATTGGAGAACAACGTAACATTGAAGCTAAAGGAGGTGCGCCTTTGTATATGCATTGGGTTCCTGAAACACTGGCTGAAATCAATGAAAATACCCCCGATTTATTAAGGGAAGGTTACGATTATTACAAAACTCCAAGGGCTCAACACCCTAACTCAGTAAACAAGTATTTATTTACGGGAACGGATAGAATGCTCGCTTTTTCTGCATTTGACCAAATAGGTCGCTTTCTGACCCAGCCGTTTTTATTGATTGCCGGAAGCAAGGCGGATACCAAAGTATTCAGCGACCAGGCTTTCAATCTTGCCAACGGAGATAAGGAATTGTTTGTTGTAGAAGGAGCAACACATATTGCCCTATACGACATTCCCGAATATTTCGAACAAGCGGTTGCTAAGCTGATAGCGTTCTACAGCCAAAAATTATAATTATTAAAAATATGACCAGATAGCTTTAGCTTTTAAGGAATGCGATATCAGGTTCATTTTTTTAATATACACTAAGTATAATACTTTAAACAATAAACAACATGAGTAAATTACCAAAGATAGCCTTAGGTACTTGGTCTTGGGGCAGTGGTTTTGCCGGAGGAGATCAGGTCTTCGGCAACAGTATTGAAGTCAAAGATGTAAAACCCGTATTCGATGCCGCGATGCAGGCAGGACTTACACTATGGGATACGGCTGCCGTATATGGCGGAGGTTCATCTGAAACTATTTTAGGAGAATGTATCAAAGGGTATAATCGGGAAGATGTTTTACTTTCTACGAAATTTACCCCGCAGGTTGCAACCGATACAGAAAATCCTGTTTCACAAATGCTCGAAGAAAGCCTTGAACGTTTGGGTACGGACTATATCGATATCTATTGGATACACAATCCCGGAGATGTGGAGAAATGGACTCCAGGCCTGATACCATTGCTCAAAGCTGGTAAGGTCAGACAGGTTGGTGTATCCAATCATAATCTGGAGCAGATCAAACAGGCTAACGATATACTTGCTAAGGAAGGTTTCCGTGTTTCTGCCGTACAGAATCATTATTCCCTCCTTTACCGTTCTTCGGAGGAAGCTGGTATTATAGATTATTGCCGTGAGAATGATATTACATTTTTTGCTTATATGGTGCTGGAGCAAGGTGCATTGAGTGGCAAATACAACAGTGCTAACCCACTTCCTGAAAACAGTGGTCGGGCCGCTACCTACAATAAGGTTCTTCCACAGCTCGAACATTTGACAACCGCTATGAAGGAGATTGGTGAAAGCCGTAATGCTTCTGTAGCGCAGATAGGAATTGCCTGGGCTATTGCAAAGCACACCTTGCCAATTATTGGGGTCACTAAGTTACCACAGGTTGCCGATGCTGCATCCGCAGCAAAAATAATATTATCGAAGGAAGAAGTGGAAAGATTGGAAGAGCTTGCAATGAAAACCGGAGTAGATACCAAAGGTGCTTGGGAAAACCCGATGGCTTAAAAACAGCAATGAAAAAAACGCTGCTATATACGCTGATGTTCGTGTCAACCTGTTTACAAGCATCTGCCTGTAAACGGGTCGATGCAACAGGTCATAAAACTTCAATAGATAGTCTTACAAATGTGAAAAATATGAAGCTAAATATAATAGTTGGCGATAAAATTATTGTCGCCACAATGATAGACAATGTTACCACTCGGGCATTTGTGGAAATGTTACCATTGACATTAGAAATGACCGAGTTGCACAAAAATGAGAAATATGGTCACCTGTCGAAAAAGTTGCCTGGTAAGGCGCTTACTCCTGGTACCATCCATGCAGGCGATATAATGCTTTGGGATGCGGACTATAAATGCCTTGTACTATTTTACAAAACATTTAGTAGCCCCTATAGCTATGTGAAATTGGGTACAGTAGACAATCCCAAAGAACTCGAAGCCGCTTTAGGTTCAGGCGATATTCAAGTACGATTTGAACAATTGAAATCAGAATAGATATAAAAAGTGCGATTGTTTTGGGCTTAATTATTTGGAATACAAGTCAAATGGCATTGACCATACCTTGTGATTAATGAAAAAGATCCGTTAATTTAATTTTATATTCGTTACGTGTATAATCTCCTCTCTGTCTTTTCCAAATCAGCATTTTTCTTTTTTCCTAATTCCTGTTACCATATACACGCCCAATAAAATAATCAGCAAACCAACAATCTGTAACCATGTTACATTTTCATTTCCAAGGGTCACACCGAATACAAGGGCGATGACCGGATTAACATAGGCATGAGTTCCAACTTCTGCCGCCGGTCTTACTTTTAACAACCAGACATATGCCGAGTACGCTAAAATGGATCCGAAGAAAACCAGATAAGCCAATGAACCCCAGGAAAGCCAAGTTATTTCCTTCCACTGAATGATTGAGAATTCCTGTTTTACAGTGGCGGCTATCCAAAAAGCAATTGAAGCAAAAATCATCTGCCATGCAGAAGAAGACAAGGCATTAGAGTTTTGTGATGAAAATCTTTTGGTTAATAGTGTTCCCAATGCCCACGAGATGCAGCCTATAATCAAGATAAAGATGCCCTTATCTTTGATGGTATCTGACTGATTTTGCCAGTGTTGTTCAAGGTACAGCATCCCAACACCCAGAAATCCCAAAACAAGACCGATAATTTTAAATGGATGATGGAAATTTTTCTTCCATAATGGTATATCCAGCAAGACAATCCAAACAGCAGTGGAAGAAGCGATGATAGCTACCAAGCTACTGTTGACATATTGTTGGGCAACCATGATTACTGCCATATCTATAAACAGTAAAATGATCCCACTGATCGCCGATTGCCATACTAGCCGTATATTAAAAATCGGTTGTCTTTTGGCTATGCACCAAACCAAAAGTATTAATCCTGCAAGTAAGAAGCGTATCGCTCCGAGCAAAAAGGGAGGAAAATCATTTAGTGCCACCCCAATAAAATAATAGGTTGAGCCCCAAACTACATAGATAAGGAGATAAGCAATAATGATATGTAGCTTTTTGTTTTCCGTAATGTTCAATGGTTAATTTTGTTCAAGTACCTGTTTAATTCTTGAAAGTCCTTCCATTAGCAATGCTCTGGGACAGGCAATGTTCATCCGAATAAAATGATCATCCATATCACCAAAAATCTTTCCCTCGTTCAGTCTCAAATTTTGAGTATCCAATAACGTTTTTACGATTTCGCTTGCGGGCTTTCCAAAGGTGCTGCAATCTATCCAAACCAAATAGGTAGCTTCTAAAGGTGCCAACGTAAATTGTGGTAGATGCTGTGCAAAATAATTTTTTACGCAGAGATAGTTTTCAAAAATATATTCATTAAGCTGGTTCAGCCAATCCTCCCCATCGGTGTAAGCAGCGATTAATGCTTCTATACCAAAAACACCCACATCACAAACTTCGTTAATATTCAATGCTTTATCTATCTTTTGCCTGTAAATATCATCAGACACGAGAATGTTGGCAATTTGCAAACCGGCTATATTGAAGGCTTTGCTTGGCGAAGAACAAGTAATGGATTTTTGATAAAATTCTTCGCTGATTGATGCAAATGGAACGTGAAAATGGCCTGGATGTACCAGATCGCAATGTATTTCATCAGCTACCACAATCACATTATTTCGGTAACATATTTCGCCGATCCTTATCAATTCATCTTTTGTCCATACTCTGCCGGCCGGATTGTGGGGGCTACAAAGCAACATCATCGTAGCATTGGGATTTTTAGCTTTTTCTTCCAAATCCTCAAAATCAATGTGATAATTTCCGTTCTTATACAACAGATTGTTGGACACTACCTCGCAACCATTGTTTTTAATGGAGGTGAAGAATAGATTATACACCGGGCTTTGCACAATGACTTGGTTTCCGGGAATGGTGAGCGCCTTTATAATGGCCGAAAGTGCCGGTACCACACCAGAAGTGTACAAAAGGTGTTCTTTTTTGAATCGGAAACGATGGCGCTTCTCAAACCAATCTACCACGGCTTCGTAATATGCTTCTGGCACTTTGGTGTAACCGAAAATACCGTGCTGCACACGCTTTGCCAATGCATCAATAACCGCAGGAGCAGTTTTAAAATCCATATCGGCCACCCACATCGGCAAAACATTTTGGTCTTCATCCAAATCCCATTTATAAGAATTGGTATGTTTGCGGGAAATGATCTCGTCGAAATTGTATGTCATTATATTTCATTTAGCTGTTCGGCGACATCAATTTCACAACCTCCGGCATTCCTTAAGTTTTCGTCCAGGATGATTTCACCAATACTTAATGCCCTGATCTTCCCTCCTAAAGGATTCTTAATGCTTACAATGTTGTTGTTTATATCGGCATTCAACGTACTATATTCAAAAGCTAAATCACAATCATCCATAAACTCACAGTTTTCCAGTATTAGATCAGTATTGTAGCATAGTGGTTGCGTCCCGCCAATCTTGCAATTGACAAGACGAAGGTTTTTGGAATGCCAGCCGAGATATTCGCCAATAATCACCGAATCATATACCGTTACGTTTTCAGTTTTCCAAAATGCATCTTTAGAATCAAGATAAGAATTGCGGATCTCAACATTTTTGGCATCTTGGAAAGAGTAATCACCTTCTAACTTTAATCCATCAATTTTGATGTTGACACAATTCATAAAGATGTAAGGTGCATTTTTCGCTTCGACATTTTTCATTTCAATGTTGCGACAGTTCCAACAGGTTTCTCCTGCATCGGGCAACTTCACGTTTTCGAGAAAAAGGCCATCTACCTCCCGGAACATTTTAGGTGCTTCCACTACAGAATCAACCATACGTATATTTTTGGAATACCAGATCGCAGCCCTGCTGTAAACGGTAAAATGGCTTTTTTCAATCACCGTATTATTGTTGTGCCAGAATGGATATTTGCACATAAAGTAACAATCGCGTGCAATAATGTTCTGGGATTCCTTTAGAGCTGACTCTCCGGGATAAAATTTCACATTTTCTAATCTAAGGTCTTTTGATCCATATAAAGGGCGCTCCCCTTCATAAAATCTATTATTTATTAAATCCATATTGTTATTGTTCTGCTGTAAAATACTGGCAGTTTTGTGTACTATTCTTGTTATCACAAAATTGTAAAGTAATGTCCATTATCTGTTTATACAGAACACGGATGTATTTACCATTTTTACGGATTAACATAATCTAATGCAATTTTTAAATTCAGCTTATAAGTGTAGTGCGTAACTTTCATATCTTTGATTTTCGCAAATAGTACAACATGAACAATAAAGATCTCCCTGAACATTTTGAACAGCCTTACAATCTATTACCTTCAGGAATAAGTAATGACATTGGACACTTTAACGTGTTCGATATTGGGGTAATGGTGGCCAAACACCAAGGCAAACCTTATGTGCCTTACAACAATCGTGTCTTTTATAAGATAGCTCTTAAAAAAGGACACAATATTGTGCAATTTTCAGATGAAAGTTTTGAGATCAAGGGGGATACTTTATTATTTGCCACACCGAAGTACCCATCCAATTGGCTTCCTCAAAATGCTGAGCAAAAAGGACACATCTGCATTTTTACGGACGAGTTTTTGATACGGAACAAAAGCGGTTTCCTTTTGGATGAATTACCCGTCTTCAAATCAGGTTCGCGACCTGTATTTGCTTTGTCCGCAAAAGAATCAAAAAAAATAAATAACTTATTTATTCAAATCCATGAAGAAATAGGTTCTGATTATGCGTTTAAATATGATCTGATTAGAAACCTTGTTCTGGAGATCATACATTTTGCCCAAAAGAAAATGACATCAACGAGTCTTTACGCTACAAAAGACGCATCATCCAGAATTGTTGGCCTATTCATTGAACTGCTGGAAAGGCAATTTCCAATAGAATCACCCATACAAAGATTATCCCTTCTCTCTGCAATAGACTACGCACGTAAGCTGTCCGTACATATCAACCATCTTAACATGGTTGTAAAGGAAAAAACGGGCAAGACCACAACCGAGTTTATCAATAACCGGATTGCCAACGAAGCAAAGATCTTACTACGCAATTCTAATTGGCAGATATCAGAAATTGCATACAGTCTGGGATTTGAGGAGCTTGCACATTTTTCTAATTTTTTTAAAAAGAACACCTCATTCACCCCGACCAGTTTCAGGGAAAGTAATGTTCTGTGATTTTTGCAAACCATTCTTTGAAATTCGCAAGTAATTGAGATATTTCTTTATCAAATTTGTATGATAAAAGATTTCAATTATGAGCATTAGTAAAACCATCACGATCGGGGCAAATACCGATGAACCGTTAACCATAAAGCGATTTGGATACGGTACAATGAGACTTACCGCAGAACATGGCTGGGGTGAACCCAAAGACAAGGATGAGGCGTTAAAGGTACTTAAGGCAACCATAGAAAATGGCATAAGCTTTATAGACACAGCAGACTTCTACGGAGAAGATGTGACCAACCGTTTAATAGCGGAGGCTCTTTATCCATATGCTGATGACCTTCTGCTATGCACCAAGGTCGGCCCTGCAAGAACCTCGCTGAGGGACTGGCATTTTTTTGACAAGCCCGAAAATCTTAGGACGAGCATCGAAAAAAATCTCGCCACACTGAAACTTGAACGTATTCCATTAGTACATTTTAGATATATGCCGGGTTCACCAACACCCTTCGAAGCTTCAATGGAAGAAATGTTCAAGCTGCAACAAGAAGGAAAAATTCTTCACTTGGGAGTCAGCTGTGTAGGAGTTCAGGAACTGACCAAGGCTTTGAACATGGGAAATATTGCAAGTGTGGAAAATGCTTTCGGATATGGACAGCGCACTACTTTCCAGATGCATGGCGTAGAAGTCAGAGGCCTGCAAGAAGTTATGGACATCTGTATCGATAACAAGATTCCGATGGTACCTTATTGGTCCCTGCAAAATGCAAAGGCTGAGGGGGAGGACAAAATAGCTGTCATTGCAAAAAAATACAATACTTCCGAAACAATAATTAATCTTGCATGGCTATTACACTACAATGACCTTATACTACCCATCCCGGGCACTTCCAAACTAAAGCATTTTGAGGAAAACATAAAGGCTCTCGATGTTAACCTTACGCAGGAGGATATGCAATTCCTTGGTTAAATTAATTAATCAGGATCGATTCAATAAAGCATTTGATATACTGTATATCAGATGCTTTTCTTTTGATAAACCTGGTTTGAAATTCATAAGTATTGGTATGAATCCTCTTAACAAGAAAGCGTCAAAGGTATCTACCTTTACATAAAATTTGTATAAATTTTAAAACATACAGAAATGACAGATATACACACAGCTAAAACATGGTTGATCACAGGAGCATCCAAGGGATTGGGTTTAATTTTGACCAAACAACTTTTGGCCTTAGGTCACAAAGTGGCAGCGACTACCCGTGATGTAGAGGCGTTAGAGAACGAATTAGGACCGATGTCGGAATATTTTTTACCTCTTGCTGTTGATTTAAACAATGAAAAGAGTGTACAAGATGGAGTTACTGAAACAGTACGCCATTTTGAGGGACTGGATGTTGTGGTTAATAATGCAGGCTTTGGGCAAATCGGCACACTAGAAGAACTAAGCGATGCAGAGGCAAGAAAAAGCTTCGAGATCAATGTGTTAGGGATGTTGAATGTGATACGGGCTGTAATGCCTTACCTGCGCAAGCAGAGAAAAGGGCATATCATGAATATCTCTTCCATGGCAGGTATTCAAGGCTATATTCCGGGATGGGGAGTGTACTGTTCTGCAAAATTTGCCGTGGCTGGGCTTACCGAAGCGCTGGCAGCTGAAGTTAAGGAGTTTGGAATAAAGGTCACACTTGTCTATCCAGGGCATATGCGTACCAGCTTCCTTTCGCAAGGGTCAATAATGTCTCCCCAAAGCCCAATTGCTGATTATATTTCTGTTCGTCAAAACGAGCAGATGGCCAAAGAGCAAATGAATGGGCAACAGATGGGAGATCCTGAAAAGGCAGCCGCACTGCTTCTCAAAATCAGTTCTCTAGACAATCCACCACTGCATTATTTTATAGGAGAAGATGTATACAAGGCTGCCAATGCCAAGATTGATACATTAAAAAGTGCGTTGGAAACATGGAAAGAAGATTCATTATCTATCGGTTTTTAATAGGTTCTAAATATTAACCAAAACAATTAAAATTATGCCTGATACAATTAAAAAAAGTACAATAAAGTCTATCAACCCATTCAATAACGAACTTGAAAAAGAATTTATTGAAATGGAGGATGCTCAGGTGGACGCCATTATTCAAAATGCAGATATTGCATTTCAAACATGGAGAAAGGTTCCGTTTGCACAACGCGCCATCATTATAAAGAAAGTAGCATCCATCCTCCGTGAACGAAAAACCGAACTGGGGATTCTTGCGACAAAGGAAATGGGAAAACTCCTTCGTGAAAGCATTGCGGAAGTAGAACTTTCAGCTAATATTTTCGATTATTATGCAGACAATGCAGCGTCTTTTCTCTCTGATTCACCTTTGGAAGTTGCCCATGGTGAAGCGTTCCTGAGTTATGAGCCACTTGGTGTATTGCTAAGCGTTCAGCCATGGAATTTTCCATTTTACCAAATAACCCGCTCTGCTGCTCCCAATCTGATGGCAGGAAATACCATGGTGCTAAAACATGCCTCCAATGTACCGCAATGTGCCAAAGTTATGGAAGACATTTTCTTGGAAGCAGGACTGCCTCAAGGTGTATATAATAATATATTCATTCAAGGGAAAGCTGTGGAAAGACTTGTGTCTAACCCTGCCATCAAAGCAGTGACCCTTACGGGAAGCGCGCCGGCGGGAGCCAGCATTGCCGGGGCTGCCGGTTCCAAACTTAAAAAATCAACACTGGAACTCGGAGGTAGCGACCCATTTATTGTTCTGGACGATGCTGATATTGAAACAGCAGCAAAAACTACCGTATATGGACGTATGTGGAATGCGGGACAGGTATGTGTATCGCCAAAACGTGTGATAGTTGCTGAAACCATTGCAGATGCATTCCTGGAAAAAGTAGAAACGCTATTTGCAGGACTTAAAATAGGCGATCCAATGGATGAATCAACAGATGTAGCGCCTTTGAGTAGCGAAAAAGCTGCCAACGATGTTATAAGCCAGATAGACAAGGCTTCAGCACAGGGAGCAACCATCGTAACAGGAGGAAAACGGACACAATCTTCCGGATCTTTTGTAGAGCCTACGCTAATTACGGGAATTACTCCAGATATGGATGCCTACAAAGAAGAGATCTTTGGGCCGGTTTTCATGATGTATGTTTATAAGACCATTGATGAAGCTATAGAAATTGCAAACGCAACGGAATTTGGCCTTGGAGGCTCTGTATTCGGCACCGATATAAAAAGAGCGCAAGAAGTGGCTAGAAGGATTGATACAGGAATGGTTTACATCAACCATGTTACCGGTATCGCCCCGGAACTTCCATTTGGAGGTACAAAACAGTCAGGTTACGGCAGGGAGCAATCTCCTGCGGCAATTTATGAATTTGTCAATGCTAAACTTATCAGAACTACAAGTCCGGATAAAGCATACTAAGAATAAGGAATTAAAGATGAATAAGAATAATTATGAAGGTGCTTTACAGCATAAAATTTTTTCGGGATTTGATGCGGCATCGACGGCATCAGAAGTAATTAAAGGGATTGACCTGTCTGGTAAAACAGCTATTGTAACTGGAGGTTATGCTGGTATTGGGTTAGAAACCACAAGGGTATTCACTGAAGCGGGAGCTAAGGTAATCGTGCCGGCGAGGGATTTGGAAAAAGCAAAAAAGAACCTTAGTGGAATAAGCAATGTACAAATCGAGGAAATGAACCTGATGGAACCTTCTTCGATAATAAATTTTGCTGAAAAATTTCTTGCTGGAAATGAACAACTTCATCTGTTGATTAATAATGCCGGTATTATGTGGGTTCCGCTTCGAAGGGATTCCCGAGGTTATGAGTCGCAGTTTTCAACAAATTATCTGGGACATTTTCAGCTTACTGCTCTATTATGGCCTGCCCTTAGGAATGCTGAAGGAGCCAGAGTGGTCAATGTTTCTTCCTGGGGGCATCACTTTTCACCCATCCTTTTCGATGATCCAAACTTTGAAAAAACAGAGTACCAGCCAATGGTTGGCTATGGACAATCCAAAACGGCCAACATCTTATTTTCACTTGAATTGGACAGCCTTGGAAGCGAATATGATGTACGTTCCTATTCCTTACACCCCGGCGGGATCATAGATACAGATCTTATCCGTAATATGACAAAGGAAGAGCTGATCGGTATGCAGGTAATGGATGCTGAAGGCAATGTGATACGTGACCCTTCAAGAGGGCTGAAGACCATCGCCCAGGGTGCATCTACTACAGTTTGGTGTGCAACTAATCCAAAATTAGACAAAGTAGGTGGTGTTTATTGTGAAAATACAGAAATCGCGGAAATAGATTTATTTACAGGCAATGCATTTGCTGAAATACCTGGTTCTAAAAGACTTGAAGGGGTAATGCCATTTGCACTGGAAAAAGAAGCAGCAAAAAAACTTTGGGTTTTGAGTGAGGAATTAACAGGAACAAAGTTTGACGTTCGTTAAGGTTAGATCTACACCAATTCAAACATATACTTAATTGTTAGTTTAAAAATTGATTTTCCCTTTTATCAAATAATATTGACATAGGCAATTGCCTCTTAAACAAATAAAATGACAACAGTATCCATAATCTATTTTTCAGGAGCTGGACATACAGCCGAATTAGCAAAATCAGTTGAGAAAGGTGCAATTTCTGTATCTGGAGTAACAACTCATCTTATTTCCATTGAGGGGAAGGACATCATTGAAGGGCGCTACCGCAATGATGAAGTAATGGCAAAATTAGATGAAAGCGATGCTATTATTTTCGGTTCTCCAACTTATATGGGAAACATCTCAGCACAATTCAAAGCATTTGCAGATGCAACGGTTTCACAATGGGCCTCCCAGAAATGGAAAGATAAATTTGCTGCCGGCTTTACCGTTTCCGGCACACCAAGCGGAGACAAGGCATATACTTTACAATACCTGCAAACGTTAGCGATGCAACACGCAATGATATGGATAAGCCTTGGTGAATTACCTATGCAACCCAACGGCATAAACCGTCTTGCAAGTTGGGGAGGCGCTATGGCTATGGCAAATACAGAACCAGTAGATATTGCACCAGGCAAAGAAGACAAACTTACAGGTGAAATTTTAGGAAAGCGGGTAGCTAACCTTGCATTAAAATTTGCGGCACAACAATAAACCACTAAATAAAAATACTAATTATGAGTACAACAATAAAAGCATTCGGTACAGAAGCAAGCGATGCACCGTTAAAACAGTTACCTATTGAAAGGAGAAATTTAACGCCTCATGACGTTCAGATTGAAATTTTATATTGTGGCGTGTGTCATTCGGACCTGCATCAGGCACGTGGTGAATGGCATAATACCGTATATCCATGTGTTCCAGGACATGAAATTGTAGGACGAATCACAGCGGTTGGCGACCATGTAACAAAATTTAAGGTTGGTGATCTTGCTGGTGTGGGATGCATGGTCGATAGTTGCCGCGAATGTGAATCCTGCAAGGAAGGATTGGAACAATATTGTGAAAATGGAATTGAAGGCACTTATAACAGCCCGGATAAATATTTGGGTGGTGTAACCTACGGCGGTTATTCAGAAAAAGTAGTTGTGGATGAAAATTATGTGCTTCACGTTCCTGAAAATCTTGATCTTGCAGCTGTCGCACCATTATTGTGTGCTGGTATTACTACTTATTCACCATTGCGCCATTGGAATGTAGGACCCGGTAAAAAAGTAGGAATTGCAGGTATTGGAGGATTAGGACATATGGGTGTTAAGTTAGCGAAAGCAATGGGCGCTCACGTGGTCGTAATTACAACATCTCCTTCTAAAATTGAAGATGCAAAAAGATTAGGTGCTGATGAGGTTATCATCTCCAAAGACCCTGAACAAATGCAAAAGCATAGAGGTACTTTGGATTTTCTATTGGATTGTATTTCAGCAGAACACGATATTAATACTTATATCTCTTTAGTAAAAAGAGATGGCGCGCTTGCACTTGTTGGAGCCCCCGAAAATCCTGTACCTATAGCAGCCTTCAGCTTAATTATGGGAAGAAAAAGCTTTGCAGGTTCTGCTATTGGCGGTATCGCGGAAACACAAGAAATGCTTGACTTTTGCGGACAACATAACATCACGTCTGATATCGAATTAATCAATATCGACTACATCAACGAAGCATATGAACGCTTACTAAAAGGTGATGTTAAATATCGTTTTGTAATAGATATGGCTTCGCTGAAAAATTTAATTATTTAATTTTTGATATTTCTCTAAAGAAGCATTCAGTCTCTCAAATGATATTTCAAAAACTCGTATTTGAACGCTAAAAAAATTGATATTTATCCATAACCTTATTGAAGTGTCTAAGTCGATGATATACAAATCCATGCCCATCTATGCAATCTGGAATATTACTTTAGCGAACTGTCTTTTAACTTGATGAAAAGGATTAAATGCTGTTATTCATAAATACAATGATTTAAGCAATTATGATAGGACTTATATTTTATATAAACCTTGCATAGATAAGGTAGATGTTACTGCTGTTGTTGTCGGTGGATTACTTCAGATCTGATTACTTTGGAACAGATGTGGAATTTCTCCGATCACCTGGTATTAGATCGAACATGTTTGCAAAAAAAAGATTTTTGAAAATAGAACCAAATCAATGAATAATTATTGCGCGGAGGTAATTGATAAATTAAATGAACAACTTGAAGAGTTAAGTATAGAACTTGATAATTCTATTCATCTTTATGAAATAGCAATAAGCTTAATATTAGAAAGGATGAATGATATAAAACAATTCATCCTCAAAAGAGGGTTTACGAGTGAAGAGGAAGAAATTCTCTTTTTTAAGAAATTAAAACCATCAATTCTTTCAAAACTTATTTATTATAATACAATTTACAAGATTGAAATGAAAAAGCCTCATGGTGGCGAAAAAAACATTCGTAAATACCTTAACCATGAGTTGTCCAAATTAAGAAGATATTTTGATAACAATCTTGAATTCTATAAATATTATCGAACAGCTAGTACCTATCTTGATCAAACATATTTCGTGAGAGATAAATATGATATTAAATTAAGTCTTGATACTTATTATTTTGAAGCAGATCACAGCTTTTCAACCTCACATGATTACAAAGTTGCAAAAATTATAGCAAATGACCTTATTCAGGTTTATATTGAAGATCAATTATCAAATGATCTAAAAAAAAAATCCCAAGTAGTATTAAATTGGACCGCAAATAAAACATCTCTGATTGAATTAATTTATGCACTTCACTCACAGGGAGTTTTTGATAATGGTACTAGCGATATTAAATTAATAGCAAAATCATTCGAAAGTCTTTTTAATATCGATTTAGGGGATTTTTATCATACATATATGGAACTCAAAAACAGAAAAATTAATCGTACCAAATTTATCGATGCATTAAAGGATAGTTTGATACACAAAATGGATGAACAAGATGAAAAATAAAAATAAGATTCAAGAAAAAGTAGGGTTTATTGGACTTGGAAATATGGGCCATCCGATGGCAAAAAACCTTGAATACGCAGGCTTTGAATTATCTGTTTATAATAGAACCGCAGTTAGGGCAGCCGATTTTGTTCAAAATTCAACGGTATGCGCGGATATCGCTGATCTAGTAAAAAATGCCACTTTAATCTTTACAATGTTAACTAATGATGAAGCAGTAGAGCGTGTTTACAATGAAATTGTTGAAAATGAAATTGAAGGTAAATTATTTGTAGATATGAGTACCATATCTATTGATATGTCGCAAAAAATTTGCACTTTGATAAATAGTAAAGGTGGGCATTTTCTGGATGCACCTGTGGCTGGAAGTACAAAACCTGCGGAAGAGGGAAAACTCATAATTATGGTTGGTGGTACTGAAATAAATTTGCACCGTGCACTTCCATATCTGGAGAAAATGGGCAAAAAGGTAAAATATCTTGGTCCCAATGGAAAAGGTCTAGCTGCTAAAATATCAATAAACTATTTTTTATCTATCATTTATGAAGGTCTTGCAGAAACCGTATTACTTTCTGATCATTTAGGTATAGATAGAAGTGACATGCTTGAAATTATAAACGAAAGCGCTAGCGGAAGCGGAGCTACATTAGTAAAAACTCCAATGCTACTGAAGAGCGATTATAAGCCCGCATTTAGTTTAAATCTTATGCTGAAAGATATAAAATTAGCATCATGCACCGAAGCAACTTCACCTACAGGTAAAACAGTTCTTGATGTTTTTCAAAAAGCCAGCGACCATGGATATGGTGAAAAAGATGTCATTTCTGTTATAGAATTCTTGAAAAATGTCGAAAATAAGCGCTAGTTTTTTAAGATTTATTAATTACCGATTACTCGAACAAATTGAGTTGACTAAATAAAAAATATTACGAATAAGTAAAATTGGTAAATAAATCAGTGTTCTGTATAAAGTCATTGTAAGCAATCTTTACAAAATTTGTAAAAAATATTAGTTGGTAATAAATGCAAATTGTTTCTGCAATTACCGATGCGCACATTTTATAAATTTTAAAAGCAAAAAATAGGCTATTGACTTCACATATAGAAACATCTACATCTATCTATAAGATATTTACGAAAGTATTCATTGCGTATACTTTGGCAATCTCAAATGTATGTTTTGCTCAATCTTTATCACTTAAGGATGCTATAGAACAAGGAGTAGAAAACTACGGAACGCTTACAGCAAAACAGTTATACGCTGAAGCATCACAGGAAAGAGTCGCCCGTGTGAAACGAGATTATCTTCCCAATCTGAATCTTTCTGCCCAGCAATCTTATGGGACAATTAACGGGCAAAACGGTCCACTTTACGGATTGGGCGGATTGGGCGTTTCCTCCTCTGGGCTTCCTTTGCCGGAGCAAAATTGGAATGCCGCTTTTGGAGCACTTTACTTAGTAAATCTCAATTGGGATTTTTACACTTTTGGCAGGGTATAACAACGAATAAAAGTTGCGGGAAAGGAAGCTGAGCAATCCGAGCTTGATTATGAACAAGAAGTTTTCAGACATAAAATAAAGATTGCAACAGCATATCTTAATCTTCTGGCAAGTCAAAGGTTAGTAACCTCTCAAGAAAGAAACTTGGAGAGAGCTGTAAGTCTTCGTCATAACATCGCCACCAGAGCGAAAGGAGGACTGCTTCCCGGAGTGGATTCCACAATGGCTTCAGCAGAGGTTTCTCGTGCAAATATTGTTCTGAACCAAGCAAAAGAGCAAGTGAAAATTCAGAATAACGAGCTTGCAAAAATCATCGGATACGAATTACAGGACTTTCAAACTGACACATTATTTGTAAGTCGAGAACCCGATATTATACATCTACTTGAAGTTTCTAATGAAGGAGATAATCATCCAATAAGACAATATTTTAAAAGTAGAGTAACAATAAGTGAAGAACAAACAGAGCTTTTCCAAAAGAATTTTTGGCCCACACTTTCCCTAATTGGAGTCCATCAATTTAGAGGATCTGGTTTTAGGGCAGATTATGATTCAAATCAAAATTCCTTTACCGGCAATTCCTTTGATGGAATGCTCCCAACCGTCAAAATTATCTTTTAGGGATCGGCATAAAAAGCCCTTTCTTTATTCGTCTAAACCAACGCACACCTTAATTCGATGACCTGTATTCAATGGGCGTTACGCCCGTACTCTTTTTGAAAGCCCTCGTAAAATGTGCTGGATATTTAAACCCTAATTCGTAGGCAATCTCATTAATGGTATTTTTGTTGTCCAATATCTTCTGTTTAGCCAAAGCCATTATTTTTAATTGGACATATTCTAAAGCAGTTTTACCCGTTTCCTTTTTTATCAAATCACCGAAATAATTGGTAGAAAGGTTTAATTGCTCTGCACAATAGGTAACAGACGGCAAGCCTATTGTTTGCGGCTTGTCCGATTGATAATATTCACCCAACAGCTTTTCAAACTGTACTAAAATATCATTGTTTACCTCATTGCGGGTAATGAACTGGCGTTCGTAAAAACGTACACAGTAATTTAAAAACAGTTCAATGTTGGAGGCAATCAGCATCCTGCTATGCTTGTCCATACCCCGTTCCAGTTCGTACTTGATTTTGTCGAAACAATCAAGTACAATCTTTCTTTCCCTTTCGGATAGGTGCAAGGCTTCATTCGATTGGTAGGAAAAGAACGTATATTCATCAATCTGCCTGCCCAAAGATGTGCCACGTATCAGGTCGGGATGGAACAGCAGTGCGTAGCCCTGCGGTTTATAATCCTTGTTAATATCCACGTTGATGATTTGCCCCGGAGCAACAAAAACCAATGTCCTATCCTGATAGTCATAGGTATGTTTTCCGTATTTCATATCACCGCACACCACTTCCTTTAAATACACGGCATAAAAACCAAAATTCATTTTGGACGCATAGATTTCCGGCACTCTGCCGTCAAAATCCATAATGCTCACTAATGGATGCAAATTCTCCTTATGGTAAAAAGCATCATGCTCGCTAACTGTATCAATTCTTAAAATATCGTCCATTTTAATTGCGTTTAAAATCAATACAAATTTATCCATTATTTCTTCCCCAGTATGGAAATTGGTGCAAATCAGTGAAAATGGTAGCATAATCCGTGGATTGTATAAGGGAAATAAATAACTAAGGTGAGACCTTTGTACTGTAAACTTATAGCGTGGTGCAAATCACGGTAAATATAAAAAACATTTTAACAACAACATTAAATAAAGAATTGATTATGAAACTGATGAAAGACAAGGTTGTTCTTATTACAGGAGCAGCAAAAGGTATCGGATTTGCTGCTGCAAAAGCATTCGCAGAGGCCGGGGCATCGGTAGCATTGGCTGATTATGATGAGGATATGGTAAACCAAGCAGCAGAACAGTTAAAGGCAGCGGGTTATCAAGCACTTGCTATCGTTTGTGATGTTTCGGATGATGCACAGGTAAAGGCGATGGTCGATAAAACGGTGGAAACATTCGGAAGACTGGATGCAGCCTATAACAATGCAGGTATCCAAAATGTACTGGCAGATGCAGCAGACCAAACGATAGAAGATTTTGACAGGGTGATAGGGATAAACCTACGTGGCGAGTGGAGCTGCATGAAATACGAGTTGCAGCAGATGCGGAAGCAGGGAAGCGGAGCAATTGTAAACTGTTCGTCCATCGGCGGTATCTTAGGGGGAGCGCAAAGGGGCACGTACCACGCAGCTAAACACGGTGTAATCGGACTTACCAAAAGTGCGGCATTGGAATACGCCTCAAAAGGGATACGCATTAACTCCATCTGTCCGGGTATTATTCATACACCAATGTTGGATGGCATGTTGAGCGGAGGTCAGACAGATGTAATTGATGAAATGCTAAAAGGAGTACCTATTGGTCGTTTGGGACGTCCCGAAGAAATAGCAAATGCTGTGGTATTCCTGTGCAGTGATGCAGCGAGTTTTGTAATCGGTCATACGTTGGTCGTGGACGGCGGTTACAGCATCCAGTAAACTGATTGTAAACTAAAAATAAAGATATGAGTAACGAAAAAGAATTTCAGAACAACGAGAATAGTAACCCGTCCAATCGCCGGGATTTCTTAAAGAGTGCCGCCCTTTTTGGAGCGGCTGCCTGCGTTCCTACCGTATTAGTATCATGCTGTACAGAGCAGAAAACAACATCTTCAAACGAAAGTCAAAACGAAAGCGATATGCCAGTCATTACAGAACGCCGTACATTGGGAAAAGGCACAGCCGCAATGGAAGTTTCCGCATTGGGCTTCGGTGTCATGGGCATGAATTACCACCGTGGCGCACATCCCGATGAAAAAGCCATGATTAAGCTGGCACACCAGGTCGTGGAGCGTGGCGTTACCCTTTTTGACACCGCAGAGACCTATGGCCCGTTCGTAAACGAGGAACTCGCGGGCAAGGCTCTTGCGGAGTTTAAGGGCAAAGTTGCCGTTACCACAAAATTCGGTTTCAACTATGCCGGAAACAAGATAAACGAGAAACCCGCAGGGGCAAACAGCCGTCCCGAACGTATCCGTGAAATGGTGGAAGCATCGCTGAAACGCCTGAATATTGATGTGATAGAATTGCTGTACCAGCACCGTTTCGACCCCAATGTGCCTATTGAAGATGTAGCGGGAACGGTGAAAGACCTTATCGCCGAGGGAAAGGTAAAACACTTCGGTATGTGCGAGGTCGGTGCAGACACTATCCGCAAGGCACACGCCGTTCAGCCTGTTACAGCCATACAGAGCGAATACCATCTGATGTGGCGTGATGTGGAAAAAGAAGTACTGCCCGTATGTGAGGAATTGGGTATCGGTTTCGTGCCGTACAGCCCGTTGAACAGGGGGTTCCTCACGGGAGCAATCAATGAATATACAAGTTTTGGTTCAGGAAACGACAACCGTAATATCCTGCCACGGTTTACCCCCGAAGCCATTCGGTCAAACCTGAAAATCGTGGAAGAACTGAACAAATTCGGACGGACAAGAGGTATCACCATTGCGCAGGTAGCATTGGGATGGCTGCTTCAAAAAGCACCCTACATCGTTCCCATTCCCGGAACGACCAAACTGTCCCATTTGGAAGAAAACCTAAGAACACTTGATTTTACGTTCAGCCAACAGGAATGGAATGAACTTGAAACGGCGGTAGCAAACATTACCATTGTTGGCGACCGTTACCCGGCTTCCGAACAAAAACAGGTACAGAACTAAAGTAGCAGGTATGGAACGCAGACATTTTTTTAAAGTAGCAGCTATGGGCGGAGGTTCGCTAATGGTTTCAGGGCTGACCCCTGTAAACGGCTTGACAAATTTATCAGATAGTACAGAGGACAAAAAACCTGATGAAGCAACAGCCCAAAGGACTGCGCTGCTGAAAGGTGTGTGCGATATTCATATCCATGCCTCTCCCGACAGTAAACCACGGTTGATAAACGAACTTGGTTTTGCACGGGATGCGTACAAGGCAGGCTACCGTTCGATTTTGTACAAGAGCAACGATTTCAGTTGCCATGACCGGGTGTACCTGATACGTCAGGAACTCCCCGATTTTGAGGTCTTCGGCAGCTTGGTAATGAACCGTGTACATGGCGATAAGGTCAATGTACGGGCTGCCGAAAAAGCGGTGGAAACGACAGGTAAATTTTGTAGATGTATATGGATGCCTACGGGCGATGCCATATATCAGCTTAAACACATGAACAGTAAGGAACAGGGCATTCCGGTATTGGGCAGCGATGGAAAAGTGTTGCCCGAAGTGGTACGTGTTATGGAAATCTGCGAAGAAGCGGGAATTAGTTTTGCCACAGGGCATTCCTCACCTGACGAAGCAATCGTACTGGCTCGCAAAGCCCGTGAAGTGGGTCTGAAAAGATTTATTGTTACCCATGCCAATAGCGGTATTTGGACAATGACCCCTGACCAGATAAAGCAGAGCATGGACGTGGGTGCGTTTGTCGAATACTGTTATCTGCCAAAACTTTGGGGAGCGGGAACAGGTTTGCCGGAATACACCCGCATGACTGACGAAGAATTTTTGTCCTTTGTTCGCATCAACCCGCAACGCAGCTTTATCACCTCCGATTTGGGGCAGGTAGGTATGCCACACCCGATTGATGGGATGAACGACTGTATAAGGACGTTACAAAAGGGAGGTATTTCGCAGCAGGATATTGATTTGCTGCTTCGCCGTAATCCGGCTATGTTGGTGGGTTTGCAGGGATAGATAACAGCGTAATCCTAAATTTAAAAAAAGATGAATAACCGTACAATCACTAAAGCAACCCGTGGCATCCTGTCCATAGCCGTATTGCTGGCAATCGGAAGTTGCAAACAATCGCAGAACAATGACCGTACTTGGTCGGTCTACAAAGCGGATGAAAACAGTTCAAATTATTCTCCCCTAAATCAGATAACGGTGGAGAATGTAAGCCAGTTGCAGCACGCATGGACATTTTCGATGGATGACATGCCGAAAACGGCACAGCCGGGCAAAAGCGAATGCAATCCCATTATTGTGGATGGCATCATGTATGCTTCGTCAGCCAACCAATGGGCGTATGCCATAGATGCCGCAACCGGGAAACAGCTATGGTCTTATAACCCATTGGACGGTGAGGGAACTGGGGAAGTAAACCGGGGGCTTACCTATTGGGAAGATGGCGATGATAAGCGCATCATCATGTCCGCAAACAATTTCCTTATCGCCCTTGATGCCAAAACCGGAAAGCCAATACCTGAATTTGGAAATAACGGTAAAGTAGATTTAAAAATCGGATTGCGTGACGCTGATAAAAACTTTTATGTATCACTCACATCACCCGGCGGCATTTATAAAAATCTTATTATCATAGGTTGCCGTGTACCGGATACTTACGGTTCCCAACCCGGTTACATTAGGGCTTATAACTGTGTTACGGGAAAATTGGAATGGACATTCCATACCGTCCCTAATCCGGGTGAGCCAGGTTACGACACTTGGGCTCCCGAAGCCTACAAAGTGGTTGGAGGTGCAAATAATTGGGCTGGACTTAGTATAGACAGCAAACGTGGAATGGTATTTTTATCGTTGGGTTCTCCATCCTATGATTTTTGGGGAGCAGACAGAAAAGGTGACAATCTATACAGCAATTGTGTACTGGCATTGGATGCGGCGACCGGAAAACATAGATGGCATTTTCAGACCGTTCATCACGATATATGGGATTATGACCTGCCAGCACCTCCAGCGTTGATAACGATAAACGATAATGGCAAAAAAACCGATGCGGTAGTACAGATTACCAAGCAGGGTTTTGTTTTTGTATTCGACAGGGAAACGGGCAAATCATTATTCCCGATTGAAGAAAGAAAAGTTCCGGTA
Source organism: uncultured Sphingobacterium sp. (assembly GCF_964277905.1). Classification (NCBI taxonomy): domain Bacteria; kingdom Pseudomonadati; phylum Bacteroidota; class Sphingobacteriia; order Sphingobacteriales; family Sphingobacteriaceae; genus Sphingobacterium; species uncultured Sphingobacterium sp. The sequence continues at coordinate 855,883 of NZ_CAXYKD010000048.1, forward strand.
AGTCATTTGCCCGGCGAACACTCATCACAGACCCAACCTTTTCCGCTAAAACCCAAGCCGTTTGCAAGGCAGCATATTACAGAAGCAGACCTAACAAACTTTTCTCCCGAAGACCATGAGGCATTGGTAAAACAATTTCGTTCGATGCGCTACGAGGGCTTGTACACCCCACCTGATTTAAAAGGAACAATCCAGCTTCCGGGAACAAGGGGCGGTGGTGAATGGGGCGGTGCTGCCTACGATCCTGCTACCAATTTACTGTATGTCAAATCGAACGATGCGCCTGACTTGATTACCATCACCACTGGAACAAAGCAGGCTTCGGAAAGCGTTGTTCAGGAAAGTTCCAGCCAGCTTACAACCGCCGACAGAAGCGCACGTCCCGACCAATATATAAACAGCACAGGTTACAAAACGTGGAAAGACCCAAGCGGCAACCCTGCAATTACGCCACCATGGGGAACGCTAAGTGCCATCAATATGGCTACCGGAGATTATGCGTGGCAGATACCGTTGGGCAATGACAGCCTGCGGCAACAAAAAGGCGCACCTGAGACTGGGCAAGAGGGAAAAGCTGGCCCGGTTGTAACTGCAGGTGGTTTAATTTTCATAAGCGGAACGGAAGACAGAAAACTCCGAGCCTTGGATAAGGCGACAGGAAAATTGCTTTGGCAAACAACGCTCCCTGCCCTTGCGAACGCTACGGCGTGTACCTATCAGGTAAACGGTAAACAATATGTGGCAATTTCGGTCGGCGGAACCAAAAATAATCCATCGGGTTCCATTATGGCGTTCTCAATACCGTAAGATGCTAAGATTGGATAATATTTAAAATCAACATATATGACAAAGACTATAACAATAGCATTGATGACAGCAACCTTAATGCTTTTATCCTGCAACAATTCAAAAGATAAAACAATGGAATCGACAAACAACGAAATATTCCCCATTGGTAACAAAATCACCAACGGATATTTTAGCGGAGATGCTTTCTTGCGTCTCCTGCAAGAAAAGGACAAGAACAATGATTTTGCATTGGGCAACGTAACCTTTGAACCTGGCGCAAGAACAAACTGGCATAACCATCCCAAAGGGCAGGTATTAATTGTCACCGAGGGCAAGGGTTGGTATCAGGAAAAGGGAAATCCTGCACAGGTCATCAAGAAGGGCGATGTTATAAACATCCCTGAAGACGTGGAGCATTGGCACGGCGCATCTGCCGACAGCAGGATGGTACATATTGCCATCACCAACTATCAAGGTGAGGAAAATGTAACTTGGCTGCAACCCGTAACGGATGCAGAATACAACGAGGTAAACAAACAATAAAATGAAAAGGATAAGACTTATTGCAGTTGCGTCCCTTATGCTATTGGGACTGGCTTGCACAGAAACCCAAAAAGATAAAAAAGCACCGGATATGAAACAGGAAACTAAACAGGAGGACTATCTGACCTTTAAGTTAAGCGATAAGGTCATAAGAGAGCAGGTATACCATATAAACTTGAAACGGCAATCAACGAATTGGAACTTGAAGCCGATTGTTCGATACAACAGATAGAAACTGTTATCAACCTTATTCTTGGTTGCCTGACCGAAGTAAAAGAGCATGTTTTAAGATAACAAAATAAGATACAATGAATTTCTACATCGTCTCATTATTGGATGCTTTAGCTGAGCAAAATCTATCTGTTTTTTGCAAACTAAATTTTGTGAAGTCCGCAGTCCTTTTTTCTGATCTGCATGTAATATCTAAGCATTTTAAAGTCGTTACTGATTTTTATTTTTCTTTTTTTAAAAACCTTGAATTCATACCGGAAAATGGGTTTACTAAAGATCATTTTGGTTATTATAGCTTTACGGAAGATGATGGTTATGATCAACCGATTAAAGAGGTGGTCCGTAATCTTAACCAGACTAGGCTTGCCTTTAATGATGTATTTCCGGTTCAAGTGCGTTATACTGATAAAAGTAATATACATTTGGTTGTAGGTTTAGGCCGGGCAGAGAGTGTAAAGAGGGGCTTTTTGCACATAGTTGATCTCAATTTGCCTAAAGAGGAAATTAAAAACACCCCTCAAAATGTTATTTATGTTAAGGAGATATTGAAATCCTATAATCCCAATAATATTCAGACTTTAAAGGAGTTTATTGAAGCCAAGGGATTTAATTATAGTCACTTTCAACGTGACTGTAAAATTTGCTTCGGTGATTCTTTCTACAGTTTCTGGTTAAAGGGAAAGATGCTGGACGCAGTAGGCGATATAATATTTACGCCCATGAGCTTAAAGGAAGTAGCATTTAAAAACAGATTTTTAGATTATCAGAATATGTATAAAGCTTTTACGCGTCATGGTGTCGGTCTGACAACAATTCCTCGATTAGCTAATTTATAATTCCTTCAGTTATTATTGTACATACTTTTGTTGCATATTGGTATAATTTTATTGCATATTGGTATATAATTGTTAATATTGTCATTATTTATTTTTAGCACAAGACCGAAATTTGTCATAATCAATGCCAGTGATTATGATAAGCTTTATAAAAAAGTATTTTGTACAGACGGTAAGTATTCTTCTTGCATTGCTTTTTATATATGCTGCTGCCAGTAAGCTGTTGGACTTTGCAAACTTCCAGGTACAACTTGCTCAGTCTCCTTTATTAAGTGCTTACGCGGGAATTATATCATACCTGATCCTGATAATCGAATTTCTGGTAGCAATTGCGTTATGTTTACCCATAAGCAGGCTTCTAGCGTTATATGCATCACTGGCATTAATGGTCGCTTTCACTATTTATATCTACCTCATATTGAATTATAGTGATTTCATACCCTGCAGTTGTGGAGGTATACTGGAAAAATTGGGTTGGAAAGAACATCTTATATTCAATATTTGCTTTGTTTTATTATCTTTTGGTGCAATCGTGGCGCTCAGTAGGAACAGCGGTTTTAAAATGCGCACAACTTTAGCTTTTACGACTATTACAACTGTGCTGAGCTGCGGAATTGTGATTTTATTGTTTCTAGGGTCAGAGCACATTGTGAAAAAGGAAAATAATTTCACAAGACGCTTCCTGGTTCATCCAGTTATTGAAGAAAAAAAGATTCTTGACCTGGACAGACCGGACTATTATTTTGCTGGTTATGATGACGAACATATCTATCTTGGAAATAGGATCTTTCCGCAGATTTTGACGACCGCAGATACAGCACTCAATAGCATGCAGTTAATGAAGATCGAGCCAGACAATATGAACCATAAATTTTCTAATTTGAGGTTGCAGGTCAATAATGGATTTTACTATTTTTATGACGGTACTATACCAATAATTTACCGTGGTAGATTAGGAAATCCACACGCTAAAACTTTAAGTTTTCAAGATGCCTATTTTAATCAGCTTATTGTTTTGGATTCAGCACGGTTTGCGCTGAGAACACAGAGCAGCGCGACGAAACAATTTACACTGGCACTCCTTGATCTAAATTCAGACCCTAAGATAAAGTTATTTCCAGAGCTTTTAAAAAAGCAGATAGATGGTGTGTTCGATGTAGATGGAAACATAACTTATGACAAGTCTCAGATCAACTTGATTTACACCTACCTCTATAGAAACGAATACCTAATTATGGACGATCGGTTTAGGTTAAAGAATACGTTCAATACTATTGATACAACACATATTGCCCAGATCAAAATAACAAAACTTGCTGACGGTAGACACAAAATGAACGCACCCCCATTGAAGGTAAACCGTCAGAGTGTTGCATTCGGTGGAGTACTCTTTAACCAATCTGATCTCATGGGTAAGCTTGAATCGAGGGAAGCTTGGGAAGCCGCGAAGGTGATAGATATGTATAGAACCGACCGACAGGAATACATTGGAAGCTTTTACATATATAATAAAAAGGAGATGAAAATGCATGATTTTTTGATAACTGAGAAATATATGTATGTTCTACGTGGAGACGAAGTGGTAAGGTACCGCATTCGCGATATTATCAAAAAAAATTACGTAAGAGGGGAAGCCGAAAACCTCCACTAAGAGTAGGCAGAGAAATTATAAACAAATTAAGATGAAAAAATTATTATTGCCTGCACTCATTGTAGCAATGGGTGCCGGAGCAGCAGTTGCCGGAAACATGGCAAAATTTAACGAAACAGCTTATCGCTTTGATGAAAGCCAAGGGCTGTGTATTGAGACCAACCAAATGTGTGGTGAAGCTGAAGAAAATCCAATTTGTACGTGGTCTGAGGATTCCTCTGTCCAATTAAAAAGACTTAGCAGTCCAACAGAATGTGGGAAGGTTCTACATGAAATCTTACCTTAGTAACTGACAAAAAAAATGAGGGATGCTAATTAGCATCCCTTTTAATTTCTTTTTCAATCCAAGGAATATCGGTTTTATTTTTTAAAAAATAGTTCCACCAATCCAGTGCTTTTCTGTTCATGTCTTTGCTTTCTTTCGTATTCCATCCCAGATCATGTTCACGATGTTGATAGAATAAAGCAACGACCGGGAGATTATTCCGTTTCAGCCCCATTAAGAACTCCATAGCCTGTTCAGGGGGAACAATATCATCGAGTGATCCACTCCAGAGCAGAACGGGGGCTTTTACGTTTTCGACATAATTTATTGGACTGTTTTTTAAATAACGCTCCTTTGCCTCAGAAAAAGGTTTGTTCATTTCATATTGTCCTACTTCAAATCTAGTGTGATTAGGTTTTTGCTCATGGTAGTCATATGAGAAATAACTTGAAACTATATCGCTCTTTGCTGCGCCAGCTATAAATGCTGCAAATCGATTAGATTGAGTAGCAATGAAATTCGTTTCATAACCACCCATAGAATGCCCAGTCAGGCCAATCTTATCTTTATCTATGGCTTGGTTCAGCGATATAGCATTCAATGCGCTATGTACACAGTCCAATGCGGCAAGCCCAGTTCCCCTACCATCAAATACAATATCCGGTTCATACACAAAATATCCATTTTCCAGGAGGGTACGTCTATTTACGCCTGTAGGTTCATTTGCTGGAAGGGAATAAAAATTGGATAGGGTACTTTTAATTTGATAAATGTAAACCACCATTGGGTATTTTTTACTTTGATCATATCCTGTGGGATAGTAAAGGACACCCTTCAGAGGTATTCCAAGAGAATTTTTATATTGTATAATTTCCTGTTTTAGAGTTTGTCCAGTCTTATCCGTAGTAGTAAAAATTTCGATTTTCTTTTTGCTTCCAGCTTTCGAAGAGAATATCTTGGGTGCCATATTGTAGTTCTCTTCGATTGTTACTAAATTCTTCAAATCTTGGTCGTACTTAATGTCCTTAATCCGATTTTTTGTTGTAGGAATGACAGTTTTTATTTTGGCTTTGTAAAAAGAACTGTAAGTACTGCTATTTGAAATTTTATTTACTGTTCTAATCAAAAGTGGACGCTTATTGCTAAACATATTCATTTTAAACCCAAACACAGGATTCGTAGTTCTTCGCTCAGCATTTAAAATTCTAGCCTCCTGTTCTTTTGAAATTCCAGCTGGGAATAGTGTTTGGCTTTTTATGTCAAAAATATAGACGTCATTGGAACTTTCAAATAGGATATTTTTAAAATCCTCGGAAAACGTAGGATTCTGTAAACTTTGATTATCAATAATTATGTGTCTGTCAATTTCTACTTCATAGAGGTTCCATTTTTGATCTTTTGGGTTTAGTGCGATAATAAAACGGCCGTCAGAGGAATGTACGATGTCCTTTGTAACCTGATGAAAAATTTCGGTAAAAGTTCCCCTTAATGTATCATATAGTTTCAAATTAAGGAATGGATGCAATGTTAGATTCTTAAATTCCTCCAATGGATTAAAAGCCAAAACATACCTCTCACTGTCAATGTTACTGTAGATTGGATAAGTGTTGGGTAACTGATATGTCCTGTTTGTATCCTTGCTCCATAGATAATAAAGGTAGTCTGTTGATCCTGCCTGTTTAGCGCCTAGATTATTATCTCTCCCGTACCATATATCTAAAAAATTCTCCTTAGATGGTTTTCGTCGACTTGCGAAGGTAATAAAATATGCCTTACCATCTTTAACCGGAGATACTTCAACGAAGTCAGCTTTTTGTGGCTCAATACCTGATAATATTGTTTGTTTTCCATATTGCGTATCAATAAATACCAGCTGCAATTTACGGGTCTTCGGATCTGTTATGCAGAGAATGAGATCCTTGCCAGAAGGAGGGAGCAACATTTGCGTAATTTCCTTTTGGGTTTCAAACAAAATTACTTTTTTATCACTATCTATTCGTGCTACTTTATTTATTGTTCCTTCTTTAAAATTCAGAAATAATAAATTTTTTTTGTCTGTTGTAAACATTTGGCTATTTGCCACTGATTGCAATAATTCATTCGCTGAACCATACAGTTTAAATGTTGCACTTTTATCCATAATGAGGTACTGATTTAGTTCAAAAAGGATATCTGCAAATCTCACATTTTCATATTTAACCGTTGATTTCTTATATAAATTGCTATGCTGTGCTATTCCATTTCCGTAGGAGAATAAACTGCTGTTTTTTAAGAACATATTATTTGGCATTTTAAGTATTGTTGCCAGCTGGTTATTTGTTCTGTTGGCTTCCAATACTACAGCGGTATCGCTGTTGGTCGAATATATTTTTCGCATAGCCACAAAGTTTGTATCGGGCGAATAGGTAAGGTTATTTATGGTGTGATATCTTGATATCCATTGCTGTAAAGTATCATAAGTAACCTTAGATTGGCCGTTTCCTATAATATTTAGAAGGATTAATAGAAAAATTAATATCTTTTTCATAATCAGTATCCGGTATTTTGTGGGTTCAGATTAGGATTTAGCAATAACTCTTTTTGCGGCAAAGGCCAAAAGCTATGGTAACTTTTCCAATTTGTTTTAATGGGTAGAAGGTCATTTAGTCTATTCATCCTTTTAAGGTCGAGGAATCGATGTCCCATTTCGGTAAAAAATTCTTTTCTATCTTCCAAAAGGATTTCATTCAGTAAGGCCTGTTTTGAAATTGGCATCACGAGTGCAGGTAACGTTGCGCGTTGACGTGTTGCGTTCAGGTAAGGAAGTGCTTCGGCTGATTTATCCTGCTGGGCGAGTGCTTCAGCCAAAAGGAGATGTACTTCCTCTAATCTGAAAATTACGGAGTATTCCGTGGTATTATTTGTAAGGATCTTATATTTTGCAGGCCTGTACCACGTATTTTGCCCTACAGTAACAGTTGCCATCCACTGATTTTTACGCTGGTCACCAGCAGAGAAAATGTTGACCAGATTTTGGGATAGGGCATAATTTGAAGGAGCTGCGCCCGTAAAATAGTAAGCAGTTACTTCCTGGGTTGCATCGCCATTGTTTTTTGGCTTTAATTGCCACAGTATATGTGATCCGGTTTTTGTGAAAACCTTGCTGAGATCATTTTCAGGCTGATAAAGGGAACTCTGGGTTATCATTCGCAGTTTGGTTTCGGCATCATTCCATCGGGATTGGAGCATGTAAATTTTTGCAAGCATGAGTTCAGCAACCTTACGGTTGGGGATGATCCTTTCCGTACTTCGATAAGTATCCGTGAGGGATAAAATGCTGCTATTGAGATCATTTTCCAATCGTGTCAGCACTTCTGATGATGGGATTTTTGGCAGGGACTGATTTACCTGATAATCTGTTGAGCTAGGATAGGGGATATCGCCAAAAATCTGTTGCAGATAGAAAAAAAGGATTGATCTGACCAGAAGTGCCTCACCTTTGATCCGCTGCTTTTCACTGACAGGAATTGTTGTCGATTTTTCGGTTCCCTCCAATATGGCGTTTGAGACATACACCAATCTATATGCTGAGGACCAATACGTACTTATTGCAGCATTGCTGTCAATCTGCTGGTTCTGGAAAATGTCGTAAAGACCAGTTGTGGAATTTGTTCCATAGTAGGTAAGATCATCTGTATAACTTCCCAGTAGTCTACCTGTTTGGTTTCCGGCCAGCGGAGAACTGTTCCATAATCCGGCGTATAGTTCAGCAAGTGCGGCATTGGCCGTCTGTACCGTTTCAAAAACCGATTCAGTAGGTATCTGGTTCTCAGGTACATCTACCTCCAGCATTTTTTCACAGGATAAAGTAACCTTTAGAAGTAGAAGTGCCAGTATAATGTATATTGATATGTGTATTTTCATTTTGATATATTTTAAAGATTTAATTTTAAGCCAAAAGCGAATGTGCGTAATGGCGGGAGGTAGCCAATGGTTGTGAATTCAGGATCAATGCCGAAATACTTTGTCCACGTAATCAGATTTTGGCCCTGAAAGTATAGTCTAATACTTCTGAAGGATGTGTTTTTTAATGGGATATTATATGCCAGTTCCACATTTTTAAGCCTGATGAAGGAGGCATCTGACACCGATGCCGTGCTATTCTGAAATATTGAATGATTAGGCGACGCATTGGCCTTATACGGCTGATAAAAGCCACTTGGATTTTCCGGCGACCAGACATCCAGCGCTTCTACAGGAAGATTATTCATGATGCCCGTAGAAGGGATTATATAATTATAGTTTCTGCTTTTCTGTTTTACAAACTGAAATAAGAACGAGAAATCCCAGTTTTCATAATGTAAGCTGCTGCTCAGACCGCCAAAGAAATTTACTCCGATGTTCTCAATTACTTGGGCGTCGTCCGCAGAAGAGATTTTACCGTCCCCATTATAGTCTGTGAAAATATAGGTTCCGGTTTTAGGGTCAATTCCTTCGAGATTAAATAATTTAACAATGGAGGTTGGCTGGCCAATAACATAGGTGTTACTGTATGTTGAACCTTCCAGTCCCGGAAAAGAAATAAGTTTATTTTTGGGAAAAGTTATGTTGAATGAAGTTTCCCATTGGAATTTTCCTTTGGAAAACGGTCTGGCATTCAATTCCAATTCCCATCCGGTATTCTGAACGGTGGCGTCAAGGTTCGCAAGTACGGAGGAAAAGCCTGTCATTGCAGGGAGCTGGTAGCCGACCAGCTGATTGGATGAGCGGTTGCGGTACCATGCGGCATTTATATTTACTTTATTCCTAAATAAACCGAGCTCGATTGCAGCTTCAACTTTTTTGGTTTTTTCCCAGCTGAAATCCGGATTGAACAGACGGGAAGGGGAAAGACCCGTGACCCCGTCGTAAATGGATGAAGAAACCGTATAGGTATCCAGATACCCATAATCCCCAATATTGTCACTACCTGTTGTCCCAAAACTTCCACGTAATTTTCCAGAACTGAGCCAGTTTGAATTTTTCAGAAAATTCTCTTCCGAAAATAGCCATGCTGCACCAACCGCTCCAAAATTCGCAAATTTCTTATTCGGTCCAAAACGGCTTGAACCGTCACGTCTACCCGTGATGTTGAGGATATATTTTTTGTCAAATTGATAGTTTAACCTTCCAAAAAATGCGGCATATCTGTATTGTGTGTTATATTGATCTTCGATCGTTTTTGTCTTTGCTGCCGATATGTTATGGATCAGTGCATTACTTTCAAAGCCTGTACCGCTCATTGACCCATAGGAGTTATTTTCATTCTGGAATGTACCTCCTATCAAAACCTCAAAGGCATGTTTTGCATGTCTGAATTTATAGTTGACCTGTGGCTCCAATATGTAAGAAAGCCTATTCTGATTGTTTTTAGAAGCCTTTGAATAGGCACTGGACTGCCCGGTTACATAGGCAGGATTGTAGATGGTATTCGGGCTTATATTCCATTCCTCGAAAGCCTGATAGTTGCCCCCTCCGCCCAGTTTTAGAGTGATATTTTTAAACAGGTCATAAGCGATGTTAAGATTGGTCATGTACTGGATGTTCTGGTTGGAGTATGTAGCGTTGTAAGCTGCAACAGGATTGCTCCAGGTATTATTCTCCCAGTTCAATGTTCCATCATCCTTATAGAGAGCCGGAGCATTCGGGGACAGTGAAAATGCACTTCGGGTAATGTCGGAATTGATAACATTGTTTTTTTGCACGCTGAACATGTTGGAAACGTCGAGATTCAGCTTTTTGTCCTTCGAACGATGTGCAATATTGGTTGTGATGCTGTTTGTGGTATATTTAAAATCATTACCAAAAACGGTGGACTGTTCGTTATGTCCTAAGCTCAATAGAAAGGATGTTGTCTCACTTCCACCTGTTAATTGTAGCTGGGTATTGGATGCTGTTGCCGTGTTTCCGATTAAGCTTTTCGACCAGTCAGTATACCTGTCTGCTTTCCATGTACCATTAACATCATAAGCATTTGCTGGATATGTACTGATTCCACTATTGACAAACGCCTGTCTTCGCATACTTAGATATTGCTCAGTGTTCATCATTTTGAGTCTTGACATAACATTGCTGAGTGCATATGATGAATTTAATGACGCGCTAAGTCTGCCGGATTTACCCTTTTTCGTTGTGACAAGTATGACCCCATTTGCACCACGCGAGCCGTAGATTGCGGTTGCATCCGCATCTTTTAGTACTTCAATACTTTCAATATCAGCTGGATTGATACTATTTAAAGGGCTTATGCTTGACATCGGCAATATAGCGGATGTAAATCCGAAAGTTTTCACTTCATTACCTATTGGAACGCCATCGACAATATAAAGCGGATTGTTTCCGTCACTTCTTAACGAGTTTTTACCTCTTATCTGTACCTGAAAGCCGCTGCCCGGAACACCACTGCTTTGTACAATGTTGACACCAGCCATACGCCCCTGTGCAGCTGCCAGAACGTTTGAAATGGGTTGGTTTTCAATTTCTTTAGCACCTACTTTTGCGATACTTCCCGTTTGTTCTTTTTTGGTTACTTTGTAGTATCCGGCGTTCAGGATGACCTCATCTATAACTTTTGTATTGTAAACCGAGCTAGCGGTATCGGATTTTGCAAATGTGGGAGAAGAGTTTTCAATTATAGACTCTGTGGATCTAATCTTTTTCGGCCTGATGATAACGCTATTATTGTCGATAATAGTCTCCACAGGGACGTCTTTTAAAATTTTATTGAGACAGTCCATTACCGGTTCGTTTTTACATTTGGTGGGCTGAACAGTGTAACCCTTAAGATCATCACTTGAGTAAATATGATCTTTTACATTTTCGGAGAGGAATTTTTCGACTGCTTGTGAAGCAGTTGTTTTTCCGGTTTCAAAATTTACCCTCTTTGTTGAGAGTTTTTCCTGAGCATAGAGCCCTTGGCAGGTTATTGATAGTATTAGGATCAATAGTACTGCGCTGCAAACTTTTTTCATTATTTTTGCATAGTATTTAAAAATTAATAATGGATCGAACAGTTATTGGTTGAATACGCGGCCGACGGTTGCACCCGTCGGTCTTTTTTATTTTATTCATCCAGGTCAGTTTGTTTTAGGAGTAGGGGATCAGTGCAGAAGTATGGACTAACCAAAGTCTATTCTTCCAATTGAAATGTTTTATCATTTATTTTTTTTGTATTTAGGTTTAGCTTTAGGGAGATCAGTCTTATCATATCCGCTGCAGTGGCTTTTTCTTTTGTAGCACTAAGTTTTGAATTTGAAGCGGTAGAAGGGTACTGAATTTCTACGGCGTAGGTATCTTCTAAAATTTTTATGGCATCCATAAGCTTTAAATCCGTAAACGAGATTGTCGCTGTATTGTTCTTTAGCGTTGTATCAGCAGTTTTGGTGGCAACAATGGTTGCAACATCCTTTGAGCCGAAGTTGGAAAATGTCTGTTTGGGTTTAATTATAAAGGTTTCTGTCGGTTTTTCCGCTTTTATAACCTGAACTTTGCCCTCGTAAAGATCTACGTTAAACCGTTGATTGTCCTGTGTGATTTTAAAAATTGTACCCAAAACTTTGGTTTGGTAAGATCCTGCGTGAACGATGAAGGGATGTATTTTTGATTTGGTCACATTAAAAACTGCGTCACCGTCAAGAATTACTTCTCTTGTATCAGCTGGAAAAGACTTTTCAACGGTCAATTTTGCGCCTTTGGACAGTGTTACTCTGGAACCATCTTTTAGGGTTAATGTCAAGACATTCTGAGTAGCCTGATAGACATCTGGAAGGTACAAAGAGCGGTATGAAATTACGCTACCGATTAACACGAGTACGGCAGCAATCATCAGGGAAGTATATCGAATAGTTTTTATCTTTCTTTTTTTCGCCTGGTGAGCTTCTATTCTGGTGTAAAGTTTTTGATGAAACTCTCTTTTTTGCTGCTCTGTCGGAGTTTCTAGCTCGGCATCTGCTTTATTTCCGAGCTTATCCCATAATTCTTTTGCTTCATCGAAGGAAAGCTGATCGGGCTGTTTTCTCTTGTCCATAATAAAAGGGCTTTATTATGTATACCAAAAAGTAGCTGCAATAGCCCCCCCTAAAAATTGGACTTTAACTAAAATTAAGAAGTTTTAACGCAATTTAACTATGATTTTGGTGTTCACGCAAGAAGAACATAGCCTTTGAGATCTGTTTTTTTACAGCTTTGGAGGATAGATTGAGGTTATTGGCAATTTTTTCCTGTGTCATGCCCTCAAATTTATTCATGGTGAATATTTTTTTTCGTGTCGCAGGTAGCAGTTCAATATTTATCCTTAAAAGTTCAAGCTCTTTTTCTTCTTCAAGAATTGCCTGTAACCGGTCAGATGAATCATCGGATAAATGAATATCAGCGACTTCAATTGTGTAAGGAATTTTTTTCTGCTGTACGGAGAAATTTGAAATTTCCTGAATGCAGGTTTTTATAATGACGCTTTCCGCATTCTGTTCTGTTAATGATTTTCGATAATTCCATAAATGGAAAAAAATATTCTGTAATATATCGAAGACATCATCACGATCCTTCACTTTTCGGGATACCATCGCGAACATACGGTTCCAATATGTCTCATAAATTTTCTGAAACATAACATCGTAACTATTCTTATTGCGTGAGAATAATGGCATTTTTGGTTATTTAGGATAATTCGCAGTATACAAATTTAAGTATATTTTATTAAAATTGTTTATTTTAGCAATATATTTGTACGTTTATGGTATAAAAATTAAAGGATGTTATGCTAAATAGTAGTATATACCGATTATAATTTAATTTTAAATTTTATATCATATTTTAGTGATAATAATTTTCGTTTGTAAAAATATTTATATATTAGCATACTAATTTTATCGGAAAAAAAAGCGTAAGCTGTCAAATTTGGCTGAGAGAAACTGCGAACTTCTAAAAAAACCAAAAATATTGACAGACTTACGCCTGTGTCTCAAAATATGGGCATGGGCTAGGTCGTCTATTTTGGTTTTGGGTTCTTCGCAGTACCTTCTCTAGCAATAGCACCTTGTTCCATGCCTTTTGTATTTACCCAAGAATACTTTAGTGCAAACCCGTAATAATTTAGACTATTACACGACAGGTTTTGACGTTTTGACAGTTTAGTTTCGCTTTTAAATCATTGATAATAAATACCTGGCCTGAGAATTTAATTTAAATTTCCGTGAAAATACGGAAGCCAGACTATTAAAAATAAAATATATTGCGAAGCCAAAATTAACCTTGAAAAACACACCTGTGAGATGAGACAAATATTATTATTTAGCTTGTTTTTATGCTATCATTATATATATGGACAGATTCCAAATCTGCCGCAAAGACCAGGTGTTTCCAATTTATACAGTGTACCTGAAAGTCTGAATAATCAACCCAGCCATAGACCAAACTCTCCAAATATTATTGCGACTTCAAATTATTATAAAAAGGTTACACCCCGAGATGATCAGGATGAGATCAATAAAGAGGTAGATAGGCAAATGGCAATGATCAGGGAAGAATCGTATGTGAAAAATTATATGCTTACTTCTTTATCTGATAGAAAGGGAACCGACTCTTATTACAGGGCTTTTGATAACTTAATGAAGTTCGACCCTGACAGCTACTCCATTACAGACGCTGTTTTTCTGGTTGAAAATGCATACAACAACAATGACCGTAATTTTCAGTCAGCATATCAAACACAGATTCAGAAAGCTACTAACATGATCAGGCAACAGATGAAAAGGAGTGTGATAGATGATTCTGATAATGTGGCCAAGAATCTTGCAATATTCAGATACTTTGCGCAGGATACAAAGCAGAATGGAAAAGTTATCCATAAGGCAATCAAATATGACTTTGAAGACTATATGGGTGCCAAGGATTACAGTAAGATGTTTGTTTCCAAATTGATGAAAACAAATACTGGGCAGTGTCATTCCATGCCACTTTTGTATTTGATGTTAGCAGAACAGATTGGTGCAGAGGCCTTTCTTGTTGTGTCACCCAATCATTCTTATATACGCTTTAAAGATGGGGACGGCGAAGTTCTTAGTGTTGAGCTTACCAATGGAATGTTTTCTGCAAACTCTTTTGTTTTGAATTCCGGATATATTAAAGCTGAAGCTCTAAAGAACAAGCTTTATATGCAGAACCTATCAAAGAGAGAAGTCCTCTCACAGACTTATGTTGACCTTGCCAGTGGATATATCCATAAGTTTGGTTATGATGAGTTTGTTGCAAAAGTTTTAGGAAAAGCACTGGAGCTCGATCCAAATAATATAAATGCGACATTATGGAAAAGCAACACCGATCAGATGCGTTTTATGCAGGCCTGTAACCGGGTTAATATTGACCCTGAAAATAAGGAACAGTTGCAAAAGATCAGGAATTATCCTCCGCTGGAAAGCCAATTTCTGGAAATAAAGGCTGGATTTGATTACATAGACCAGTCAGGTTTTGCCCAAATGCCTGCGGAACAGTATGAACAATGGCTGGGTTCTCTACAAACGACGGAGAATAGGCAAAAGAGTGAGGAGATTGCAGAACGTTTGAGGATATTGAATGCACAAAAACAAAGGGAAGCTGCAAAAAAAATAAAACCTATCGTGCCTAAGAAGGAAAGTCCAAAAGTATATGCAATTCCGAAGGAATTTTTATAACCAGATAATTCGAAATACAACTACAATAATGAGAAAGATTTTATTTTTTGTTTTACTGTTTTTTATTGGCTTTAGCCAGGGACAGGTAAATCAAAACAAAAAGATAAGCAACAAAAAGGAATGGGTAAATCCTGTCAGACTGACAAAGGAAGAACGTGCTCGTCCCTACATGGATGAGGTTTTAAAGACCAGGGACAGCTTAAGCCCTACGGAAGCTGAGAGGAGGCGAAAAAACATTGAGGCGGGAAACCCATTCAAAAAGTACGGGTACTATCCGAAAGTAGCCACGTTAAGCAAAGGAAAGTATCTGGAATTCCACGATCAGGATAGCATAGTCACAATCGGATCGGTAAGATTTAATGTGAAAAAAGGGGAAATCGTTGAATTTATTGAAATAGATCTGGACGACCCGGATGCACAACCAATTGGCGATACACATGGCAGGTGGATCAGCCCCGATCCATTGAGTGAGGAGTTCTCAAGCTGGACACCTTACAATTATGCGTTTAATAATCCTATTAAAAATATCGATCCAGACGGTAGAGCCGCTTTTGATTGGGTACACAATAGGGAGACGAATAGTATATATTGGAATAACAATGCCACAAGTCAATCAACCGCTGGTGCGAATGAAACTTATTTAGGAAAAGAGGGTACGTACACTACCGAAAATGGATCTACAACTGCTTTAAATGCTAATGGTACGCATACGAATAATTCTTTGTTAGCTCCATTGGGAGTAATGACTAACCTAGATCCTCTAATCCATGCAGGTGATTCCGCACCTGGGATGAGTATGGCAATGTTTGGCGACCCGAATGCTCCTACATTCAGTTCCATACCGGATTCACGGGGAAAAACTGAGATCCAAACACTTGTTGCTGAAAATCCACTCGTACAGGACGCGGTAATTGGCGCTGTAACGGGGGGAGCCTTAAATGCTATTATTAGAAGAGCAGCAGTCGCCACGGAAACAACGGAAATGTTGCACGGTCTTTATGAAGGTGTAAATGCCGCAGGAGAAGTAAAGTATATCGGTAGAACGAGCCAGCCTTTCGCGACAAGGTTTGCGCAGCATGCTGCACAGGGTGGTGAAAAAGGTAATCTATTCTTTAGACAGATAGAAGGAGCCTCCGGTATGACATTACAGCAAGCACGTGTAGCGGAACAAAATTTAATTAATCAATATGGTCTACAAAAGAATGGAGGTCAATTATTGAACAAAATAAATTCAATAGCACCGAAATATTGGAGTAATTTTGGCGTTAAAGCACCATAAAAAAAGTAAAATGGCTAAAAGAGTAAAAACAGAGATCGGAGATATATTCTCAGTGACATTGGACAATGGAAATAAAAAATATTTTCAATACGTTGCTAATGACCTAACCCAATTAAACAGTGATGTCATTAGGTCATTTATAAGAGAATATCCAGCGGATGAAATTCCTGTTTTTTCCGAACTGTTAGCGGGTGATATTGATTTTCATGCGCATACAATGATCAATATAGGAGTAAAACAAGATCTCTATAAACAGGAAGGTAAAAGTATCGTTTATCCGGCTTTAGATGATATACTATTTCGAGATACAAATGATTATGGTAAAAAAGTTGGAGAGGAACCAATAAAAATTTCCGTTAACTGGTTTGTATGGAAAATTAATGATAAGAGTTTCACAAAAGTAGGTAAACTGGAAGGCGAAAATCGCAATGCGGAAATAGGAATTGTTATTCCTCCTTTTGCTATTGTTGAAAGAATAAAGACTGGCCATTATAATTTTGTTTATCCGGGTTTTGAATGAAAAACGCTGTAGTATGAATAAAATTCCAATTTCTTTTATATTGCTGACATTTCTTGTCTCCTGCAATCAGAAAAATGAGAAACAAAATATTGATTCTTCTAAAGTTGTAGATTATAATATTGTTGCAACGGCAAAATCTGATAATGAAATTGCTGTTGAAGAATTGGACGCTAAAGCAGTTAAAGATCTGTACAAAAATGGGATTGTGAAAGATTCCAAGCACAAATTGGAATTTTTCTTTTATTGCCCAACCCAAGAACAGGCAAAGAAACTAACTACCCATTTAGAATACATGAATTATACAGCTGGTTATCGTCAACCGGAAGGGAATAAAGAGTTCATGGTGCTGGGGTATACAGAACCATTCCCAATTAATGAAAGATCGATTGTCGAATGGGCAAAGTCGATGTCTAAAGTCGCAGAAAAGTATAACAGTGTTTTCGATGGGTGGCAGGTGGCCGTAAAGTAAAGGTTATAAAAATTACTTTAGTGAGAGCCGTTTGCTCCACCCCAGGTTCTCATAGATTTGAATAATGATTTTTGTAAAATCCTTGGTTTTGATTTCAAATTTATCAAGTGTGATGATAAGTGGGATGTGTTGAATCTAGTGGACTAAAAATTAAAATGCAGATAACCATGAAATTAGATGAAATTATTAAGGCAGTCAGAATAGGTACAATCAATGAACTGCTTGGTGATAACTTGAGTAATACCGATTATGATAAAATTATTCTGTATGCCGAACATTCGGTCTCTACTGATACGAATTATAGATTTTTTCAATTTAAAAGAGCAATGAAGGAAGTAGTAAAGGAGGAGGATATGTGGTACGAGCGACTTTGCTCGCTAAAGGAGCTATGTTTTTTGGTGAATTTTTTTCTGCGGCAGTATGATCGAAAAACAGATGATGTACTTGCTATTGATATCATCGATTATTTATATAATCACAACTTTTAAATATCCCCATTTTTGGGAACTCCAATTATGAAATCTTTTTTAATCTTTTTATTTGTTTCTATTGCCGGGATAGTTAAATCCCAAGATAACCGATTCTATAACGACGCATATCTGACAATTGATAATATGCTTAACGATAAACAGAAATACAGTTTTAAAACAGCAGTATTGAGTGTAGAAAATGCATACTATCAGGGAAAGCTAGATACGGTTGAAGTTGACAGGAAAATTAAATTTATGGCCAACTTTTGTAAGACAATCGTTCGCAATCGTGATCTTACCTATAATGAAAGAGATAAGGAGACCGTTAGTAAATATGCAGCAATCTTTTCAGTTATCTGTGAGGAGACACCTATTTTAATCAACCAAGATACTGTTCGTTATAAACCATTCTCTTATGATTTTCAAGACGTTTTCGGGCACAAAGATCTGACAAGTCTTTTTGTTTCAAAACTGGTTACTACGCAGAAAGGAAACTGTAATTCGTTACCTTACTTATATAAAATTCTTGCAGAGGAATTAGGTGTCAAAGCAAATCTTGCATTGGCTCCGAATCATATTTATATTAAGCATAATATAAAATCCATCGGTTGGTACAATACAGAGTTAACAAGTGGCATCTTTCCGCAGGATGCGTGGTTGATGGCTTCGGGATTTATCCATTTAAATGCTATTGAAAATGGAGTTTATATGAAAGCACTTGACAATCGTGAGAGCCTTGGGTTATGTCTTGTTGATCTGGCAAATGCCTATAAGCGTTCTTTTCCGGATAATGACGGTACCTTTGCAATCAAGTGTGCTGAAAGGGCTCTGCAGATCAGTCCCAATTTAATAACAGCTTTATTATTGAAGGCAGAGACGCACAAAGAGCAAATGGTAAAGTCTGATCCGAAATCAAAAGAGCTTCTGGCATCATTAAATAAAGAATACAATCATATCCATAAGATAGGATATAGAAATATGCCAGAGGGGATGTATTTGGAGTGGCTCGTTTCTTTGAAAACGGAAAGAAAAAAATACGAGGATGTTAGATTGAAAAATTAAATTTTTGAGTGATTGATGGTTTGTGAAAAAGTTAGCTAAAACATTGTTTTTAGCTAACTTTGTTTTTAAGTTCACGAACTTCCTGCATTAACTTTATGAGCATCGATTTTATGTCCTCGTTTGCAAAATCAATTATTTCCAGTTCTTTACTGGAAAAACTACCCGCATATTGCCAGGCTTCCCAAAGATCACCAAAGGGAATATCATAACTATCATAAAATGTATTGTCTGCTCCGACGGTGATAGAATTATCGTTTATCCTTTCAATACGTTTGAAAGTAAATCCTGATCTAGTTATCAGTACATGGGTTTTACCAATTTTAATATCCTTAATGTTTTCTATATACTTTCCTACAACGTATGTTCCATCCTTATAAGGGGGCATCGAATCACCTTCTGCGGGAAATGCCCTGTATTTTCCGTTATGGAGAAAGGGTAGTGACATTGTTTGTAAATTCTCTATATATTCAGGATCGGCATAGCCCGATAAGTAACCCATTGATGCTTTGTAGGGTATTATTTCTATTTTGTTTTCTCCAACTGAATCCGTTTTTATAGGTAGCAAGATCCTATTATCAGGGAGGTTTAACATCTCCTGCAGTTTATATTTTCTTAAATCGACAGTGAGCAACAAATCTGTGCTGATATGGTAATATCTGGAAATTGCCAATAAAACATCTAACGGGGGTGAAGCCTTTGCCGTCTCATATTTTGCATAAGATACCCTTGTCAAAAACAGTCTATCCGCGATCTGCTGTTGCGAAATTTCCGGAATTTGCTGTAGTCTTAAATACCTTATGTTATCAGCTAAAATTGAGAGTGTTGACATTTTGTGAATATTTTTCACAACAAATGTACTGTAATTTGTGAATAATCTTATCAACTTTGCTAAATAATTTAGTAAAAAAATGGAGCGGTCGATTGTACATTTAGATCTGGATACGTTTTTCGTGTCCTGTGAGAGATTGGTAAATTCCGGTTTAAACGGAATTCCACTGATTATTGGTGGTGGGGACAGGGGTGTAGTTTCTTCATGTAGCTATGAGGCACGAACTTTTGGTGTGCGATCAGCAATGCCCATGAAAATGGCGCTCCGCCTTTGCCCACAGGCGAAGGTTGTCAAAGGGGATATGGAACTATATTCCAGAATGTCCCATACGGTTACTGAAGTTATAGAGGAAAGTGCGCCTGTGATGGAAAAAGCTTCAATCGATGAATTTTATCTCGATCTGACCGGAATGGATAAGTTTTTCGGCGCTTACAAGTGGACAAATGAGCTTGGGACAAAGATCGAAAAGGAAACAGGTTTACCGATAAGTTATGCGTTATCGACTAACAAAACTGTGAGCAAAATAGGAACTGGCGAATCAAAGCCTCACGGACATCGGGAAATACCATCTTTAGGTGTACAATCTTTCCTAAATCCGCTATCAATAAAAAAAATGCCGATGGTGGGGAATGCGACTTTTCAATTATTTTCGAGGGTCGGAATTAGAACCATAGGCACACTTTCTGAAATGCCTGTAGAGATCCTGCAGCAGATGATCGGCAAAAATGGTACAGACTTATGGAAGAAAGCAAACGGTATTGATGAAACTCCTGTCATTCCATATTCTGAAAGGAAATCCATTTCGAAGGAAAGGACATTTAGCAGCGATACAATGGATACCTATGAGGTAAAAGGTCTGATATCAGGAATGGCGGAGCAGCTTGCCCATCAGCTCAGGCAAGAGAAATGGCTGACCTCAACCGTGGTGATCAAGATCAGATACTCAAACTTTGACACCGAATCCAAACAATGCAGGGTGAGTTATACATCATCTGACCACACCTTAGCGAGAGTTGCACTGGAACTATTTGATAAGATTTATACAAGACGTATGCGGCTCCGTTTGGTTGGTTTGCGATTTACGGACCTTGTTCACGGGAGTTATCAGATGAATCTTTTTGAAGATAATGCGGAGCTTATCAGCCTGTATCAGGCGATGGATAATATCAAGAACCGTTTTGGTAAAGATGCGGTTGGACGGGCTGTTGGGTTCAATTTTTCACGTTAGCATGTACAAGTATGTTTTTAAATTGTCACTCATATCATAGTCTTCGTTATGGCACGTTATCCATAGACGACCTTATTTCTCAGGCTTTAGCACTGGGAGTAAAGGAACTTGTTCTGACAGATATAAATACAGTGACCGGAGTTTATGAATTTAAAAAGAAATGCGAAGAAAATAATATCCGCCCGATTGTTGGTGTTGAGGTGCGCAACGGAAGTGAATTATACTATATAGCAATTGCAAAAGAGTTTAGTGGGCTTGCCGAAGTAAACAAAATGCTGACTTCTTATAATTGCGATAAGATTGATTTACCATTGCAACCGGAATTAGCCTACAACTTTATCCTATATCCACTGAGCAATATGCCGGACAACCTCCAAGAAAATGAATATGTAGGAATCTACGAGGATGAACTCAATCTGTTGATAAGACCGGAATATAAAAAGCTGTTATCTAAAATGGTTATTCTTTGTCCCATTACTTTCAGCACAAAAAAAGAATATAACCTGCATCGGATTTTACGCGCCATTGATAACAATACCTTGCTTTCCAAGCTTGCAGAAAGAGAAGTGTGCAGGAAATCAGAATATTTTCGTTCTGTGGATTCAATACGTAGAATTTATCGTCACTATCCCGAAATTATTGAGAATACGCAAAAATTACTTTCAAAATGCAGCTTTGAATTTGCGTTTTCCACACCCAGAAATAGAAAACATTATACAGGTACAAAGGCCGATGACCTTAAACTTCTGACCCGTTTAGCTTATGCAGGATTGGAAAGACGGTACGGTAGAAATCACGAGGTAGCAACTAAGCGAATCGAAAAGGAACTAAAGGTAATTGATGAACTAAACTTTAGTGGGTACTTTCTTATCACTTGGGATATCATCCGATATAGCAACAGTATGGGCTTTATGCATGTTGGGCGTGGGAGTGGAGCGAACTCTATTGTTGCGTACTGCTTGGGAATTACCGATATATGCCCGATAGAGCTGGATCTGTATTTTGAACGATTTCTGAATCTTAATCGGAAAAGTCCGCCTGACTTTGACATTGACTGGAGTTGGCAGGAGCGTGATATCATCCTTGATTATATTTTTAACCGTTATGGTAAGGAGTATGTTGCTTTTTGCGGAACCAATGTCGAATTCAAATACCGTTCGATCATTCGGGAAGTTGGTAAAGCATTTGGGCTTCCAAAAGAAGAGTTGGATGAGCTTAGTAAAAATCCTGAAAGGGTTTTTCGGGATGATATTGTAAAACAGGTTCAGAAATACGGAAAACTATTGGAGAAATTCCCAAACCAAAGGTCAATGCATTCCTGTGGAATTATTATTTCCGAGGAACCACTCACAAACTTTACGGCACTTGAAATGCCTCCCAAAGGGTTTCCTATCGTGCAGTGGGATATGCACGTTGCCGAGGAGATAGGCTTTGAAAAGTTTGATATCTTATCTCAACGAGGGCTAGGTACGATCAACGATACAGTCAGGCTTTTAGAAGAGAAGAGGGGAATTAAGGTAAATATTAAGGATACCACTATTTCCAAAGATGAAGTAAAATGTAATGAATATTTGAGCCAAGGGCGGACAATAGGTTGCTTTTATATTGAATCTCCTGCGATGCGTGGATTATTGCGCAGATTGAAATGTAATAACTATAAAGTTTTGGTAGCCGCCTCTTCCATTATTCGTCCTGGTGTTGCCCAATCGGGAATGATGCACGAGTATATTTTTAGACATAACAATCCTGACAAGTTTGAGTATTTCCATCCTGTCTTTGAGAAGCAGCTAGGAGATACTTACGGCATCATGGTATACCAGGAAGACGTGATCAAGATTGCGCTTCATTATGGCGGGGTGTCTGCTGCCGATGGAGATATACTGAGAAGAGCTATGAGCGGAAAAGGTAGGTCTTTAAGTGCACTTCAAAAAGTTAAGGACGATTTTTTTGCATCTTGCAGAAAACAAGGGCATCCAGAGGAACTGAGCCGGGAAATTTATAGACAGATAGAATCTTTTGCAGGGTATTCATTCTGTAAGGCTCACTCAGCTTCTTATGCAGTAGAGAGTTATCAATCGCTGTACCTGAAAGTTTATTATCCATTGGAGTTTATGGTTTCGGCGATAAATAATATGGGCGGTTTCTATAGGACAGAGGTCTATGTACACGAGGCAAGGATGTCAGGGGGTCTTATATTGAATCCATGTGTCAATAAAAGCGAGTACGAAACAACGATTTATGGAGAGGAAATATATCTGGGACTGATGCTGCTTGAAAAAGTTGAATCGAAACTTGCTCAGCTGATACCAAAGGAAAGAAAGGCAAATGGAGAGTATAGGTCAATGGAAGATTTTATCAAGAGAGTTCCAATTGGTATTGAGACTTTGCAGACGTTGATCTTTATTGGAGCATTCCGTTTTTCAGGTGTTCCAAAGAATGAACTATTGCTCAAAGCGCGCATTCTACTGGGGGATTTTAAACCAGAGAAAAGATTTCAGACTCTTTTTGAAGAACCGATCAAGGAATACAAATTTCCGGAGTTAAAAAGAAATGTGTTTGAAGATGCCTTCGATGAAATTGAGATTTTAAGTTTTCCGGTATCCTGTACACCTTTCGATCTACTTCAGACGAAGTACAGGGGAACTGTTATGGCCAAAGATCTTACAGAACATCACAAAAAGCAGGTGAAGATGCTTGCCTATCTGATTTCGAGAAAGCATGTTCCTACAAAAAGGGGAACAATGTACTTTGGTACCTGGATAGATGTTCAGGGAAACTATTTTGATACAGCTCATTTTGCTGACTGCCTTGAAAAATATCCATTTCAGGGTGGGGGATGCTATCTATTATTGGGGATTGTGGAAGTTGATTTCCATTTTCCGACAATTACGATCACCAAAATGGCCAAGATGCCATTTATACCTGACCCCCGGTATTCCCATGACGAAGAGAAGAAATATGAAGCGCAACAGCGGATTCGGGAAGATGTAAGTATGACTTTCAGGGCTCCATATCCGCAGGAGCATGAAATAGGACTTCCCCGAAAACGTTTTTAGATTCTTTTGAAGAAATTTTAAACAAATTGTTCCGGGGATCGGTTATTTAGAAAAACAGATAGGAAATGGAAAATCACAAAATTGTAGAAGTCTTAAATGATTTAATAGAGATCAACAACGATAGAGCTGAAGGCTTTGAAAAAGCTATCAGGGATATTAATGCCGAAAACATAGATCTTAAAGCTGCCTTTGAAAAATTCGCCTCACAAAGCCGAAGCAATATTACAGAGCTTGCCGGACTTGTGGGAAGCAAGGGTGAAGTTCCCGAAGACGGGAATACGGTCCTTGGAACATTACATCGCGCTTGGATCGATATAAAGGCAACTTTTGGCGGTAGTGACCGTCACAGTATTCTAGAAGAATGTGAACGTGGGGAAGATGCGATTAAAAAGGCATACAAAGACGCACTGCAGGAAAATGAGCTCGGAGAAGATGTTCGTGAAGTTTTATTAAAACAACAGGATGGTATCCAAGCGAGCCATGATGCGGTCAAAGCTCTCAGAGATTTGAGCAAATAAGAATAAGGATTAGATTGTATAGAAAATGGTTGAAAAGCTGTGTTGATTTATTAACACAGCTTTTTCTTTTAGGAGATTATACAGAAAATAATTGTATGTATTAGAGATTCAGGCCCAAATGATGATGTAAGCGGATTAAAAGGACTTTTTAGGGATATATAAGTACTATCTGCATTATATTTCTTACTTTTATTATTTAGAATAATTCTTAATAACTTGATTTAAGGAAGTGATATGCCCAAAGTAACCCCAGAACTTTTTGAAGTTCTACACGATAGCAGAGCTGAAAATACATTGGCGAGGCTCTATAAGGAAGCTCTTAAACAGGGCTGGTCTATGGTTTTTCATTTCATGCCCAAAGCATTTAAGTTCTTTGGCAGGGGTATAGACTGGAAAACGGAAAATGAAAGCTTTTATGAGGATAAATATATACCGATATTACCGTATCAAGGTACCTTTATCTATATGCAGGCGAGGGCACTAAATGCGCAAAATATCCTGGAATTTGGAACATCTTTTGGAATTTCTACGATTTATCTTGCAAAAGCCGCGAAGGACAACGGAGGTAGAGTTATTTCAACGGAGTACTTACCCCATAAGGTTAAAATTGCCCGGCAAAACCTCATTGAAGCAGGTGTCCATGAGCATGTAGAGATTTTGGAGGGGGATGCGATGCAGACTTTAAAGGATCTGGATGTGGAATGGGATTTTGTTCTTCTTGATGGATGGCCGGACATGGTATATGCGGTATTCAAGCTGATCGAGCCGAAATTGAAAAAGGGCGCCGTGATCCTTGTGGATGATGTTCAGGGATTTCAACCTTCCATGAAAGACTATTTTGAGTATGTACGTAATCCTGCAAATGGATATCTTTCTACAACCGTATATCCAAAAAAAGCGATGGAATTTACGATTAAGCTTTAAATTTCGTATATTGGTTAAGAGTTAACTAACCATCTTAATAGTATATTGTAGACTAGTCGTGAGATTAGTCTATTTTTTTTCACTTTGTCTGTCAGTCCGCGACATAATGAGACTGGATGCAAGGCACTCTATCTTTCAGGAAATAGTTTGTGGAAAAGGAAGATGTTAGCATGACCTTTCGGGTATCTTAAACGTGGGAGATTGAGGTTGGTCTTCCCGGAAAAGGATGTTAAGGTATTGATAAAGAAAAATGATTTTAATGCCATTACGGAAACCCGTAGGCTGATCTGAAATTAATGCTTAAATTTGCACATGAAAATTGAGAATCTTCGCTCAGGTCGTTCAATGGTCAATAATTATTTGTCAACATACAAAATATAGTATATTTCAACTACACGTATGAGGCTACTTATGGTTTTAATACGTTTCATGGTTATTAGTTTTTAAACGCATCTATTACAGGTGCGTTTTTTTATGGCGCTAATCACATAAAAAACTCCCATTTCTTGGGAGTTTTTAAGATTATGATCTATGATCTAGCTAATATTTGAAGATGCCCGATGCCACATTATTTTCGCGTTGTCTGTTTTTTTTTCGATATTCTTTTCAATGACAATGGGGTCCATATAATCTAAATGGATACTATGCCTAAGATAATAGCTCCATCGCCAAAAACACAATGGATTAATCTTGTACAATCTGTAAAGCCTCTGGTTTTCTTTGGCTGGAGATGTCTCTTTAATCCAATATTCAAAACCAAAAGTTGAGAATCCGGGGCTTTTAAAACCAAAATCTGTGGTTATCCTGTATGAGCCATCAAGATTGGAGTATCTGAAATATCCCTCATCTAACCAGCGATGGATATCCTTTCGAATAAAAGGCACATTGGGAAGTAGGATCATAATGCCTAGCACTATAATAATTGTTTTCCTCATCATTCTAATTGTTTTCCTCTTCATAGCTTTTAGTTCAGTTGCCGGCGATTTGCATTATCTGAGTTTTGAAAGTCCATTGAACTCATTTATTGCATGATATTACTTTGACTGGTTTTTATTAGAAAAAGTCAGAAGTCCTGCCATTTATTCGATGGTTTAAAGGGAACTCTGTTCGGCTTTATTTTTTCCCAGTCGCGGTATTCAAAATTTTTGCTTACGGTTAAATAATAACGCCAACGCCAAAAACAAAACGGGTTAATTCTATACAACCTAAAAATTTCCATATTGGCCATTTGCGGTCTCGTAGCCTCGATAAATCCAAATGTTACCCACTTGCTCATCCAAGGGTGAAAAACTTCCATGTACTCTATACCGGTAAAAGAAGCGTTTGCAATTAGCATACCGAAAATGGTCACCATCAATGGCCTTCAGTATCTCCGTACCTATAACCGGTGTATTGGGTATCACCAGAACAGATAGTACAATTCCTATAATAAATTTTCTTTTCATATCCTTTATTGACAATTCGTGCTAGTGGGCGGCACTACACGACCTAATGCTACATAACTTTAGAGGTCTCGACCTTTTTCTTCTCCATATTCTGTTCAATTACACTTGGGGCCATATAATCTAAATGGATACTGTGCCTAAGATAATAGCTCCATCGCCAAAAACACAGCGGATTAATCTTGTACAATCTGTAAAGTTTCCGGTTTTCTTTGGCCGGTGAAGTATTTTTTACAAAATATTCAAAACCAAAGGTTGAGAACCCGGGGCTTTTGAAATCGAAATCTTGCGTTAGATAATATGATCCATCTAAATTGGAATACCTAAAATATCCTGTATCTAACCATTTGTGAATATCCTTGCCTATAAAAGGCACATTAGGAAGTAACAAGATAATGCCTAGCACTATAACAATTGTTTTCCTCAATCTCCTAATTGTTTTCCTCTTCATATCTTTTTGTTCATCTGCAGGCGATCAGCATAATTTGAAGTATGAAAGACCGGTGCACTTATTTATTGTGTATAATATTACTTTAGTGGATTTTATCAGAAAAACTCTCATCAAATGAGAGTTTTTCCAAGTGTAAAGGTTGCTTATTATAGAAAAATACTATGTTCCTTCCATTTGCTCTTATAGAATAGGAAAAATCAAAACTTTTGCCATCTATTCCCTGGTTCGAAGGGAACTCTGTTTTTCTTTATTTTTTCCCAATCGCGATACGCGAAATGTCTGCTAACTGTTAAATAATAGCGCCAACGCCAAAAGCACAATGGGTTAATTCTATACAGTCTAAAAATTTCCATATTGACCATTTCCGGGCTTGTATCATAGATAAATCCATAAGTTGTCCATTTGCTTTTCCAAGGTTGATACACGTCCATGTATTCAATGGAGGTAAAAGCAGCGTTTGCATTAGCGTATCGAAAATGGTCACCATCAATGGCCTTCATTATTTCTGTACCTATAATTGGCATATTGGGTATAACTAAAACCAATAGTACAATTCCTGTAATAAATTTTCTTTTCATATCCTTTATTGACAATTCGTGCTCTTTGGCGGAGGAATCCGACCTAATGTGACATTTGGATTGCCCGCCTGTTTTAAATTTGCTAAATATGTATAAACACCATCCGGTGTCAAAAATCCATTATTATTTAATTGTCCGTTGCTCGGCAGGAGCAAATTAAATACGTCGGTAGCATAATGTGTACAGTTGTTTTCATTGAGATCATATTGGACTTTCGATAAGGCAATAGACTGGCTGATTATCGAATTGAATTGCGCTTTGGTGACAAATAAACTATACCTTGCATCGCTTTTTCGGTCGTCATCACTCGATTCTTCTCCCATTGCACTGGGCGTAGGCTGCATTGTAGCCGACGCTGGGCCAGATTGCGGGTAGAAACCATAAGAAAGTCTTTGAAGCTGAGTACCGTTTGATTTTTCAATTGTTAAAAAAGCGTGACCAGGCTTATCAGAATTTAGGTCTATTCTATGTGCATTCAAAGTCACCTTGTATTTTGTATTTGCATCATTTACCACATTGTTGAAACATTTCAATCGCTCCTCAATGTCGATAGTGGTTATAGGTGCAACTGCCTCGAAAGATGTACCTCCACTGCCACCTCCATGACTACCACCGCCACCTCCGCCGCCCCCACCGGATGAGCTGCCGCTGCAGGTTGTGTATAGATAAGTCCAATATTCGGTACCATCATCGAAGTACTGTACCAGATACCACTCGCTGCATACAACAGGTATATTTTTACTGGTGTCAGGTTTGCTGTTTTCTTTGTTTACGTTGGTATCGGCATCCTTAGTCTTCAATTGAAGGTTTACCATTTTCAGCCCACTTGAGTCAAGTGATTGGCTGTACAACAAGGTATCATTTAAATCATATACCATATAATATACTTTTCCAAGCTCTTCACCTCGATACACTTGTTTTTTAACGAAATTTGAAATAGCCTGTTCGGAAAATTCCGCCACGGTTCTTGTATCTGCGAAAAGGCTCACCTTATTGGCGCTGGCTACTTTATTTTCTTCAATGGTAAAAATCAGGTTTTGCTGAATGGAATATCCCCAACCTAGGATTGTGCCGTCCTGCACGGGAACCACGAGCGTGGTACTTTTATTTCTGTTTATGAGCTGTGCTTTTTTCCAATCTAAGGGAAAATGTTTCCCGTTATCCTCGTACCATTTTTTTGCTATCGAGGTTTGATCGTTCTGAGGATAATTTTCCATATCCCTTTCGCATGACTGTAGCAGCATAATTGCAAATACTGCACAAATTAGTTTTCTGAAAATTTTTGTTAACATTTTATGTGGTTTAAAGGTTAGTGTCGCTGTATTTCTTTGTCCAATGAATTATTGAAACTAAATTAAGCCTATAAAAACTTAAAACTTTTGACAAAAGGCAAAAAATCAATAAGGAAGACTGGGGATGATCTTTAAAAGTAAGAGCAGCTACTAAGTCATAGACTACAAAATTTGAGAAGGAAATATTTTCATGTTTTGAGATTTGATAAAAAATAGTCCCAATTGGTTAGGTTAAATTTAATGATTTTTCATTTCATGACATTTCAAATCGCGTAAAATTCTCCCTTTAAAAATTCACCAATCCATTATATCTTTTATTTACAACTATTATTTTCTAACTTTACTTAATCATTTACCAATTGCCCTGTTATGACATCTCGAAATTTGATCGACGAAAGGGCACTGCTTTCCCAGTTTCAAAGCGGTGATCAAATTGCCTTTGATCGTATTTTCACGATGTTTCATTCTTCATTGGTATTTTTCGCAGATAGACTACTTCTGAATATCGGAAAGGAAATTTCCAAGGATCTAGTATTGGATATATTTCTGAAATTATATGACAGGAGGGAGGGATTTGAAACCATTTCAAATATCAAGGCTTTCCTTTATATATCTGTGCGAAACAGCTGTATAAAAGCTATTGAAAAAGAGAAAGTAAATCAGAAGCGGTTTGATTTGTATACCAAGAATTTTGATGAGTATGAAAAAAATGTATTGGATAACATTGTTCAGAACGAAGTATATGAAGAGCTCTATCGAGCGATTGATCTCTTGCCCGAACCATATCGGCTTATCATGGGCAGGCTTGTCACTGGCGATACGCCAAAAGAAATATCTGAGGAGCTCGGTATTCCTGTCAGTACGATCAATACCCAAAAATCAAGAGCACTTTCACTTCTAAAAAAATCCCTATCAGGTGCTGGAATCGCACTTTTAATGATTTATTCATAATTTTTTAACTTTTTTGGGACAACGCAATATCTTTTCGGGTTTCTATTTAAAATGAAACCAATGGAAGAGCGCAGAATCCTTGAAGAGCTAAAGATCGTACCGCTTCTGACGAAGTTTGTCAGAGGAGAGGATATGACTGTCCTTGAAGAAAAGACTATAGAGATCTGGCTCAACGAGAGCAGTGCGAACCGTGCTTTCTTTGAGGAATTACAAGATAAGGATCACGTTGCTCGGGAACTTCTAAAAAGGGATGCTGCTAGTGCTACGACATCCTCAGAACTTCTAAAATTACATGGCCTAGTGAAAAAACGTCAATCCCATTATAAGCGTGTAATTATTTGGACTACTGCTGCTGCGATATTATTGTTTTTTTCGCTTACTATACTTCTTTACAGGTATCATCAGTCCAGAAATGTCATTGATGAAACGGTTAATGTGGCCACGGCCGACATTGATCCAGGCAAGGATCAGGCGACACTGACTTTTGACGATGGTCAGATCATTGACCTGGAAGGGAAGACTGTGAAGAGCGATGCAAATGGTGTAACCTATCTGGATGGCCAAGCTGTTTCACCGTCAAAGATGCAATTTGCAACACTTACTACACCACGTAAAGGTCAATATAAAGCGATCCTACCGGATGGAACGACCGTTTGGCTGAATGCCGAATCCAAGCTTAAGTATCCTACAAAATTTGCAGGTGCGGAACGCCTTGTTGAACTTGAGGGAGAAGGTTATTTTGAAGTGGCACATAATGCTTCACGTCCGTTTATAGTGGAATCAAAAGGCCAGCGTGTTAAGGTTCTTGGAACGAAGTTCAATATCAATTCCTATACGAATGAGGAGTATACAAGGACAACACTTATTAGCGGAAGTGTTGAGCTAAGAAATCTACAAAATGAGCTCATGGTGAGACTCAAACCTGGGGAGCAGGGGAGGTTTGTGCTCGGTGGTATTGACGTGAAAAAAGTTGATCCAGAGACTTTTATTGGATGGACTGATAATGAATTCCAATTTAAAGGCGCGCAACTGGTAGAGGTTTTAAGGCAACTGGAACGGTGGTATGATATAGATGTGGATTATCAGAATGTTCCAAATGCAAAAGTCTATGCGACAATTAGCCGAGATAAAAAATTGACCAGCGTACTCTTTGCGCTTGGAGAAGTTACTGATTTAAATTTTAAAATGACCGGAAGGAGGATTGAGATCAAGAAATAAAAACCTAATGTTTCATATGTTGGCCTGAAATAATGCCGGAGTGTTAGCGCACTCCGGCGATCGGGTCTGTATACTAGAGTTTCGAGCAACTAATAATTAACCCTACACAAATCTATGAAAAAACATGATTTTTCCAACAGGGAAAACGTTCCGCAGGTGGCGGATGTGTTTTCAGGCAGGAAAAAATTGCTGCGTGCAGGCTTAAAGAGTACCCTATTCTTTATGCTTCTTGCTAGTGGCACTGCTATCAAGGCACAGCAGATCAACCTTTCGCTACAGAGAGCAACACTGGCGAAGGCCATCTCTGAAATACGGAAGACAACAAAATATGACTTTGCCTATAGTGAAGAACTTTTAAAAAAAGCTGGTCCAATTTCCGTTAATCTCAAAAATGCCAACATTACTGAGGTACTGAATAAAATGTTTTCTGATCAGCCAATCTCTTACAAGATTGCTGATGGCATTATCATTTTAAAAGAAAAACCATCAAACGGAAATAGTATAGCTCCCTCAAGAAATAAGGAAACAATAAAAGGGAGGGTTGTCGATGATAAGGGGAATCCATTGGCAGGTGCAACGATCCAAGTTAAAGGAACGAGCTTTATAACGACTTCTGATGGTGCAGGATTTTTTGAGATACCGGATGATTTTTTAGGATCTGATCTGCAGATATCCTATTTGGGATATGGACGAATTGAGGTAGCAGCTAAAAATGCTGACAGAATTATACTGACTACAAATGACAACCGGATCGAAGAGGTGAGTGTTGTCGCTAGTGGATATCAGTCCATACCGAAGGAAAGGGCTACGGGTTCCTTTGCCAAGGTAGATAATGCTACTTTTAACCGTCAGGTTTCTACTGATGTAATCAGTAGATTAAAGGGTATAGCACCATCAATTTTATTTGATGAACGTTCAGGAAGCCCCAAGCTTACTATACGTGGTCAGGCTACTATCTTTGGCAACGACCAACCTTTGATCGTTGTTGACAATTTCCCTTATGAGGGTGATATCAACAATATCAACCCGAATGATATTGAGGATATTGATATTTTGAAAGATGCTGCTGCAGCTTCTATCTGGGGGGTACGAGCTGGTAATGGTGTGATCGTCATAAAAACTAAAAAAGGACGAGCAGACCAGCCGATGAATATAGGCTTTACTTCTAATGTTACAATAGGGCAGAAGCCTGATCTGAACTATATTCCACAGATCAAACCGAGTGATTTCATTGATATTGAAAAGATGTTGTTTGAAAAAGGATTTTTCGATTATACACTCAGTAATACTGCGGAAAATCCTCCATATTCTCCTGTTGTAAGTATCCTTAACGATCAGAAAAATGGTCTACTTACAGCCCAAGAGGCAGATGCACAGATTAACGCACTCAGGAGCGGAGATTTACGAGGAGATATGAGTAAGCATCTCTATCAAAATACTGTAAAGCAGCAGTACGCCTTAAATCTTAACGGAGGTACCAATAAATATACCTATTATTTTTCAGCTGGATTTGATAAAAACCATAATTCTGAAAAAGGCAATGGTTTTAACCGGGTAAGTTTGAATAGTAATCAGGTATTCCGTCCAATACAAAAATTGGAACTTTCTACAGGACTATCCTACAACCAAAACTCTCAATCGACATCAAATGTAATTTCCATGCTCAGCAATATGGGGTCACAGTTGATGTATCCATACGCAAGTTTGCTAAACCCAGATGGAAGTCCTGCAATGGTAACGAAAGATTATAGCAACGCGTTAAAAAATAATGCTTTAAATAGTGGTTTGTTGGATTGGAACTTCAGGCCATTGGAGGAATTAAAATATCAAGACAACCATTCTAAGCAAAGTGAGTTTAGATTAAATACGGCGATAAAATATACCTTTTTGCCACAATTGTCTGCGGAAGCTAGATTCCAGTGGGAAAATCAAGTGGGAAAGAATAGGAGTTTTTACGATCAGGATAGTTACTATACTCGTGATCTGATAAACAGATATACTTTCGTCGATAACGGTACAATATTACGAAATATCCCCTTTGGAGGGATACTTGATAATATAAATTCGGATTTGACAGCATTAAATGGCAGGTTTCAATTGAATTACGATCAAAAATGGGGGAAACATCAAGTTAATGCGATAGGCGGTTTTGAAGTACGCCAAGTGAAATCCAGTGCGGTCTCAGGTAGAATGTATGGATATGATCCAAATGTCGGGTCAAATATTCCTGTCAATTATCTTGCAGATTTTAGTATTTACGGTGGTGGTTATACACAGAAAATTCCAAACTATGATGATTATAATGGGACGTTAGACAGATTACGCTCGTACTATTTTAATGGAGCATATAATTATGATCTGCGTTATATTTTTTCTTTAAGTGCTAGAATTGATCAATCGAACTTATTTGGTGTCAACACTAACCAAAAATCTGTTCCATTGTGGTCTACCGGACTAAAATGGAATATTCACAAAGAAAATTTTTATAAGCTTGATTGGTTACAAGAGTTGAGTTTAAGATCAACGTTCGGTTATAGCGGAAATATAGATAGATCTGTGACCGCTTATACAACAGCTCGCCTCTCTTACAATAGTTTAAATCGACTACCAAACGCTTATCTTGTCAACCCTCCGAATAAGGATCTGCGTTGGGAAAAGAACCGAATGTTCAATTTAGGCCTAGATTTCAGTTTAAAAGATCACAGGCTTGTTGGTAGTATTGAATATTTCAATAGGAAAGGAACAGATTTAATCGGTAACGGTGAAATTGATCCCACCTCGGGCTTTACGACTTTTCGAGGAAATGTTGCTGATATGAAAGGGCGTGGAATTGATATAGAATTAAACTCAAAAAATATCGTTGGAAAAAATTTCACCTGGAATACTACCGCAATTTTTTCATTCGCTACGGATGAAATTGTTAAGTATCAGAAGCAAACTAATTTGGGGAATTTCCTACAGGATAATTTAAGCAGTGTCTTACGTATACCATCCTATTATACACCGGTAGTTGGAAAGCCGCTTTTTAGCATATACTCATATCCTTGGGCTGGATTGGATGGAGAAAATGGGCAAGCGCAAGGTTATTTGAACGGGCAACCTTCGACAGCCTATAATGAAATGGTTCAGAATTTAACGAATGATCCAGAAAGTAACCTTATATATCATGGAACGGCTTTGCCAAAATATTTTGGTGCATTACGTAACACTATAGCTTATAAGGGAATCGATTTTTCATTTAATGTAACGTACCGTTTCGATTACTATTTTAGACGTAATTCGATAACGTACTCAAGTCTATATTATTCTTACTATGGACATGGAGATTTTTATAATAGATGGCAGAATCCGGGGGATGAAAAAAATACTAATGTTCCAGCAATGGTTTATCCAGCTAGCAATAATGCTGATACATATTATAGAAATTCTTCAGCATTGATAAGTAGAGGTGATCACGTTAGGCTGCAGGATATCCGCTTGGGATATACCTTTAAACCGGAAATACTTCGGAATCTCCATATAAGTACGTTGAATCTTTTTGCATACATGAATAATGTAACCTTATTATGGAAATCAAATAAGAATCACCTGGACCCAGATTTTCCGAACTCAAACCCTATTAGGACAGTAGCTTTTGGATTTAATTGTACTTTATAGAAAATTATTATGAAATATATATTGAAAATTTTTTCTGCTCTAATGATTTTACTGATACTTTCATCGTGCCGGAAGGAATGGTTAGAGGAGAAACAAAATGTTAAACTTATCATTCCAACAACATTAAACGATATGGAGTTGCTGTTAAATGAAGATGCTTTGCAATTAGATGCGAGAGGGGCTTCAGAAATAGCATGTGATGATTACGAATTTACCCAGGAACAGTTTAATGCCCTTTACTATGGTGCGGATCGAGATATGATCACGTGGAAATCTATGGAAATTCCAAAATATGGAGATAAAGAATCGGATGAATGGGATTTATCATATTCTGACATTCAGATATGCAATATTGTATTAGAGGGCTTAGAAAAAATTCAACGGAACGAAAGTAATAAGAACCAATTTGATCGAATTAAAGGGACTGCCCTTTATCATCGAGCTAAACAACACCTAAATTTAGCTATGACCTTTTGCGAATACTACGATAAGAGCAGTGCCGCTTTTGCATTGGGTATTCCCCTAAAACTTTCTTCTGATATAGGTGGGAAGACTGTTCGGTCCACCCTTGAACAAACTTATTCCAAAATTATTTTCGATCTGAAAGAGGCTTGTGTACTACTGCCAAGCGCTCAAAGTGGTCAAACTTTTATTGCAAGGGGAGGCGCGTACGGTTTACTAGCACGAGCATATTTATTTACAGATAATTATAATGACGCTTTGAACTCAGCTGACTCAAGTTTTAAGTATCACCCTTATCTAGAAAACTATAATGATATCGATGGCTCTGCAAGTAGACCATTTTCTGCTGTCTATACAAAGGAGATGCACATCTATAGTACTATGCGAAGGCAAATTGAAAATTATTCTGTAGGGCGAATGAGTCAAGAATTGTACGATTTATATGATTCAAACGACTTACGTAAAACACTATTTTTTAGAATGAATTTGGACGGTAAGGCTACTTTTCGTGGTAGTTATGGGAGCAGGCAATTGTTTACTGCTACGGCCACTGATGAAATTCTATTGATCAAAGCTGAATGTAGTGCGAGATTAGGCAAGCTTTCAGAAGCGAGAAATGCTCTAAACATATTGCTGGAAAATAGATATAAGGCAGGAACATATAATACAATAACAGAAAGTGACTCCCATAAACTTCTAACTATCATTATAAAAGAACGACGAAAAGAGCTTTTAGCAAGAGGCTTGCGCTGGCATGATTTAAAGCGCTTAAACAGAGATCCTAGCTACAAGAAAACTCTTGTTAGGAAAATTGGTGATGAAGTTTATACTTTACTTTCAAATGATCCGAAATACATCTTTGCAATACCTCAATATATTAAAGTCTTCACTGGCATTCAATAAATTTTAAAAAGCAACAATAATGAAAAATGTTATTATAATCTTTATTAATCTTATTTATTCTTTTTTTGCTTTTTCACAAGGAAATACAAAAATAAGCATAAATATTCCGCAAACCGATACAACAACTCTTCTTGCGCAAATAGTGATAGAGAACCCTCTTCAACCGATTAACACAGAGTTTTATAAAGACACGGTCATAATTAAAAACGGTCATTGTGAGTTTAGTTTCGATATTGAAAATCCTAGTTTAATGACTTTATTTATTAATGATAAATATGTAACAATGCCAGGAGTATATTCTGTCGTAATTGAACCAAAAGATAATTTAGTTTTTGATTTACCACCAATAAAGGATGCCACGTACTATGGATTTGGCCTAAGCAAAATTAATATTAGTGGTAGTGGAAGCGCAAAGGTTAATATGACTAAAAATATGATCATTCAATTGTTAAATATTTATAAAACTGATCCCGACTATCAAGTACAGAGTTTGAACTATAAATTTCAAACTACGGACAGAAAATTGAATGTTATTGATTCTATTTATAAGCAAAATAAAAACGTTTCGTTGAGAATGAAAGATTTGATAAAGGCATATCTTTACGGTCAGCAGTTTGAATCATTATTTCGAAGCGCTAATAGGAGCAAAAGTGACTCCGTTCGTCTTCTTTTTGATAAATATATTATAAAGAAGAAACGAATGCAAATTTTTTTTGAAAAGGATGTTGCTAAATACGCAAGTGGTTTAGGGCCATATTTAGTATTATCGGAATTTAGAAATCCCGTATATGTTGATGGGGAGTATTTCCAAACGAAACATAAGCTCGAATATGCCAAGCTTATCGCTAAAAGACTTTCAAATTTTCCAGAAATTAGAGATTATTTACTTTCTTACCATGTAATAGCAACAATTTTGAATGGATTTGATGAAACAACTGCTAAGCTTTATCGTTTCTACTTAGAAAATTCAGATTTTAATAATGTCAATTATAAAAATGTTATCAAACTATATGAAGAAACGGAGAAAAAATTTGCTGAGGGAAAATCTTTTTATGACTTTGCTTTGCCAGACTCAACTGGGCGTATATTCGCACTGTCAGATTTTAAAGGAAAAGTGATAGTTTTTGATTTTTGGTTTAATGGATGCGGAGGATGTAAAACCATGGTTCCTGCACTTGAAGAGGTGGAACAAAAATTGGTTGGGAGTAATGTTCAATTTATTTCTATAGGGATCGATAATCGGGATTACTGGATGAAAGGAATAGGGAAGTATTCAAGCCAAAACTCCTTACAGTTGTACACAAATGGAGAGGCTGATAAGCACCCTATGATTAAATATCTAAATATTCATAGTTATCCAAGATTGATTGTTGTAGATAAAGCAGGGAAGATTTTACCCGCTCCCCCTGATCCCAGAAGTAACATAGAACAGTTTATCGAATTAATCCGATCGTATTTATAAAATGAAAACAGGCAACTTAAATATATTTATAGTTGCCTGAATTTTTTAATGATGAAATTTGTTTTCTAAGGTTGTCTAACACCTTTATGGATTTTATTTCCAGTCTGCATATTTGTTGATGTATCGTATTCAGCAGAGCAAATTGGTGTTCCCACATTAGAACAATCATTTGTTCCAGTTACCTGAGGCCCTCGAGATCCATCTACAGGATTCACGTAAAATTCTAATAAAGCTACTTTTGCGTTGCTACTTGCTGGCGCAAAAGAGAAAGCTGCGAAACTTCCGATTGCAATTGCTGCAACTCCTAATGTAATTCTTAGTGATTTCATGATGTTTGGTGCTTTTATAAATCAAAAAGCTAAACTTTGGTTAGTTTTTTGCCTACTCTTTGTTTCAGATTTTCGGCTTCCCCTGTTTGGTTATTAGTTTAGTTATAAGTGGTCTGAACACTATTGTGTGGGGCTCGCCTTAGCGAAAAAAAAGTGATCAGACCAATAATGTTGATTGCAAGGGCAATAAAATTAAAATACAGCTGGTCGTTCCAATTCATTCCTTTGAAAACTGCAATGCATGAACAAGGTATGCTTGGCGCAAATTTTAAAATGTAAATGAGGTAAGCAGTATAAAGAATTATGACAGAAAGGGAAGTTAATAATCCCAACCTTCTCCAGTTCTTGTTTAATAGTAGTATGACAATCCCGAGGTGTACAGCCTGTAAAATGTAAGGTAGGACAGCCCCTCCTGAAGATAGCAGGTAAGCACCTTTTATCTGTCTATTGAATGTGTCAAAATCAAAGATTTTACTGGCGAACGTGTACGCCCATACAAGAATGAAGATAAATATGATCAGTTCTGAAATGATGTTCTTACTTCTCATGATGTGGTTATTTGGTGGTTGTCATAAATGCCTTAACTGGTCGCATGCATTTTCGAGGATTTAAAAATCTATTTTCAAAATTTCTATTTCATCAAATTTAGAATGCATTTTGGCTGAAATGCAAGAACTTGTTGTCTCAGAATGCAAATGCACACTGTATTAGAAAAATTCACACTTAATGTTTCCATTGATCTTTATCTTTTGGTGGTGGATCTTTGATCTCATTTCCGTCGGCGTCAAAACTTAAGTTTGACGTCGTTTGCAAAGTGTCATTCTCTGTTTTTAAATAGAGCTTTTGCTGATTTTCTTTTTGTGCCAGGCTGTTTTTTTCTGGTACTATTTCCATTTCATCCTGTCTGCAAGATTGTAATGTGCAAAGGCTGAAAAGGATTATCGATATTGAGATAACCGTTGTTTTTTTCATTG
Source organism: uncultured Sphingobacterium sp. (assembly GCF_964277905.1). Lineage (NCBI taxonomy): Bacteria > Pseudomonadati > Bacteroidota > Sphingobacteriia > Sphingobacteriales > Sphingobacteriaceae > Sphingobacterium > uncultured Sphingobacterium sp. The sequence goes on from NZ_CAXYKD010000048.1 coordinate 894,957, forward strand.
TAAAATTTTTTAGATTATCTCGGCCGAGACGTGATTGAATTCTGTGGTCCAAATTATCAGTCTTTGGGATAGGTTAAAACAACTTGTGGTCTCAGTTATCAAATGCACACCAATGAATTACCCACTGCAGCAGATGTAAATAATTGAGCAAAAGTCACCTAATATTTTTGAAAAAAAATGTGGTATTGGGGGCATTTTTGAAGTGTATTAGAAACCATTCACATGTATTAGAACGCAAATTCACACTTGCAATTTTGATGTTTAATTTCGTAATGCGCTGATATATAGTTAGCTAATTTGTAAAACGCTTTTTCACGTAGCGATGAATTTGGGTTGTGTGGTATATGAGAAATTTTCTTAATTTTATAGTAATACTTAGCCATGAACCGCCCACAAATTCATTTTTTATCAATCATATTACTTTTTCTGTGCGAATTGCTGTTTGCCCAGCAAGAAAAGCTGAGTGATTTTTATCTCATCCAACGTCAATACGAGAACCTACCGGAAAATGATGCAGCAGCACTTCCGCTGGTGGGAAAGCTTATCCAAAAGGCAAAATCGGAGAATGATCATACGCAGCTGTTTCTTGGTTATAAGGACGCCCGCTATTACTCGGCTGATCCGCAGATCAAACTGAAATATGCAGACAGTGCCATTTATGTTGCAAAGGCAATTAGGAACGATAGTTTATTGAGCAGTGCGTACATGAGTAAAGGAGTGGTTTTTTACTTTTATCTCAAAAAATATAAGCTCGCCCTAAATGAATATTTGAAAGCTTTTGAGAAGAATAAAAGCAATAAAGATCCATATTACAGAAACAAACTTAATTACCACATAGGAGTTGTTAAAAGCTATATAGGTTATTATAAGGAGGCTCTTAATAATTTTGAGGAGGGCAGAGTTTTTTTTGAGGGTGAGATCAAGAAGTATCAGCACCCAAATTTGATGTATGGGAATCAAAGAGGGTATTTGAATACGATCCATCAAATGATCGTATGTTACCGCAAACTGGATGATAATAAAAAGGCTGATTCGCTGATAGCGGTAGGGCTTGCAGGATCATCGAAAAATGCGGATTACAAGCAGGAACACAGTTATTTCCTCAAAGAAGAGGGCATTCGTGAATTCCGAAACAAGCATTATGGCAATGCGGTCAAAATGTTGAACAATTCTTTATCAGAGCTGATCCAGATCAATGACTTCGCGTGGTTGACCGTATCGTACTCCTACCTGGGTAGAGCCAAGTGGGAGCAGGGAAATACCGGAGAAGCGATCAGGGATTTTGAAAAGATAGATTCAATTTTCGTAAAGCATAATTTTGTTCTGCCGGAAGTACGGCATATATATGTTGATCTGATAAATTATTACGCAGATAAAAAAGATAATACAAAATCATTATACTATACTAGACAGCTACTCAAGGTAGATAAAATTCTTGAAGAAGATTTCGTTTACCTGTCTTCAAAAATCCATCATGAGTATGATGCTGATAAACTTTTACAGGAGAAGGACAAATTACAGCGGATATCCTGGATTAGAGGAACTGTTTACGTGATCCTATTATTTATTTTTTCTTTTGGAGCGTTTTACCTGCTTTTAAGGCTAAGGTCCAGAAAGACGGTTATTGGTCGGAATAGCATTTTAGGGATTAACCTAGCAGGTGGCACCTTAAATATGGAAGGGGAAGGAGCTTTCAGAATGCGAACGTACAGGAAAACTGATATAGGTAATGGTATTGTTGAGGACGTTCTCCAGAAGCTTAGCGAATTTGAAGCAAATCATGAATATCTTAATGAACATATTAAGCTTAAATCAATGGCTAAAAGTTTTGGCGTAAACCACAATTATCTATCCGAAATTATTCAGGCACATAGGGGAGCAAATTTTCATCTATATCTCTGCGAGTTGCGGATTTCCTACATTACTAAGAAACTGGACACCGATACAGAATACCAAAAGTATTCCAGTGACACACTCTCAAAAATGTGTGGAATTTCATCAAGGACTAATTTTTCAAAAGTATTCCAGCAGATAAATGGTATGAGTTTTACACAATATCTACAGAAAGTCAAATCTTAACTAGGTAGTGCTTTTATATCCTTAAATAAATAAAATTCGCAAAGTACCTTACGGATTTCCGTAATTATCCTTATATTATATATAATATATTTAGCCTCTTATGAAAGATCAATGCACTATCACTTGGACTGGTCGTGTTGTGAAGGAACCAATACCCCGTCATTTTGAACTTTTTGAATATGTAGGAACGGACGAATTAGGACAGCCGATCAAAGTTTACGTATATAGGGTTGAAAAAATTGAAAAGAATAAGGAGCAACTTCAAAACAGACCTATATAAATAGCCTATTGCTGTTAATTAACTCTAATATTTTGGATTGAAATCATTGATAGATAGGAGATAGTAAAAATACGACACTTTTTAAAAAAGTGGGTAAATCATTTTGCCGTGATTTTTCGATATACTATATTGCAAAACCAAAATCACATTAATTTATGAAAAAGAATATATATTTATTTAGTATAGGCGTGCAACCCTGAACATAGAATATAGTTTCAATCCTATTGAAATTTGTAAGAATTCATCTCAGTAAAGTCACTAAATTTCTTTATCCCAAATAAGGAAAAAAATAGATCGGACGACGTACCTGAGCAAAAAAGTCTCACCGCGCGCAGGGAGAATATCACCGTAGTTATATAAATGAAAAAATAGATATGTATGTTTCAGAAAGACATGGATCATATTGATTCGTCAACAGGAGGAGGAGAAAGTAGTAGTTCATCCACTGTTTTTTCTTCACAGCCTGAGAATGCAGGGGCAAAGACCTTTTTTGATAAGCCAATGCAGAATAACGAAAGATCACTTACTAAAGGGAAGCTATGGAAGAACCAGCCTACTTCAAAAATTTATAATGCTGGTGCGATTTCCGAAAATGAAGTAAATGGGCTGAACAGGCTGGTAAAACTCGAAATTGTTGTTGAAGGCACCACCATTCGATTCTTCAAGCATTTCAAGCTTGCACAGAGTGCAGTAAAGCACCATACCTTTGAGTTGACCTTAGCGCACGACACTTTGGGAGATGCTGAAAACCATAATCTGGAAGAGGCTCAAAATTTCCTTGGAAAACGTATTACCGTTGTTTTCAGATATAAAGATGTAGAAGAAAGCCCTGAAAGAAATTTTGTAGGGGTTGTGACTGAGGTCGGTTTCAGTCAGGATCAGGGAAGTTTGGGTAATATAGTCCTTATTGGCGAAAGCCCGACAATTTTGTTGGACGCTGCACCGCATACACAAAGTTTTGGGGGAAGTCAGGAAATTAGTCTCAATAGTATCGCACAGCAGGTTATAAACGAGGGACTTGATTCAAATAAGTTTGATTTTAGGGTTGATGCGAACTACGGTAACATAAGTTACAGTTCGCAATATGAGGAAACGCATTATAACTATTTAGGGCGGATTGCAGAGGCTTATGGAGAACAGTTCTTCTATGATGGAGAGGTACTGCATTTTGGAAAACTTCCGCCAGCTGAAAACCCTGTAAAGCTAGTATATGGAAGGAACCTCAGTGATGTGAAAATAAAGATGAAAGCCCAGCATGTCAAGCCTTCTTTCTACGGTTACAATAGCCGCAAGAATGAGAAATTGACCGGAGGAGATCCCGCTATTAAACATACTTCAGATATTGCTCAGCGAGCATATGAAATCTCTGCTAACACTTTTAAAACTCCTTCATTGCGTATAGCTCCCATAAAGGCAAATTCATTTTTGGATGTTGAAGCTTCACAGAAGGGTACTGCTGGCAGCAAGGCTGCGGAAGTATTTGTTACAACCGGAATATCTACTGTACCGTTCCTCTATCCGGGCTGTATAGTGGACATGGAAATGCGAAAAGCTGAAACCAGCGAGACGTCATATTTTACCCGATTGTTAATGACGGAAGTCTTACATGAAGTTGATGCAAGGGGATATTATAGCGGGCGTTTTGAGGCTATAGCTGCGGATTCAGGTTATATCCCCCGACCAGAATTTATTGCCCCAAAAGCTGAACCGCAATTTGGAAAGGTGGTATCCAATACCGATCCATTAAACCAGGGAAGAGTTCAGGTTCAATTCGACTGGCAACAGGGGACGGATTACTCCGAGTTTATCCGGGTCATGTCGCCTGATGCAGGAAGCAGTGATGATGTGAAAACAAATAGAGGCTTTATGTCAGTTCCGGAGGTAGGCGATCAGGTGATGGTAAATTTCGTCTACCAGCATCCTGACCGACCTTTTGTGATGGGTGGGCTTTTCCACGGTGGCATTGGAGCTGGTGGAGGAACAGGAAACAATATTATGTCTTTTAGTGGAAGGAGCGGAGCAGAACTAAAATATGATAATGGTGCAGGTTCAATGAATCTTAAAGACAAAGGTGGCGCAAATATGCATTTTGACGGAACGGGCAATGCCACTACTGATGCTAATTTAAATCATGTTGTCAATGCTGGCAGTACAAGTTCCATCAATGTAGGTGCAAAAGAAAACAGTCCCGCAACCTCGGTTTTTGAAATGGATGATGAGGGTAATATCAATTTTAAGGGAAAAAAGAGCCTAACAATTACTATCGGAAACAGTTCCCTGAAAATGAAAGAAGACGGTACGATCAGCTTGACCGGAAAGGACATCACTGTTACAGGAAGCAACAATCTGTCGATAAATGCCACGCCGTCTGAAAAGGGAGGTGGTTCAGGTACGATCGACATCACGGCCAAAGGAGGTGATATTACGATCAGCAATGACAAGAATATAAATGTGAAAGGTGGAATTGAAGTAAAATTGACCTAAAATGGAATATCTAAAAGACCAAGCGATTCTGGATTGTGACAAGGGCCTACTGACCTCGACGTTGATTGTTACTTCCAATCCGAAGATCAAGCTACGGGAGGGAAAGTTTGCAACTGATAAAGACAATGTTGCAGGATTGAATATCCCTCATTTTGGACTGTGCGCAATGAAAGGAATCTGCCGTTTAAATCTCGAACTTTCAGGTGTTCCATTGACATGGATCAAGCCTGTTCCTAAGATCAAAATATTGGATAAAAAACCATTATCTGATGTATCAAAATGTATATGTCCGTATGGTGGCATTATAAGCTGTAAGAACTCAGGACAACTATAAAAAGAATAAATTATGGAGTTAGCAATAGCAGGTGGAGCAAGTGGTTTTTTTGCAAGTGCAACCACCGCAGGAACTTCGATGTCGTGGAATCCTATCGGATGGATAATTCTGGCAGTTGTCGCGATCGCTGCAATCTGGTATTTCTGGGACGATATATGTGATTTTTTCTCTGCGGTAGGCAATGCGGTAGCGGAAACAGCAAAAGTGATCTGGGAATTTGTTTCCAGTCCAGCTATACCTGTTCCACCTCCAGCAATAGATGAGGATCTGCCAAAACCAGTACCACCTCCATTAGATATACCCCTAGATGAACCGATTACAGTTCCGATAGCACCGCCGATTACAGTTCCACAGGTCAAGCCTAGAACAAGGAGGCGTGAGAAAGATATTTATAATGTTTATGACCTCCATGTTGGAACACCTGGACTAATGCGCAATTACACGTTTGGCGCTGGGTTCGTAAATCAATTTATGATGAGTGGAGCAATCTGGAAATATGGATTAACTTCTTTTAAGTCGGTTTATGCAAGATATTTAGTAATTTTCCAATTATATCATGGTGATAAAGATGAATATATTTTAAATAATCTATCTTCAGGAAAATTATTACCTTATGAGTGGTATTTACAGAATGTCAACTATGCGACAGCCAACGCTGAGGAGGTTTCTTTGATCGATGCATATACGGCAACGCATGGTCAGCTACCTCCTGGTAACACTTTTAGGGGTTAGTTTTTCACACAATTATAAAATTTGAATAATGAATGAGCAAGAAATAGAGAAGTTATTGCAGAAAATAAGCAATCAAAAAATGTTTGGTGAAACAGAAAAAGCAATCGCCAACTTACATATTTTAAATAATGAGTTCCCGAAGGAAAAAAAGTATCTAGCACTTTTGGCAAGCTCTCATCTTGATGCCGATTCTGTGGAAGTGGCAGAGGAATATTGCGCAAAGGCACTGGAAATAGATCCTAATTATCCTCAGGCATTTGAACTTAAAGGTCTTATTGAAGAGAAAAAGGGTGATGATGAGCTAGCCGAAAAGTACTATAAAGAATCTATTTCAAGAGGCATTCCCTTTAAAATGGGGCATCTTCGTCTTGTATTATTATATTATAAACTGGAAAAATATGATGATGCGATAAAGGAAGCTGAATATCTGCTTGCGAATTTTGATGTAGATCGCAATGAATATTCTGCCGATAAGCAACGTCAAATTTTTGCCCAATGGTTATCATTTGCGTACAATAGGCTTTATTCGTCCCTGATAAGGACTGACCAATATGAAAAGGCCGCTATTAAAATCAAAGAATTTATTGCTTTCAGAGCTAACTATGTAAGTGACCCGTACCAGTTCCTGACCGAAGATGAAATCCTGTTTAAACTGTACCATGCTTTAAACGATGGAGAAAAAATGAAGGAGATAGAAGAAAAGATGCTAAACCATTATATGGTTCCTGAAAGTGTAATTAATTCGATGAAGAAGGATGCAGAACAGGGGTATTTGGAAAGTGCAAATCCCGAAAATTATGCTGTATAAACAATAATTAATAGGATGATCATCATCCACCGTAAATCATGTCCGATCTATTGAACGCAGTAGAATATAGATTCTCATTTCACAAGAAGAGTTCTTACAAAGGTAAATCGTTATTTAATATAGAATCCTCTGGTACATTCACTTTAGAAAAAGAGGATGTGAATACAGCAGAATCGAACTTTAAGTTTACCAATCTTACCTACAAGAGCAGCGACACGAACGATCCTTTACTGTTCAGTCCCGTTGAGTGGAAGTATTCCCGAGATTTAGAGACTGCTGCAATTATAAATAAAAAGAATTTTAAACCCAAGTGGAACCGTTTTAGGGATAAACATCGTAATCCATCAAACAGAGTTCTATTGATGGTCATCGAGAAATTATATTTCAATTCACCATTAGGAATGGAATATGATACCTTTTCAAATGGTGTCTATTTACCTTTCTTTATTAATTCAAATGGCACTTATAATGAAGGCGAAAATTACAAGGGAATAAAATATTTGTCAATGCCATTGGATATACCTTTGGAAACGGTATTTGTCTGCATAAAAGCAGATGAAAGGGAAATATTGCTCGAAGGATGGGTTACGTTAAACGAACCGTTTCTCGATAACCTACTTCTTGATCAGGGGTTTAGGAGCAAAGCAAAAGACTACCATGTATCCAGAGACTTTTCCATTGATTCTAAAATAATTGTTGTCAAGGATACTGTCGCTGACGTGGTGAAACAGATAAATTTCAGTTTAACTGTTAAAGGAGAGCAGGATCTTTTTGAGGAAATTACTTATGATGTCCACACAGATTTTGATAGCTATAAGGGCAATGTATACAAGATCTTGGAAGGTAAAAAATATACACTTGAAGAATGGGAGGAACTTGAGCGTGATCGGAAAAGGCCAGGAAGGAACTTTTCTTTATTAGACGGTGATTGATTTCACCAAAAATGATATGACATAATTCCACTATTTTATTGTAAAATTCGCTGTAGGAATAACTTTACTTATAAAGAATATAAAACGATAAAAAATATATCTGCGAAGCTAACTGGGATACTGTGTATCCCACAAATAACCCGCAACGGCTGTCGAAGCGGGGATAAAGTGGAAGGTTACAGCCGTTGCAGCCGATTTTCGCGCCAAAAGCTGAAGGCTTTTGGCCGCCGGCAGTTTTTTCAACTGCCGACGGTAATGGGTTGTGATTTAAAATTTTGCAGATTGAGGAAAAATCCGCGGTTTTCTGTCATACCGTCCTTAAGCAGGTTCCATAAAAGGGATGCCCCCAAATGCGCAATAGTGCTATTGATGAAAAGATCCTGTTTTGCAAGTGATTCCGCCAGTGAACAGCTCGGGGTATCATCTTGCTTTTCTGAGGTTTGCATAGCTGTACCATACTCCTCAATAATAGATGGTAGGTTTTCAAAAGTTTTGAACTTTTTTGAGGTCGGCTGATCTATGTTTCCAATGGTTGAAAGTATGCCCTGTCCTGAAAATTTGGTATTGCCAAGGTCTAGCCAATACTTTGCCGTGTCCCTGTGGTAACCATAATCTTTGGTTAACTTCTGCAATATCTTGTTTATTTCAATTCTTGATGCAACCGTATCTGTACAGGATACGTAAATGGATGCGCTTGCATAGTCGGGTATTTGTCCATCGGCATTACGCTCGAATTTTCTTGTTTCCGCTTTCCAGTTTGTACCAGCCCACCTGTTAAGCCTATTGATGATAGCTTGCGATTTATAAAGATTCCGTTCTGATTCAGCAAACCGTTGCCGTCCGATATTGGAAGCTGTAATAATATCATCGTCCCATAGGTGTACGTCCAATCCTGGGTGGTCAAGTTCCATCAAACTATGATTGATTTCCATAAGTGCGGTCATAAATTTTGAACCTGTACCACCTGAGCCGATCACATTTACACGGATGGGATTTGTTGGACTTAACAGATAATTGTCCAAGAAGTGGATATTTTTCTTTGGCGTTCTCATAATAAAATGTCTTTAAGTTTTTGTGATGTTTTTACAAGCATTTCAGTAGGGAATAGTTTACCGTTATCAATCAGATTTTCCCACAGCATCACACAGTTTCTCTTAACAGGATTATGGTCAGACATAAGGTGTGAAAAGTAGCTATTGAAAAAGTAGTTCTCCCACAATTTCATCAGCTGGTCAATGGAGCCAGTTTCTGCTGTGGAAATATCCACAGTTCCCATGCATACTGAGCCATCCGCATAGACGTTAAAATATGGTGCGTTGTAAAGCGGTGTATTGATTGTGGGCTTTCTCGATGTTGAAAGTGCAAAAACTTTAAGCGTTTCCCTGTCTGCAACCCACACCATTGGAGGGGTATGTGCTTTTCCCGACTTTATTCCAAGATGGCTACTAAAGTGCAGATCCCGAAACTGTGCTTTTGTGTACCAGACAATGGTAGCAGATTTAGCATCGAAAGAGAGTAGGTTGCTGTTAATGATGCCGCTCGATTTTAACAGGTTAAGATTTTCTTCATCGACCTGTAAAGCTGTCGCAAGTCTTTTCCCTTCGTTCACAGATAGGGGATGCGGATTGATGGGTATACCATTTTCCATGTCAAAATATTCGACATACGTTTCATTAAACCCTGTCTTACACTGATAAAACACCAATGCGCAGGTAGGGTCGAAATAATTTGCGAAGCTGTTGGTTATATCTTCCATGAGTTCTACTTTTTAAAAGTTATGTTCCTGCCAGAGCTGAATGAGCCTGTCAATATTGTCAAATACCTTTGTTTCAAAATCGAAATCATTATTTTCTATTTTTCTGTTATCAAAGGGAATAAACCGTGTCGGTTCGTCTATCTCCGAAAATTCCTGCAGGTCGCCATTTACAAAATCGCAAAGCGTGTGAAAAAGGTTTCCTTCGATGGAAGCGCAGAATGACACGTAGTTGTCAAGGGTGACAGGGCGTTCGGATTCTTCGGTCATTTCCCTGTGCCGTAATGGAAAATATTTCCGATCAATACGGACATTTGGATAGGTGGTAGAAAGTTCATAAAATGAACTGGCTATCGAATGAACATCTTTTTCAAATTCATTTTTTGGTTTAAATCTGTGTAAGAGCTTTTTAAAAGACTGTAGATTCGTTGGTTCTGTGATTAGTTCTTTTATATGATCTCCTATCAATTCTGCGTCCTTGAACTCAGTTAAATATTCATCTGTATTTGAATCTTCCTCCTCATCGTCCAAATAAGAGTTTTCGAGCATATCGTACATGGAGTTCAGGTAGCAATCGTCATTTCTATAATAGGGTACAGCGAGTACCTGATAGATATATGCGTAAACACAGACCAAAAGTTTACTTGCTTTTATGGTTTTTCTATTGTGCAGGATTGTGTAAAGTGGAATTACGGGGATATAATATAGTGTACATCCTGTGTTGTATCTGTCCTCTTTGGCGAAAAAGGTAAACTTTCCATCATTGACCAATCTGATTTCCCGCCAGTCCTCGGTGCTAAGTTTAAGCTGTGTTTTGAGGTGTGCCAATGATTCCGAAATATTGTACGGATAAGGCAGACCTTTACAGTCCAGTATAGTTACATTCAGTTTTTTTGAGATATTGGAGAGGGATTTAAAAAATTCCCTCTCCAATTTTGAACTGTCGTAATTTTCACCAATTTCAGGTTCCTGCAATCTTGCATGGAACTGCATGCCTAAAAAGGCATTGGTAACATCGTGTGCGGAGCGGATTGCCGTCTGTCCTTGCGAATTTCTCCTGAATCCTTCGGGCGTTTCATCCAGTTCCCAAACCCGCACAACTGGCGGTGAAGTTGTGACTGGCTTACTGCTGTGGGCAGTTTTACCGTTTGCGGATATTTCTTTTGCATGGTTCATGGGTTTTAATTTTTGATTAGCCTTTAGTTCCAATAACTGTCTCAAAGCGGTATTCCATAATGTCGTCCACAATTGTAGGACGTGAAATTTTTGCCGTTGTCAGGGCAGGGTAGTTGTTTGAATAAAAATTCAATACTGCCTGAAGATTCCATTTTGGCTCGGGATCATCGAGCCTGATTTCATGTTCTTTTTCTTTGAGGATAAAAACTCGCTGAAGTGTTGTTGCTACTAACATAATATTGCATTTTAAGGGTTATATTCTTCTTGATCGACCTTTTCCTGCTCTTGTTCCTGCTCTGCTTTCTGCTCGGAAGCTGACCAGAGATCGGGAACAAATTGCTTTTCGTACTCATCCTGTTTCTTTCGGATGTCTTCTTTATGCTCGGGATAATCACCGACTTTCGGTAGTGCCGTCCATGCATCCTTGTACTTCCCAACTTTGGCAAGGGCATCAGCTTTCAGTAGTGCTTCGCTATACTTTCTGCCCTTAGCTTTTTGCTTATCTGATTTTTGTTTTTCCATCGCAGAGTTAGCCTGAGCCGTTTCCAGTCCCATTAGAAAATTTTGCATATTAGAAATGAGTCCGTCTGCCATCTGAACGGGTTTTTTGATATGTTCAAAGAATCCGATATCCAGTTCTTCGGGACTTCCTTTCAGATTAAAAGGAGGAATGACATTTTTCGCCTTATCTGCGCAACCATCATTCTCGATCAAGATAGATACGAGTATCCTGTTTTCTGTTGCTTTTGTAATAGATAGCGTCAATTTGCTGTTGATGTCCATCTGTGCAATCTGTCTGAAAAAATTAGCTGTTTCCATAGTAGTTCATTGCTTTGTCGCTTACGCACTCAGTGATATATGATTCTGAAAAGCCCTGTTCCCGTAGGTAGTCTTCGTAGGCTTTCATTTCCTTTTTAAATTCCGCTGTACCTTCCTCCCCTGTGAGAAAAAGTTTATGTGCGGTTCCATTTTTCAGAGCCTTATTAATGTCCCTGTATAGTTCTTTGATGTGTCTTCGCTGATCGGAAAGTTTACGGACTTCCATTGCGAACATTTGGTATCGTGAAAGAATATCCAAGAAAATGAACGCTTCAACTACATTCTGATTTTTATAGTTCTCTACAAACCTGTTATAGAGCCAGTCTGCGAACTTATATTTAGCCAGTATTTCCATTTTAAAATATTTATGAGTTTGTTACTTAATTTTAGTTCGGTTTCAATTTGGTTCTTCATTATCTTGGTTATTTAGGGTTTCTATATAGCTTGTGTAACGCTCGGTCAGATCTTCACCCTTATAAAATCGGTCAGCACGATAGTTGTAATTTTCCTCGTACATTCTGATCTCTTTTGTTACAAGATTGATATAATATCTATACATGGCGTTTACCCTTCTTTCATCCATTGTACAGTGCTTTTTGAGAAAGTCCATTTCCTTGATGTAGTTATTGAAGTTTAGAAGCGGGGTGAATACTTCCTCCACGATATATCCCTGTTCGGGTGCGCTCGTACTATCGGCAACACAGATAATCTGCTGTCCGTTGGATAAGGTGATATGTAAGTTTGAACGTGTCATTTTTCTAATTTTTAGCGGTTAAAATTTCCTGTATCAATGTGATGTCAAAATCGACTGTCCTGAATTTGACATCCTCAAAAGCTTCGTAATTTGCCATTCCAGAGGGATGAACTATCAGCGAATCGCTTTTTATGCAGTCAAAGTGCCTGCATAACTGCTCGATTTCCTCAGCTTTGGCATCTAAAAAAGCCAGTTCTTTATCAGCGAGCCACTGCTCGTAGAATGGTACTTTTGCTGTCCTGCACAGCAGGAAGGAAATACCGTGTTCTTTTCGTGCGATATATCCCGAATAGGATTCTACATTTAGGATTTCAAGCAGGTCTGTTGTTTCAAGAGACTTTTTTAGCCAGTCCCCCCAAAGGGGGATAATGGCTACTTCATAGTTGTTGCGACCTACTTCGGTAAATGCCTTGATCAGCATGACATCCGTCATTATATCTGATTTTTTCATGACTAAGGATTTAAGTTTATGTCTACAATTTTTCTATCACCGAACAGCATATAAATGGCGTATTTAAATTCTCTGCTACATTCTTTCTGCTCGGTATAATGTATGGTTGCATGCATGGAGAAAAGGGCATCGTAACCGTCAAACAACTGGGCTCTGAACGTCTTTTTATTCCGGTACAACCTTGTACCGTTTTTGAGGTATCTGCGCTCAAAGTTGGCTATGTAGTCAAACCATATACTGACATCTATATCTTTTTCATTCCATTTTTCTTCAATCTCGGCTCTATGCTTGTGCCACAATTCCGCTTCCTTCTTGATAAATTCGGTCAGTGGTTTGAGTTCTTGGGGAAACAGTCTTGCGAGCAGATAGGCTCTGTCAAGGTTGTTCATGTGATCTAAGGTTTTCATATCTTTTTAATTTGAGGGTTGCTTCTTTTTAAAATCAATGGTTACGACCTTATCGTCACCGAAATAGAGTTCTATTGCCAGTCTCAACATTGTGGGGGTCACTTGGGAACCTGCAAATCTTATCATACAGTGAATACCGAAAACGCTGTTATCCTGATAGAAAAAATGGTCTGCAAAAATCCTCGGATTGCGGTATAGGAGAACTCCGAATTTTTCTATTGTCTGTTCAGCATTTTGCACAAGGCTATACCAATAATCGGCAGTTGCAATGCAGTTTGTTGGCCATGCTTTTCTGATATCCTCTTCTTTTTCACGTAGGTGTGCTATTTCGGTTTTTATAAAGTCGGTCAACGTTCCGAGCTGATCGGGAAAGAGCCTTGCAACGGCAAATGCCCTTTCTGTATTGTTCATTTCGTTCAGTGCTTTCATGATCTTTTGTTTTTTAAAAGGTGGCAGTTCTGTACAAGCCTGCCACCTTTTGGGCTGTGCTTAATTCAGTTGGAAAATGTCTGTTCCGATTTTCTCGAAAGATGTGCATAGGTCAAATGCTTTCTGTGATTTCAGTTGCGCAGTACCTCCGAGAACGATGCTCTGTAACTTCGATTCATTGTCCTTGTAATTTCGGACATTTTGAAAGTAGCCAGTTACAGCATTGTAAGCCCCGAACAGTGTGCCTTTGGTTGTTTCCAGTTGTTGTGTATCGTTCATCATGGCGTATGCAAAGGCATCATCAACGGTATTTTTGAACATGGTCGAAAGTTCGTCCTCAGCCCCTTTTTTAAGTAGGTTGTAGGCTTCCGTATTTGGGCATAAGGCAAGCTGTATGAGCTTTTTTACTTCGCTATCCTTGATTTTTATGGTTGACCAATGGTTGAAAATTCCGTCCATCTGTGTGGTCATGGTGTTTGCCAGTCCCATTACTTTGTGTGCATCGCTCAGACGTTGTTTTGCTCCTGCGGTATGTTTTATGCGTACCACGTTGCTCATATTGCGGAGGGATGCGTTCAGGGGTTAGGGTGAAGTCATGGGTCGCCCCACGACCTTCCCCACAGAACTGGACGTGCCACTTTCATGGCATCCAGCTCCCAGATTTAACTTATCCGCATAATGTTGTTTGCGGTGGCAATGCCTGTGAACTAATTGCATATTTGATAGTTTATTGTCTAAGCGGTTTCGATTCTTATGGTGTCTGTCCCATGTTTCATACCAGTAAAGTGTCTTACTACATAAGGAACAGATTCCTCCTTGTATTTTATAAAGCTTTTCAGACATGAGACCATTTAGTACAGAGTTTCTTTTACTCCAGTATTCAGTATCTCCGTCGAAAGGACTTCTTGCCATTTGAACTTTATTCCATCTTACGTCACAGCTTATATCAAATATGCCAAATGTTACATAACCAAATATATAACGGTCTACCATTCTTCCTTTTCTTTCTACTTTGCCGATATACCGTTTCATAAAGTCTTGTCTACTACTTCTATGCCTATGTACATCTTCATAAGCCTTGTAGAAGATTTTATCTAATCTTCTGCGTAACTTCATAAATCCGTGAGAGGCATCCATAGCCCATTTGTAATAGTTCAGCCACCCGTTGACCATCATTTTCAGATGGTTTGCCTTGTTACTGAGTTCCTGCTTGTTTCCATATTCAAACAGGCGTACCATTTTAGTCCATTCCCTAATCTTTTGTGCAAATGCCTGTACTTTTTCGGGGTCAGGGTAAAATGTCACTTTGTATTGTTTGTCGTGCTTACCACTTCGCCATTTATCGAAAACAAACCCAAGGAATTTAAAACTTTCGCCTGTATGGAATGCCACCTGACGGGTCTTAGATTCGCTAAGTTTTAGACCTCGCTTTTCCAAAAGTTTCGGTAGTATTTCCAATACCCGTTCCAAGTAGTCTTTATTTTCACATACGATGACAAAGTCATCAGCATATTGCATAAATCCTACTGATGGGGCGTGTTCCCTGCTTTTATTCTTGATATTACAGACAAAAGCATAAAAAGGCTTAAGGTTCTTATCGGCTGGCTTCCTTGTCGATATTAGGTGGTCATAGAGTTCAAAATCAATTCCCCATAATCCGATATTGCACAGTAATGGGCTTATTACTCCGCCTTGCGGTGTACCTGCTTCTGTTTCATACAATACTCCTTTATCAATATAACCACATTTGAACCATTGATTAATAGCCCTAAGGATGTTGCTGCTCGAACCTTTCATTTTGTCCAGTATATACTGGTGGTTCAGGTTATCAAAACATCCTTCAATGTCGGCATCTAAAACCATGACTTCTCCTTTACGGAGTTTTAGGTTATGCCATACCGCCATGCAGGCATCAATGGTGCTTCGCCCAGGCCTGAACCCATAGGTATTCTCGCTGAACTTTGCTTCCCATTCGGGTTCTAATGCGATTTTAACCAATGCCTGATAAGCCCTGTCCTCAATTGTAGGAATGCCTAACGGTCTTAATTTACCGTTGGATTTTGGGATGTAGGTTCTTTTCAGAGGTTTTGCCTCGTATTCTTTATTAAGGTTCATCCTTTGGGCAAGGGACATCCTTTCTTTATCGCTCCGGATTGTCGCCTTATCTACACCTGCCGTGCTCTTTCCTGTATTATCAGAAGTAACACGTTTAACACTCAGTAATTTGGCATACGGGTCTCTCAGTAAATCGCGCTGTAATTTTCTTACTTCTGTGATGTTACCTGCGAGCATTGCCCGATACATCTGATTTTGCTTTCGGAATACATTCAGTTCGACTGTTTTCCAGTCAATGTCTTCCCATCTGTTTACTTTCAGCATTTTAGTTACTTTCATTTGTATTCTTTTGTTAAATCCACAACGAATTTGGCATATCCGATTGACCGTAGCCCATCGGCTTTCGCTTGGTCGTTGTTCCTACCCGATACAACATATTCATCCAAGAGTATTTATTGCGTTAGCAAAATGATGTATCGGTTTCCTCGTTCCTTTAATCAATGTTTACCCGAACTTAGATTCCTCTCTATACCGCCAGTCTTGTATAAGCTTATGAATACCCTCAAACAGATTGGGTTCCTATTGACTGGAGAACTGTACCATACGATGTGGGTGCAGCGTGCATGCTCACGATACCTTAGCAAGGCTATCATATTCGGTTCGTCCCATCTTTCTCTATAGCATCGCTCCATAGGATTGACTTTTTTTTTCTCCGAGCTTCCCATTCCCTGTTCTCTTGGGCAGGTTAAGGGTCGGATAGACTTTGTTGGATAAGCCGCCAACATCAGCATTTCACTGAATTGATTAAAAGTTAAGCCCATCCCTAAAGATGAAGCCCGTACAGCTTATTAGGCTGCACAACGAGTCGCACTGTTTTGGCATACGATTCGGATAGGGGTAAATGCTGCGGTAATGCTTCCGCTTCCGTCATGGCTTGTGGTCAGGAAGATGTATTTTTCAATGACATCATCCGAATTGCCTATGCGGATATAATTTGGGAGTTTGGCGGTGATGAATATGCGTTCGCCCTGACCGAGTGCCCCTGCAGTCTCGTACAGAATACCGCTTCCACCACCTACGATAGAATCAAAAAATGTAAAGGCATCTTTATTCTGTACAATATGGTAATCTCTACCCACAACGCCGAGAACAGTATTGTTATCCGTGCGGATATTGGCGAAATAGTTCGGTACTTCGATTTCAGTGTCCTGAATGACAATACCGTCCGAAATCTGCACGATTCCTGATCCTTTGGTGAACAAAGGGCTTTTTTCTACTTCGTAGTCCAATCCTGCGTGTCTGATTGCTTCGGCACTTGTTGGATAATCCTGAACGATCTGTCCCAGACCGTGCCAAGCCTTTTCCTTAACACTGAAAAATGAATATCTGCCCGTTCTATTATTGAAATTTAAATTATGTCCCATGATTTCTATTTGTTAAAGGGTTAAATATTTTGGATTTTATACCATCCTGCCTAAAATGGGAGGTCGTCTTTTTCGTCCTCTTTTGCAGTGTTAGCAGGTTCCTGTTTTTTACTAGCCTGCAGGGATTCTTTTTCCGTAGCTGTTCCCCAAGTGGGTTTGATATTAGAGGTTATGAAGTTCAGCCCTGCTTTTGGGTTGCCGTCTTTTCCAGTCCACGCCCTTGCGCTGATCTGTCCCGTTAGTTCGACATATAGCCCCTGTTTTAGCCATGAGACTGGCTTTACGCTTCTCCAGTAGGCACATTCAATAAATGCGGTGTTGTCTACCCATTCGCCCTGTTTGTTTTTGTAGCCGTCATTTACCGCTACACTGAAGTTTACCACTTCCTTACCTGTTGTTGTTGTGCTGACTTTTGCATCTTGTGTCAGTCTTCCTGAAATGTTCATAACTTTTTGTTTTAGTTGTTCTACAATCCTGTTAACTTTTTCATTCTTCCTTTCCTGCTGAGGCTCGGCCCCGAATCATTTTTTTCAAAAGAAAAAACAGGAAAAAAAAGAAAGTCAATCAGTAGATCGGGCAATTGCTGTAGGGCAAAAGGAAACGGAATAAAGGAAGGGTGAGGGGGCGGCATGTGTTTATGCCGTAGTCTTTTGCGGGATGTGCGTTGGCTGCCCGATGTACCTTTGAATGTCTTTTTCGACTGTTCTTTTGATAAAAAGTGATTTCCAAATCCTTATCCACCCCAAAAAACCTTAAACGGTTTAAAGACAGTGTTATTCCATAGGTAATTGAAAGGTGAGGGCCATTCGGTCCTGCTGCAGACAGCTTTCAATTTGCTATGATGGGCGGTATAAAAAGCTCTTTTTCGGGCTGGATCATGCGTAGGATAAAATGTGCTTTACCGCGGTAGCAAAAATTTAATCGCTATCTGAAAATTAGGGATTAAAACATCAGGTAAATTTCTTAGATGAACTTTCTTTTGAGAATAATTGATATAAAACACCCTACCTCTTAAAAGAATCGATAGCCTTGAAGACAATTTTATTCCATAGGTAATTGGAAGCTGAAGGCGATTGGGATCTGGTGTGGACAGCTTTCAATTTGCTATGAATGGGCGGCATATAAAGCTCTTTTTCGTTCAGGGTTTGCGCTGGAGGAAATGTGCTTTGCCGTGAATGGCAAGAATCTTAAGGCTTATCTGAAAATGTGGATTAAAAAAATATGTCTATGCGTGAGGGATTGACGTGGAAAGCCCACAGGAACGAGGATTTGTAGCACAAAGCCCGCTGCCTTAAGGCACACGCTATTAAAAAAGAAGATCTGATCACAAATTAATCGGCGTGGATTCTGTATTATAGAAATATTTAGCACTTAGAATTAGCTTCTAAAAGTAAAAAGGTCAACGTTCCGATCACTGCAGCAAGACGCGTCCTGATGTTGTTACCAAATTATCTAAAAATTTTTCACGTCCATTTAATAAAAATTATTCACTTTTTTAATTGTAAGCGCTAAGAGTGGAGACTGTCTATTTCCGAAGGCAATGTTTTATTGAAAATTGTTCTATTCGGAGCAATAATAGCTTGTATTTTATCTAAGGCCAGTGAAGTAAGAATTTTATAAAATGCCGTATCGGCGGTCTTTAGGAGAAAATAATGCATAGAATATTAAATATAAGTTAAAAATATCATTTTTGTGTGATAAAAAATTATATATTTGACTACCATTAAATAACTAAAAACTTATGAAAAAACTCTTCCTGGGATTATCTCTGGTGACAGGCACATCTTCCTACGTGCTTGCAAACTCCATTGAGATCGAAAAAATGATCTTGACCAAACAGAAATTTTTAAAGAGCAATGCTTTATGCAGGTGATCGTCAATCATGAGACATCGTGCGGCGTGTTTCTATATTCCTCAGCAAGTGCCAAGTACAACGTTAATTGCCGACAGGGACAAGCGGAAGGTACTACGGACACTTATTGTGAAGTAAGATCAGAGGCTGGATGGAATCCAGGTTCCCATCCAGTAACACCATCAAGCTGTAACTAATCCAACCATAATTAAATTAAAATCTATGAAAAAATTCATTTTGACAGTGACCGTTTTAGGGTTTGCTGGTTTATCTTATGCTTCTTCACCTATTGTAAAAAAAGTTACTGCTGAAAAGCGACTTGCTGGTTGCTTTACGCAGACAGTGACCCAGTATGAAGATCTTCAAGGTAATTATGTAAGTTCATCTGTTGGACCGAGAGTGTCAGTGGAATGCGCGCAGGGACAGCTTGAAGGCTCTACCCAGACAACTTATGTCCATCAGATCTCTCCGCTCGCTGTCTATTGGCTAGGTTTTCCTTAACTGTAATTTTAGATCAGTTATAAATCTATCGGAAAAACAGGATCAAAAGTAGAATTATTACTCATTGAGTAAGGTATATGTACAATTACCAATAAACAACAAAAATCTTATCTTATGAAAAAACTCATTTTAGGTTTATTCCTAATTGCAGGATCATCATCGTTTGCTCTTGCCAACACCATTGAGATCGAAAAGGATCTTGATCAGGACCAGTGTTTCAAAGGAAACTGCTACGCCCAAGTTATTGTAAACGTTGAAAATACCTGCGGACAGTATCTATATTCTTCGGCTAGTCCAAAATATACTGTCAATTGCCGACAGGGACAGGCGGAAGGTTCAACCTCCACTTATTACGAAGTTAGAACAGAGGGTGGATGGAACCCAGGTTCAGATCCTAACCAAGCGACAAGCTGTCCATAATCTAAAATAAAAAAATATGAAAAGAATCATTTTAACAGCGACCGTTCTAGGTTTTAGTGGTTTAACATATGCGGCTCCCGGAGTGGAAAAAGTTAACGTAAAGAAGCTTGCTGGCTGTTTCACGCAGACAGTTACACAATATGAGGACCATCAGGGGAACTACATCAGTTCTTCTGTGGGACCGAGAGTCTCGGCTCCGTGCGCATCTGGACAACTTGAGGGTTCTACCACAACGACCTATGTTCATCAATTACATCCTTATATTGATCTATGGCCTTAAAAAACGTGTTAATTTTTTTATTGCTGACCATTTTTGGATATGCTGACGCTCAGGATAAGATTATCGTGGAGTACGATTATACTTTTGCCCATATGAGTAATTTAAAATCATTTGTCATAAGTGATCAAAAAAACTCCTATTTTTTCTTTGCCAGCGATCCGTCTGTCAGTTATAAAAAATTAATAGAAACTGACTTTACATCAATTAATCCGTATCATGTATATGACTATGATCTTTCCAGTGAAAATCTCTACCAGCGGGTGTACATGGTTCCGAAAAATGAAAAGCAGCCGCTCCCGAGATTAGCTTCCGAAAAGCTGAAGAACCTTGACTGGAAGATCACGAAGGAATCAAAGGATATTCTCGGTTACAAAGCCTTTTTGGCCACCGCCAATTTTAGGGGAAGAGAATATACGGTATGGTTCACCAAGGATCTAAATGTCGAAGTGTTTCCTTGGAAACTTAAGGGGCTACCTGGTGTTATCTTGGAATTTCAGGATAAAGATGGTTTTATAAGAGGTACTGCAAAAACAATTTCATTAAATTCGCAGGATAAGTTTCCACCTAAAATTCTAGCAATTTTTGAGAAAAAAACGACTGACCCCATCATGCCGTTTAAAAAAATGATAGAATTGGAAAATGTTATCTTGCAGGACGATATGAATAAATCTATCGCTGCATTGCCAGCAGGAACCGAGTACGAAGTGCCCAACATCAGAGCGATGTCAATGGAAACCCACTTTGAATGGGAACCTGACACCAAGAAGCCTTAATGAAATATTTATGTTTATTATTCTTTATACTAATTTTTAAGATCTCCGCGCAAACGAAGATTGCAGGAACTGTACTTTCAGATAGTAAGCAGCCGCTTCTTAGAGCCAGTATCATTCTTACGGATATACATGATAATATCATAGCTTTCGTCTTTAGCAATAAGGACGGAAGCTTTTCGTTAAATACGGATCAGTATGGCAGCTTTAACGTGCAGGTTACCGCGTCGGGGCATGAAAAGAAAAATATTCCTATCTCGTTCATCAAAAAGAATTCGGTTATTGATCTTAACGCTATCGAACTTAGCAGGGATAAAGTCAAGGAAATCAAAGAAGTTGTCATTACCAGAAACACACCGATCAGGCAAAAAAAAGATACGACAGAATATAATGTGCAGAGTTTCTCCAGTGGAACAGAACGCAATGTGGAAGAACTGCTAAAAAAACTTCCTGGCATCACGGTTGAAAGTGACGGGAAAATAAAATTCAGGAACAGGGAGGTTGAGCGGGTCATGATAGAAAATGATGACCTCTTTGAAAAAGGTTATCAGACCCTTACACAGAATATGCCTTCCAAACCCCTTGAAAAAGTTCAGGTGCTGGAGAACTACTCCAAGAATAAACTGTTAAAAAACATCGAAAATACAAACCGTATTGCCCTTAATCTAACATTAAAGGAAGATGCGAAGGGAAAATGGTTCGGAAATTTATTGCTTGCTTCGACAAGTTACAAAGAGGACATGAGACAGGGGAAGGTCAACGTGATGAATTTCACCAAGAGACGAAAGGTCTATTTTCTTCTTAATGCGAACAATCTCGGACTGAACGAAATGAAAGGCGTTGAATACCTGATAGATCCGGCTTCGGAGAATGAGGTTGAGAATGTGGGGACGAACGTGGGCATACTATCAGTTGTGAATCTTCATCAAAAAAACAGCATTTTTCAGGATAAGCGTACCAATTTCAACAATGATAAACTGGGTTCACTGAATTATATCTACAACTTCAAGAATGACTGGAAAATTAAATTCATCACCGTATTCAACGACATCGAGAATAGAAATTACATCTCCAGTTTTTACCGGTTCAACTATGCGGGACAAAATTTCGCAAACGTGGAGGATAAGACCTGGAAACAGAACAACACGAATCTGGTCGGAAAACTGGAAATTTCAAAGGAATTCAGGAATAATTCGAATTTGCAGTTTTACAGTAAAACATCATCCCTGAGAGAAAACAACGATAATATTTTTGTCTTCAATGAGCAGCTGAATAACCAGATGGGAACCAACAGGCTTTTGTCTAGTGAGAATAAATTCGTCTATACCAAGAAAATTGACTCTTCCAAAGCTGTAGTTGCTGTTGCAAGATATATTTTTCAGGATAGGCCTTATGATTTTACTGATGATAATGATGTATTCCAAAAAGTCACCGGTAATCCGGACGTCAGAAAATCCCGGCAGACCATTAGCTCAAAAATGAATTTTGGTGGAGTTAAAGTTTCTTATCTTAAAAAATATTCGGAAAAGGAATCGGTTGATATTCAGGCCGGAAATGAATACCGGAGGAACCGGTTATCTTCAGATCTTTCACTTTTTGATACGGACGGCAATAAGGTTAATTACGATGAACGGGGTTTTAGCAATGATGTGTCGCTTGAACAGAATAACCTGTTTGCCCAGGGAAAATACCTGCGGAAAAGCAAAAAATGGCGTTATGGCGCTACGATGCTGGGGCAGTTTATTTACTCCGATCTCCGAGACGAGCATACAGCAGGATTTCATCTGTTTCCGACCGTCAATATTGGGTATGAAAACAGCAGGACCGGAAATATCAGTTTAAGCGCATCCAGAAAATTTTCAACAGTAAGCATCAATGATGTCTATACCGGATACATTTATCAGGGAAACAGGAATTTTAACAAGAGTGAGGTAGGGTTTACAGTGCTACCAAGCTACAGCTTTAACTTGAGCTATAACATTGGGCAGATCAGCTCGCAATATCTGTCCTTCAATGCTAATTTTGCAAAAAATGACAGCTACCTCTCAAATAATATGATCGTGAATCCAACTTTTACGTTCAGTCAGGCGATCCTTGTTAAGAATAACAGAACGTTTGCCGCTAACCTGGAACTTCGCAAATACCTAAATTTGATCAAGACCAGAATAAGTCTTTTAGGTTCTTATTCGGATTCGGAATATGAAAACCGCATCAATAGCGGGCCACTGATCAAATCACGGTTTTCTAACCTCAAAACAGGTTTCGAGATGAAATCAGGTTTTATGGGATTTTTCAACTATGAACTTGGTTATGAGATCGCCTTTAATAAGATTGTCTCGGATGTAAACTCAAACAATTATCAGGATCAGAAAGCCTTCGCGAATGTATATTTTAAGGTAAATTCAATGTTCAGGATCGAGTCGTCGATGGAATATTATAAATTTGGGAACACCGGTCAGGATCCAACTCATTTTTGGGACATTAAGCTTAATTATACGTGGAAAAAATACAATAGCGATATTTATCTGCAGGGGAACAATTTGCTGAATTCCAATAGCATCACAAAGTACTCTATCGATAATATCAGTGAGAGCCTGTACACTCAGAAGCTGATACCTTTCCATATCGTTTTTGGTATCAATAAGAATTTTTAACTCGACCGGCTTATCGATCGAAACTTCGCTTACTGATTGCAGGAGTGGTTTTATTTAAAAATAATCAAATGGAAATTTTATATGATCCGTATTATATTAATTATAGGATTTGAATGACCCACTTGAAAATCTTTTCAAAAATGTTGTTCACGTCAAATAATTATCCTAAAGTATTTTTTGTCCATATAATCTTATTGAAAAATCACTATATTTAAACTCCAAAAGCTATAACCATATTTTATGTCCCTTTTATTTAATGACGTAAACGGAAATATACCGCAAACACACGTATTTATTATTGGTGTTGGTGGGTATCCATATATAAAGGGTGGTACCGAGGAAAAGAAGCAAACTCTTGATTGCGCAAAGAAACTTGGACAATTGACCTCACCACCCTTATCTGCCAAAGCCCTATATGATACCATAATTAATTTGCATAATCAGGATGCCTGGATCAAACCTTTGGGCAGTGTTGAAATCTTGATATCCCCTGTGGGTGCAGATCCTTTCATAATCGCAGGTGAAGAAGTCGGAAGAGCGGATATGGAAAATATTACTGATTCTTTTAATTCATGGTTGGAAAGATGTGATTCTAGTGCTGATAATGTCACGCTTTTCTTTTTCTGCGGTCACGGTGTGGATAAGGCAGAACATATTCTGCTGACAGAAGATTTTGGAAAGAATCCAGTACAGCCCTGGAGCGGAAGTTTTGCATTTGATAAGACCAGGCTTGGCTTTTTTAGGTGTCAAGCTAGTACACAGCTGTTTTTTATAGATGCTTGTAGACTTTTTACCGCGGATATGTTATTGACAGAAGTTCCCCTTTACACCTTGATCCCGCAGCACTTTAATGCTACAGACTGCCGTTTTAACCTTACGCAAAAAGCTGCGGCTCATAACGAAGGAGCATATGGTGAGATAAATGATGTTTCATTTTATACTAAAGCATTAATAAAGGCATTGGAGGGGGGCGTGCTTAAAAAAAAACAAGATGAATGGACCATTACACTGGCTAGTTTGGCAACTAAAATGGATGATCTTTTAGAAATGGTATCTGAACAAATATTTACTGACCAACGATGCAGCAACAGGATAGGTAAATCTACAGATATTTTACGTTTTACTGAAGCTCCCAATATAGATGTAGTTATAGACTGCAGCCCTGAAGAGGCTCATAATTTGGCTCATCTATCTTATTTTTCAGTCGAGTCCAAAGAAAAAAATCATAGGCTACCAAATGTTGATCCCTGGAAAGTCCATATAAAACCTGGTATTTACGAACTTAAAGCAGATTTTCCTAACGGGCAGTATGAAAATAAGAATATCTTCGAAAGTTTCATGCCTCCTGCTGGAGCTAGAACCCTAAAATGTGAACAATGAGCGATAGTGTCAATAATTTAGGAAAGCTTACTCTGAATGTAATAACTGGGGAAGAAGTTGCCCGTAATTTTAATGAGGGATCTCTTCCGAAAAATGTACAGATCTTATCTGCTAATTTAAATACTGAACGCTCTTTTTGGATGTTAACTGAAACTTGGAGTGATTTCTTAACGGCAGGCTTTTATATAGTAAAGTTAAAAGTTGCCTCAGCCAAGGAAGTAGAACAGATTGTTAGAGTTTTGCCCCAAGAAGAAATTTCTATTGAATTTGATATTCGTGATAAGCGGGTGTATCGTGAAGTTTTTAATTTTTCAGCTGATAATCCGAATTACTATAGAACTTTTGTATACAATTTAAAAAAGAAGTACAGAAGAGAAATTGTAATGATAGATTGGATTTATGAGGAAGGAATATTAAAAATGTATTCAAATGATCGGTTTTTTCCAAAATTTCTGGAAATGGAAAGCACTATAATTTCGCAAAGGGATAGAATGCATATTTGTGAACTACATGTAGCTTTTGGAAAATCTGTTTTTGTCTGTCTACCTCCAGAATATGAATTAACTTTAGCAAGAAACTCTGCTGATATTGTAACAAACTTAAAAATTACTATAGGTCTTCCCAATAAAAGTGCTCAGACGCTTCTTTATTTAATGAACAAAGGGGATTCTGATAAAGCTGAAAGTCTTTACGAAATACAGCAGGCGGAATTTCTGCTGCGTGAAAAAAGGAGAGATTCTATCGCTGCTGCAATTGGTGGATATTTTTTGCTCTCAACAGGTCAACTGGGATTTTTGCATGACTGGCCTAATAACTTGGCAGATTGGTTCCCTTGGTTACCTGATGGACCTATTATTCACGCCTGGCAAATGATAAAAAGTAAAAATCTAAATATTCCTCTGATTCAGAATAGACTATTGGAGGCTGTGCAACGTGGTATTCCACTTTTTACAGAGGGCTTACGTTTACTCTACGAAGGTTTGAGTTTACTCGATGATCATTTACATAGTGACAACTATGAAGTTGGGATGGCTCTAAAAAAAGTTAAAAGATATATGGAGTCAGCAGATCTAAATAAGGAATATACAACTTTAGTCGGGGAGTCAGATCTTCTAAGAAATATTGCTAATGGCTTTAATTACTACTAATAATTAAATCATGATATTTAATATAAACCTACTCCCAGCACGATATGGTGACAGTTTATGGATAGAATATGGGGACGCTGAGAATCCCTCAATTGTCCTCATTGATGGAGGAACAGGGGGGACTAAAAATGAAATCCGGCGTCTAATAGATGCAATGCCGGGGCAAAAGCACATAGAACTTTTGGTTGTTACACACATTGATAGAGACCACATTGAAGGTATATTGAGTTTGCTGCAAGCTGATCAACTTGATTTTACTATCGGAACAATCTGGTTCAATGGGTGGAATCATTTACCTGGAAATGATCTTTTTGAAATATTTGGGGCGGTTCATGGTGAGAAACTCAGTGCTGCTATTATCAAGCACGGGATTAACTGGAATACACATTTTGGTAATACGGCAGTTCTACACCAAACAGAATTACAACCTCCGGTAATCCAGCTTGAAAAAGGGTTGAAAATTACATTACTTTCTCCGACTCCTGAAAATCTGGAAGCTTTGAAACCTGTTTGGATAAAAGAATTAAGAAAAGCAAATCTTGATCCTGGCTTCGGTCTCGAAATACTCGAGGAACCTGAAGATCTTAGTGCCGACCTTGAACAGTTTGGAGAGGGCCTCCCTGACATAGAAAAACTTTTCAGAGAAAAATTTGAAGAGGATAGGGCAGCTGCCAATGGTAGCAGTATTGCTTTTTTAGCCGAATTTCAGGGAAAGCGGGTTTTATGTGCTGCTGATGCCTTTCCAAGTGTTCTACTAAGAGCACTGAATCAGCTATCTTCTGATAAAATCCCATTAGATCTGATAAAGGTTAGTCACCATGCAAGCGCTAATAATACAAGTCCCGAGCTTTTGGAAAAAATCGACTGTAAGAAATTTGCAATAAGTACAAATGGAAGCATCAGTCATCATCCAGCTAAAGTTACAGTTGCCAGGGTCATTAAGCAAAGCGGAGAGGGGACAGAATTACTGTTCAATTACCGCACAAAAGATAATGAATGTTGGGATGATGAGATTTTGAAAATGCAATATGGTTATAGAACTACATATCCTGAAGGGGAAGGTTTGATAATTCCTCTATTATAATGTTTAAGTTATAATATTGATCAAGGATATAGAGATTCAGATATTGATTTCAATTAATCTTGTTAGTAAAAGAATAATAATTTGTTTTTAACAGGAGATTTTATTCATTCAAGATCGAGGGAGTATTCTATATTTTGATCTAGAAAAATTCTATTTAGATATCAATGAAAACAAAAATAGCAGCAGTTTTAGATAAAGTTTCAGAAATTAAAAGGAGGCTTGCCATTATTATGGGAGTTACCCATACACAGGATGATTATGCCATCTATATCAAAAATATAGGAGGAGAAATCGAGAAATTTTTGAAAGATGCAGTTTACGAAAATAATAATAACAATTGGAATTTTTACAATCTGATTGAGGGATTGAAACTATTGGGAATTTCTGTTGCTTCAACTGATAAGATGCACCTTTTGAGAGAATTTTATAACAGTCTGAAACATGATCCTTTATATAATACAAATATTCTGTTCGCGGAAGAAAGAATTGATGATTTACTTTCCGTATTGCATGAAATTGAATCAAAAGCCATAGGTAGAATAAATGAAAACTATATACAGGCAAATTCAAGGATTCTATGGCTTTGTGCTTGGGATGACTATATTGGTGGATTGACTGAATTAAATCTATTTCTTCCAAATTATGACTTGGATTTTCCTTATTCTGTTGAATATTTTAATATTTCATTAGAAGGCTGGGACACATTAAAAGACAAATTTATCCCAACAGGGGATCTACAGCTCGGAAAACAATTTGTCTCGGAAAAAGCTTATGAAGTGTGGAGTGCCAGCCCTGATTTAATAGGTGTTGGAAGATTTACAGGGGACGTGAAAGACTTGGTTAAAACTTTGTCTTCACTTGTTAATAAAGAACGTGAAAGTGGACTACTTGAGGTATTAAAGCGAAAAAATGATTCGACTTCAAATTTCACATCTACGGCGTACGCTATCCAAGATACATTATTGAATGATAGCTGGAAAGACTTTAATGATTTTAAGGATGAGATAAGGCTGAGGATTGACTTTGATTATGGAATAGCTGTTGACTCGAAAGTTCTTGATCTCTATATAAATAAATTAAATCCCGAAATATTATCAGTTGACAGAAACGATTTAAAAAATGTCAATAATCTTTTGTGGTTAGGTAAAGATCAGTATGAAAGAGAAAGTGTAAGAGCTATTATAATGGAGAAACCATATATAGCCTTAACAACCGAAAACAAAATTATTGTAAAAATAACATAGGAAGAGAAAGCGTCTTGCGTTACCGATTTGTTCGTAGAACTATTTAAAATCACATCTAAACCGAAGTAAACCATTTCAAATGTGCTGATAATGAATCAATTTGTAATATTTTTTATAGTTTGAATATCATAACTATTTGCATTATTTTATATATTTATTGCACTAACCTAAAAAACTAAAAATCATGAGAATCAATTCTACAAAACCGATCTGTCTGATCGGTAGGGTTTATGACTCGATTACCGATCAATGTTCAGTCAAGAGTTTATTTATTGACAACGGCACAATCATAAAAATTATCGAAGGGAAATCTGACATTGATCTACTTCCAGATAGTTTTATCATCGAACTTGAGGATAATGAGGTTATTTTTCCTTCTTTTATAAATCTTCATACACACATCGGTTATAATGTATTACCATTATGGAACTCTCCCCATATTTGGTCAACAGGCATCAATGGAGAAATTCTCCACAGTACGAAGCAGAAATCAAAGATTTTACAAACTTCATTAAAAAAGAGTGGGCCAGTAAGCCTGCACTGTTGGAAAGCTTTATTGCCGATTTTATTCCAGCAACAAAATTAGCTTCATTGCTATATTATGAGAGTAACAGTTCTTATCGTGAATTTTATATGTTCCGTGCAATAACCGAAGTTGAAAGAATTCATGCAATTCTTTCGGAAATTCAGGCTGTCTGTGGAGGAACAGGACTTCTGCTTCAGACTTTGAGCCTTGATGAAGAAGATCCAGAAATGAAACATTTTCTTATTCGGAATACCGGAAATTCGGAAGATATGGGAATTAATAAGTCACTGAAAGTGTTTCCTGTGGTTGATTTCTATAACCCAAAAATCAGACCGGATGGGACACCTGTCGCTGATACTTCAAATTGGTCTCCTGAAAAACAAGGGAAACTTGACAATTATATAAATTCAGTTAATCAAAATAATGCGAATTACTATTCGACGATTGCGCATATTTGCGAAGGTAAATCAGGAAACTTGTATAATGCCACCAAGAACAAGTATTCGTTAAATGAATGCAAACAACTATTCCACGAATTAAAACAAAAAGTGAAAAGTCAATATCTACGAGAGTCGAATTTGATCTTAGTGCACGCCAATGGAATTGATTATGAAGACAGTGATACTATAAGCTTTTTAAAAGATAATAATATCAGTATTGTATGGTCCCCTGTATCCAACTTGTTGCTGTATAATGATACTTTACCTATAGAAAAACTGTTGGATGAAAATATCAATGTTTGTCTTGGAACCGATTGGACACCAAGTGGAAGTAAGCATATGCTAGATGAGATGAAATTCGCCAGGTATTACTGTGACTATTTTAACAGAGCATGTTCAGACAAACAGATTTTTGATATGTCTACCACCAATGCTGCCAAAGCACTGGGGAATTTAAAGTATTCTGTTATCCAAGAAGGTGCATTTGCTGATCTATTCGTTTATAAAACAAATAATCTTGAAAATGTACTTGGAGATTTTTTACAAAGTGATGATGAAAAGATTAAATTTTTTATGATCAATGGTCGTATTATTTATGGGGACACCATAGTGTTTATAAATATGAAGGTTGATTACCAGAAATTTCCTGATAATGAGGGTCAATTTTCTAAAGATAAGGCGATCAGTATCAATGCGAACCTCAATTTTAATCTTGAAAATGCGATCAAAAAAATGGATAGTTTGATAAAAGCATATTCAACTGAGACTTTGGGACAGGAGCTTTTTAGAACTAAGTTTCTATCTTCAGACGATCAGGTCTATAAAGACCGGATATCAAAATTAATGCAAAACCTTTAGCAAAAGTTATCAAAAATTTAAACAATTACCAGCAGAATTAAAACTACTCGGTTATCAATCAATTTCTTCGAAACACCGAATCTGAACGGAAGCTGATTGTTGATGTTGCTGAATATTAGATTGTGACAGGGTCTCCTTGCTGTTGGGGAAATGCGCATATCATTTTAGATATAAAACAAGATCTAGTTATCTATAATGGAGCGGAGTGACAGACATGAATTTTATAATTATTTGGTCAGCAAAAGTTAAAATATCAGCACTTTATAGTAATGTATTAAGCAGTTATTACTGTTACATTTCGCAATGTTAATAAAATATACAACAATACCTGAGCGACTTATTAAAAAGGATAAAAATTTATTAAATTGCGGTAAGCCTTTAATAAAAAGAATTAACCATCAAATGATTAAACATTTATCCATCAGAGTAACATGGCATGATAGCAAATGGAACGGAACAATCTGCCAAAAACCATCACAAAATTCATTTTGCCTTAATCTCCCCCGCATTTACGCAGAAAAAGACGATGAAGTAGAGGATGATCTGGCAGGTCAGCACTGGGCTGATTTAGAACAGCATCAGTTACCACCATGTAAAGGTGAGGGCGGAGGCTTTATGAGCAGCCGTAGTTATAAACGTCTGTTTAACCATCCTTACAATAAGCCAAACAAGAGAAATATACCCCACTTGGCTTTATTGCCTACAAGCATTGAGGTGCCTCCATATAGTAGTTTTGCGGTTCCGTTTTGGTGGATGCTCCGTAAGAACCAACACGAAATCAGGGAACAGTATCCTGATATACCTGTAGATGAAAATCCTCCCTTTCCATCTTCATGGGTGTATTCAAGTGCAACTCAGGAGGCACTTTTAAACAAATTTTATGGATATATCAAAGAAAACCATTCACTGGTGGTTTTCTATGCTAAAGGAGCTAATCCGGTAGACGAGAACAGCCGTAGAATCATTGTGGGTATTGGAAGTATTTGGAACAAATCAAATATTTTAGAATATGAATCGTCAGCGGATTATACCTACCCATTGTGGGACAGGTTGATCGGTCATGGCATCCGCGCTAACGACCTAAGTAGCGAGGGCCTTTTATTGCCTTATCATGAGTATCTTGCCTTGCCCGACAATTTTCAGATCAATACCAAAGAGGGCGTAAAAACAAAACATGATTTACTGAACGAAATAAAGCTTACTCTTCAGGAGACTGCCAGTAGACAGGAAGTTATCGATGATTTTGCATACGGTACAGCGCATGTGAATGATAGCTCAATACTATTGATACTTGGAAAATTGAGGAGTATCATTGAACGGATTAGAGAGCATGGCATCGTTAAAGATGTTTATGAGCATCATTTGACTTGGATCGACCGTCAGATAGGTAAGGTAAAGGAAAACATGGGGCCCTTTCCCTCTTTTGCAGATGCCCTGCTGGCTCTTGGTTTCCAATTTGGATATTCGTTGGAAGAGGATCTCCGCAATAACGGACATTTGGGAGTTAAAGACAATCCCTGGGACGCATGGGAGGACGTTCTGTTTGGTAAGATTAGTATGGGACAAAGATTATATGTCGCAGACTTACAGTATTTTCGTGACATTTGGTTAAATGAAAGCACTGAACGTAAAGAGCTGCTGATGCTTCTGTCCCGATTTGAACTGAGAGAAAAACAGATCAAAAATTGGTTTGACAGCAACCAACGCCAGAAGCTCGGGTACAAGATCACTGATGCTGAGATATTAATAAATCCTTACCGTATTGCGGAATTGGATGAAGGAAATCAGGAATATTACCCAATTGCCGTTGAAACTATAGATAATGGCTTGTACATGGATAGGGCTATTCAGGGAGAGTTTGTTCCTGAAAAACCACAGTTAGTTGATTCACCTCTAGATCAACGGAGGATTCGAGCGATCATTACCGATGTTTTAAAACGTGCAGCGGAAAATGGTGATACTTTACTTTCTATAAATGAAATAACAGAAACGATCAATACGCTTAATTTTCAGCGAGCAACCGTTTTACCTGCAAATTATATTTTCGCAAATATTGCATTCATAAATGAACAGATTCCTTCTGTAAGATCAGGGGACCAGATTGCTTTACAACTTAAGAAATACGGAGAAATAGAATCCTATTTCCGAAAGATATTATTGGCCCGGGCCAAGAGGGGACTGGAAGGCATCGCTGAAGAATGGGAAAGTCTGATTAAAACTGCCATTGCCAATAATGGGATCACCTTTGATCCTTCGAATTCCAAGCATGCTGCCGCCCTTGCTGACCAGGTTACCGCACTCAGGCAGTTAACCGAGCGGAAAATATCAGTTTTGCATGGACCTGCAGGAACTGGTAAAACTACTGTTTTAGGGGCATTATTCGGATGTAAAACTCTTACAAGTGAGGGGATTTTGCTTTTGGCACCTACCGGCAAAGCTAGGGTAAAATTGGGTAAAATGGCAGGTGGGGAGGCTTATACCATCGCACAGTTCCTAAGTAAGCAAAAACGCTTTGATTGGGATAGGATGAAACCTATATTTCACTCCCCCCAAAAATATAAGGCAGAACAAAATGTGATTATTGACGAATCTTCCATGCTGACAGAAGATGACCTTTATTCATTGTTACAGGCACTGGACCTCGGACATATTAAACGTATTATACTCGTGGGTGATCCATATCAGCTTCCTCCGATAGGTGCTGGTCGGCCGTTTGCGGATTTCTGTACCTTTCTTGATAATCTCACTCCCGAGAGTGCAGATGGAGATGCTATTTCAGCATTGGCAAGGCTGAAAGAAGTCGTACGTAATGTCGATGGTGCTAATTCGGATTCTCTGACGCTCGCCTCGTGGTATTCAGGGATCAAACCTTCGAAAGACGCAGATAGCGTATTTCAGAAATTGGGGGATAACCTGTTGCTCAACGATCTATGTATAGCAACATGGGCAGACGAGCAGTCGCTGATAGAGTCCATGAACACACAGTTGATCGATAAGCTTGGTCTTACTGATGAGCGGGACTTTCAGACTTTAAATAAGTTTTTAGGAGTACAGGGTACAAGGATAGATACTAAAAAAATTGAGGGGTTTCAGCTATTGAGTCCTGTCAAATCGCCGTATTGGGGGGCGTTCAACCTGAACAGAGTTTTTCAGCAACAATTCCGGACTGGGCTTAAGGGGGCTGTTTCAATAGGTGATTATAGAATTGGTTTATATGATAAGGTAATACAGACTGTTAACGAGAAGAAAGACGGATTTCCAGGAGGCATTACATGTCAGATTTCCAATGGCCAGCTTGGACTTGTACGTGATATCACTAAGGGATTTGCTAATGTCATGTTTGCAGGTCAGGATAATAATCTGACATTCGGATATAAATCTCAGGGACAGGCTGAAGGCGATTCTGGTAATATAGAACTGGCATATGCTATTACTGTACATAAAAGTCAGGGAAGCGACTTTGATTATGTATTCCTTGTAATCCCTAAAACGGGAAGGATCATTTCAAGGGAGCTTATCTATACAGCGCTGACCAGGGCCAAAAAGCAGCTTATATTGCTCATTGAAGGTGATAGTCCACATTGGATAATTAATTTATCCAAACCACAATATTCTGAAACTGCTAAAAGGAATACCCATTTGTTTTCCTATGCAGTCCGTGATCAGCATAATACTGTTCCTTATGCGGAAGGTTTAATTCATAAAACCAAGAAAGAAGGGCTTCTTGTCCGAAGCAAATCGGAGGTTATAATCGCCAACATGCTCGTGGAAAAAGGAGTTGAGTTTGAATATGAACGAGAGTTCATCGGTAAAAATGACCAAAAAAGAATTCCTGATTTTACCTTTATTGATGCTGCTGGTGATACTATCTTTTTGGAGCACCTCGGTATGATGTCCTTACCAAGTTATAAGGCCGACTGGGAAAAGAAATTGGCCTTTTATGAGAATAATGGATATAAAATAGGAGATAATCTCTTTACAACGACCGAAAATGAAAAAGGCGGGATTGATTCTCTTGCTATTGCTGATATTATTGACAAAATTTTGGAACTAATATAATGAAAGGAAAAAGACGATGTCAGTAGAGATTTATAGCATCAATTTTACATTGTAAACTATCTGACTTATCAATAAAAATCATTTACTACATATGCTTTTTCGAAATCGCTTTGAACATGTATGCTGTACCTTCAGCTTACGAACTTGGTCGGGCGTTTAGCGATGCTAAGTGCCATGGGATAAGCTGTCGATTGAGATGTTGTGAAGTTGCAAAAAAAAATGTGAAATTATTCTTAAATACAATGAATTGAAAATAAGCTTGTTATGTTTTTAGTAATCTTTGTACTGGTAATTTTATTTGTTTTTTAAAAATAAATTTATACCTTTGTAATGTGATTATAAAATAGAAAAAACCAAATCTATTGGCGTAGAGATGGTTTTTATAAATTTTTAATGTTGACTTACAAATCCTGTATTGAGCTTACAATACAAACACGAGGCTGGTCACCTCATATATGATTTGGAGTGAAGTAGTCATTAATTCCACTACAAAGCTATGTATATTTTTGTTGATATGCAAGTTTTCATTGATTATGGC
This sequence comes from uncultured Sphingobacterium sp., assembly GCF_964277905.1. Classification (NCBI taxonomy): domain Bacteria; kingdom Pseudomonadati; phylum Bacteroidota; class Sphingobacteriia; order Sphingobacteriales; family Sphingobacteriaceae; genus Sphingobacterium; species uncultured Sphingobacterium sp. The sequence goes on from NZ_CAXYKD010000048.1 coordinate 929,628, forward strand.
ACTCCATTAAGCATTTTTTTTAAATTTTAAACATAAGCTAATGGCAGTAAAAACAGTTTTAGCGGCTCTTGGTATGGCTGCGGGGAAGGTTATTGTTAAAAAAGCAACAGAATCGTTGCTTGGTAACCTAAACCAATTATATACCTATGGAATATCCAATTTTACCAAAATCAGAAATCAGGATGTCCGTTTTTCAATCAGTTATCTAATCAGAATTAAAATTCCTGGAACTTCAAAATTCCTTCTGGTTCGTGGTCATAGAATTAAGAACCAGTTACAGCCCGTCGGTGGCGTGTACAAAAAAGTAAACGGTTTCTCTGAATTTAGAGAATGGGGTTATAAGGAAGATTCCTCCAATAAAGGAATAAGAACTGACGACGTCAGTCTGAATGACCTGAGATTCCGTGTACAGGGAAAATATACGTTGGATGTTATCAAATGGTTTGAATCTGCTGTAGGTAGAGAGTACACTTTTGAGCGGGAGTTTGAGGAGGAACTTATTGATACAGGTATTCTGGATGCTGAAATCTTTCGTAAGAAATCCCTTGAAAAGGTTTCTAAGGTCATGAAAGTCTTTAACTACAGTACATTTCATCAATGCTATGAGGTGCTAATCTATGACATCGTGGAATTTCATCCAACAGCAGAGCAGTCGCAGGAGCTGAAGCAGCTTCTGGACAGAGCTAGAAATGAGGGAGACGAGTACATGCTGGTTGATGTCACTGAAATCGAAAGATTACTAGTGATGGAAAATGAAGAACAGATTGCTAGAATTGGAGAACATACAAAATACTTAATCAATGAAAAATAACTTACATAAATATACAGAGCAGGAGTTTAAAAAGGATGAACTTCTAGCAATTATAGCTTCAAACCTGGAGCTGGATGAAACACGCAAAAATCAGATGGAATCTGCGTATAAGGCCGTTAATGACGTTCTCTCCAGAGACGTGAATTTTTTTAAGGGCTATACAATCAGTGTATATGCTCAAGGTTCATTACTGATAGGTACAACGATAAAACCTCTTTCTGGAAAGGAGTTTGATTTGGATATTGTCCTTCATATTGAGGATTCTTACCATAATCACAGTCCTTCGGAAATTTACGATGAGCTTTATCGTGTATTGAGTAATAATGGAACCTATCGTGCACTTTTACAGAAAAAAAACCGTTGTGTAAGGATAAACTATAACAGTGACTTTCATATGGATGTTCTGCCGGGATGCATAATAGCCAGCAATAATACCCGGTTGATGATTGCGGAAAATGAATATAGAAAATTTTGGTCAAGAACAGACCCAAAGGGTTATGCTGAGTGGTTTAAGGAAATCTCTGAAAGAAATAACGGGAGTTTTTTGCTCCAGGAAAGATATGGCCTCCTTTTGGAGGCTAAAATCGAAACGGAGGATTTGCCTACCCATCTTTATTTTAAGACTCCTTTACAGCGTACTGTACAGATTGTCAAAAGATATAGAGATTTGTTTTATCTTAATAAAGATAAATATACCAGTCCAGCTATCTCAAGTATAGTATTGACAACACTTCTGGCTCAATGTCACCAAGGTAATCTTTCTATACAGGATTCGCTGAGAAATGCAATGGTTCAGATGAAAAAGCTGGCTGATGACTATAAATACCATGGGATAAAATTTACAGTATACAATCCGGTTGACAATCATGAGGACAAAAGTAAGAGAGAAAATTTTACTGACTCATGGAAGGATAGACATTACAGTAGTTTTGTTAATTTTGTGGAGAGTTTTGAGAAAAAGTTGAATGCGTTCATCAATTACTCTACAACTGAGAGTAATTATACCGACTTATTTGGGGCCGGTTTTTATAAGGAGAATATACAGACTATTGTTCAGCTTGAAGAACGTGTTGCTGGAAATTCAAGATTAGCGGCGTTATTGTCGGGAACTGCATATACGAACTCTTCGGGTAAAATCAATGTGTCATCAGGTGTTAAAAATGGGAGTCATGGATTTTATGCTGAGTGATAGTGAAAAAGCCCGGAAATACTGGGTTGGCTTTCTGTTCAAAACCAAACTAGCTTGTGAAGCAGCTTTTGACTGGCTCACTTTTGAGCTGAAGGGCAGGGTACTGGAAGGAAGGGGTACTTTGGAAGAAAATGGTAAAACATATCATTTTACTATCTTGTATTCTCCGTTTTTCCCTGGTAGGTTTGAACGCGTGAGGGTTGAGACCAAAAAATTAAGAAAGTGTGCCGACACACATTTTAATGGTGACGGTTCGTTATGTCTTTATCATCCTATAATGGATTTAAAAGGTCGAGCTTATCTTGATTTGGTCGAGGTGATACCTTGGATATCCGAGTGGGTTTATTACTACGAAAAATATGTGGTGTATAAGACCTGGTTGGGTCCTGAATATCCCCATAATATTTGATAATAAAATTTTCAGGTTCTCTATCCTTTCGGGATTGAGAACCTGTTAAAAAAAAAATAAAATGAACAATAAGTTTAAATTGTCAGAAATTGTTAGCATCAGGTCTGGAATGGTAGTTCCAAAAACTGTGAATAATGATGAAGAGAAATTAACCGATGCTTTTGTTAGGATGATCGGTACTTCGGATTATAATGATCAGGGAGTTTTAAGACCAAACCTTGAGGCGAACGTACTGTTCAAACCTTCGATAGAAAAAAATTTCCTTGTGAAGAACGAGATCTTGTTTAATTCGAAAGGCAGACGCTTTTTTGCTGCGCTATTTGACAATGAGTATTCTCATACGATAGCCAGCGCCTCTTTTTTGGTATTGACTTTACAGCGTGATGATGTTCTGCCGGAATTTTTGGTCTGGTACCTGAGTCATCCCGAAACCCTGAAAGTCTTCGATTCAAAGATGGTCACGCAGACCATGCCTTCTATAACAAAACAGGAATTAGGTGAACTGGAAGTTATTATACCTAATTTGCATACCCAAAATCAAATCTTATCACTAGACTCCTTGAAAAAACAGCAAATCGCCATTCAGAAAGAGCTGATTGTTCTTAAGGAGGATTTTATCAATAAAGTAACCTATAAAAAATTAAAAAATGAGTTCTAAAGTAAGTCAAAGAGATATCAATAATACCGTATGGAATGCCTGTGATACTTTTCGTGGCACAATTGATCCGTCCCAATACAAGGACTATATTCTTACAATTTTATTTTTAAAATATGTAACTGATGTCTACAATGAGAAAAAGGAAGAGTACGCAAAAAAATATGAGGGCAATGAAGAGCGTATAAAGAGAGCGCTCCAGCGAGAACGCTTTATCGTACCTGATGAATCGAGCTTCTATTTTTTATATGATAATAGGAACAACCCAAAAATCGGGGAAATGATAAATCATGCATTGGCAGAATTGGAAGATGCAAACAGAGAAAAGCTTGGAGGTAATGATGGTTCGAATATTTTTAGGAGTATTGACTTTAACAGTTCCAATCTCGGGGACGAAAGAGGCAAGGTTACAAGACTGCGTACTTTATTAAATGATTTTTATAAGCTTAATCTTTCTTCATCAAATTTGGAAAACAGTGATGTGATAGGCGGTGCTTATGAGTTTCTTATTGCAAATTTTGCCTCAGATTCAGGAAAGAAGGCCGGAGAATTCTTTACGCCTTCTGAAGTATCGACTTTATTGGCAAAATTGACCAAATCCAAGCCTGGTTCACGTATTTATGACCCTACCTGTGGTTCTGGTTCTCTTCTGATCAAGGCGGGACGCGAAGTAGGTGACAACAATTTTTCCCTGTATGGCCAGGAAGCAAACGGTAGTACCTGGGCGCTTGCTGTAATGAATATGTATCTCCATGGTTATGACAGTGCGATTATCCGTTGGGGCGATACATTGAGGAATCCAAAACACAAAGAAGGCGATAACTTAATGCTTTTTGATACCGTTGTTGCCAATCCTCCCTTTTCTTTGGACAAGTGGGGAGCAGAGGAACTGTCGACTGATGTATATAACCGTTTTTGGAGAGGTTTACCGCCTAAGTCGAAAGGGGACTGGGCATTCATTTCGCATATGTTAGAGTCATTAAACATCTCAGGAAAAGCTGGCGTAGTGGTTCCGCATGGTGTTCTTTTCAGAGGAGCAGCGGAAGGAAAGATCAGAACTAAGATTTTGGAGGAAGATTTGATTGAGGCGGTTATCGGTTTACCATCCAATTTATTTTTTGGTACCAGTATCCCTGCTGCAATCATTATTTTCAATAAACAGAAGTTGAATAGGGAAAAAGTGCTGTTCATTGACGCAAGTAAGGCATTTGTGCCAGGTAAAAATCAGAATGTTCTTGGTTCCGATCATATTGCCCATATTTCTGATGTGTTTACGAGATTCCATGATGAATTGGCTCTAACTGGAGTAGTGGAAGACAAATTTGCATATGTGGCGAATTTAGATGAGATCAAAGAGAATGATTTTAACCTGAACATTCCACGTTATGTAGATACTTTTGAGGAAGAAGAAGAAATCGATATAAAATCTGTAATGCAGGAAATAAAGTCTTTGGAAGCACAACGTGCAGAGTTGGATAAAGAAATCGAGGGATATTTACAGGAATTGGGACTTACTCTTTAATTTTTACTATCCTTAATGTTTATAATAAAGACAATTAAATGATAAAGACCGAACAAAAGAAATTAAAGATAGGAAATGTTCCAAATTTGAGATTTCCAGGATTTGAAGGGGAATGGGAAACTAAGAAGTTGGGTGATATTTTACAATTTAAAAACGGAATAAATGCTTCAAAGGAAAAATATGGCAAGGGTGTGAAATTTGTTAATGTTTCTGATATACTTAATAATGAATTTCTTACATACGATAATATTATAGGGTCAGTTGATATTGACAATACAACCCATGAGAAGTACCTAGTGGAGTATGGAGATATCCTCTTTCAAAGAAGTTCGGAAACTAGAGAAGAAGTTGGGACAGCAAATGTATATTTAGATATTGATAAAACAGCGACATTTGGGGGATTTGTAATTAGAGGAAAAAAGATCGGTGATTATAATCCTATTTTTTTTAATAACCTGTTAAAAACTAACTCTTCCAGAAATAGTATAACCTCTAAGTCAGGTGGTAGTACAAGATATAATGTTGGGCAGGAAACTTTGAGTTCGGTAGAACTATTTTTTCCACAAATTCCTGAACAAAATAAAATTGCCGATTTATTGGTACTATTAAATCAACGAATACAAACCCAAAACAAAATAATTGAACAATTAGAAACCTTAATTAAAGGACTAAGTTATCAAATGTTTGAATTAAAGCAATTTGAATTTTCTGTTCTTCCATTAAAATCGATTTGTATAATAAAAAAGGGAGATCAGATAAACAGTTCAGCATTATCTAACACTGGACTTTATTATGTAATGAATGGTGGGATAATACCATCTGGTTACCATTCTGAATATAATTCAGAAGGCAAGACCATTTCTATAAGTGAAGGGGGGAATTCTTGTGGATATGTTCAATTTAACAATACTGAGTTTTGGAGCGGAGGACACTGCTACACACTTATCAGCATTGACAAATGTATTAAAAATAAATATTTATATTACTTTTTGAAAGCCTGTGAAAATAAAATTATGGCACTTCGTGTAGGTTCAGGATTGCCCAATATTCAAAAATCTGCATTGGAGAAATTTGAAATTAAAATTCCCAATCTTCATAAACAACAAAATATAATTTTAATTTTGGACAACTTGTCAAGCAAATTAGATATAGAAAAAGCTCTTCTCAAAGTATATCAACGAAAGAAGCAATATCTGCTGCAGAACTTATTTATATAAATAAGTTCTGCAGCAGATATTGTTTTTTCAATTGGTAGTTCCTTAATAATTTTTTCTCAATTTGTATCTTTGCATCGATAAAAGATAGGAATTCACCAATCGTAATCTGCTCATCTAAGCACGGTAGCGAAATATTCAGTTTCATTAATTCAACTTTTGACAAATTGTATCGCGTACTCCCTTGCGCAAGTTTGATTATCTCATTTCTGAAAATTTCACTCCTAAAAAAATAACTTGAAAATAGCGGATTAAGAACTTGAAATGAAAAAGGTCTATAACCGAAACAAAAACTATTTAGGTAAGTTTCATTTGTATGCTCTAACAGAACAGAAGACATTCCTATTTCTTTAGAAGTTTCGGATGATACAGTAAAAAACACATCTCCATAACGAACAGTATTCTGTTTTTCATTCTCTAAAATCTCAACAAATCCACAATTCTTTATTTCAATTTTTGAAGAATCGAAAACTTGCTTATATTGTATGTACGGTTTACCAAACCCAAAATTATCTTTGTTTTTTCCTGAAAGACCATTATAGGTTGCACCTAAATCTCCCAAATTCTTCAGTTTCCACACATTTTTATAATTCTTGAATCTACTACCCTGAGAAAATAGTTTTTCACTTAGTCCTTTAATTAAGGATTTAATTTCCTGTGTGAATACAATTCGTTATCGACTATTCAAGCAAGTCATTGAGAAAGAAAAGGAGTTCGTAAAGATTAAGAGTATTTTAAAGTATGAGCAGCCGTCTAAATATTTAGTTTTAGATACAAATTATTCATCGGACAGCTCTTTAATTCCGGTGCTAACAGCTAACAAAGCTTTCGTAATAGGCTATACTGAAGAAGCTTTTGGAAAGTATGACAAAGGTCCATGTATCATTTTTGATGATTTTACAATGGATATGAAGTTTGTCAATTTTTCATTTAAAGTTAAGTCTTCCGCCATCAAAATACTTACTTCTAGAGAGAACGTAAACTTAAAATTTGTATTTGAATATTTATCATTTTTAAATCTCTCCTCAAAGGAACATAAGCGGCATTATATTTCTGAAATTGAACCGATGGAAATACAATTGCCAAACTATTGTCAACAGAAATATATGGCCGATTTTCTATCAAAACTAGAGGACAAAATAAAAATTGAACAAGAAATTTTCTTATTATTAACTAAGCGTAAACAATATTTTTTAGCCCACTTATTTATATAAATAAGTGGGCTAAAAAATATGCTTTTTGTTCAATTAACTTTTGAAAGACTTTTATTTCAGTCTCTATTTTCAAATCCATACTAGAAAGAAAATTTGCTATTTTATTTTGTTCTTTTTTACATGGCAATGAAACTTCTATTTTTGAGAAGGATTTTACTGAAACTGTGTATCTTGTACTACCTGTTGCTACTTTAGATAATTGATGTAAAACAGATGGAACATTACAAAAATAATGTGAATATAAGATATCTAATTCTGTAGTTGGACGAAATCTCATTAAATGATAACTAAAAACAACATCTTTTAAATCTTCAAAAACCACCACAGAGTGTCCAATATCATTTGGCGTTTCAGAACTTGGAGTAAATAGGATATCACCTCTTTTTAAATTACAACTTTCAATTTGTGATTCTCTGGCGGTAACAATTTGTAAGGATTTCATTGTTTTTTTATCTATGTTCTGATGCTTGTAAACATTCATGTAATTTACAAGATAAACTTCTTTCTCACTGTCTCTTGATAATTTATCGATACTACTTGTTTGGAAATCCCCAATTTCTCCTAACATTTTTATTTGCCATTTTGGAAAATCTCTACCATTCTCGTCCTTAAACTTCAATTGGCCTTTAAAAATTTTTTCTATAAGTGTATTCTTTAATAACTTCAGCTCCTCAATTATTTTGTTTTGGGTGTCGATTCGCTGATCGATTACTGAAAGAAACCTTGCTATTTTTTCCTGCTCATCTTTTTTAGGTATAAATAGTTTAATACTTTTTATACTTTCAAAATTCAATCCTTCACGTCCACTTCCTGTTTGTAAATTATTAAAAATAATCTGACCTTTATTTGATGAAAATTTTGGTTGGATAAATCTTGGGCTATACTGCTGATTTAGTCTTATTATACATACATGTTGATTGACATTGCCAATCAAAAAATCATCAGGAACAACACAACTCCGTCCTAAAGAAGCACCAGTTATATTTAGAAGTATATCATTAGACTTAACAACACTGTTTTTCATTTGATTATTAATTTCCTCCGATATAAACACAGAGTTTTCTAACTCCAATCTATTGTTGTTGACATTTTGGCTTCTTATAAATAAAACACCTTTATCTATATAGACGGCTTCTCCTCCCAAAGGAGTCTTACCACTATTTACTTTTATGGTTATATCGCTCAATTTTTTTAATTCCCATTCCCCTTCAAATCCTGGAAATCTCAAATTTGGAACCTTAATTTAAAATTATCTCGAAGATTTAGAATCCTTAATTGCTTTCCTTTGGATCGTTAAAAATAATATTATAATGAATCAACAAAAACAACTCGCAGAAGTTATTGAATTATGGAAAGTGGACAAAAAGCAGTATGTAAAGAAATCAAGTTATTCCGCTTATATGCTATTGATAGAAAATCATTTGCTTCCAGTTTTTGGCGATAAGTATTCGATCGAAGAGCCAGATGTACAAGGTTTTGTATTTCAAAAACTTGAAAAAGGCCTGAGCCATAAGACGATCAAAGATATTCTTATAGTCTTGAAGATGGTACTAAAATTTGGAGCTAAGAAGAAATTATTTGAGTACACTCCCTTTGAAGTTCAGTTTCCAACGGACAGGGAAAAGAGCAATATTGAGGTGCTTAGCAGGTCAGATCAGAGAAAAATTATGAGTCATATTCAGGAGCATTTTACTTTTAGGAACTTAGGCGTTTACATTTGTCTAACTGCAGGGATGCGGATAGGGGAGATCTGCGCACTGAGCTGGGAGGATATTGATACCGATAGATCAATTATCAGTGTTAATAAGACGATACAGCGTATTTATGTGATAGAAGATGGTGTTAGGCGGACTGAATTAATTTTGGATACCCCAAAAACAAAAAACTCTATCAGGGATATTCCAATAAGTAAAGAATTGCTAAAAATTTTAAAGCCATTTAAAAAAATTGTTAATTCCTCATATTTTGTGTTGACTAATGATGCCAAGCCTACAGAGCCCAGGACATACCGGAGCTATTATAAAAACTTTATGAGCGAATTGCAAATGCCAGATCTTAAATTTCATGGACTAAGACATAGTTTTGCAACCAGGTGTATCGAAAGTAATTGTGACTATAAAACTGTAAGTGTTTTACTGGGTCATTCCAATATTAGTACTACCTTAAATTTGTATGTTCATCCAAACATGGAACAGAAAAAGAAAGCAATCGAGCAGATGTTTAAAGCACTTCGATAATTTCCATACCTTGAATTACGGGTTAACTGCCCGTAATTCGCATTTATTTCCGTAATTTGCCTAAGTACTAAAAATTAGTTAAACATATTGTTAAGGTTTGCATTGTATAGCAAATAAAGATGGCAAAATGTCAAAAACCGATTAACCATGGCTTTTACAGAAAATAATATATCACAGATTCCAGCACTTAAATTACTAGTCAATTCAGGTTATACTTATCTGAGTAAAAAAGAGGCTTTGGTACTTCGTGATAATAAGGAAAGTAATGTAATCTTAACACATATATTGCGTGAGCGGCTTATGCATATTAATGAAATTAAGATAGGTACAAAGAAAAGGAAATTCGATTCTTCTAATATTGAAAAAGCAATTCAGAAGCTAGGAGACATTCCGTTGTCCGAGGGGCTGGTACATGCCTGTAATCAAATTTACAACTTACTCATATTTGGTTATTCTTTAGAGCAATCTATAGATGGCGACAAAAAGAGCTTTACATTAAAATATATTGATTGGGATACTCCAAGTAATAATTATTTCCACGTTGCTGAAGAGTTTTCTGTACTGCGAACTGGTCGTAAAGATACGTACCGTCCGGATATTGTTCTCTTTGTTAATGGTATTCCATTGTCTGTTATTGAGTGCAAGAGTCCGCTTATCAAAGATTCTCTGAAAAAGGCAATATCTCAGCACATTAGAAATCAACAGGAAAACGGTATTCTTAATCTGTATGTTTACAGCCAGATTCTAGTGGCTACTTCTTTAGTTAGTACGAAGTATGCAACAACCAATACAAAGGAAGAATTTTGGGCGATATGGAAGGAAAAGGATCCTAATTTCCTAGAAGAATTAGATGTTTTAGTGAATACGGCATTGCCAGAAGCCGTAGAGGAAAAACTCTTTGCCGACCCCGATTTGAGAACTTCATCTGATCTCACGTTGTTCAGAGAAAAATATAGTCAATATATCGCCCCTAGCCAACAGGATATTTTCATACACGGTTTACTTAACCCTGATCGGTTAATGTCTATTGTAAAAGACTTTATTCTGTTTGAAGGAGGAGTCGTGAAGAAGATTGCACGTTTTCAGCAGTTCTTTTCAATTAACAAGATAATGGATCGTATTAAACCTATTCGTAATGGTAAAAGAAGAGGTGGGGTGATCTGGCACACGCAGGGTAGCGGAAAGTCATTGACAATGGCAATGCTTGCACGTAAAATCCAGAATACAATACAAAATCCCCAAATCATTTTAGTTACGGATAGGATTGACCTTGACAGGCAGATTACTGCCACCTTAAAAAAAGTTGAGGTTGATGTGATAAACGCAAATTCCGGTAAGCAATTAGTTAGTTTACTAAAAGGAAATGGCGATATGGTTATTACTACGATTATAAATAAGTTTGATGCAGCTGTAAAAAGTCTATCGGACAATCAGTTGTTAAGCCCCAATATTTTCGTTCTCATTGATGAGGCGCACAGGACTCAACATGGAATATTTAATGTTAACATGGAAAGAGTGTTACCTAATGCATGTTTTATTGTATTTACCGGTACTCCTCTAATGAAAAAGCAAAAAAATACAGCTAATAAATTTGGTGGAATCATAGATACCTATCCTATATCGGAAGCTGTTTTAGATGGTGCAATAGTTCCGATTCTATACGAGGGCAGATTGGCTGTACAGGATGTCAATAAAAAAGCTCTTGACAATACGGTTAATATGGTAATTGAAGATCTCAGTGAAAAACATCGTGGTGATCTTAAAAATAAAATGAGCAGGGAGAAACTGATTTCGAAAACTGAACAGAATATTTACCAGATTGCATTTGACATTAGCAAACATTTTCAATCAAATTGGGGAAACGATAGGTTAAAAGGGCATTCCGGTTTCAGAGGAATGGTAGTTTGTCCGGATAAATTGACTGCCGTTAAGTATAAAAAGAATTTTGATCTTATTGGCAAAGTGAAAACTGAGGTAGTAATGTCGGCATCAGATACACGAGAAAATAATGAGGACATCCACAGCTCCGAAGCGCCTGAAGTCACGCAGTATTATGAATTGCTTAAGGCAAAATATGGACCTGATATAGATAGCAATATTATCCAGCATTATGAAAATGGGGAGGATATCGAACTTTTGATCGTAATCGATAAACTACTAACTGGTTTTGATGTACCACAGACTATTGTCATGTATTTATGTAGAAAGTTGAAAGAGCATACATTACTACAAGCTATTGCACGTGTTAATCGAGTTTATCCAGGAAAGGATTATGGATTTATCATAGACTATGCGGGTATTATGGAAGATCTCAAAGAGGCGTTGGAAAGTTATGCTGGTGATGATTCATTTGATCCTGATGATCTTGTGGGTTCTTTGACAAATATTTCAGTAGAAGTGGAAAAATTGCCTCATGCACATAAAGATGTCGTAAATATTTTTAAGGACGTGACTAATAAACTCAACATTGATGAATATGTTGTATTTCTATCTGACCAGGCCATAAGGGAAGAATTCTATAGTAAGTTTAGTATTTTTGCAAGAATTTTAAAAGTAGCATTGTCTTCAATAGATTTTCATAATTCAATATCGGAAACTGAAATAAATCATTATAAGGAGGAATTAAAAAAATATGCTGGTATTCGTGTTGCTGCAAATTCAGTCTATATGGACACAATCAGTTTTGCACAGTATGAAAAGCAAATTCAGAAATTACTAGACCAACATGTGGTCACTGAAGAAATAATTCGTTTGGTTGAACCCTTGAATATCATGGATGTTGATGCTTTTGCGGAAGAAGTTGAAAAGTTGGTTGGTCCAAGAGCTAAGGCTGAGAAAATTGCAGCTGCTACAAGTAGATATTTGTCAATTAATTTGGAATTAAACCCAGCGCTATTTAAGAGATTATCCGAATTGATCAGCGATACTATTGCCGAAATGCGCGCAAATCGTTTGTCTGAATTAGAAGCATTGAAAAAGCTGACTGTATTCAAGGAACAGGCCCTGGATGGGCATACATCCTCGATTCCAGAGGAAGTCAGGGATAAAAAGAGAAATGTGTCGATTTATAATCTTTTAAAGGCCTATGGTGATTTGGATGGTAAGGAGATAGAGATTACCAGGATGTTTGATCAGGTTGTATCCAATTTTGAAGTTGTGGACTGGTACAAGCGGACGGACATTATCAACAAGATAGAATTGGACTTTGGAGATTATTTAATGGATGTTTTCGATTTATCAATAGCAAAGGCGGACGAATTGACTAAGAAATTAATAGAGATAGCAGTTGCAAATAGATAGTGTGATGGTGGATAGTATTCATTACGGAAAGCAGATTATAGAATTTGAGTTGCAATATTCAAAACGAAAAAGTATAGGGATAAAAGTTTTACCGACTTCTTCTGTTGAAGTTACTGCGCCGATAGGTTTGGGTGTTGATAAGATTAAAGAAGAGCTTTTAAAAAAAGCTAACTGGATTATCAAGCAAAAATCTCTTATGTTGAATTTGGACTCAAATCTTGTGGACTATGAAGTTAAATCTGGCTATTCGGTATATTATTTGGGGCGTAAGTATAAAATTGTAGTCGAACAATCGAATAAGGTAGAGGTCTTCTATAAAGGTAATCTGTTCCTGATTAATGTTAAGAGTAAAGATAAGGCTAGAGCTGTGTTTGATAAGTGGCTGAGAGAAAGGGCTATGAGTAAAATAACCGAGATCGCCAAACCTATTATTGATAAATTCTCTGAGCGATTTGAAGCGCCTGAGGATATTTTCTTTCAAAATATGTCTACGCGTTGGGGGAGTTGCACCATTAGCAATAAGCTTATCTTTAATCCTAAATTAATTCATACTCCTAAGCGCTGTATAGAGTATGTTGTTATGCATGAGTTATGTCATATAGTTTATAAAAATCATAATCAAAATTTTTTTAATCTTTTGACTATGATGATGCCCGACTGGGAGAAAAGAAAAGAAATGCTAGATTGCTTTGCCTAGACTGAACCTTGGTTAATACATGATAGATTTTGGTACTCAGAGAGAATGAACAGTAGAACTCCTTAGACAGATAGCTAAAATCTAAAGATATCCGGTATCCAAATGATTTATAATCAATGAGCCTAAAACACGTTAGCGCAGTTAATTACATCTTTTATTTAAATGCGATTTAACTTTGTTGAGAATTTTCTAGCAGCTCTCTTTTGGTTTAGGAAAATCGATTACCTGTAAAAATTATAATATCTTCTTAAGCTTTATGTAGGTATTTATTGAGTTTAGTAAGGTATAAAATACCCATTCCATTTGTTCGGGATAGATTAGATTTTTTGTAGTGTCCTTATTGTGTCGTATATCAAAGGTGTTGACAATCAGGAAGAAGTCTGATACATCTCTTGATGGCAGCACGGTAGAAATATCCTTTCTTAGTGGCTCAAGGACATAACTTAATGTTTCGCAGGCGGACCTCATATTTTCCATTGATTGTGGTTCAGAGAAGAATCGCTGACGTGCTTCGTTTATTTTCAGATCGATCGCTGTGTCGCCACTTGTGATTTCTTGACTGACAAGGCCAAACATTGGCATCTTGGGAAGTTGCTTTTTAGCCTTGTCTTTTCCTATATCTGTCATTGTTATTGCCATGTATAGCCGTGCGCCCCCAGCCAGTCGATGATCTTTACGAACTGATATAAAGTGATCCTGTTTAAGTTGATTAATAATTCTTACAAATTCCTCTGGGCTGGCGTACGCTAAAGCAAAATCTTTCGTGGAATTGAATTCGAATTCCCTGTTTTCTTTGCCATAATTCTCATATATATGTTTCAGCAGATGAACACATTTTTCTTCAAGCTGGGATGGCGGATTCGTATTTTTATATCCTTCAGTAATAAAAGCGGTATCTAGCATAATAGGCTCTTGATTATCTATAGTTCTTTGTTTACATATTCCAGCTAGCAGATAATTTTCATGTTTCCCATTTATAAGTTGACTATAAGTGGAAATGGGAATCTTGACTCTTCCGACATAATCTGTTTCATATTCAATAAACGTTCCTACGGTCGATTTAATATCTCCAGCGAACAAAGCATAGCCAGTTAGTGCGCATCTATCAAAGTTCATATTTATTATTTTTTATTTTGGGATAATTCTTTTTCAGCTAGCAGGTCAAAGGGATTAAAACTTCCCGTATAATTTTCATTAATGAGCCACGGCAAAAAACCTTCCTTTTCAAACGCATCAAAAAACAGCGGAAGCTCCCTTTTATAAATATCGTATACATCCTTGTATTTTTTGCGAACCCTCTCAATAGGATGATTATCTTTTATAAATGCTATTTCTCGCAAAAATCTGAGATCTTCGTCAACTCGGTGGAAAGTGTCTGTTTCTGTGAGTGCTTCCAAGGAAACGGGCAATATACCATTTGCGTAATCGTAAAGGTTTTTAAGTGACTGACAGAGCAAGATATAATCATAATTTTCGGTAAATTGGGTCTTATCAAAAATAACGACGTACTCCGTGAGAGTTTTGTGAATGTAGAGCCCAAAACCCTCCAAAGTACCCTCATCATGGTAGGTATCAATTAAGGCTTTACCATAGTATGCCTGAATGTTGGTTAATTGTGAAAAATTAAATTCCCCATAAGTCAATAATCCTTTGAAATAAACATTAATGAAGGATAGTCTATAGAAAAGCTCCTGCGCATATTCAATTAAGTAGGTACAATAATAGTCCGTACTCCAGTCATTATCTTTATTAAAAACAAGAATGGTATCGGAAAAGACAACAGTCTGGAGTGCATGATGGCTATGAACTTTAAGAGAATCAAAAATTTGGAAAATTTTGTCAATCTTCGAGGAATTGCTTCTTGCCAGGTTTTCAAACCCTAATATATCTATGTATAAAAATGCTCTTTTCATTTATGGTTATTAGATAACCAATATACAAAAAACAAATAAATGAAATTTTGTGTAAGTGTCCTGTATCTGTTGAAATTTGTTGCAATTTAATAAGTAGCTATGAGTTTACAGTGTTAACAAGGTAGGCTCAGTGTTAATCATAGAATAGATGCGCGTTAAGAAATACATAATCTTGGTTTTGTGAATATTTTGTGCTTCATAATTTATAAACAAATGTGTAACTTAGTTTTGAAAATTATCAGTTTGTGAGAGATTGGTACCGTCTTGTCCCCCTAAAGAAATTATAGCCCTAAAATTGGGAATGTCAATTTTTTGTATCGGAAAATCCTAGTTCAAATTTCTAAATTCAACCGGAAACATATCCACCTTCTTTTTAAATAGTCTGATAAAATATTGTGGATATTTAAAGCCAAGTTAAGGATGGTGTATTTCAAATACCACCTCGATGCGGTACTTGATATAGAAAGCATGCTTTATCTTTTAAAATTGTGAAAAAAGCTAGTAGTGGCAAAAGTATTTCCAGATTGACAACCTATCTGAGTAGTGCAAGGAATTTAAAAACAAAATACAAATACCTTAGAACTAGGCTTTTTGTCCTTGAAATGCTTATATTTGCGTATGAACTTAGTTTATTGTAATTAAGATTTTAAGAGAATTAACAAGATACGAGAGTGTGTGGCCCATATGTGGCATCTTTCAATTTTAAATTTGCAAATAGCAGATTTTCAATTGATTGTAAGGTAAGGTGGCAATCCCTCACTCTCCGCCAGGTGCAAATTTAAAGTTTTTAAAAAGCACTAAAAATTTAGAAGTCCTGCAAGTCATTGATTTGCAGGATTTTTTATGTTAGCACAAAGCTATGGATTATTGGCTTAATCTGTGGCTTACAGTTCAAGGCGGAATCAAAAGTTTGCGAATGACACTAAAGGAAAAACAGGCTGCAACACTGATTCTGCATTTGGATCGCCCTGAACGTTGAAGCGACGCATACCAATATAGAATTACCAAAAAAATGTAAGATGCTCGCAGCAATTAAATCAATTAGTGATGCCTCTGAAATATACTTTGATTTAAAAAAGTTCTAACTACGCCAATCTAATTTCTATATTTGCCATATTAGATTTTAAAGCGCGAAATAAGCGTGAAACTCCAATAAAAGTTTACATGTAAATAACCACAAACCCAAAAGAGTCAAAAATGGATAAAATTAATTTATTAATTATTGTAAATATAATTTCTTTATTCATTTCATTGTTTCTAGCATTTTTTCTGATTACACTTAGAACAAAGTACAAAATTAGTAATTCTCTCTTTGCTGTTTTTCTCATATTAAACGCCATAGATATTAGCGAGCCTTTGTTTAATATGGTGTTTGATGGTCTTTCTAATTTGGGAATGTTCAGGACTACCTTTGCCTTTTTGCAAATTCCTGTGTTTTATCTTTATATAACATCAGTCTGTTATTCTGATTTTAAGTTAAAACCGAAGTATTTATTACATCTGCTTCCATTTCTGATTGTTAATTTGGTCTTACTACCTCGTTTTTATACTGTGGATGCTGGATCGAAAATGAGTTTTATTCAAGATCGTCAAAATATGATAGAATTTCAATTCATTCATGTTTTAATACATCTTCAGATTGTTGCTTACATAATTAATGTTTTTAAAGTACTAAGGAAATCAAAGAAACTATATCTTGAAAACTATGCCGGGAAAAATATCAATGCCTATAATTGGTTATTTCAATTTACTGTTATACTGACTATTTTATATGTAGTAGCTCTTTTAAAGAATATGTTGAAATTTTCAGAATATCCCCATATTTCTGAAGGCTTAAAGATCAATATTTGGATTTCTTCTCTTTTTATTTTTTGCTGGTATTTATTCAAAGCATTGAATAATCCAGATCTTTTTAGAAATATGGATTCAAAGCTAAAGCTTGTCTCCGAACTTGTTTCTACAGAAAAAAAAGGTAAACCATTAATATCGATTGAAAAGGAATATAAGGAAGAATTATTGAGACTAAAACAGTATCTGATTGAAGAAAAGCCTTTTCTTAATCCTTCATTAACCATTCAGGACATTTCAAGTGAAATTGGAATTCCTACCAGAGAACTATCTGTCTTAATTAATCATCGATTAGGACAGCATTTTTACGATTTTGTCAATACTTATCGTATTGAAAGCGCCATGGAAATTCTAAAAGATGTTACAAAAAGGAAGGTAACTATTCTTGAAATTCTGTATGAAGTTGGTTTTAATTCAAAATCTTCCTTTAATACTGCTTTTAAGAAACACACGGGAAATACATCAACTTTTTACAGTAAAAATATGTAAATCAATACTTTGTGATTATTCGTGCTTTATTTTGTAAAAACTCGTACTAATTTTTTTGTACAAATTGGACTGAATACTTTTATTCGGTCGCAGGATTTTATCTTATCTTAAATCTTTGTATCGAAATAACATTTTTAACATTAAAAGCGATACAATGAACTTTTCATCAACATTTTTAGTAGTCCTGTTATTCATTAGCAACTTTTCTTTTGGACAAGGCATTTTCAAAAAAATTGACTCTATCATTAATGATAATTATCAGAAAAATCCTGAAGTAGGAATTAGTGTTGGTTTTGTTAATAACAATGAAGAATATTTTACAGCATACGGTAATCTGAATGCAGAGAGTCAAATAAGAATTAATAAAAACTCCTTATTTGAAATTGCATCAATCACTAAAATCCTGACTTCAAATTTAATTGCTCAGGCAGTTATGGATGGTAAAATAAAGCTGGATGATTACATCGATGGATTTCTTCCTAAAGAATATGTATTCCAACAAAATCTTAGAAATAAAATTAAAATTTCAGATCTGGCATCACATCAGTCGGGTTTACCTGATCTAGATTTTGCGAAATTGATTGAACAGGATTCTCAACAGCCCGTAAATAGTGTTACTTCAGAAACATTAGTTGCAATAATCAATAATTGTAGTGACTTAAGTGACTATGGTAAATATCGCTATTCTACAATAGGATATACTTTGCTGGGGCAAATACTGGAGAGCGTCTATGATATGAGCTATGATGAAATTATCAGAGTTAAAGTGATAAAACCACTACACATGACCAATACTTTAACTAAGAATTTCGACGTAAATAACAGAACCACGGCTCATAATCCGAATGGAGGTATCCAGGAATTCTTCAAGTGGAATATCACTGCTTCTGCCGGATTGGTAAAATCTGATGCTTCTGATATGGTTAGATTTTTAAAGGCAGTTTTAAATAAAGAGGCGACAGTAGGCAAAGCCGCTATTATCTCGGAAAAAATAATGTATAAAGATGAAAAAAGAGAAATGGGACTGGGGCTAAATATTGTTACGGATGATAAAAATACAATTTATATGAAGTCCGGAGATTCTATGGGGCAGTCTTCCATTATCTGCTACAACAGGAATAAAAAATGGGGTATTATTATACTTCTTGATCAGAGAAATTCAAAAATGAGACAGGATTTGTTGAATAAAATCTATGACACAGTCTTGAAATAAGGATTGTTTAACGAAACGAAGAACTTCATAAATACACTGGCTATTTAATTACACTATATATTAATTATTAAGAATAAAATTTTATGTCATTTCAAACCTATATTAAAAATATTGAAGAGAAAACGGGAAAATCCCGCTCTGATTTTGAAAAACTTGCTGTTGAAAAAGGGTTTACAGAAGAAGGGAAGCTCAGGAAAGGAGTCAAAGCGACAGAAATAGTCAATTGGTTAAAGGGTGATTTCGAATTAGGGCATGGACATGCAACTGCGATGTATGCCTATATTACTGGTAAACGCGAATAGTAGAAAAAACTTTCTTTTCTCGGGCTGACAGATCTAAATTCACCGTTTTTCAGCCTAAGCTGTCAACTCAGCGAAGTTGATTAATGTGAGAACAAAGTGATTCAGAGGTATGTAATATTCTATCAACTTTTGTAAATTAGAAAAGCGGTAATGGCTTTGTTTTTGCGACATAAGCCTTTCGCTATGCAGTTAATTACTTCTTAGGGGTGAAAGGATAAAATATGGGTGGAAAATTGATTTTAATTCTCTCGTTTCTGTTTGCGCAGGTGCTTCTAGTACAGGGTTGTTTGTACAAATCGCAGCAGACAATAACGGATAATACTAAAAAGGAAATCACAGCGGTTTCAATTTCTACTATTGGCGGATTTACCGCAGTACCCTCAAACGGTTATACGATGAGGATAACAAGAGATAGTGTATATTGTCTGTTTTCAGCAATTGATACAGCCCACAGTGCCCTAAAATCATACAGCAATACGGAGGAAAAATGGAACTTACTATTGAATAAAATTGAATTAGAGAAATTTGCTGACGCTAAAGAAGGGGAATCGCACCAGCCATACGATGGAATAGATATTAAAATAAGCATCGAGACAAAAAGTGGAAAATATGCAAAGCTGAATGCTGATAATAGTCCAAGTTGGGATAGATTGTATAGACAATTGGAAGGATCTTTTTCCCCGCAGTCACTTGAAAACGAAAAAAGTAAACATTAAACAAGGGAATTAATTAAAAAACTTTTGCTTAAAGGAGCTTTTCGTAAAATAGGATATTTTGAAAGTTTTCAGATTATAACTATCCGTAAAAAAATTCATAAAAAGACACTTATGTCAACGGTATTAATGATAAGAAATGTTGCAAGTAATCTGTTTTCCAGTCTCTTTACTGTTAATAAAAAAACGGTGAGTAGAAACCTGAGCTATTCGCTCAGGTATTTCTCTTTATTAAAAGTTTCGGGACAATACGGTTTTATGCTATCACACTGTATATAGCTGTAACCAGTAAGAAATAGACTGCAAAAGCGGCTACAGTGATGCCGATCACCTTGAAGTATTTAACAGCTGCGCTGTCTTCATTTCTAAATACCTGCATATTAAGCATCGCTGCAATTGCTCCAGCGCCGCCACCCAAAGCTCCGCCATATAAAAGTAAAAGAGGAAGAAGTGCTAAGACAAGCTGATACCAAGGGATTTTTGCAACTATTCTGTGTTTTTCACCATTGATTATTAATATGGGGGCAAAGTCGGGAAGGGATGGCTTTGGATAGGCCTTTACAATCGTTCCATTATCATCAGGTATTAAAAAAGGCTTCCCTTTTTCTCCGGATTGCTCAACAAGAGCATCGTTTTTGAACAATATTTGCTTACCCGTCCAGAATGTGATCTGCATGACGAAGCTTGAATCTGGAAAGTCTGGTAAATTAAAAAGGTACTTCATCTAATATGGACTTTTTTCTTTGTACTTGCTGCAAAAGTGCGAAAAATTTGGATAATTGATTAAAACAATATCTGTTTAAGCTCAAATATTCTATCACTCAATTGACTAAGTTTTTTTGTACCGTTAAAGAGTGAGACATTGCGACAAACAACAATAGTAATTGATTTCCCTTTAATGTGCGTTGAATCTGTAACATTGAATCCAATTCCTGGCCGAGGAATAATGTCGGATTATAGCGTGAAGTATTATCCCCAGAACCTCATAGAAAAGAGAGATCGCGATCTTGAAAAGCTATGCAACTGATAAAGTAACCGGTTGATTATCCAGTTGACCACACAACGGTCGAATGAATCGAAATATAGTTATCTGAACCCCGAAACACATATAGGATAATGTTGAAATTTCAAATTTCAAACACATTTTTCTTACGTAGAGCTGTTTTGTGTTCTATGTTGATATTAAGTGTGTTAAGGTGAGGTTTTGTATAATTGGATTAACAGGAAAAGTCTTCTCTTATTAGAAGACTTTTCCTGTTAATCTGAATTCGACGGAATATACTATTTAGCCAACAACTACATTATTCGCATCATTTATTTTTCTTTACTGAGCAATGCATCTGATGTTTTCGCTAGTTGCCTGTTGGTCATAGTTCGAATCGCCAAACATCGGACTTATACCAGTGTTTGTAAAATAGACATGTGAAACCCTACTTGAAGCGTCCGCTGTGCTGAGCCAATATAGTCCAATAACTCCTCTAAAAATGAGGTTGGTAGGAGTTATTCCATTTGCGCCGCCAGTTCCATATCCGTACCCTCCTTGTATAGGGAAGTAAATCACCACATCTCTACGACGTTTACTTGTTAAAATTTTTGCTGCTGTAAAGTTGTTCTCATCGGGCGACCAGGTTCCTTTTTCGCTTGCAACGGTACTATTGATTAATTTCTCCATTTCTGTCTTTGTGGGTACTCTATAGCCGCTTGGGCATGGGTCTCCACTTGCCTTTATCGGATTGGTCTCGGTACCAAGATTCCATGAGTTAGTTGGTAAATCTGTAATACTACTCCAATTTGAGTTGGGGTAGGATTCTGTTTTACCAGCGACAACAGTATTTTGTCCCCATTGATAATAGTCGCCGAAAAGTGAGACTGTCTGTGGAGTCTGTGCAGGGTCGATGCTGATATCGGCCCCGAGATTATGTTGCATCCATATATTCCCATTTATCCTGACAGCAGGGACACCACGATGTGTTAGATATTCGTCTGTAGGGACAATTTTAAGTTTCATATCGTATTTTACACCAGGTGTGATATTCAGACTGCTAAACGGAATTACATTTGTTTGAGTCAGGGGCCCGATGGTAATTGAAGCAATTTTTAATGCCACATTATTACTGGCTTCCGCATTAATAATGTTTGATAAGCTTGTTAATAGCATTCCTCCTGTTGTAGGAAATGTTAAGCTAATATCTGTCCCTGACCCCGAACGTGAAACTGCGCCAGTAGATAAATTAATTGCCGCATTGGGCTGATGTGAAATGGCAATCGACGAGCTGACATGGGTGATATCATATTTGGTTTGCGTAGCGTCTATACTGGTTGTAATCTGACTGAATAAGTGTTTAAGTATAATTTCGAGATTGTTTTGTGAAGTCGCAGAAACAGACATGTCTTTTCGGAAATACATAAAATCTTGTTCACCAGCAACAGATATGTTAGAAGTGGACAATGTTTTGTTACCAATGTCAGAAAAATTTATGGAGGGTAGCTCAGTGGTACTATTAACCGAGTAGGCAATAAATGAATATGTCTTACCGGAAGGAAGCTGAAATGTGTCAGCCAAATTTTCCTTTCCATGCACATAATCCTTTTCAAGAATATATTTTCCTGTTTCGTTATAGACTACGATCTTGTAACGTATGTCAGCATCGACATCATTATTTTCAATAACAGCTTTTTTGTTGCTTGCAAGTGCAACTTTTGCCGGACTTGAACTATTTTCAGCAGGGGCCAGTTCCGCAACTAGTAAGAAGTCATTATTTAGCTCAATTGTATTTGTTTGAATTGGTAGTGATTTCGGGGTGCTGTTCGATTTACCTATGCTTGATTTGGTGCCCAAGGTACCTTCATTTTCGTAAATTGAAGCCTTAAAAATTACATTAACTTTGGCAAGATTCCCGTTTTCTGCGTCGATTTTGGTATTAGGCTCTTTGCTACAGGAGGCGATAGTGGAAAATAGAAATAGACAGGCGCTTAATGTAGCCAATAATATGCTATTTTTATTTATTGATTTCTTTTTCATGATTTGTTTTACGGTTTATACAAGAGTTTTATTTACCAAGAGAGATCATTTTGATATTCTTGTGTTTCCCATTCGTCCTTTAGACCTCCTGAGTTGAATGTTTTAGTAGAACCTGCGGCGATCCCGTTTTCTGTTTGTAATAATATGAACTCAATTTTTGGAGATTCATATTGTTTTTTTGCGCTGGCTGCAAAATTTACCAATACTTCTGTTTTCATTGAAATTTATTGTTAGTTAAATAAGTGAATTATTTTATCGAGGGAAAGTAATAGCGAACTTTTTTGGGGATTATAAGTTGTACTCCAGTTTTTTTCGTCTAAAAAATATGGAGATGGGAGTGGGGGCTCGCAAATTTTTGTTTTATTTTTTGATATAGCATTCTGATCAGATGGTATTTCGATATTAGTCGGCATCGAAATACCATGACGATAATGGGACTGTAATGCTGAGGAACATATAGCAATTATTGCGGCGGCGATAGAAACCCAGAGCAGGTTACTGCTGTTTTGTGATTTTGTCTGTAGACTTATTTTTTCCAACAGTATATGCCGGTTCTTCCTAAGCATGATCGTAAGGAAATCGGGTAAGGGTTGACTTTCTTTTTTTAATAATTCCTCCTGAATAAGTTTTTCTAACTGTGCGGAATAGGTTTCATTTCCAAAATAATGCAATAGGAGTTTCATGTCCTTTGCTTTACAAATACCTTTTAGATACTGCTTAAACAATTTATTCATATATGGCTGCTGCAAATAAGTTTCTTTTCTAGTCTAATAGACGAAGAGAAAAGAAAAAGTATCGGCTCAGTGAAAAAAAATATAGTTTATTTAAAGACGATATATACAGCTATTGCAAATGTAATGTGTGGATTTTGTGCAATGTAGTTTTTAAGAAACTCGGATGATTTGGCCATATGATCTTTTATGGTGCTTGTGGAAACACCAAAATGGATAGAAGTTTCTTCATAGGAATAGCCATCTAACTTGACCATTCGAAATACTTTTTGTCGCTGTGGAGGCAATAGACCTATTAAACTCTCGGCAAGTGCTTTACTTTCTTTTTGGGAAAAAAGTTGTCCAATTGGGTCATAAGAGACGTCTAGATGTTTGATAAGTTGTCTTTCTAGCTCTTTATCCTTTGATGCTTTCCTGTAAAAATCTATTGTTAAATTTCTACAGGTGGTGAATAGATAAGCTTTAATGTTTGTGTTTTCATCCAGTTCATGTCGGATTTTCCATAATCTTAAAAATGCTTCCTGATGTAGCTCCTCAACTATAGTATGGATCTTAATCAATTTGTGAAGCTTTGCTGCCAATATTGCTGCATATTGGTCGTAGATTGACGAAAATGCCATTTTATCCCCATTACGCAATTGAGATAGTAATTCCTTATCGGAAAAGTACTGGATATGATTTTCTTTTTTAATCTTTGGGTTAATTATTTATTAAAGGTAAAAATAGTGAAACAAACCCGTTTTTAAATGTCATTTTTGTCACAAAAAGGTCTGTTTTTGTTTTTTAGGACATCCACAAGGGTAAAGTATATTACCGATGACCATGATGGATTCGCTTATTGAAACGGTGTTTTTTGTATCTTTATTTGGTTCTAAAAATAATAGACGGGATATTTTCCGAAAAATGAAATCATAATATAGTATGGATGAGATTTTCAAAAAACAGGTTTATGAAGTGGCTAAACTCATTCCGAAGGGTCGAGTAACGACTTATGGAGCCATAGCAAAAGCTTTGGGTTTTCCTAACCACTCAAGGCACGTCGGGAAAGCGATGGGCGGATGCCCGAAAGATGTTCCTGCTCATCGTGTTATATCAAGTAGCGGTATACTTGCTGTGCCTGGGTTTCAAGAACGGCTTGAAGCTGAAGGGCTTGTTGTGAATAATTTACGGATCAAGGATTTTAGAAAGTTGTTTTGGAATCCGATGGAGGAATTAATCGATTAATTTAATAACATGAAGAAATACTGTGCTTTTCTACGCGGCGTCAATGTGAAGGGAACCAATATGAAGATGGTAGATGTCTGTCAAGTTTTTAAGGACGCCGGTGTAACTGACGTTACTTCGGTACTGGCTTCTGGAAATATTGTTTTTTCGTCGGACAAAGCGGCCGACCCGCTCAAGCGTCTATTGGAGGAGTCCATGTCGGCATATTTTTCTTATGAAGCTTTTTTATTCATCCGGTCGCAGGAAGAGGTGGAATTGCTGCAGGCAAACATTCCGTTCGAAATGCATAGGGACTTCCATGTATATGCTTTTGTAGGGACAGAGGGTGTCGAAACAATACTGATGGATGAATTCCGCAATTCGACGCAGGTGCCTGGGGAGAAGGCTGAAATTGTCAATACAGTCTTTTATTGGCGTGTGCCTAAGGGAAATACTTTGGACTCCAGCTTTGGAAAGGTGCTAGGGAAAAAGAATCTTAAAGATAAGATGACAAGCCGGAATATCAACACCTTTGAAAAGATATTGAAAAAAATGGGTTAATCAACGGAAAGAGCCCGGATAGTGCCGGGCTCTTTTTCGTTTTATGGAATTCAACCGAGCGCAAAGCGGTTTCCGGGATGAAAACTTCTATTGCTTTAAATCTTAGTCGATCTCAGCCGATTTAGCCCAGATATTAATATGGCCATCTTTTGCATAGAGATCAATTTCGTGAATTTCCTCTGGACTAAACGACAGATTTTTCAGTGCGCCAACGCAATCAACAACCTGTTGTGGTCTTGACGCACCAATGAGCGCCGATGTAACCTGCTTCTTACGTAATACCCAAGCAATTGCCATCTGTGCGAGCGACTGTCCTCTACGCTGTGCAATTGCATGTAAAGCCTGGATGTTCTTTTGATTTTCTTCGTTCAGAAATTTCGTCTGAAGTGATTTAGACTGCGAAGCGCGACTATTCTCCGGGATATGCTGTAAATATTTATCGGTGAGCATACCCTGTGCCAAAGGAGAGAATACGATAGAACCAATGCCTATCTCATCCAAGGTGTCAAGCAAACCATCGGTTTCTACCCATCTGTTTAGCATGGAATAACTAGGTTGATGAATAATAAAAGGTGTACCTAATGATTTCAGGATCGCGTAGGCCTCTTTTGTGCGTTGCGAGTTATAGGATGAAATGCCGACATAAAGTGCTTTTCCGCTGCGGACTAGCTGATCCAGTGCCAACATGGTCTCCTCCAAGGGGGTATTGGGGTCGAAACGATGTGAATAGAAAATATCGACGTAATCGACACCAAGGCGCTTGAGTGATTGCTCACAGCTTGATATCAGATATTTGCGGCTTCCCCATTCTCCATAAGGCCCATTCCACATGTGATATCCTGCTTTTGATGAAATAATCATTTCGTCGCGTAAACCGTAAAATTGTTCTTTTAATATTTGTCCGAAGGCCTTTTCGGCGCTCCCAGCAGGAGGACCGTAATTGTTTGCGAGATCAAAATGGGTAATTCCCAAGTCAAACGCGGTTGTGCAAATATCAACTTTGGTTTGATGGGGCGTGTCGTCACCGAAATTATGCCACATTCCCAATGAGATGGCAGGCAATAGAAGACCGGATTGACCACAACGATTATAGATCATATCTTGATATCGGTCTGGATTTGCTGTATACTGCATAGTCTTGAATAGTTTTAATCCAAACTAAGATAAATTTATGCTTATTTGCAAGTTTTAACTAGACACTTTATATGTAATTTTTTAGTACAGGGCAACTTTCGAAAGGATCTCGAACAAATGTCTTCAAGCGCATTTGGAAAACTGCAGGGTAATGTCTTTCATAAATCGAAATTTAATGTATTTTTATATGAAATCTAAGAAACTGATTAATTCGTACTATGAGGAAAATTCTGACCATCCTATCCTTTGTTTTTATTGTATTAGGGAATTGTTATGCACAATCAAAACATTTGCTTTTCAAGACTGATTTTGGCGATTTTAAAGTTGTACTTTATGACTATACGCCCAATCATCGCGATTTGATGTTGCGATCTATTCGGGATACTGTCTATCAGGGTGCATTGTTTAATCGCATTATCGAAAATTTTGTCGTGCAGGGCGGAGAGCATGATATTGATATTGAAAAACGTGAGGCGGCAGACCCCCTTCATAAAAAACCACGATTGGCAGCAGAGTTCGATGACCGCGCTTTTCATAAAATGGGTGCTCTGGGTGCAGGACGGGATGGAAATCCCGCGAAAGCATCTTTTTTGAATCAGATCTATTTCGTGGTTGGAAAGAAAATCACGGCAGCTGAACTTGATAGTCTTGAATTAAAGAAAGGCATAAAATATACTGCAGCACAACGTAAGGAGTACTTAGCTCGCGGGGGACAGCCAAGACTCGATCATGATTTTACCGTTTTTGGTGAAATTTATGAAGGCTTTGATGTGATCATGAAAATAAGTCGTGTAAAAACGGATAAACAAGATTATCCACTTCATAAAGTGCCTTTTAAGATTGTTGAAATAAATAAATAACCTTGACCACCGAATTAATATTGATAAAAAAAAGGGCTATTAAGCCCTTTTTCTATTTACGATGTTGATCAAATTCTTCTTTAAGTTTCTGATAACGCTCTTTCCACTCGTCTGGTAGCTTTTTCGGGATATCTTTGAGACTTTTCAGTTGAAATGCAAATACACAGGCAGCGAAACCAACCGTACTAATAGCCATTCCTGTCCAGATCATCAGTGAGAAACCGGCAAATAATGGATTCCAAAGCAAGATAAAGCTGAAAATAATGCCTAAAATGGCAAATAACAAATTCCATCCCCAAGATTTACTACCGTAATTTTTGAGATCAAAGGAAAAGGACAGCAGTTGGAAGGATTTAAAAAGTGCATAAAAACCCACGATAAATGCCAAGGTGCTCGCTGATAACAGCGGGTTAGCAATCAGCAATATGCCGAATAGGGTATAGAGGATGCCCCCGGTGAGGTACCAGCCCCAACCATCCACTTCATCTTTATTCTGCACGGCAAAAATGATTTCCAAAATACCGGAAATAATAAATGACCATGAAAATAGAATTGCTAATGTGAGAAATGCAGCAACAGGTGTGGAAATGGTATAGAAACCCAAAAGAATTAATAGAATACCGATAATCAATGGGATATACCAGTGCTTGATGGATGTCCGGATCGTTTTAAAAAATGAATTTGCCATAATAATGAGTTAAAATATTGCAGATAAAAAAGCCCCATTAATTTCTTAACGAGGCCTTACATATATAAAACTGATTAAATTAGGCAAAAGGAAAATGTACTAGATCTTTCCAGTCTCTTTTAAAAGTTTGTAATATGCATACACAATATTGATTTCAGCATTTGTGTATTTCAATTCCGCTTCAAGTTTTGAATTTGAAGCATCCATGATATCGACGATCAACGCCAATTGGTTCAAATACTTTTTCTCAATAATACGATAGTTCTCATCTGCAAGCGCTTTATTGTACTCCAAAGTCTTGCGTTGTGAGTAGGCCTCATTGTATTTAATGTATGCAGTATTAACAGCTACGCTGGTTTTTTGTTTCAGAGCGCTTGCGTATTTCTCGTTTTTTTCAATTTGTAGATCATTTAGCTTAAGCTTTTTTCCAGTTGTGTAGACTGATGAAATCGTATAGCTTAGCGAGATACCCGTATTCCAGGTATTCATGTATTTGTCGATCACCGGCATCACATTGGTGATGGGTTTCACAAGACTGTTTCCCGCGAATACGCTAAGGGCAGGGGATCGTTCTGATTTTGTAATCGCCTTTTCTGTCTGCAGAAGCTCGGTCTCTTTGGCCGCAAGTTGAAGGCCCGGGCTGGACACATAAGCATCTTGTTTCAAGCTCGCAAGGTCTGCCAGCTGAAATCTGCTATCTAATAGTTTATCATCCGGCTCAATTACTGTGCCCTCCTGTAGTCCTAACGCAACTATAAGCTCGTCATTCAGGATTTTCCGATTGTTTTGAATGACCTCTTTTGCTAGTTCCAATTCAGATATTTGCAATTGGTTTCGGATGACATCATTTTTGGTGATCATGCCCTGTTTATATAATTTTTCCGTCAGGTCAAGCCTTTTGTGGGCGAGCTCAATATTTTGATTATAGACAGCTTCTTGATTTTTAAGTTTGAATAGATCAAGGTAATACCCTAAAACCAAAATTTTAATGTTCTGTTCTTCATTCTTATGATCTAATTCAGCCAGTTCTTCTCCAAGAGAGGATGCTTTGATACTATTTTTTACCACACCTCCTTTCCAGATAAGTTCTTTCGCCTCCAAAGCATAATTATTGCCGAAATGGGGTAGAGGTACCTTTTCCGACCCCGAGAGGTCTTTGTCGATCAACGCAGCATCGCCGAGGTAAAAGGCAGATGCCGAAGCGCTGATTTCGGGAAGCCTTCTTAATTTTGCAACTTCAGTTTTTTGTTGGGCGATACTTACAGCTGATGCCGAAACGATAAGATTTGGGTGGTTATGGATAGCAAGTTCGAACAGTTTTTCAATTGTTATTTTCTGGCTGTTTATGCTGTCTTGACCGTATGTTTGATTGCAAAAGAATGTAAAGAAGCATAACGTCAAGTAAAAACCTATTTTTCGGGCTCTTGACTTCGTATTCATGGTATTTAACTTTGTTTATATATGTGATACAAAGTTAGTATGCCTTGGGGGGACAAGAAATGTTTGATTCCTGCTTTATGATGTTCAATTGGTAACAAGATTGGCTTGCTGTTCACGAAATAGCTTGGGTGTTATCCCGACATGTTTTTTGAAAAACTTGCTAAAAGCATATTGATCTGAAAAATTAAATTCCTGTGAGATTTGATTGATTGTTTTGGTAGAAATGGTGAGTTGCGCTCTAGCTTCTGTGACTAGCCAGTTACTAATAATTTCAGAGGGCGATTCTTTTGTGATCTCCTTGACGCTGATCGACAGGTATTTGATGGAGATGTTGAGGCGGTCGGCGTAGAATGCTAGATCGCGCTGTTCTTTGTAGTGATCGGCTATAAGCTGTAAAAAATGAACGGTAATTTCTTCCTTTCTTTTGTTGTGTGTCTTTCCAGAGCTTTCGCCGGCGGTATAGATCACATCGGCCAAAAGGTAAATAATCGCCATAAAAATATTGATATTGGCTTTTTGGAGAAAATCCTTCTTCGGATCGATCGGTTTTTTACGGTTGCTATGCAAAGTGCATAACAATGCCCAGATCGCTTCAAAATCGTTGGGGGCGGGAGTAAAAGGTGTGGAACGATTGGCATTGATTAACCGATACGCATCGTATCGACTGATCGACAATCGTATTCGGTTGGAAAAATTCCGGTCATAATGAAGTATTTTAAATATAGCATCGGTACTAATTGTCGTAAAGCAGTAGTACTTATTGTATCCGATAAAGAGGATATTGCCAGCTTGGAGATCGGTGGGCGTACCATTGCTATTGACCTGA
Source organism: uncultured Sphingobacterium sp. (assembly GCF_964277905.1). Taxonomy (NCBI): domain Bacteria; kingdom Pseudomonadati; phylum Bacteroidota; class Sphingobacteriia; order Sphingobacteriales; family Sphingobacteriaceae; genus Sphingobacterium; species uncultured Sphingobacterium sp. Next base: position 959,819 of record NZ_CAXYKD010000048.1, read on the forward strand.
ATAGAGCCTCTATACAGCAGGATACAAGTCGTCCATAAGGGGTGATAGTAGTAGTCTTCTCCCTGCGCAGGAAGTTCTGATTGATCTATAAGTTCTATTTCATTCATTTTTTCAATAAAAAAGTAAGGAATAGCGTAGGCAACTTTACCGCTATAATAGCAAAAAATTGTTATATCCTGTTTAGGAAAAAGGGACAATCAGTTTCTTTTGTGCTGGAGGCTCTGCAATATAGGATTTATGGAGCAGCCTTAGAGCGACTCCATAAATTTTGTATTACCGCTCTTAAAAAGCGACTTTTTTAGGGTCCGATCCGGAAAACCCCATTTCAGGTAAATCGAGGATAGTTTTGATATCGTTTACTGTCAGCTCAAAATCGTCGATAGCTAAATTTCTTTTTATATTATCGGGATTGGTTGATTTTGGTAACGGCAAGATGCCCTGAGATAAGGCAAATTTGATACAGAGTTGTCCAACACTTGTATTCTTTTCCTTAGCCAGTGCAACGAGTATTTCATCCTGCAATATTCTGCCCGAACCCAGGGGTGACCAAGCCTGAACAAGGATGTCATTGGATTGGCAGAGCGCCACGGTATCTTTCTGAAGATAACCCGGATGAAATTCAATTTGGTTCACGGCAGGTATGATTGTCGCTGACTCCAATAATTTGGCGAGGTAGTCTTTTGGGAAATTACTCACACCAATGGCTTTTATTTTTCCCTGTTGATAAAGATACTCAAAAGCTCGCCAGGTGTCCGCGTTGATGTCAGCCCAGTTTGCAAATTGTGTTTCATTGGCTGGCCAGTGAATCAGGTAAAGATCGAGATAGTCCAATTGTAGATCGCTGAGTGATTTTTCAAATGCAGCAATAGTCTTATCGTATCCACGTTCGGTATTCCAGAGTTTTGTTGTAATAAACAGTGAATTACGATCTATACCACTGTCTTTTATAGCCTTTCCAACACTCTTTTCGTTTCCATATATAGCCGCAGTGTCAATATGTGTGTATCCAGCGGCAAGAGCTTCTTTAACTGCATGATAAGCTTCTTCGCCCTCGGGAATTTGCCAAGTTCCAAATCCAATTGCCGGAATTTCAACTCCATTGTTCAATTTGAATGTTTTCATTGTCAGTTGTGTTTTTTAATTTGAGCTAAAATAGGATTTCGCCTGTAGTATCCGGTCACTGAAATGTCAAGAGGGATACTTTTGGGTGGAGGTGAAGCGACTTATTCTGTATTGCCAAAATATATTTATTTTCACAATTTTATTGTCAAAAGGGGGGCAATTCCTCGTTAATTATGGCATTAATTCTTATCTTTAGGCGAATTTTTGAGAAATTCAGATTTTTCAATGATTTCACATAGCATTAAAAATTAAACATATTTCTAATAGATTACTATGTCAAACAAATCAAAAATTGTTTGGACAAAAACAGATGAAGCTCCTTTATTAGCGACTTATTCGTTTTTGCCTATCGTTCAAGCGATTACAGCTACAGCTGGTATCGATGTTGAATTGAGAGATATCTCTTTAGCAGGCCGTATTCTTGCTAGCTTTCCAGAATTTTTAAAAGAAGATCAAAAAATTGCTGATGCATTGGCTGAGTTGGGACAGTTGGCAACAACTCCTGAAGCAAACATCATTAAGTTACCGAATATCTCCGCATCAATTCCGCAGTTAAAAGGTGCTATCGCTGAATTACAGCAAGCAGGATACGCCGTTCCGAACTATCCTGATGAAGCGACCACAGATGAAGAAAAGTCAGCCAAAGCTAAGTATGCAAAGGTATTGGGTTCTGCTGTAAATCCTGTATTACGTGAAGGAAACTCAGATCGCCGTGCACCTAAAGCGGTTAAGAATTATGCAAAAGCAAACCCACATAAAATGGGTGCTTGGGCGAAAGATTCCAAAACAAAGGTGTCATCCATGACTTCAGGTGATTTCTATGGTTCAGAGCAGTCGGTAACCGTTGAAAATGAAGGCCAATTCAAAATTGAGTTTGTTGATGCGCAAGGTGCAGTAACAGAATTAAAAGGACTTTCTGCATTGAAAGCGGGTGAAGTTATTGATTCTTCAACGTTAAGCTTAACTGCATTGAAAGCTTTTGTAGCTGATGCTATCGCTGAAGCGAATGCCGCAGGAGTATTGTTGTCTGCGCATTTAAAGGCAACAATGATGAAAGTTTCTGATCCGATTATATTTGGTGCTGTTGTTGAAACTTATTTTGCAGATGTTTTTGCGCAATATGGCGATTTGTTCAAAGAGCTGGGTATCAATAAAAATAACGGTTTAGGCGAGGTTTATGCTAAAATTGCTGGTCATGCAAAAGAGGCTGAGGTGAAAGCTGCTATCGACGCTGCTATCGCAAATGGCCCTGCTTTAGCGATGGTAAATTCGGATAAAGGCATTACAAATTTCCACGTGCCTTCTGATGTAATTATTGACGCTTCTATGCCAGCAATGATCCGTATCGGTGGTAAGATGTGGAATAAAGACGGTCAAGAAGAAGATACGATTGCTATGGTTCCTGATCGTTGTTACGCTGGCGTTTACGAAGCGACAATTGAAGACTGTAAGGAGCATGGTGCTCTAGATCCAAAAACAATGGGCTCTGTGCCAAACGTAGGTTTGATGGCGCAAAAAGCTGAGGAATACGGATCCCATGATAAAACTTTTCAAGCTGCAGGAAACGGAGTTATTCGCGTGGTTGATGCGGAAGGAAATGTTTTCATGGAGCAAAAAGTAGAGACAGGAGATATCTTCCGTATGTGTCAAACGAAAGATGCTCCGATTCAAGACTGGGTGAAATTGGCTGTAAATCGTGCTCGTTTATCTGAAACACCAGCTGTATTCTGGTTGGACGAAAACCGTGCACATGATAGAGAAATTATCAAAAAAGTAGAAAAATACTTGCCAAACTTTGATACAACTGGTTTGGATATTCGTATTTTATCTCCGATTGATGCAACGAAATTCTCTTTGGAACGTATTCGTAAAGGCGAAGATACTATTTCCGTAACTGGTAACGTATTACGTGATTATTTGACGGATTTATTCCCGATCTTAGAAGTGGGTACATCAGCTAAGATGTTGTCGATCGTTCCATTGATGAATGGTGGTGGTTTATTTGAAACAGGTGCTGGTGGTTCGGCCCCGAAACACGTAGAACAGTTCCTTCAAGAAGGTTACTTGCGTTGGGATTCATTAGGTGAATTCTTGGCACTTGGTGCTTCTTTGGAACACTTGTCTCAAACACAAAATAATCCAAAAGCGCTGGTATTGGCGGAGACATTGGATGAAGCAACGGAGAAATTCCTGGCTAATGACAAATCTCCGGCACGTAGAGTTGGTCAGATCGATAACCGTGGGTCGCATTTCTACTTGACATTATACTGGGCTCAGGCTTTGGCAGCACAAACAAAAGATGCTGAATTAGCTGAGAAATTTGCGACCGTTGCAAACGTATTAACAGAAAATGAAGCGAAAATCAATGAAGAACTGATCGCTGCTCAGGGGCATGCACAAAACATCGGTGGTTATTATTTCCCGAATGATGAATTGGCAGCTAAGGCAATGCGTCCATCTGAAACATTGAATAATGCAATTTCCAGCATTTAAGCTGTAATTGCTTTCATAAAAAAAGAAGCCCAGTTCGATTGATCTGGGCTTTTTTGTTGTTTGCAAAAAGAAATAATTCTGCTATTTTAATGGATGTTTGACACCTGTAAAGGTCATCTTAACAGGTATGATATGTCCATTTTTGTCAAATTTCATTTCTTCGATGCAGGTTACCCGCTCATTGGCTCCATCTTTGCCAAGTGGTCTACGGTGATAGACAATAAAATATTTGTCCTTGTTGGGTACTTTGATGACTGAATGATGTCCGGCGCCAACAGCGACTTCCGGATCCCGTTCCAATATTGTCCCGATGCGCTCAAAAGGGCCAAAGGGCGAGTCGGCGATGGCATAAGCGACTTTGTAGTCGGGGCCTGTCCAGCCGCCTTCCGACCACATGAAATAATATTTTCCGTCTTTTATAAACATAAATGGTCCTTCGACGTAATCTTTAGGGGTGATTTCTTTATAAAAGGTCCCATCATCAAAAGGGAGCAAGCCTGTGAAATCTGGTTTGAGTTTGACCATATTGCAGTGTTTCCAACCGCCGTAATACATGTAGAAAGTGCCGTCTTTATCTTTGAAAACAAACTGATCTATCGGCTGAGCGCCATTGATAATATCGTTGATTAAGGGTTTGCCCAATAGGTCGGTATAAGGGCCTTCTGGCTTGTCGGCCACAGCGACCCCAATGCCTCCGATCTCTCCCTGATGCACATCATTGGCTCCGAAAAACAGATAATATTTGCCCTTATTTTCCAATACTGCAGGTGCCCACATGGCTTTTTTCGCCCATTTTACGTTGCTGTTCTCCAAGATACGGCTATGTTTTGTCCAGGTGGCCAAATCGGAAGATGAAAACGCGTCAAAGAATATCTGCTCTTCATAAGGCGCTGAATAGGTTGGGAATATCCAGTATTTATTGCCATAGATAATACCTTCAGGATCAGCGTAGTTTCCCTTGATAACAGGGTTCTTCTGGGCAAAAAGAGTAGCGGTTAAAAGTAAGGTTGTTGATGTTAGAAATGTTTTGATCATTTTGTCTGTTTAAACTTGTAAGTTACGGGATAGATTTGATTGGGATGTGCCTAAATGGATCATTTGTATGCCCATTTGTCTCATTGTTTTCTTTAAAAATGTTAAAATTTTGTTAAAATATTATTATGCTTTCGATTGTTTCCGATTTATTTCACATATTTGTTTATGTCATTTCCAAATGGCATAAATACTTTTCATAAAATAGGTTAATAATATGGCTAAGATACCCAAAGTCTCCCAGACTTTGGGTGTTTTTTTATTGTCGCTCCAATCCAAAAATCATGACTAGTTTTCTTTCATTATATAAATTTAAGGTTTGTTCAGCTATGTCAAATTGAATTTGTCTTTGTTCAAAAATTTGAAAAAAATCATTTTCGATATTTATGCCATTGCAGGCGCGCATGGTGCTTGCGAGGTGCAGAAAGCTGATTTTGTCGTCTTTAATGACGAAATTTCCCCAAAAATTGTTGCATCCCGTTGTCCCGGTAATCGTGCCATTTTTGGCATCGAACCCGATACTTGCTTTGCTGGAGCTAACATCCTTTCCATTTAACTGAAGCAGATTCCACTTAAAACGGGCAAGAAATGCGGCCACACTGGGCAGTTCGTTTGCACGTTCTTTCGATAGGACTTCAATTAAACTATAACTGACGGAGTCTGTATCTTTTTGTTTCGTTTGTTTTACGCGAATGCGGTAACGGTAGCCTTCCTCGTAATCGAAACCTTGAATTGTTGACGTGAAGTATTCCCATTTATTCCTTTTGTCAGATTTTACCTGTAGACATTTCAGTTTGCCAAGGCTCTGGGCATTCACGTAGTTTTCTCCAACTTCCCATGTGGCCACCGCTGTATTTTCCGATAGTGATTTTGTAATCGTTTTGGCTAAGGTATATGTCGAATGTGAATCGTTTTGACGTTTGCGAATCCTGATGTCATATTCAAATTTGGGGTCATAATCAAATTGCAAGATTTCGGCATAGAATTTCTCCCAATCTTTGCTGTTGTAGTACTTGACAAGATACGGCGGTGTTTGCTGAAGACCAGATTTTACTTTTACGCGAAATGAAGAGCTCTGGGCAAGTAAGCTTTGACAGGGCAGTAAGAGTGTTAAAAAAAGGAGTAATGAAATGTATGTGGAAGGCTTCTTCATAATTAGCATGTAAATATCAATAAAAACGTATCTTTAAACATGAATATTGCACGAATGAATCTGTGCCTGCTACTTGTATTTTTTCTGTTAAGTCTGCAGGTTTACAGCCAAAATAGGAAGGATTATTTTAAAACGCAAATTGCCCTTGGGGAATTGACGGATCCACAATTGAAAGAGGTGTCGGGTATTACACCGGCTTATCAGGAGGGCAATTTTTGGGTACATAATGATAGTGGTGATGGTGCAACTATTTATTTAATCGATCGTCAGGCCAAACTACTCAAGAAGTTTTCACTCGAAGGGGTATCTGTCGTCGACTGTGAGGATATCGATCGGGTGAAAATTGGGGACACCTATTTTCTCGTCCTTGCGGACATCGGAAACAATGCCGGGAAAAGAACCTGGACATGCCTGTATGTATTTCCTGAGCCTCAGGCTGATGATGCTGGGCTTATTCCGAAGAAGTCGATTCGGGCTATCTTTCTTAAATTTCCGGGCCAGAAACGTTTAGATGCCGAATCGATTATGATTGATCCAATAGACAAAATGTTGTATGTAATATCTAAACGTGAATTTCGATCGACTGTTTATTCCGCAGCGGTATTTACAAATTCTAAACAGCAGTATTTTACCTTAAATAGCGTAGCGGAGCTGCCATTTACTTTTGCTACTGCTGCCGCTATAGATCCGACGGGTACACAGTTGCTTGTAAAGAATATTACCCATATTTTCTATTGGCAGAGAGACCGGAATGAATCCTGGAAACAGTTATTCCAACAAAAGCCGGTTATTCTGCCTTATCAGGTGGAGCCACAAGGGGAAGCGATAGCTTTCGATAGCAAGGGAAATGGATTTTATACAATTAGCGAGCGTCCATTTGGTTTAAAATCCTATCTTTATTTTTTTGAAAGAAATCAATAAATTTATGATAAACACTAGACCTATTTTCAGTTATTCGGTGCATAATTTTCATCAAACCGAACCTATCAAAAACTGCCTATTTTGTTCAAGAGGTATTAGGCTTATGTTAATTGCCTTCGTTTTATTTTTATGTACTCCGACGAACACCTTTGCTGCCAAAGTGGACACCCTGTCCATTCGGAGTCCATCCATGGGTAAAGCAATTAAGACTGTCGTAATTCTTCCTCAAAATTACTCGAACAAAATCAGTTATCCGGTCCTTTACCTGTTGCATGGTTATTCCGGTAATTATAGCAATTGGGTTAAAAATTCAAGTGTGAGCGCATTGGCGGATCAGTATGGTTATATGGTCGTTTGTCCCGATGGTGGTTTCGGAAGCTGGTACTGGGATGTCGCGAATGATAAAAACTACCAATATGAAACTTTTGTGTCCAAAGAGCTGATTGATTATATGGATCAGCATTATTCGACGATCAAAGATCGGAGCGGAAGGGCAATTACGGGATTAAGTATGGGTGGGCATGGTGCGCTGTCGCTGGCCATAAAACATCAGGATAGCTATGGCGCCGCTGGAAGTACAGCTGGTGGGGTAGATTTTAGACCTTTTCCCTTAAACTGGGAAATTAAAGATCGCATCGGGAATTACGCTGATGTACCGCAAGAATGGGATAATCGGGTTGTTATTAATATGGTGCCCAAATTAGTCAATAATAAACTTCGCCTAATCATCGATTGCGGTAAGGAAGATTTTTTCTATACCGTGAATGTTGCACTGCACGATAAATTGATGTACCATAATATAAATCATACCTTTGTTACAAGTGAAGGTGGACACAATTGGGAGTACTGGTCTCGGTCAATTGTTTATCAAATGGCTTTTTTTAAGGGATATTTTGATCAAGCGAAGAAAAGTGAAAAGAAAAATAGATAAATATTTGGCATAAATGAATAAAATGCTATTTTTGTTAAACAGAGACCTTAACTAACAAATTATAAACTTATTATTAAGCCTTACAAATTGTAAGGCTTTTTTATTATTTTCAGCAAAATTTTTGACTTCACTTGATTATGTTTAAACCTATAAAGGTTGTATTTTGTTTTTCTCCCATTTTGTTCTGCGCGCAGCAAGCGTATAGTCAACAGTCTAAATCTATTTCTGGGTTTGTTAGGGACAGTATCAGTGGTGAGAATATCATTGGCGCCGTCATACGAAACGATACAGAGAAAAAATCCACCGCTTCAAATAAATATGGTTTTTTTAGTTTGTCTGTCCGTGATGCCGGCAAAGGAATGGAAGTATCATCTGTAGGCTATCGAACGAAAGCATTCTCTGTCCACCTTGACAAGGACTCCACGTATATTATTCAGTTGGTACCTGAGGAAAATCAGCTCGCTGAGGTTACCGTAACTGGAAATAGGCGCAAATCAATAAAGGATCTAACCCCTGGATTGACACAATTTAGCCCTAAGGAAATCGAAAAAGTTCCTGTACTATTTGGAGAAAAGGATATTCTCAAGACCATTCAGCTATTTCCCGGAGTAACCAGTGGGGGCGAAGGAAGCAGCAATTTTTACGTGCGTGGCGGCGGTGGTGACCAAAATCTGATTTTGCTGGATGAGGCTCCTGTCTATAACAGTTCTCATTTGTTCGGTTTTTTTTCGACCTTTAATTCCGATGCGATCAAAGACGTGAATTTCTACAAGGGAGGTGTTCCAGCCCAATATGGAGGCAAAATATCATCGGTGATGGAAATAACCACCTTGGATGGAAACAACCAGCATTTCAATGTAGAAGGTGGCTTGGGTCTTATTGCTTCGCGTCTTAAATTGGAAGGACCAATTCAAAAAGGCAAGAGCTCATTTATGATCTCCGGTAGACGTACCTATGCCGATCTTTTCTTAAAGCTTTCAAGTGATGAGAATATTAAAAAGAGTGCGCTCTTTTTTTATGACCTCAATGCAAAATTAAATTATCGCATCAATGATAAGAATACACTTTACTTGTCTGGATATTTCGGCAAGGACGCGATGGCTTATCATGATTTGTTTGATTTCAATTGGGGAAATGCGACTGGAACCATGCGTTGGAACCATGTGTGGAGCAATAGGTTGTTTAGCAATACTACGCTTATTTTTAGCAAATTCAATTATCAGGTTAAGATTGAGGATGATAACAACTTTAAAATTCGTTCAGACATCTTTAATTATAATTTTAAACAAGATTTTCAATACAATCTTTCGGACCGTCACAATCTAAAATTTGGATTGCAGGCAGCCTTGCAGGAAATCCGACCGGCAAGTATCGAAGCGGGGGAAGATTCGAAGGTGAATTCATTGCAAATTCAACATCGCAAGGGTGCTGATGTTGCTGCTTATCTAACCGATGACTGGTCTATTACAGATCGTTTAAAATTAAATTACGGACTGAGGGCATCCGCTTACGCAACATTGGGGCCGGGTACATTTTATACCTTCGATCCTGCAGGTGAGGCCGTAGATTCTACCTATGTGGGAAATGGCAAGTTGGGTAAAAAGTACTTTTATCTGGAGCCTCGCGTTTCATTAAACTACGCTATCAATGATTTAACGACGGTAAAGGCATCTTTCAATACAAATGTTCAGTACCTGCATCAATTGAGCAATACAACCAGTAGTCTTCCTACAGATCAATATGTACTGAGCAATAATACGATTAAGCCGCAGCTATCCAATCAGTATTCGCTAGGTTACTTTCGGAATTTTGCATCCAACAGATATGAATTCTCTGTTGAAGGTTATTATCGAGATTTAAAGAACCAGATTGACTATAGGAATGGCGCCGATCTACAGGCAAATGAATTGCTGGAGGGAGAATTGCTGTTTGGAAAAGGTAGAGCGTACGGAATTGAATGGTTTCTGAAAAAGAGACTGGGACGATTTAGCGGCTGGCTGAGTTATACTTTGTCCAAAAGTGAGCGGCAATTTGAACAAATCAATGATGGCGCATGGTTTAGTGCACGGCAGGACAAAACGCATAATATAGCTATCGTAGCGCAGTATCAGTTAAATCCGAAGTGGAATTTAAGTGCAAATTTCGTATACTATACAGGAGATGCTGTAACGATGCCCGCGGGGAAATATTTTGTTGACGATCGTACGATCTTTTATTACGATAAAAGAAATGGGCAGCGGATGCCTGCTTATCACCGTCTGGATTTGGCAGCAACTTATGATATTAAGCGAACAAAGAATAGCTACTCGAGCTTGTCGTTTGGCCTATATAATGCCTATAATCGAAAAAATGCTTATTTGATCGACTTTAGAGAAAAAGAAGGACAATCCAATGTCACCGAGATTTATCGGATAGCATTATTTGGGACGATCCCATCGATTACTTGGAATTTTAAATTTTAGCAAAGAATGAAGAAGATATTAGGAGTTATAGCTGTTGCATTATTTACTTTAGTGAGCTGCGAAGACAAAATAGATTTGGAACTGCCCGAAAATACAGGTCAATTGGTTATCACCGCAGATTTGATGGTTTCAGATCAACAACATGAGATTAGTATACAGAAGGTTGTAAGTATTAAAGACTCTCTATTTTCTCCGATAACAGATGCAGAAGTGATCGTTAAGAATATGCAAAATAATCGCACTTATATGTTTCAAGCGGGGGCTGATGGGCTGTATACCAATAAGACATTACGGTTACAGGAGAAGGTCACTTACCAGTTGCAGGTAAAGACCGCTGATGGAAGGGAGATTCAAGGGGTATCAAAGGTTCCCAGCTATGTGGAGGTGGATTCTATAGGGCTTTCAGAGCGAATTATTTTTACTGACACGATTTACTATCCGACCCTCGTATTTATCGATCCACCGGAAAAAGGTAACTATTATAAGTATAAAATGTCGGTCAATGGAGGTAAATTACGTTTTATTGATGTCTTTAACGATAAGTATAACAATGGTTTAGAGGTGCAGCATGATATTGTCGACCGCGATAGAGATTTGAAAGTTGGTGATCGTGTGCGTATCCTGCGTCAATGTATCGATGTAGGCGCCTACAATTACTGGAATAGTTTTCAAATGATCAATCCTGGTTCGGCTTCGCCAGCTAATCCGATTTCAAATTTAAGCAACAATGCACTGGGGTATTTCAGTGTCAGTGTAGGTAAATATTACGAATCTGAGGTGACGTTTACTAGAAGTAAACCTTAATCTATTCTCGAAAGCTGATAGTGATTTTTTAATAGAAACTCTATTGTTTTAGGCAGAACATATTCGACACGGGGAATGGCTTTGATATTATCATGAAAAATAATAACAGAGCCATTTTTAATGTTGGGCAGAACGTTTTCCAGGCATTTTTGGGGACTTAAATTCGGATCAAAATCACCCGACATAATATCCCACATGATCACTCGGTATTTTTTATAGAGTTGGCGGAGTTGGGATTTTGTTGCTCGGGCATAAGGCGGACGAAAAAGATCGGTCTGGGTCAGTTCCTGGCATTTCGCAACATTTGCCAAATACTGCTCATCATTTGTTTCCCAGCCTTTGAGGTGGTTGTAGGTATGGTTGCCTACCTGATGCCCTTCATCTAAAATTCGTTGAAACAAATGTGGATTTTTTTTAATATTTTCACCAACACAAAAAAATGTTGCCTTTGCCTGATATTTTTTTAGGATATCGAGTATAAAAGGTGTAATTTCAGGAATTGGACCATCGTCAAAAGTAAGATAGACTTTTTTTTCATGACGTGGCATATTCCATATTGATTTGGGATATAGCCATCTAAGGAAAAATGGAGATTTGACAAAATACATAACCGATAAATGAAGTTCAAATCTAAAAAAAAATGTATGGTTCTACATATGGACATGAAAAGATTTTATTATTCTGCAGTAGTATTTACTGGGTTATTTCTAGGAACTAATGATTTGGTTCAAGCCCAACAGGTTGTAGGGGTGGCAGAAGCCATTCGTATGACATTGGAACGGAACGTACAGACAAAACAAGCGGCGCTGAACAAAGATCTTGCGGAGCAGGACTTGTTTCAGGCAAAAAGTAATTTATTGCCAAACCTGAGTGCTAGCGTGGATCAAAGTTTTCGTTATGGCTTTGGTTTTGATTTAACTTCCGGACGAATCGTCAATAACACCTGGACAAAAGGAACCAGTGGCTCGGTGGGATCGAGTGTCAATTTATTTCAGGGCTTTCAACAGATCAATCAGATCAAAGCGAATAAATTGCAACTGGAGTCTACGGCGACTCAGGTGGATAAGATCAAGAATGACCTTGTGCTCAATGTGTTGGTTAATTATTTGGAAGCGATTACCAATCATGAGATGATGGTTGCGAGTGAAGACCAGATCGCTTTGTCGAAACAGCAATTTTCATTGGACTCTATTCAGTTTGCGGTTGGCAATAAAACAATTGCCGATCTTGCCAAATCAAAAAATCAGGTTGCTACAAATGAATTGAACAAAGTTAATTTGAAAAATTCATACGAAATGTCTTTGTTGACCTTGAAGCAGCTGATGGAAATGCCTCCTGAAACGCCTATTTCCTTGGAACGTCCAAGCTTGGAATCTATATTGGTTCATGCAGTGGATAAAAATGCGGTGGATGTCTACCAGAAAGCGCTCACATTGCAGCCGGATATTCATAAGTCTGCATTGGATAAAGAGGTCGCATTGAAACAAATCGATATTGCGAAGGGGGGCTATTATCCGACACTCAATTTGAACGTGAGTTATGGAACGAATTACTCCTCTGCAACAACAAGGCAAACAGATCCATTGGATCCTGCGACCCTTTTTAGAGTGCCTTTTGGCCAACAGATATCGGATAATAAGTCTTTTTTTACCGGTTTATCTCTTGCTATTCCAATTTTTTCAAGAAATCAGAATAAAGTAAATGTGGCAAAGGCAAAGATCGGTTTGAAACAGGCTGAAGCCTCCGAGCAATTGGCAAAAAATAACTTAAACAAGGCCGTTAATCAGGCTGTGCTGGATGTGAATGCGGCCAAACAACGCTATAGCTCGGCTACCGTAGCATTTGAAAGTGCTGAAACAGCATTTAAGGCGACAAAAGAACGTTACGATATTGGTATGGCGAATTCATTGGAGTTGTTTACTGCTCAAACGGAACGAAATAAGGCCGAATTTGACCTTATTCAAGCAAAATATAATGTAATATTCAGATCAAAGATCATCGATTATTACCTCGGAAATCCAATTCAATTCGATAACAATTAACCTATTTGATTTAACAAAAGAAATGGCAAAGAAAAAACGTAGCATTGGAAAAATTATATTGATTATAGTAGTGCTCTTGGTAGTCCTTGGTTTTATAGGTTTTAAAGCAGGCTGGTTTGGCAAAGGAGAGATTACTAAAGTCGCGGTGGATGTAGTAAAAGAGACTGATGTTGATGAATTAGTTTCTGCAAGTGGGAAGATTCAGCCTGAGGTGGAGGTTAAACTGAGTTCAGAGGTATCTGGAGAGGTTGTTGAGCTTAACATTAAAGAAGGTGATTTTGTTAAAAAAGGACAAGTACTCTGTCGGATCAAACCAGATATTTTGCAATCTGGTTATGATCGATCTGTTGCAGCAATGAATTCACAGCGGGCCAATTTAGCCGCTGCACAACAGCAATTAAAACAACAGGAAGAAAATTTTAAAAATGTAGCTGCTACCTATAAACGGAATCAGGAACTTTTTGAAAAACGTGTTATTTCTGCTTCAGAAATGGATAAGAGCTCGGCCGAATATTATGCAGCACAGGCTTCTATCCAGGCACAAAGAGAGACAGTGCGTTCTACAAAATATGGTATTGACCAATCACAAGCCTCAGTAAAAGAAGCGCAAGATAATTTAAATCGGACGACAATTTACGCGCCATCAGATGGCATCATTTCTCTCTTGTCTATCGAAAAGGGAGAGCGTGTGGTTGGAACGGCGCAGATGGCGGGTACAGAAATTATGCGTATCGCCAATATGAGTTCGATGGAGGTTAATGTCGATGTAAATGAAAATGATATTAACAATGTAAGAGTAGGGAATCAAGCTGAGATTGAAGTCGATGCTTTTAAGGACAGAAAGTTTAAAGGTGTTGTGACCGAAATCGCTAGCTCGTCTAAAAACATCGCAACGACTACTACGGCGACATCATCGACAGATCAGGTGACAAATTTTAATGTAAAAGTTCGCATTAGTGCAGAATCGTATCAAGACTTGATGAAAGAGAATGTGGCATCGCCATTTAAACCAGGACTGTCTGCAACAGTTCAGATATTTACAAAACACGATAAAGGACTGGTTGTACCGATTCAATCGGTGACCGTGCGCTCTGATGATAAAGACTCTACAAATACAAATAAGAAAGTTGATGAATATGTATTTGTCCTAAAAGATAAAATAGTTAAGCAGGTTTTGGTTAAGACAGGTATTCAGGATGATAAAAATATCATTGTTACCTCAGGACTGAAAAAAGGAGACGAGGTCGTTTCTAGACCATTTGATGCGATTTCCAAAACCTTAAAAGACGGTAGTCAAGTTGAAAAAGTTGATAAATCAAAGTTATAAATCTCTTTGTAGATAATAATTAATAAAAAGGGAATTGTTTTTTAATAATTCCCTTTTTATTTTCCTTATAATTTATTAAATTTAAATAACCCAATTGTTAGCGGCTTATGAAAAGGCTATTGGCTTATTTTAAATTTAGTAAAACAGAACAAAATGGATTTTTCATTATTTTGGTGATTATCGTTTTGTTTGTGACGATTTATACGCTGATCAAACGTAATACGAGGGATCCTATTCCTAATCAGGCCAAACTTTTTGAACAGTCCTTTCATGACTCCATCGAGATTTCCAGTCCTACCGATAAACAGGAGTTTAACAATCCCTATTTGAATAAAAACGAAAGTAGGGAATCCATATCGCCGACTCCAGATTTAAATGATGAAAAGCTATTTTATTTTGATCCAAATAATTTACCTCACGCCGACTGGCATAAGTTGGGACTTTCTGATAAACAGATCGCGGTGCTGAAAAACTATGAAAAAAAAGGGGGGCGATTTAAGGTAAAAACCGATCTGAAGAAAATCTACTCTATTAATGAGCGACTTTACAAGAGATTAGAGCCTTACATCCAAATAAAAACAATTCCCGATTCGGAACGAACAAAACAACAGGACAGAGCGTCTTTGTTGTATGATAAATTTGAAAGAAATAAAGCAGAACTTATTGATATTAATACTTGTGATACTACGGCATTAATCAGTCTTAAAGGGATAGGCTCAATTCTATCCAAGCGCATTTTGAAATATAAAGATGTTCTTGGTGGTTTCTATCGTATAGAACAGTTAAAGGAGGTTTATGGAGTTACGGCTGAAACGTATGATCTAATTAAAGACTATATTGTTGTAGCTAATTTAGATGGAATCAAAAAAATCAATATTAATAAAGTTGATGCAACTTCATTGGCTAAACATCCGTATCTTAGCCCTAAAGATGCGAAACTAATCGTCAATTATCGGGATCAACATGGAAGTTATGTCAATATAGAAGATTTGACAAAAATAGGAACACTTTCAGATCTTGCGATTGCGAAGATTGCGCCTTATTTAATATTTGAGAATGATTCAAGATAAATTGAAACTGGAAATCCGGGATATTGTGGATTTTCCTAAACCTGGTATTGTCTTTAAAGATATTACCCCTTTGTTGAAAGATGCGGCATTGTGTAGCGAAATGGTTGATGCGATTATTGATCAGTTGCAGGGAATAGAGATAGATGCTATTGCTGGAATTGAGAGCCGGGGTTTTCTATTTGGATTTTTACTTGCCAATAGGCTGGGCTTGCCTTTTATTCCAATTCGAAAACAAGGTAAATTACCTTTTAAGACCGTCTCTGAATCTTATGCTCTGGAATACGGTCAGGCAACGATTGAAATCCATGAAGATGCTTTTGAAAAAGGAAGCCGCATATTGGTTCACGACGACCTTTTAGCAACAGGGGGTACCGTCGTTGCTGCCAGTAAACTTATTGAAAGACTTGGTGGCGAGATCGTGGCTTATAGTTTTATCATCTCTTTGGACTTCCTAAAGGCGAAAGGAAGATTATCCAGGTTCAGTGATAATATCTTTTCATTGGTAAGTTATTAATTTAAAAATATACGATTTAGAGCATCTCACATGATACTTTTTGCAAACGCTAAACTAAACATTGGACTGCAAGTAATTGCCAAGCGTACGGATGGTTATCATGAGCTGAACAGTGTTTTTTATCCACTTCCAATTTACGATATTATCGAATTATTGGATACGACTGGCACGGAGACAACACTAAATATTCAGGGAGAACATATCCCAGGAAATCTCCGTGATAACCTTTGTATAAGAGCTTTTGAATTGTTGGAAAAAGATTATGGCATTCCGCCCGTTTCAATTGATTTGATCAAACAAATTCCGATTGGAGCAGGCTTAGGTGGCGGTTCTGCCGACGCGTCTTTTGTTTTGAAAGGGCTCAATACGCTCTTTCAATTGAATCTTACAGCAGAGCAACTAGCGGGCTATGCCGCAAAGTTAGGAGCCGATTGCCCTTTTTTTATCGCAAATAATCCTGTTTTTGCAACAGGTATTGGGACTGATTTTAAAGACTTAAATCTAAATTTGGATGGCTACCATATTGCAGTCATTATGCCCAATATTCATATTTCTACAGCTGAAGCCTATGCTGGTGTACAACCTAAGGTACCCGAAGTTAATTTGGAAGAAGCGATTCGTTTGCCTATCCAAGAATGGAAGTTTCATATTCGAAATGATTTTGAGGACGGTATTTTCGAGAGTTACCCATTGTTGAAAGAAATCAAAGAAACTTTATATCAAAAAGGAGCGATTTATGCTTCTATGTCAGGTTCCGGAGCGGCTATTTATGGTATATTTTGGGAAAAAACAGATTTAAGCGGGCTTGCAAAATATGGCAAGATCTATCATCCAACCAAGCTGTAAGAATATTATCGATTACTAAAAAAGCGTTATGTCTATCTGTTCAAACGGGTATACATAACGCTTTTTTTAGTATGTTATTAATACTCTTCTTCCACTTGATAGTTTATGAGTTCGCGAGCCTCATTTAAAACCTTTTCTTTCCGTTCTTTTGTTAAGTTTAGGAGATCCAATTTTTCGGGATTATTAACGATATCTTTCACTAAAATAAGCTGATTTTTGAGCAGTTGTTGTTCTTCAAGGTCTGAAAGAGTTGTTAGACAAGTGACCGGATAAAAAACTGCTTTATCTACTCTTTTTTTAATGCTATTTTCTTTGGGGTAATCCCAAGAGAGCAGGTTGATATTATAATATTTGGCAAAATCAATCGAATCGGAGGTGAAGTAAGCATTGGTAATCAGCCAGCCTTCTTGAAACTGCAGCTGCTTCCCAAAAAACTGATACTTGATATTGCTGATATCGTTGAATCTGGAAAGATAATACATCGGCGTTGTGACCGATATTTTAGCGTCAATATCGTTTCGAAATTTACATTCCGCGGTGATCAGTTTGCCGTCCTTATAGGCGACAACGTCCAATTCATGCGAAACAGCATGCCCCTGCACGGTCTGTCCCGTGGTGCTTTCATAGCCGATGGATCGCAATAGGTGAGCAATGTATTTTTCGAAGTAGAAGCCTTCAGGACCAAGTTCACGCAGAGCTTTCTTAAGGCTATAGCGTGCGGCAAAGGAATTTCGTACTGTTTTTAAAGTATCAAAGGCCAACTGATAGAGTTCTCTTGTTGAAATGCCATCATATATTTCGTTGAGTACCTTATCGTAGACCTGATTGACCTGGTCAGCATTGGCACCGGAACGAGAAAGCGAATGGCGTAGCGATTCACCATTAAAGGGTACCAATTCACCAGAATATTTTTTGATTTGCATGTATTTCTAATTTGTTAAATACGAATATAAGAGATGTCGTCGGAGAAACAACATAAAAAACTATTATTCTATTCCTAAACTTTTTTAGGGCACCATTTGTTTATAACATGTACGATAAATAAAATAGAGATAATTATGAGTAACCTACTAAACTTTGCATTTGATAAGATAAAAACAAAGATCGAAGACGATTGTATCGAAGAAAATATTGGCACTTCAGAGCGTGTTCTGTCGGTGATTGCCGGCGGATTCATATTGGGCTTGGGTGTTAAAAAACTGTTTAAATCCCCACTTACTGGATTGTCTGGACTAACCCTTGGTGGAGCTTTGATCTATCGTGGCGTAACCGGCCATTGTGATGTTAAGAAAGTATTAGAAGATAAGGATATCAAAAAAGTAGAGGTGATAGAGCATCGCTATTTTGTTAAATAGTAAGCCTTGTATCCCTAGCTTAATGTAAAAGTGTTTTTAGTGGAGGCTTCTATAGGTCTGCTTGACAATAATGCGGTATTTACTTCGCCCTGTGAGCGGGGTTCGACTACGGTGAGCGCACAGTGACTGTACAATAAAAAGGTGGACTCAACGTGGACTCATGGTGGACTCACTGTGCTTACAAGGCGAATTTGGTAATGGCCCGTCCGCTAGGTAGGGCATAGTTTTGACAATAAAAAAGGAGATGATAAAGTATAAAAAAGAGGCGAACACTTCAAAAGTGTTCGCCTCTTTTTTATGCTTACCTGTTTGAACAGGCGGGATGGTTATACGTTAAAACG
Organism: uncultured Sphingobacterium sp.; assembly: GCF_964277905.1. NCBI lineage: Bacteria > Pseudomonadati > Bacteroidota > Sphingobacteriia > Sphingobacteriales > Sphingobacteriaceae > Sphingobacterium > uncultured Sphingobacterium sp. Next base: position 978,232 of record NZ_CAXYKD010000048.1, read on the forward strand.
GAAGTGCATGATATCGCCATCTTGGACAATATATGTTTTTCCTTCCACTGATAATTTTCCAGCTTCTTTTACTGCATTTTCGGAGCCAAGCGTGACGAAATCGTCATACTTAATTACTTCAGCGCGGATAAATCCTTTTTCGAAATCTGTGTGAATTACACCTGCAGCCTGAGGTGCTGTAAATCCATTCTCAATCGTCCAAGCGCGGACCTCTTGTACGCCAGCGGTAAAATAAGTTGCCAGATTTAAAAGCGAATATGCGGCACGGATCAGCTTGTGTACGCCAGATTCTTCAAGACCAAGGTCATCTAAGAACATTTTGCGTTCTTCGTAGCTTTCCAGTTGTGCAATTTCGGATTCGATCTGAGCAGAAATAATCAATACTTCAGCTTTTTCGTCTTTTACAGCTTCCTTAACACGTTCTACATAAGCGTTTCCTGTGTTGACGGAGCCTTCATCTACATTACATACATAAAGTACAGGTTTAGCGGTCAATAATGCTAAATCCTGAATAAACTCAAAATCTTCAGCTTCAATCGCTGCAGTCCGTGCAGATTTGCCAGCCTCAAGATGATCTTTAACGATTGATAGGATGTCAAATGTTCTTTTTGCGTCTTTGTCACCGCCTGTTTTAGCCATTTTTTCAACCTTTTGGATACGTTTTACAACAGTATCCAAATCCTTAAGCTGTAATTCGGTGTCAATGATTTCTTTATCTCTGATCGGGTCTACCGAACCATCAACGTGGATTACGTTTCCGTCGTCAAAACATCTTAAAACGTGAATAATAGCATTGGTTGTACGAATATTTCCTAAGAATTGGTTGCCTAAGCCTTCACCTTTTGAAGCTCCTTTTACAAGACCTGCGATGTCGACGATCTCGATTGTATTTGGAACAACGCGTTGTGGGTTGACTAATTCAGCTAATTTATTGAGACGGGCATCCGGTACGGTAATTACCCCAACATTTGGTTCAATTGTACAAAATGGAAAGTTTGCCGCTTGCGCTTTCGCGTTCGACAAACAGTTAAATAATGTTGATTTACCGACGTTTGGTAAACCTACGATACCGCATTGTAAAGCCATATATAGTGCAAATTTTTGAAATTGCACAAAGATAGAAAATTCACTGTAATTTTTAGCTATCTTGTCGAATGGTTCATTGGTACAAAATTGAACATGCCGATTTTCTGAAAAATCAGGGCATCAGCGAACATAAATTCGGTGGGAAAATTATTTGCATTACCTGGTTTGAGGACCAACTCTATGCGTTCTCCCGAAAATGCCCACATGCTGGAGCACCACTGAAAAATGGCTGGTGTGAACGTGGAAAAGTAATCTGTCCTTTTCATCGCCATGAATTTGATTTAATTTCAGGAAGAGGTAATCCCGAGCAGCATGATTTTATTACTATTTACCCCATAAAATTCGAAGATAAAGACTATTATGTTGGTTTGGAAATAGGCTTTTGGCAACGTTTATTTGCTTAGAAAGTAACGAAAGTATCATATCTCACCGCATGAATCGTATATCTAATGAGTAAATAAGTATATTTGCTATCGAAAACAAATTAAAGACATGCAGGGGAAAAAGATTGGTATAATTGGTAGCGGAAGTTGGGCTACCGCTATGATCAAGATGCTATGTGAAAATGACCAAGACAAGCATATTTTTTGGTGGGTAAGAAAGGAAGAAGATGCAGAATATATTCAAAAATTCAAACACAACCCGACTTACCTGAGCAGTGTTTCGGTTGATCTTAGTATTACAACGATTGATACCGATGCAAAAAATGTAATTAGGAATTCGGACATTGTCATTTTAAATACGCCTGCGGCTTATTTGAAGGATGCACTGGCGAATGTTACGAAGGAAGATTTTAGAAATAAAATTGTCGTTTCGGCCATTAAGGGGATTATTCCCAAAGATAATTTGATTATCGGTGAGTTTTTGGAGCAACGATATGAGGTCGATATTGAACAGATCTGTGTGGTTGGTGGCCCATGTCATGCGGAGGAAGTTGCTTTAGGCAAATTGTCTTATTTAACTTTCGGCTGTAAAAACCTGGATAGTGCAGCATTGGTTGCTTCCTTTTTATCGTCAAGGGTCATTAAGACGATTCTTTCGGAAGATGTCCTAGGGATAGAATTTGGTGCAGTATTGAAAAATATATATGCTTTGGCGGGTGGTATTTGCCATGGCTTAGGTTACGGTGATAATTTTCAAGCTGTGCTGGTATCCAATGCAATTCGCGAAATGCGTCGTTTTGTAGGAAAAGTGGACGGTGATACTTCCAGGGATGTGAATACTTCGGCTTACTTAGGGGATCTTTTGGTAACAGCCTATTCCCAATTCAGCCGAAATAGAACCTTTGGAAATATGATTGGAAAGGGGTACAGTGTGCAATCTGCTCAATTGGAAATGAATATGGTGGCTGAAGGGTATTACGCTTCGGCATGTATTCAGGAATATGCAAAAAAATACGCAGTGGAATTACCTATATGCGATGCCGTGCACCAAATTTTGTATGAACACCTACCTGCATCTAAAATTATTCAAGCATTAAGCGAAAAATTAACATAATAAAGTAGCAATAGAGTAGATGATAACAAAAGAAGCGATTGCTTTAGCTTATAAAGAAATTCAGGACGAAATATGTCAGGCGTTGGAGAAATTAGATGGATCGGCGCGCTTTGAAGAAGAATTGTGGGAACGTGAAGGTGGTGGCGGAGGTCGTACCAGGATCATTCAGAATGGTCAAATTTTGGAAAAGGGAGGTGTTAACTTTTCGTCTGTCTATGGCAAATTACCCGAAGCGATTAAAAAATCATTTGCTGTAGAGGAAGATGATTTCTTTGCGACAGGAGTATCCATCGTCATTCATCCAAATAATCCCTTAGTCCCTATTATACACATGAATGTCCGCTATTTTGAGCTAAACGATCAGATTCGTTGGTTTGGTGGTGGAATCGATTTAACGCCCCATTATGTCGATGAAGAGGATGCCAGCTATTTTCATCAGCAGCTGAAAGATGTATGTGATCGACATGATGCTACATTCTATGAAAAATTTAAAAATTGGGCGGATGATTATTTTTATATCCGACACCGCCAGGAAACGCGGGGAATAGGAGGTGTATTTTACGATAAGTTGAATACTGAAAAAACAGGGATGAGTATGGAAGATATTTTTGCTTTTTCTTGTGATCTTGGCCGTACCTTTGCACCAACCTACACCGCTTTGGTCGAGAAAAATCGACATAAAGCCTTTACTGATCAACAAAAAAATTGGCAATTAATCCGCCGGGGACGCTACGTCGAATTTAACTTGGTATGGGACTCGGGGACTAAATTTGGACTTGAAACGAATGGTCGAATTGAGTCGATACTGATGAGTCTACCTGCCCAGGCCAATTGGGTGTACGATTATCGTCCTGAAGAAGGCTCAGAAGAAGCCAAAACCTTAGCTTTACTACGAAAAGGTATAAACTGGATTTAAAAACATCGAGGAAAAATCAGATGGTTTCTTATCAAAAATTTACGTTAGAAAACGGCCTGCGTGTATTGGTACACGAGGATCATAATACGGCCATGGCTTGTGTCAATATCTTGTATGATGTGGGCGCAAGGGATGAGTCTCCGGAACAAACCGGATTTGCACACTTATTTGAACACCTGATGTTTGGGGGTAGTATTAATATTCCTAACTTCGATACCGAATTGCAAAAAGTAGGTGGTGAAAATAATGCATTCACAAGCAACGACATCACAAATTACTACATCACCCTGCCTTCTTCAAATCTCGAAACAGCATTGTGGCTTGAGTCGGATCGGATGTTAAGTCTGGCATTTTCAGCGCAGAGCCTTGAGGTGCAACGAAATGTTGTGAGTGAAGAGTTCAAACAGCGTTATTTGAATCAACCTTATGGCGATGCATGGTTAAAATTGCGGCCATTAGCTTATCAGGTACATCCTTATCGCTGGGCGACTATCGGAAAAGAGTTAAGCCATATTGAAGAGGCTACCATGGAAGATGTAAAAGCTTTCTTCAAATTACATTATAATCCACAGAGTGCAATTATGGTTGTTTCGGGAGATGTACATTTTGAAGAAGTAAAGGCTTTGACCCAAAAGTGGTTTGGCGATATTGAGGCTGGCGAAAAATACAATCGTCAATTGCCTAAAGAGCCGGCGCAAGAGGAGATAAGGCGTGAGACTACTTGGGCAGAAGTGCCTCTAGATGCACTTTACATGGCATTCCATGGCCCCGCAAGATTGGAAGAAGGGTATTTCGCAATGGATCTTTTGTCGGATATTTTATCAAGAGGATCTTCTTCACGTTTGTATCGTCGATTGGTAAAAGAGGGACAGTTATTTAGTGAAATAAACGCCTATGTAATGGGAAGTATTGACAATAACCTCTTTGTCATTGAAGGGAAACCATCGGAAGGGATCTCGTTAGAAGAAGCTGAACGTGCGGTTTGGGCCGAGTTGGAGGTCATAAAATCCGAGTTGGTACCTGCAGTCGAATTGGATAAAGTAAAGAATAAGATCGAATCGACAAATGTTTTTGCGGAACTATCTATTTTGGATAAAGCCATGAACTTGGCTTTCCATGAGTTGCTGGGTGATGCAGATGGCATTAACACGGAGGTCTCAAAATATTTATCGGTGAGTGCAGCGGAAGTTCAACAGCAAGCTCAGGCTATTTTTAGACCGGAGAATGCTTCTATATTAATGTATAAATCAAAAGAAGAGGAGGCTGTACATGTTGGATAGAACAAAAGCACCTGAGTTCCGTGAAATTGGAAATATAAGTTTGAAAGAGCCAATCAAGAAGCAGTTTGCAAACGGATTGCCTGTCTATGTTTTCCAGTCGCCCGAGCAAGAGCTTGTGCGAATAGAATGGATCTTTGAGAATACCTATCTTGACGGGCAGATTGAAAACCCGTTGTTAAATAGTGCTTTAAGCGCCTTACTTAAAGAGGGAACAAATACCATGTCCAGTGCAGAGATCGCAGATAAAGTAGATTTCTATGGTGCATTTCTTGTCCCTGAATACTCTTTTGACGTAACTTCTTTGTCGCTTTATACATTGAATAGACATAGTCAAGTACTCTTGCCGCTTGTAAAAGATATTCTGACGGAAGCATCGATTCCACAACAGGAATTGGATACCTATTTACGCAATAACAAGCAAAAGTTTCAAGTTTCTATTCAGAAAAATGATTATCTGGCGCGACGTAAATTCTATAACTTGATCTTTGGTAAGAATAATCGTTACGGGCGTACACCAAAACTGGAAGATTATGATGCGATTACACGTGCGCAGTTGATCGCATTGTACCAACAGGAAATTGTTCCTAGTAACTGTACCTTAATTGTTTCAGGTAATGTTTCGGATGAGCTATTGCAAGAACTGGAACAAATTTTTGGCGTAGATTGGAAGGGCGCAGCTATTGACTCTTCTTTGAATGGGCCTGTTTTGGCGCAAGGATCTAATGATCTGGTTTACGAGGAAAAAGAAAATGCATTGCAGTCAGCCATTCGTTTAGGTTGCCAGACGATTGGAAGGACACATCCTGATTATCCTGCACTACAGTTTGTCAATACTTTGTTAGGTGGTTTTTTTGGTTCCCGTCTGATGCGAAATATTCGTGAAGAAAAAGGGTATACCTATAGTATTGGTTCGGCTGTCGCAACCTTGAAACATACTGGTTTTATGACCATTGTAACCGAAGTCGGGGTAGATGTTACTCATGCAACCTTGACAGAAATAGAAAAGGAGATCAATTTGTTGAAAACAACATTGGCCTCCGAGGAAGAGGTGAATCTCGTTAAAACCTATATGGAAGGTTCTATGTTGGGTTCATTGGAAAGTATCTTTTCGCATGCGGACAAGTTTAAAAGTGTTTTGTTAAATGGGATGACATTAACGTATTATTCCTATTATATGGAACAGATCCGAAACATGTCGCCAGAGAAGGTGCGGGACCTTGCCAACAAATACCTGGACTTTGATGCAATGGTGAAAGTTGTTGTTGGGAAAATCAGTCAAGCTGAATCAGTTCATCAAGCGGTTGTAAATTAAATTTCTTAGACTACAAAAATCGAATACTACTTTGTATTTTTGGTTTTTGATAAAAAAGCGTATTATCCAGCATGGAATTAAAATTAAAAAAACCATTGGTATTTTTCGATTTGGAAACTACAGGTGTTAATGTGGCGACCGATCGTATTGTCGAAGTATCATTTTTGAAAGTGATGCCCAATGGTGAAGAAACAGTCTATACAAAGAAGATCAATCCAGAAATACCTATTCCCGCAGAATCCTCTTTTTTTCATGGTATTTATGATGAAGATGTGAAGGATGCTCCTAATTTTAAAGCAATTGCAGTGGAGCTTGCGGCTTTTATTGAGAATGGAGATCTGGCGGGATATAATTCCAATAAATTCGATGTCCCTATGCTTATGGAAGAGTTTTTGCGGGCGGGCGTTGATTTTTCATTGGAGGGAAGGGCATTTGTAGATGTTCAGAACATTTTCCATCAAATGGAACAACGAACGTTGAAAGCGGCATACAAGTTTTACTGCAATGAAAATCTTGAAAATGCACATACGGCTGAAGCTGATGTTCGCGCAACATATGAAGTATTGAAAGCACAGTTGACGAAATATGAAGGGGCAGCATTTGAAGATAAACATGGTGTCGTATCTTATCCTGTAGTGAACGACGTCGAGGCTCTTCATGCGTTTACCAACCTCAGCAAACCGGTAGATTTTGCCGGACGTCTCGTATATAATGCGGAAGGATTGGAAACAATCAATTTTGGTAAACATAAAGGAAAACCTATTATCGAAGTATTTGAGCAGGAGCCTAGTTACTACGCTTGGATGCAGAATGGTGATTTTCCATTGTATACCAAGAAGGTCTTAGAAAATATCTGGAATCGGTATAAAAAGGAAAAGAGTGAGCAAAAAGCAAAAGCAGCAGCCACACATTCTGTAGAAGATAAAAAACTTGCGAAAAAGGAATTCAATCAGCAAAAAGAAGAAGCGCCGCAGAACATTTCTTTAGATATGTTGAAAGGATTGCAAGATAAATTTAAAAAATAACGTTAATTAATAGCTTAGAAAAAGGATTATGGAATTCAAACAAGAAGTGGAGCATGTACAGTGTTTGATTATTGGTTCGGGGCCAGCAGGTTATACTGCAGCAATTTATGCTGCGCGTGCGGATATGAAACCAGTGGTTTATACCGGTATTGTTCCAGGAGGACAATTGACACAGACTACTGAGGTGGACAATTTTCCTGGTTATCCAAAAGGTATTACTGGACCGGTGATGATGGAAGATTTACGTGAGCAAGCTGAGCGCTTCGGAACTTCAGTGCGTTTTGGATATGTGACTAAAGTAGATTTTACTGGTGAGGTACACCGTGTTGAGATCGATGGAACAGTACAAGTAACCGCAGATACTGTGATTATTGCAACAGGAGCTACAGCAAAATGGTTAGGCTTGGAATCTGAACAAAAATACAACGGTTTTGGTGTTTCAGCATGTGCTGTATGTGATGGGTTTTTCTTTAAAAACCAAGAAGTTGCTATTGTAGGTGCTGGAGATACTGCGGCAGAGGAAGCTACATACCTCGCAAAATTATGCTCAAAGGTACATATGTTGGTTCGTCGGGATGAGTTCCGTGCTTCAAAAGCAATGGTGCACCGCGTGATGAATACGCCAAATATTGAAGTTCACTACAATTCTGAGGCAAAAGAGGTTTTAGGAGATGGTCAAGTGGTGACCGGAATACGTGTTATTAACAATAAAGACCAGTCTGAAAAAGATCTAGAAGTAACAGGCTTCTTCGTTGCTATTGGGCATAAGCCTAATACCGAGCTTTTCACAGGTGTACTGGATATGGATGAAACAGGCTATTTAATCACAAAACCAGATAGTACTGCTACAAACATACCGGGTGTTTTTGCTTGTGGTGATGTTCAGGATAATATCTTCCGTCAGGCAATCACTGCTGCAGGTACAGGTTGTATGGCAGCATTGGAAGCTGAAAGATATTTGGCAGCTAAAGAAAGCGGCGAATAATCGCATTGGAATAAAAAAACGGGGCATCGTACAATGCCCCGTTTTTATTTGCCTTCTTCAATCTCAAAAACACTGTCGATTTTCCAATTTGCCTTATCTTTGGAGGCTGCTACAGCTAAGCGATCACAGCGCTCATTTAACGGATGCCCAGCGTGGCCTTTTACCCACACAAGACGCACATTATGCAGCTTGTAGGCACTCATTAGACGTAACCAAAGATCTTTATTCTTCTTTCCGGCAAAACCTTTTTGTATCCAGCCATATACCCATTTCTTATCAATGGCATCAATGACATATTTGGAATCAGAATATACCGTAACTTGTTGCTGCAGGTTTTTCAGCGCCTCGAGACCAACGATCACGGCCATCAATTCCATCCTGTTGTTAGTTGTTTTGCGGTAACCGCCCGAAAACTCTTTTTCGATAAGTTTGCCTTTAAAAGCTTCATTATCGCCTGTATAAATGGTTCTTAAGATTGTTCCATAGCCCCCAGGGCCCGGATTTCCACTTGAAGCCCCATCTGTATATAATTCGATCATACCTGCCAAATATACATGAAGTTTTTGTAAGCACACACAAATGGATAAAAATGATCGAGACTAGTTCATATTTTGATGCTCGAAGTGGAAGATTTTTGTACCGTTGCACCTTCAATAAATTCAACGATAGGGCATAGCGCTATAAGCGTCAAATTTAATAGATACTCACAACCGATTTAATAGGTATTAAAAAGGGACTTTACACGGTTTTATCCGAATGAAGTCCGAATGAGGTCCCTATAAAGTCCCTATTAGATCCGTTTAAGTTATGGGAATATTCCCTGCGTGTTTTAAGTTTGAACTAGAGAAAAATATAATGTTAGATTTCAACCGCTCTCCAACGTAATTTATCCCTTACACAATTGGATTTTGCTGATTTATGTGTATTTTGCCGGCTTAAACTCGTTATGTAATCGATAAAATAGCTTATGAAGTTTCGAAAGATTTCTCTTTTTGTTCTTTTGGCGTCTGCGTGCTTAAACGTTTCAGCTCAGAACAATGTATCAACGCAAAAAATGGATTGGTTTGAAGATGCCAAATTGGGTATTTTTATTCACTGGGGTATTTATTCTGTAGATGGGATCTCAGAATCTTGGTCATTCTTCAATAATTATATTAACCATGACAATTACATCAAACAGCTTAATGGGTTTACAGCAAAGGATTATAAACCCAAGGAATGGGCCAAATTGATTAAAGAAGCTGGTGCGAAATACACGGTGATTACGACCAAACACCATGACGGAATCTCGATGTGGAATACGAAGGCTGATAAAGCGATCACTACATTACAAGACGCGGCTGCAAAACAGGATGTAATTACACCGTTTGTGAAAGCAATACAAGAAGAGGGCTTGCACACTGGACTGTATTATTCGTTACCCGATTGGAGCCACCCATATTATGATGTTTTTACGCGCAATAGAAAGCGTTATGAATTGAAAGGTGAGCCTACGCGTTGGGATAATTATGTGAAATATTACCAAAAGCAATTGACTGAGCTATCCGAACAATATAAGCCAGAATTACTTTGGTTTGATGGAGATTGGGAACATAGTGCCGAAGAGTGGAAAGCGAAAGAGACCTTAAATCTTTTGCGGAAATATAATCCGAATATTATTATAAACTCGCGATTGAATCATCATGGAGATTATGATACACCTGAACAAGGGATTCCGGTCACGCGCCCTGATGCTAAATTTTGGGAACTCTGTTACACGATGAATGATTCTTGGGGCTATCAACCCTTTGATAAAAAGTACAAATCACCCAATATGATCATCCGAACGTTGGTCGATTGTATTTCTATGGGTGGAAACTTATTATTGGATATTGGTCCAAAAGCAGACGGTACGATCCCTGAGGAGCAATTAAATATTTTGAAACAGCTGGGGCGATGGACGCATAAGCATGCGGCTGCGATCTATGGTACAAGAGCCGGTATTCCTTTTGCGAACTACGGTGGGAAATCTGCTTTATCAAAAGACGGAAAAACACTTTATCTGTATGTGTATGAACAGAAACCCGAATTGCAACTCAAAGGTTTAGTCAATCATTCGGCCATTAAAAGCATTTCAGTTGTTGGTGATGCATCCGCGAAAGTAAGTGTTAAATCTGAAAATGAAACCGTTCGAGTAGACTTGACGAAAGTAAACTTTGATCAGGATGTTACCGTGATTGCACTGAACTTTGCGGAAGCGCTTCGTTGGACTGCACCTCAGGAGACTGAAGTTACGTTGAAATCTGTGCTGGATAATAAGTTGACAGATCGTGCTTTAGGTCAAATCGCGTCAACACTGCATGCAGGAAAAAATATTTTTGATAATTCCGGGTTAACTGTGGATGGTTTAGATACGAAATTGCCGAGTAGTAACACGACTAATCCGACGGTATTAAAGTGGATTAAGGATCATGCTGAAGCACTTTATGAGACCGGAAAGGGCTTGCCGGAAGGACATTATGAAGGATTAAGTGCACTTTCCAAAGATCGCCAGACCTTGTATCTATTTGTTGAGGGAAAACCTACTGGCCCAATTGCATTAAAAGGTGTTAAAAATGGAGTCGCTAGGATCCGGGTGGTCGGTGACGGTTCCATGATAAACCATGAGGTTTTCAATAAGCTCTATTGGAGTAGCATCCCGGGTATTATCTACATTCAGGCACCAGTGGAGCGCTTGGATAAAAATATGACCGTTATCGCTGTGTTGTTGGATGCGCCAATACAACTATATCGTGAGAAAGTGGGTGCTATCGAAAATAACCTTTAAGAGGTTGGATTGCGCTGAGCATTGAAAAGAAGCCTAGGATAACAAAATATCCTGGGCTTTTTTATGGGTGATGTAAACCATTCTGATCAATTTCGGGGGTATTCGATGCATTTTCTCCTGAATTGTGGCAAGGAAGCATTTTTTATTATAACTTAGGCCTATGAATCTAATCAAAACTGTTTTGATCCCAATTATTGTTTTTCTTTGTATTTGTTGTTCTTCCGGTGACGGAAGTAAATCCGAGCGGTTGCGGGCAGATTCGTTAGTGAATGAAGTTGTTGATGGAAAGTTAAAGATAACCACACTCGCAGAGTCGAATGAATTTATGTATTTCAACGATAAATACTTTCATGAACCGGCAGATTTAAAAGTCATTCCAAAATTTGATAAAGTACAGATTCAAGTTGTTACTTACCGAATTTATCAGCATGTCAGACTGAAAAATAATCGTTATGAGTTCAATGTGCAGAAAGCCTGTGAACTGCATATTCCAAATAGCGCTTTTGTGTATTACCAACGTTCTTTTGATGATATGAACCGAAAGGCTGCCTTGAGTAAAGATTCTATCCGACTTGAGCTGCCGGATAACTATGCATCCTTGTTGATAAATGAATGATCCAGATCTACAGACATGATGAAAGTCATATAAAAAGTCAATCTTAACTATAGTATGGAGTAACAAACAGACTTAAGATGAAAAAGAAAAATATTGTTGTATTGACGGGGGCCGGTATTTCTGCTGAAAGCGGTATACCTACATTTAGGGATGCCAATGGATTGTGGGAAGGGCATGACGTCATGGAAGTTGCTTCAATTGAAGGTTGGCACAAAAACCCAGCCTTAGTCCAGGAGTTTTATAATCTGAGACGGAAAGCGGCTTTGGTGGCACAGGCAAATGCGGCTCATCATGCGCTGGCAAGATTGGAATCAGCGTACCAGGTGAGTATTGTAACGCAGAATGTAGATCTACTGCATGAACAGGCGGGATCATCTCATATTGTTCATTTGCATGGCCGCTTGGATCAGGCCAAGTCGTCTATCGATGATCGCTTGGTGTATCCCATTGTCGGTGATGAGATTAAGATGGGCGATCTTTGCGAGAAAGGTAGTCAGCTGAGGCCAAATATAGTCTGGTTTGGAGAAGCTGTGCCAGCCATTGAGGAGGCCATAAGCCTGGTTTCGGATGCCGATATGTTGATTATTATTGGAACCTCCCTACAGGTTTATCCTGCTGCAGGACTTAAAGAATTTGCGCCTAGTCACTGTCAAACGTTTTTAATTGACAAAAAAATACCTAGTGACAGGGCTTTACGTAATATACAGTGTTTTGAGGAGTCGGCGACAATAGCTGTTCCCAATTTGGTAGAACAATTACTTTATTAAGTGTTGTATAGTGATATATAAAATAGAGGTTTATGAAAAAAATAATAGGGATTCTTTGCCTATCCGTTGCTTTTGCAGCATGTCAAAATAATTCGGAAATCAAAGTAAATACGAGTTCAAATGATCAGCCTTTGACCTTGGATAGCGTCCAAGCCAAGCATTTGCTCAGTTTGCCATTGCATTGCATCGAAGTGGAATATCCCAATAAGTTGGGGCAGGTACTCGGTAGTGATAGTGATCTAAAAGCACCGCGTACATTGCATCCAATTTTTTACGGTTGTTTTGACTGGCATTCTTCTGTACATGGGTATTGGTCAATTGTACATATTTTGAAGGAATTTCCAAATTTGGACAGTTCGGGTGAAATTCGGCGCCAATTGAATCGAAATATTACGGCAGAAAATGTGGCCGTTGAATTAGATTTCTTTCAAGATAAGAACAATAAGAACTTTGAGCGCACGTATGGCTGGGCCTGGTTGTTGCAGCTGCAGAAGGAATTATTAACTTGGGAAGATACAGATGCAAAACGCTGGGCTTCGAATCTTGATCCCTTGGTGAAACACGTCGTAAAATCTTATCAAGAATATCTGCCCAAATTAGCCTATCCGATTAGGACAGGATATCACGATAATTCGGCATTTGGCCTTTCTCTGTCTCTGGACTATGCAAGAAGTACGGGAAATGTGACGTTTGAAAAATCATTAATGACGAATGCTTCTCGTTTATATAGTCAGGATAAGAACTGCAACATTTCTTTTGAGCCAAGTGGAAGCGACTTTCTTTCTCCTTGTCTTGAAGAAGCCCTTTGTATGAGTTTGGTGCTGCAACAGGAGGACTACCGTAAATGGTTAAAGGATTTTATGCCGGATCTGTTTAATCCCGATTTCAATTTAGAACCAGGTATCGTGAAAGATCGAACAGACGGACATTTGGTCCATCTGGATGGACTTAATTTTAGTCGCGCAAACTGTTTAAACGGTATCGCAAAAGCGCTGCCTGAGTTAAGTTACTTGCATAAGTTGGCGAATAAACATTTAAAATACTCTTTGCCCAATATTACCACCAAGGATGACTATATGGGGTCACATTGGTTAGGCACATTTGCACTCTATGCATTATCAAAGCATTGATTCGGGGAGATTATCTTCTCCCCATTTATCCATTAGTGTTAATATTTCCTCGAGCGAACGGCCGAGCGCAGTTAATTCATATTCTACCTTTGGCGGGACTTGCTGATATACTATTCGAGTGATCAGATTGTCCTGTTCAAGTTCCTTTAATTTAGCAATCAGCATACGCTCTGATATGCCTACGAGCTTTTTCCGCAACTCACTATAGCGGAGTTTACCTTCATTTAGCAGATAGGAAAGAATGTTGATTTTCCATCTGCCGCCTATGGTGGCTAAGGTAAATGCAATACCACAACGATCTTTCCAGTATAGCTCATTGATATGATTGGTTGAATTCTCTTTTCGCGTGTTCATACGAACTTTTTTGTTGGTATCATACAATCTTGTACGTACTGTTATTCATGCAAATTAATAAAGAAATTTGTAGGAAAACAAAAAGTATAAAATGGAAATGATTAAATCAGTCGCTCATTGGTTGAGCTATGCATACTACCTTTATGTATTTGGTTATGCATCATTGTTTAAAGTGTTTCAGAAAGGCTCCATGATGCAAAGCATGCAGTCTCTGGGTTTTAATAAGACTTGGACGGTCATTATTGGAATAGGAGAGCTTATGGGAGTGGTATTACTCTTAATAGGTTTGTATAACCCGCAATTTAAGAATGGGGCAGTACTTGTATTGTTCCCCTTTGCAGTAGCAGCATTTACGGCGCATATGGCACATCAGGAGTACCATCATTTCTACAACTCATTGCTTATGTGCATACTCAGTATTTTGCTGCTGGCCACAGACAAAAACTTTAAAATTATACTTTAACTCCTGCATCCGCTTAAGCATGATCGTCAGAAAATTTAGCTCATTTATGTAGATTAATTTTCTGATGATCGTGTGTTTATTCCGATGAAACTGGAGCTTAAGATACAGAGGCTATCCTAATGAAATTGAACGATAAGCGGCATGGCGAGCCGGTTTCCTGTGATGTTATTGGATTCATATGCTGTTATTACATACTTTCATTATAAATAGTCTGGACTATCCTTGTTTATTTATGGCCGATAGCCGCAAAATAAATGAATAATAGGATAGGATAAAAAAATCGTGATTTGTGCTAATTTAAACCTGTTGATTTATACATATAAATCTTGTTTTTTATCTTATATTGCCTATTTGTTGGTTTAAATGAAGTTTTTATCTTGTTTATTTAGCTGCCTGTTTTTTTTGCTAGGTTATAAAAAGGCTATAAAATTCAAGATTTGTGCTACTCTGAAAGGGCAAACTTATAATAAATTTGATCCATCAATCCCATAGGGATGCGACATGCTATGTATAGGTATATAAGACATCTTTTAATGTTATTGCCCATTGTTTTTTTCTGTATGTTTATTACAGGTAAAATAAACAAGGATGTCTTTTCACATGCTGCCTATAAAAACGAGTCAAAACCGTCAATAGCTTCATCACAATCCCATTTCGATTTCTATCTCGGATCGATCGAAGAATGCTCATTCGAATTGAGTTATGATCAACATTTAGCATATGCCGTTCGGCTCTGTGCCTTGGGACTGATTCTGCCTATTTTCTTGCTATTTACGGATAAGAAGTCGTGGCATAGTTTTTATGAACTCCAAAATAAATATTTGTCTAACAGACTGCCAGACAAGTGTATCCTATACCATTCCTTTAAAATTTTCGGTTAATCCCCTTTTTCTTTTGGTGAATATCATTGGTTGAGTCAATACACGACTATATAACCTATGTAACAAATCATTGCTTGAAGAAAGCAGCTTAATCATCTGCTTTGCTATTAAATCATTTATATGAACACAACACTTTATGCATTAGCTATTACAGCTATTACGATCAGTTTTTTTCATACTGCATCGGGGCCAGACCATTATCTGCCCTTTATTGTATTGTCCAAATCGAAAAAATGGTCGTTGGGAAAAACTATATTATGGACAATTATATGTGGACTCGGACATGTTTTCAGTTCGGTCATACTAGGGATTATTGGCGTTTATCTCGGATGGCAGCTCAATAAAATCAGCTGGTTACAGGACGTGCGTGGCAATGTTTCAAGTTGGGCACTATTTATTTTTGGACTTGGATATTTGATTTACGGGATCTGGAAAATATCAAAGAAGCATTCCCATAAGCATTTTGATGTAATGGGTGATGAAGTTTATGTGCATGAACATACCCATGGGAAAAGCGCATCAGGGCATCATCACCATCATCAAAAAACAAAGGTAACGCCTTTGGTATTATTTGCAATTTTCGTCATGGGACCATCGGAACCATTGATACCTCTTTTATTTTTTTCAGGTGCACACCGCTCAATGACGGAGGTCATTACGCTGATTAGCACTTTTACCATTACGACGGTGGTAACCATGGTCGGAATGGTCTTGTTGGGAATTTATGGTTATAACTTGCTCAATACCGAAAAACTTGATCGATATGTACACGCCATTAGTGGCGCAGTCCTGTCAATTTGCGGTGCGGGGATGTTATTTCTGGGATGGTAATTTTTTTAATATTATGAACAAACGTCAAAATATAAACAAACGTCAAATCACCTTTTTTATAGGCTTGCTGGCTGCTACCCACAGTTACGCACAGCAACACGTAATTCAGGGAACGGTAAAAGATAAGGATAGTAAACAGCAATTAGAAGAAGTCAATATACGTTATCAACGGGGAATAAAGCATAGTCATACGGCGTCGAATGGTACTTTTTCGGTACAGCCGGGAACATTTCCGGATACCTTGTTATTGAGCCGGATAGGCTATCTCGATCAGATGTACATCCTAAAAGAAGCGAAGTCTCCTATTGAAATCGAAATGCAAAAAAATGAAGTGCAGTTGAGTCAAATTCAGGTAGATGCATTCAATAGCAGTAAAACATTGAGCAAAGTTGATTTAAGTAAGATTCCTGTTAATTCGGCACAAGATCTATTGCGGAAAGTTCCTGGGCTCTTTATAGCACAGCATGCCGGCGGTGGAAAGGCTGAGCAGATATTTTTGCGTGGATTTGATAATGACCACGGTACAGATATTGCCATTACTGCAGATGGTATTCCAGTTAATATGGTCTCCCATGCGCACGGTCAGGGATACGCAGATCTCCATTTTATTATTCCAGAAACGGTTAAAGATATTGATTTTGGCAAGGGGGCCTATTATGCAGATAAAGGTGATTTGAACACATCGGGTTATGTTAATTTTACAACCTTGGATCATTTGGATCATAATCTTTTTAAGGTTGAAGGAGGTTCTTTTGACTCATGGCGTACGGTAGCCATGCTTAATCTGGTGAATAACCATGAGCAGAATAAGTATGCCTATGCCGCAGGTGAGTTCAATTATTCAAATGGTCCTTTTGACATCAAGCAAAATTTTAGTCGTGTCAATCTATTTGCGAAGTATAATCAGTGGATCGATGAGAAACATTATATCAATCTCCAGGGGTCCATATTCAGTTCGGGTTGGAATGCATCGGGTCAGATTCCGGAGCGGGCCGTTCGGCAGGGACTGATTAGCCGTTGGGGGTCGATCGATTCTACGGAAGGCGGAAATACATCCCGCATGAATTTAGCGATGCAATACCGTGCACTGATTAATGATCAGGAAAGCTGGGAAAGCAATGTTTACTTGTCGCGCTATAAATTTCAGTTGTTTTCCGATTTCACTTTTTTTCTGAAAGATCCCATTCATGGCGATGAGATAGAACAGGTTGATGATCGATACCTGTACGGGATTGAAAACAAATACAATCGCCAATTTCAGTTTGATCATAGTCAACTTTCTTGGACATCCGGTTTTGGGCTTCGAGTGGACGATATCAAGGATCTTCAACTGAACCATGTTTATCAGCGCGACGAATTATTGGATCGGCTTTCGCATATTTCGGGCGTAGAAATGAATCTGCATGCCTATAGTAATTTGGATTGGCGTATTGGTAAATGGACTATTAATCCTGCAATACGTGTCGATCATTTGATTTTCAACTTGCATGATAAACTGAAAAGTGATCCCGCTGGACAAGAGGCTTCCGCTACAAGGGTCAGTCCAAAGCTTAACTTTGGATATACGTTCAATCATCGCGCACAATTATATTTGAAAACGGGTATGGGATTTCATTCCAACGATATCCGCGTGGTGATGGAACAAAATGGAAAAGATATTATGCCCATTTCCTATGGTGCAGATCTTGGCTTGATCTGGAAGCCAACTGATAACCTCTTTATTCAGCCTGCTTTATGGGGGTTGTACCTTCAGCAAGAATTTGTGTATGTGGGGGATGAAGCTGTCGTGGAGCCTTCGGGGAAAACGAAACGTCTGGGGGCAGATTTGAGTTTACGCTATCAAGCTACCCCTTGGTTATATTTTGACGGCGACATAAATTATGCTTACGCGCGGGCGATTGACGAACCTAAAGGCGAAAACTATATCCCGCTGGTGCCTTCTTTAACAAGTACAGGAGGGGTATCTGTGAAGTTACCACTTGGCATTTCGGCCAATTTACGCTATCGTTATATGAATACAAAACCAGCGATAGAAGATAATTCGGTACGTGCTAAAGGTTATTTTGTCAATGACCTCCTGCTAAACTATGGCATGGGAAAATGGAATTTTTTGGTGCAGATCCAAAACTTATTTGACACCAAATGGAATGAAGCACAGTTCGAGACCGAAACTCGATTAAGAAATGAACAGCAGCCCGTTTCTGAATTGCATTTCACACCTGGAACGCCTTTTATGGTAAAAGGAGGCCTGAGTTATAAATTCTAAAGACTGGGAGCGATGATCGCTTTAAAATTTTCCTTTGTATCTTTAATAGGGATTATAACTCCTTATAAATAATAACGTATTATGGAAAAGAGTAAGTTACTTCGAATGGATAATATGGGTATCGTGGTGGAGTCATTGGACAACGCGATTTCCTTTTTTTCAGAACTTGGTTTATATCTGGAAGGGCGAGCACAGATTGAAGGTGAATGGGCAGGTAGAGTGACTGGTCTTGGTGCGCAGCATGTCGAGATCGCCATGATGGTGACACCAGATGGACATAGCCGATTGGAACTTTCAAGATTTATTGATCCTGCGATAATTGCAGATCATAGAAATGCTCCGGTCAATGCCTTGGGCTATTTGCGGGCAATGTTTACCGTTGAAGATATAGATGATGTACTGCGGAGGCTAATTGGCAATCATGGCGCTGTCCTCGTAGGGGAGGTGGTACAATACGAAAATGCTTATCGCCTTTGTTATCTAAGAGGAGTAGAGGGATTATTGATTGGTTTAGCCCAACCTCTATAGGGTAAATGATTGAATCGAATCTTTGTGCGAAAAAAGAAAATTTAAGAAATTTCTATGTTGTACAAAATAAATAGAAAACTAAGACGTTATTGATACAAATACTTTTCATAAAATAGGTTAATATATGGCTAAGACCCTAGAGTTCCCCGCTCTAGGGCTTTTTTGTAATTATACCTGTGGGAATAACGAAGTTTAGCACAATCTGTTCGGATTGTGTTCTTTCCTGATCAATAAAGTGAAATTTATCTGCTTGATGAAAGCCATGAGGAAGGCCTAAGAATCTATTTTTTAGACTCTATTTTCAAGGATGAACTCGTCACTACATTCATGACTGGTTTTACAATTTTGCCCAAGCTGGAAGTAATTTAGGCAATTTTTGAACACGTGGTCATTAGTACAATCACACATAGGACGAGCAATATAATAACAGATGTGGTGTAAGGCGTTCTTCTCATAATACTTTTTTTTACTTAGTAGTTTACAAAAGCCGTGCCTTTATTTTTGGAACTTGCAGTGAGTCTGATTGTTGTAGCTTCGTGTCTACAGGATAGTCGATATGAAAAAGGGATTGTATGTTGGAAAAAGCTTGTGCTGGTACCTTGCGCATCGATTTTGGGATTAACGGATCTGGCTCATATTGTTCCCTTGAAACGATGTTTTTTTTGATAGCGTATAGACGATCAAACTACTTAAAAGCATTAGGATAGTATAGGTAATAAACGCGATGTTTTCAGACTGATGTTCACTGCCCATTGAAACATTTTCTATCCATAACCCTGTATTATTTTTAAACCCCAAAGCCCAATGGGTTAGGTTCCATCCGAAGTGTAGTCCTATAGATAGTGCAATATTGCGGGTTCTTAGTGCAGTAAGACCAAAAAGTACAGCTCCAAGTCCTGAACCCAGTACTGCCGCCTTTAAATACCATTTCTCTTTTCATGTCTTAATTGTTTAGCTCGATATGAATTTACGCTATTTTAGCTTAAATGAAAAAAATGATGTGCTACTTGTTGATCTTAAAGTGCAGGTCTTGTTCCTGTAGGTAGGTTCTTTTGCTTGTCACGTATTTTGCTGCTTAAAACAGGTTGATTTATCGTTTGTTTTTTATTATATTAGGCAATAAACCAATGAATTATCGCTATGGTCAATCTAAATCGGAGAAAATTTATTCAAGGAGCGGGGGCAGTTTTAACTTTATCAGCCTTAGAAGTTAAGGGGCTTTCATTTCGTGATACGATTAAAAATTTTCGGGTCGGATTGATTGGTGCAGGTTGGTATGGGAAAAGTGATTTATTCCGTTTGATTCAGGTTCGGGATGTCGATGTCATCGCCATATGCGACGTCGACGACAATCAGCTGCAGGAAGCTGGGCGGCTGGTTAGTGAGCGTCAAATTTCAAAAAAAGTTCCAAAATTGTATAAAGATTATAGGGAAATGCTCGCCAGTCATAAATTCGATCTAATTCTCATTGGAACACCAGATCACTGGCACGCCAGACAGGCAATTGATGCGATGCGTTCGGGTGCCCACCTCTATTTGCAGAAACCGATCAGTGTTGATGTGCTTGAGGGGGATGCTATATGGCGTGCGGCAAGAAAATATAATCGGAAAGTTCAAGTGGGAACACAACGGAGAAGTACAGCCCATCTCATTGACGCCAAGAAGCGAGTGATCGATAGTGGCTTACTTGGTAAGATTTCGCATGTGGAAATGTGCTGCTATTATCATATGCGAAAGAACGGCAATCCACCGATTGAGCCGGTTCCAGATTTCCTGGATTATGAACTTTGGACCGGACCAGCACCTTTGCGGGCTTATGATGGTTTGCCTCATGGTGGCTGGTGGCGAACTTTTATGGCCTATGGGAATGGAATAACAGGGGATATGGGAATGCATATGTTTGATACTGTGCGTTGGCTTCTGCAGCTTAAATGGCCCAAAAGCGTGAATGCGAAAGGTGGCATTTATGTGCAAAAAGGAGGGAAATCGACGATCGCGGATACGCAGACAGCCTTATTTGAATACGAAGATCTTAATTGTGTCTGGCAGCATAGGACATGGGGGGCAGCAGCAGACCCTGAATACCCCTGGGCATTTGTGATATATGGTGACAAGGGTACCTTAAAGGGAAGTGTGATGAAATATGAATTTATTCCAATCGGAGAAGGCAAGCCCATCCGACAGGATGTTATCTTAGAAAAAGAGAAGTTCCCCAAAGATTTGACGGAGCATCGAATCGAGCTACATACAGCGCCTGCAACTAGACAACATATGCTAGACCTTTTATCGGCAATTGAAAATAATCATCTTCCTGTAGCGGATATTGAAGAGGGCTATATATCCACCGCAAGCTGCATTCTGGCGAATTTGTCGATGCAGTTGAATCGCCCCTTAATTTATGATCCAATACAAAAAATATGTGTCGATGATCCTGAAGCAACTCAATTACTGCAAAGACCGTATCGCAGTCCCTGGCAACATCCTTAATACTATAGGTCATGGGCGCTGAGAAAAGTTGAGCTCGGGTGTTATTCGGTATTGAACCGCAACGGTGCGGTAAATTGAATAAATATCAATATATTGGTATCAGGTGGTCATAACATAGAAAAAGGAATATTATGCAGACGATATTGGGTGCCAATGGACAAATTGGAGAAGAACTGGCGCGCGAGCTAAAGCGAAATTTTACTTCTGCTATCCGCATTGTCAGTCGAAACGCAAAAAAGTAAATGATACTGACCAAGTTTTTTCCGCGGATCTATCGATCCGTGAACAGGCAATCGAGGCCGTGAAGGGGAGTGATATCGCCTATTTCACGTTAGGGCTTCCCATAAGTTCGGATCTATGGGAGGAACAATTTCCTGCTATTCTTCATCATGTAATTGATGCCTGCAAGATCAACGGTACTAAGCTTGTCTTTTTTGATAATACATATATGTATCCCCAAGACGATCGTGTTTTGACGGAGGAAAGTACCTTTGCTCCTGTCGGAAGAAAGGGGAAAGTGCGGCGGAACATGGCTGAAATGGTACTTGCTGAGATAGCGTCGGGCCAGCTTGAAGCCGTTATTTGTCGAGCACCTGAATTCTATGGTCCTGGTAAAACACAAAGCATTACCAATACCCTAATTTTTGATAATATTAAAGCGGATAAAAAACTGAAAGTGCCTTTACGTGTTGATAAGAAACGAAGTCTGATTTGGACTCCCGACGCAAGCCGAGCAACTGCACTTATCGGAAATACACCCGATGCCTATGGACAGATCTGGCATTTGCCCGTGGATAAAGCGCACCCGACTTACCAGGAGTTTATCAGAATGGCAGCAGACATTTACGGTAAGGAGTTCAAATATACTGTAGTTCCCAAATTTATCTTTAAAATAGGGGCTTTGTTCAATAAACGGCTAAAGGAGCTTTTGGAACTTCTTCCACGATACGAACACAATAATCTATTTGATGATTCAAAGTTTAGAAATAGATTTCCTGAATTCGAGGTTACTTCTTACGCGCAGGGAATTGATCAGATTCAACAAGACAAGTTTTAACCTATGCATAAATGAGAATACAAGCGACTTTGTTCACCTGACGACAACCGCATCTGGTCATAATATTATGCTTGAGGAGCCAACTTTGGTCATCAGCGCTTTTTCACAGCTGCTGGGAAAACTGTAAGATAAGGAAACCGATCTTCAGCCTTGTGGTCTGAGATGAAGCAAAATACGTTGAATATCGGTTTTCTTTTATGATAAAGCTTTTTTTGAAGGGCAAGTGAATCAATAATGGGCACGGAATAAGAAAACCTACGCTGCATTTGTAAATTCTAAATTTCTACAGAATTCGTTCCGTTCTTTACGCGTTTAAAAAGACGCGTGCGAGATGAATATTAATTCGACGATAATCCATAATTATGCTAGGCTTAGAAAATCGTTGTTCTTTCTACCTATAATTCTGTTAGCTCTGCTCATTCTATTTCTATATTTTAATCATGCATTGAATGTATATGGCTATACCGTCATTCAGAAGAGTAGTTTTTTCGCGATAAATGCTTATCTGGGGCAATATCCAAATCTTGAGTCCAATTTTACACAGTTTGGAGATTGTTTAATCAGTCTCTCGCTTTTGAGTGTCTTTCTGTGCTATGGTCCTAAATTATGGGAGGCATTAATATCAGCATCTCTAATTTCTGCTTTCTTTTCGATCCTTTTAAAGGTACTATTTGCTGTGCCACGACCCGCAGCAGTATTTAATCATACTAGTTTTTTGATTACCGGTAAGATGCTTCTGGGGAATAATAGCTTGCCTTCTGGCCATTCCATCACGATATTTACAACCTTGACCGTTATCATGTTTGCTTTTATGCCGCAACGATTGAGTTATAAAATAATGTGGTTTTTAGGTTTAACATTTATTGGGTTAATGCTTGCTTTATCTCGTGTCGCATTGGGGGCACACTATCCATTAGACGTGCTCAGTGGCTGTATTATAGGATATCTTTCGGGGCTGTTCGGAATTTTTTTTAGCAGGGAATTTAAAATATGGAACTGGATCAACAACAAAAGGTATTATCCAATTTTCATATTATTGTTCCTCGTTTTCAGTATTGTATTGATCAATAGAATAATTAATGATAATTTGCTAATATTTTATTTTACATTTATCTGCTTAATTAGTACACTTTATAAAATCATTACCGTTTATGCTAAAAAATAGCTTAAAATTAGTTCATTTTGTCCTTTTCATGAGTGTGTTGAATTTTATATTCTTCCATTTTCCATTTTATACTTTTGTTTTTAATAATGTTGATTACAGGAGCTTTGGGGGTATTGTTCTGATCGGTAGTTTAATGGTTCTGATGCTGGTGATGAATGCTTTTGTACTTTATCTGTTTTTTTCGGCGTCACGGCGCTTCGGGAAATCCATACTTGTTTTGTTTTTTCTGATCAATTCAGTCGCCGTTTATTTTGTTAACACATATAGCGTTATTTTGGATGAAACAATGATCGGTAATATCTTGAATACCCGATATTCCGAGTCCAGCGGTTTCTTTTCTCTGAAACTGATCGTCTATCTCGTGTTTCTCGGTATTATACCCAGTATCTTCATCATTAAAGCTAAAATAGTAAAGGATAAACCAAGGAAGTTTTTTATCACTTCCTCACTTTCGTTATTATTTATCGTTATTTTAATATTTGCTAATGCGAGTAATTGGTTGTGGATCGATAAGAATTCGAAGACTTTGGGTGCACTTGCCATGCCTTGGTCTTATACCGTCAATATTTCACGCTTTTATATTCATGAATACCAAAAAAATAAGAAAGAGATTTTATTGCCGGATGCGACGATAACTGACCACAAAAAGACAGTAGTTGTACTTGTTATAGGTGAATCTGCTCGAAGGGATAATTTTTCGTTGTATGGCTACCAGAAGAATACAAATCCTCTGCTTTCCAAGACACCCAATCTTTATCATTTTGACGCAACTTCTTGCTCTACCTATACGACAGCTGGAGTAAAATGTATATTGGAACATAAAAATACGGATGATTTGTACGAAATCCTGCCAAATTACCTTTACAGAAATGATGTCGATGTGATCTGGCGAACGAGTAATTGGGGGGAGCCACCTGTACATATTAAAGAATATGAAACAAATGATCAACTTGCTACAAACTGTAAAGGTGAAGGATGTGCTTACGATGAGGTACTTTTAACAGGTCTAAAGGAGCGGATATCATCCAGTAAAAAAGACAAGATTTTTGTTGTGCTCCACACAAGTACAAGCCATGGACCAACATATAGCAAGAAATATCCCGCTCAATTCGAGCAGTTTAAGCCGGTCTGCAATAGTGTTGAGTTAGGGAACTGTTCTAAAGAAGAATTGATAAATGCTTATGATAACACCGTGGTTTATACAGATTATATTTTGCATAATCTGATTGAGGATCTAAAACAATTGAAGGAATATAACAGTGCCATGTTGTTCGTCTCGGATCATGGAGAATCACTGGGTGAAAATAACCTGTATATGCACGGACTGCCGATGAGCATTGCACCAAAAGAGCAATACGAGATTCCTTTTATCGTCTGGGTGTCTGATCATTCAAAACAGTTGAAACCAAATAAAACCTTGACCCAAAATCATGTATTTCATAGTGTGCTGAAATTTCTGGATATGAAGAGCCCTATCTATGATGAGAATATGGATATTTTCAAATAGGGAGCAATAGATATTGTCAAGGTTTATTGATTTTATAGTATGAAATCAGCTAAGAAGATTATAATTGAACCTGTAATAGATGATTCTTTTTCTATAAAACGGATAGATTACCACCTTAACGATCATGAAACATTTAATAGACTGACCTATCATCGTATTTTTTTTGTCGAAACCGGTGCCGGCTATCTTTCTATTGATAATAATGTATTTGAGCTACATGACAATAGCATTTTTCTCTTATCCAAGGGACAGATCTATGCTTTTTCAGATCAGACTTCGGTAATGGGTTTTTCTATTTCCTTTGGAGATTGTTTTTGGCAAAAGACACCTCCGAGCGCAAGTAACTGTAAAGCTGTATTGTTCAATAACACCAATGCAAATCCATATCTGAAGCCTAATACTACCGAAGTAGTGGAGCTGTTATTTCTATTCAATGCACTGTTGTCAGAATATTGTGGTCCCCAGTATATCAATCAGATGGATGCTCTTGCGGCGTTTTTGAAAATTATTATGATTAAACTTGCGAACGTTAAACTGACCGCGGAAGCAACGTTCGATAGTCAGGATTACATCTTGTATCGAAAATTTATGGAGATGCTCAGTGCACAGTTTGATCAATATCATGCCGTGTCGGATTATGCCAAAATGCTTCATATTTCAGCACGAAGATTAAGCGAACTTTGTAAACGATGTAGCGGGATTAAGGCGAAGGAGATCATTAATGGGCAGCTCATAGCAGAAGCGAAACGATTGCTGCAGTTTAGTGCGATAACAGTGAAAGAAATCGCCTATGCACTTCATTTTAATTCGGCAGAACAATTTAGTCATTTTTTTAAAAAGAATACAAAAGTGTCTCCCCTGAACTACCGTAATCAATTTGTCGATGCAGATTGAAAATTGCACACGGTAAATTTTGACATTTCAAACGTACTTATTGCTATTCCTATGGGGCTGTTGCCATCATAACTTTGTCCTAAATATCTTAAAGTTATGGCAGTAAATCATTTAAAAAAAGTGGCCGGAATTGTTATTCCGGACAGTAAAATCGCAACGCAAGCGACAGCATTACTATTGGAACATGGTACTGAATTTATCTACAACCATTCGTTGCGTGTCTTCCTATTTTCATCTTTGAATGCAAAACGCAAAAATTTGGTCTACGACAGTGAATTGTTGTATGTAGCTTCCGTATTTCATGATTTGGGCTTAGTATCGCATTACAGCAGTGCAGATCTTCGTTTTGAAGTGGATGGCGCGAACGCCGCCCGAGACTTTCTAAAAAGCCATGGTGTAGAGTCGACGAAACTACAGCTCGTATGGGATACCATAGCACTCCATACAAGCATAGGAATTGCTGAACACAAAGAAAATGAAGTTGCCCTGATGTACTCGGGCGTTGGGCTTGATGTGATGGGGGATGGCTATGCGCATTTAAGTGCCAAAAATAGAGAAGAGATTGTTCAAGCCTTTCCAAGGGATAATTTTAAAAAGAAAATTATCCCGACTTTTTTCGAAGGTTTTGAGCATAAGACAGAAACCACATTTGGCAATATAAAGGCAGATGTGTGCGCTTTTATGATCCCTAATTTTGAGCGAAAGAACTTTTGCGATTGTATTCTTCATTCGCCTTGGTCTGAATAGTAAGTCTAATCCCGAGGTTTGAATAACAGGTTCGGATCACATAGCTTTCGGGACTATCTTGCTTTAGCGATAGTCCCGCGCTATTTTCTCCTATTCAATACTATCCCAATAATCGACGACTGACTTCTAACCGAGCTAAAGTACATCTTGTATGTATATCATGTATTGGATATTTGAAATTCGTTGAATTTATGTCTTAACTTTATAAAGGATCTAGTATAGTTTTCAAGTTTCAATTTGTATAATGGCTTATTAATGGTATCAACGTATGGTTTTAAATAATATTTATCAGATGGTCTTCAAATCGATTTTGTTTATAACAATGACGGTGATTTCGTTTGACTTGTTGGCCCAAGCTCGAAATCCTGACAAGAAGATCGTCAGATCTGACTTTCAAAAATATTTTGATGAGTGTCATGTTAATGGCGCTGTTGCACTTTATGACAATAATAAAGGTGCTTGGATTTTGTCCGATACATCGGACACACAAGTTGCAACATTACCTGCGTCAACTTTTAAGATTATAAATATGTTGATTGCCTTGGAAACTAAAACGATCAAAGATGAAAATAGCATCGTTCCATGGCCCGGATCAACAGATACCTTAAAATATGGCTACCGACCGGATATTTATAAAAATATCAGTGTAAAAGAAGCATTCGCGGTGTCTGCAGGTTGGGCATTTATCGAGTTAGCAAAGAAAATTGATCGTTCTGTCTATCGGAAGTATCTCAAAGCTTGTAACTACGGGAATGTGGACCTTTCCGAATCAGGTCCCGACTTCTGGAATTTTGGTCCAATGGGCATCTCACCAATTAATCAGGTTGAATTTTTGAAAAAGCTTTATGATGGAAATTTGCCATTTTCAAAAAGAAATATGGATATTGTCAAAGGTGTTATGATTTCGGAACAAAACGCAGACTATACGGTTCGGTCTAAAACGGGCTGGACAATGGCTAATCAGATCAACACTGGATGGTGGATAGGCTATGTTGAACAAAAGGAAAATGTTTATTTCTTTGCAACGCGACTTATTCAGGACCGGAAGTTCAACAGCCCTGATTTCTCGAGCTGCCGCAAGGCGATTACACGGAAAATTTTTAAGGATCTAAAGATTTTGCCCTAAAACCAAGGCTGTTCGTTATCAGTCAATAAATTTATCAGGACAATAGACAGATGGAAAATTTTAATCGAAAAAAGCATTGGGAAGAGATATACGAAAATAAGCCGTTGGAATCAGTTAGTTGGTATCAGCCTACCCCAGAAGTATCACTACATTTTATAAATCAATCTAGTCTTCCAAAAAAGGCTAAAATTATTGATATAGGTGGTGGTGACAGTTTCCTGGTTGATTTCTTATTAAAAGCAGGATTTGAAGATATTACTGTATTGGATATTTCCAGCGCTGCCATTGAAAGAGCGAAGAAGCGATTAGGGGATCAAGCGACTAAAGTCAAATGGATTGTTTCAGATATCTTAGACTTCGTTCCCGATACACCATATGATTTTTGGCATGACCGGGCCACATTTCATTTTTTGACCGCTCGCCAAGAGATTGAACGCTACATCGAAATCGCAGACCAAGCAATTGCGATGGGAGGTACTTTGGTTGTTGGAACCTTTTCTGAACAGGGGCCAACGAAATGCAGTGGCATTACAATTAAACAATATTCAGCACAATCGATAAGCGATTTGTTCCAGACATATTTTAGGAAAATTGAATGTATAGATATTGACCATATAACACCCTTCGACACGAAACAGCGTTTTGTGTTTTGCAGTTTTCGCAAAGAGCTGTTATAGCAGGGTCGAATACTTCTCTCGCAATAGAGCATCGCAGTGTCGATCGAATCTGCCCGTTTGTGCTAACTTTTATTGGAATTTTCCAATAAAAGTTCTCCCCAAGCATTCAATTTCCAGAGTACTTCTACTAAACTTTCCCCTAAGGGGGTCAATGAATACTCCACTCTTGGAGGAAGCTCATGGAAAGATTGTTTGGTTAGAATGCCATCATTGACCATTTCACCCAATTGTTGGTTTAGCACTCGTCTATCAACTTTTGCAATACCACGAAGCATTTCACTTGGGCGTTTTTCCCCTTCATTGATACGCCATACAATCGGAATTTTCCATTTCCCACTAATCGCATTGACGGCAAATTCCAATGGACATATTTTTTGTTTTATTGCTTTCTCTGTTATACGCATAATATTGACTTTTTTGTCCCATAGGGATAATAAAATGCGGTATTGTGATTGTGCATTTACTTTTAAAACTTTGCAGAAATAACATACAGCATCATGAAAAATTTAGAATACGAAATTGCTAAATTAAATGCGAATTTAGCAACTCTTCCTCTCGAAATAAAGGAAATATTTGGCAGATCGATTCAGGATCTACAGTCTGGGGATCTAACCGAAAAGAGCCTGCAGATAGGGGACAAGTTCCCTGATTTTAGTTTGGTGAATTCGAAGCGTGAAGAAATTGAGCTGGGAAAACTTCTGAAGAAAGGAAAGGTCATTGTGGCCTTTTTCCGCGGTAGCTGGTGTCCCTACTGCAATCTCGAGTTAAGAGCTTTACAACAGAATTTGACTCATTTTACTGCTGTTGAAGCCACTCTTCTTGCAATTTCGCCACAAGTGCCTAAATTTAGCGAAGCACTTCTGACGGACAACAATTTGGATTTCGAATTGTTGTTTGACGAAGATAATACTTTGGCAATCAGTGTTGGCATCTCATTTGAACTTCAGGATTATGCTATTTCAAGCTATGATCGCTTGGGAATCAATTTGTCCGCCTACAATGGTAATGACAGCAACAGACTGCCGGTCCCTGCTGTTTTTGTGATCGATCCTGATTATACGATATCTTATCGATTTATGGATGTCAACTATATGAATAGGCTTAATATCGAAGAGTTAATAGCACAGCTATGAGTAATATACAACGTAAAGGAGCAAGACGGATAGCGGATATTTCGATAGATTGCCTGGCCAGTCTGAACCGCGGAGAAATTGAAACTGCAAATCTTATGGAGTGGCTCGCTGTTGACCAACGGTTTTTACTCGAGTATATCCTTCAGCAAAATGGGCGCATTCATTACTTGAAACCAATCTTGGTGCTGCTTGATCAGTTACAGAAACCGACGGTAAATTCCATCAATGAAACGATCGGGCGGGCGCTGCTCGATTTGATCACACAATATCGTGATAATACCTTCCTGACAATACTATCCAATCATACTGCAGATCTCGTGCGTTGCTGGGCAACCTACACGGTCGGAGATGATAAGCAGCTTGAAATTGAGAAATTACTGTTGTCAATGCGTCCTTTTGCCGCAGATCGGCATTTTGGGGTGCGAGAAATCAGCTGGATGGCGATACGTAATAGGATAGCTTTGGACTTGGAAAGGAGTATTGCCGGTCTGAGTTTATGGACGGTGGAGAAGGATGAAAATTTGAGACGTTTTGCTTCGGAGGCAACCCGACCGAGAGGCGTATGGTGTAAGCACATCGATCGCTTGAAGCAGGAGCCAAGTCTAGCCTTGTCTATTTTAGAACCGCTAAAATCTGACCCTTCAAAATATGTTCAGGATAGTGTTGGAAATTGGCTGAATGACGCAAGCAAAAGCCAACCCGGTTTTGTTAGGGCACTTTGTAATCGCTGGGAACAAGAAAGTGATACCAAGGAAACACGATACATCATTCGAAAAGCACTTCGAACTATCCTGAAATAAATATGTCCGGTAATTATCGAACAAAAAATGATGATCGCCTGCTTGAGCGACATTTGACCTCAGTTTACGGCAATAAATCTGAGTTTGCGTACTTTAACTAAAGCAGTTTAGATGGATGATCGGCTTATCCGAAATTAAAAGCCGCCATTCATTGTTCTTAAAAGGACGATAAATGGCGGCTATCACTTGAAATGATTTATTCGATATGTATGATTTTACTCTTCCTTATTCTGTGCTTTCATTAGTAACGCGAAAGCATTTTTTAGTGCTAATTGTGTGTTCGGTTGAATGTTATCGGCCTGAATCTGCTGTTTTCCGTTCTCTTGGATACCTAATTTTACCTCATTCATTTGAAATGAACCAGCGCTATGTTGCACAAATACAAAATATTTATTTTGCCAACGTACGATAGCCTCTTCTGGTACAACCATTGCCTTGGTATTATTGATATGAAGATCGGCATTCATGAACATCCCAGGGATCAAAATAGCATCGGATTTTTGAAAACGGCATAGTACTTCGGCCATTCTATTTTCATCAAAAGTGCGGTTGACAAGAAAGACTGTGGCCGGAATTTTTCGAGCGACTTCCGTATTGGCATATGCAGAAACGGTATTTCCTATCTTGACTTTAGCCAGATCTTTTTCGAACAGCTGTAGGGAAAGATACATGTCTGATGGATTAACAATTTCAAATAGAATATCTGTGGGGGCAGTATATTTTCCAACACTGACATTCACTTTGGTGATAAAACCATTGGTTGGAGACAATATAGGTACGTCTTTTTTGATACTTGTCGTCGTTAGTTTCTTCGGCTCGATTCCGATAAGACGCAGTTTTTCAGCCAATGAGTGAATTAGGATACGTTCACGATCCATATCTGCTTTGGCCTGCTGGAACACCTTGTCGCTGCTTGCCTTGCTTTGATTGAGCTCGTATTGTCTTTTATATTCTGTTTCGGCGAGCACATAATTTGTCTGTGCAGTCAAATAGTCCTGTTGGAGCTGGATAAACTGCATATCTTCGATAGTTGCCAATACCTGACCTTTTCGCACGGGTTTTCCAGGGAGCATAGTCGTCGATTTAATATAGCCACCAATGGGAAAACTTAGGCTCACAGTGCTTTCCGGCGCAACAGCGATATGGCCCTGTAATGTAATTTTGCCACTGACATTTTCGATTGTAGGGGGTCCGATGACAATACCGGCTGCTGCAATCTGTTTGGGTTCAAGTTGAACACTTTGCGCTACAGGTGTAGAATCTGCCACGGGCGCAGGCTTGTTATTTTCGGTGTTTTCTCCTTGAGCACAGGCAACGAAGGAAAAAAGGATCAAACTGTATACTGTGTTTTTTAACGATTTATTCATTGTATAACTTACTTAATTGGATGGCTGCTTGATTGTAACTGTTTAATGTATTGATGTATTCGCTTTGTATGCCAATGGCTTGGTTGACAAGAATGACCCATTGTAGGTAGTCTATTTCGCCATTGACAAATTGCTTGTCGGCTGTTACAAAAATTGTATCTGCATGCTTTAATCCACGATCTTCATAGTATTTTAGTACTTCTTTAAACTTCTCAACCTGCTCGATGGCATTGTTTGATTCTGTCTTCAATTCACTTTTTACGTATTCAAGTTCTTTCAACTGACCTTTCCAAGCGAGTTTTGCCGCGTTTATTCGATTGGACTGCGCTCCAAAAAATAGGGGCACACTGATGCCGGCGCTGAAGTAGCTCAAACGGTCGGACGAACGGTACAATACCTCCTGACCACGGAAGGTTTGTACCCCCTGCAACGTTTGACTATTATATCCTATTGTAATTTCAGGAAGCAACTTTGAACGCTCCAATTGCCATTGAGCATGTGCTGTCTGTGTCTGAAGTTGCGCAATCTTATAGGCTGGAAGTGCTTCAGCCTGACTGGATAAGTCCGGGTGGATCGACATAACTTCTTGATATTTAATTGTGTCGGAGGCTGGGATGTAACGAATGCTGTCCTGCAATAAGAAATTGAATCTGTTCAGGGTGATGTTCATATCTTTTTGAAGCAGCTTTAATTGATTATTGATTTCTTGACGCTGTGTTTGGGCTGCGGTTTGCTCCAGGATATTTGCTGCGCCAACTTCAAAGCGTTTGCTTGTCTTTGCTTCAAAAATACGATATAGACTATCTGCGCGTAACAAGAGCTCCTTTCGTTTGCCCATTGCCAGATAATCGAAATACAGACTCTTAACGGCGGTTCGAATCTCCAGGAGATTAAACTTGGTAGATTCACGCGCCAAAGAGAGCTCGTTTTGTAAGACTGCTGTCTGTTTTTTATAAACAGCAGGAAAACTAACCGTTTGGCTGATACCGATGCGATTATCGGTATACGCACTATTCACATGACCGTAATCGCCTGAAATAGCTAATTTAGAAGGGTCGAATCCGGTTTTGGCCAATTTTTCCTTAGCTTGTTCATTGATCCTGAGCTGTTGGATACGCGGACTATTATGCTCTGCCCGCTGTATGGCCTGCGCTAAAGATATATGCTGTGTGCTGGTGATCGTTTGTGCCGAAATCTGAGCGTCCTGAAAAAAGGAACAAGACAATAGAACCAAAAGGACTATTTTGGTTACAGCCGAATTTGGTTTGCTAAGGGCTTTGTCAGATTTATTAAATAACAGATATAATGCGGGCAAAACAAAGAGGGTTAGGAATGTTGCTGAGATTAAACCGCCAATAACAACCGTTGCCAGTGGACGTTGCACTTCAGCACCTGCACCATTGCTCAATGCCATTGGTAAGAATCCCAAGGACGCCACGGCGGCGGTCATCAGTACCGGTCGGAGACGATTGCGAGTGCCCATCATGATCAGTTCCTGCATGTCGGTAATAATCCCTTCCTTTTTAATACGGTTAAACTCCGAGATCAAGACAATGCCATTTAAAACGGCAACACCAAATAGCGCAATGAAACCAATGCCTGCCGAGATACTAAAGGGCATCCCCCGAAGTGCCAGGGCAAAAACACCTCCAATAGCCGACAGGGGAATTGCAGTGTAGATTAAGGCGCCATCTTTTAACGACGAAAATGCAAAGTAAAGCATACCAAAAATTAATAGCAGAGCAATGGGCACAGCAATGCTCAGGCGGGCCTTGGCCTGTTGCAGATTTTCAAATGTACCACCATAAGTCAATGTGTAGCCTGTATCCATTTTAAGCTGGGCAGCAACCTTATGCTGCAGTTCCTCCACGATGCTTTGCACATCACGCCCCCTGACATTGAAGCCCACGATAATACGGCGCCGTGCATTTTCCCGCTGGATCTGATTAGGGCCCTCCATTTCATCAATATGTGCAATCTGGCTAAGTGGAATCTGTATCCCTTTGGCGGTCGTTACCTGTAGATTCCTGACATCTTCAATATTACGGCGACCTTCATTACCTACGCGCACAACAAGATCGAAGCTTTTTTCACCTTCATAGATCTTGCCTGCGGAAGCTCCTGCGAAAGCCGAATTGACAGTACGATTGATGGAAGCGATATCGAGACCATATTTTGCTATCTCATCCCGGTTGTAGTCTATGACAATCTGGGGCATTCCTGTGACTGATTCGATGTACCAGTCTGCAGTTCCTTTTACTGTCTTTGCAATATCGCCCAATTGCTGCGCATAGTTCGCCAATTTATCGAGGTCTTCTCCATAAATCTTGCACACGACATCTTGTTTTGCGCCCGTCATTAATTCATTAAAACGCATTTGAACAGGGAATTGAAAGCCTGTCGTTATCCCGGGCATAACTTCTTGTGCTGTTGCCGACATTTTACCTGCCAACTCCACAAATGATTTAGCATTTTTCCATTCCGACTTTGGTTTTAAGACAATGATCATATCGCCTCCTTCAATAGGCATTGGATCTGTTGGTATTTCTGCGCTTCCGATCCGCGACACGATTTTTTCAACTTCAGGATAACGATTTTTTAAGGCTTCTGAAACCCGATCAATTGCATTTATCGTTGTCGAGAGATTGGTACCAACGAGCAGCCTTGTCTCTACAGCAAAGTCACCTTCCTCCAATTGGGGTATAAATTCACCGCCCATTTTTGAAAATACAGCGATTGAAATAGCGAAAAGTGCAATTGTGATGGCAACGAGTATTTTACGGATAGCAAGTGCACCAGTGAGTGCATTCTGATAACCCCGTTCGAGACGGGTCATAATCCGATCCGAAATATTGGGTTTATGATTGAGCTTTTTGCTCACCACCAGTGAGCTTATCATTGGTACATAGGTCAAAGATAGAATGAAAGCGCCTAAAATAGCGAATGCTACCGTTTGAGCCATCGGTTTAAACATTTTCCCTTCGATTCCAGTAAGCGAAAGAATGGGCAAGTAGACGATCAAGATAATAATTTGTCCAAAAACTGCGGCATTCATCATTCTGGAAGCTGAAGAAGTCACTTCCTGGTCCATTTCCTGTTGGGATAAACTGTCGATGCCCTTATATTTTTTTGAAAAATGAATATGGTGTAGGATGGCTTCAACAATGATAACAGCTCCATCGACAATTAAACCAAAGTCCAGTGCTCCTAAACTCATTAGGTTGCCGCTAACGCCAAATGTGTTCATCATGCTGATGGCAAAGAGTAGGGATAGCGGGATGACCGAAGCAACAATTAAACCTGCCCTCAGGTTGCCTAAGAACAGCACAAGAACCAGTATGACAATGAGAGCTCCTTCCAAGAGATTGTGTTCTACGGTTCCAATGGCGTTGTTTACCATTTTCGTGCGGTCGAGGAAGGGCTCGATAAGGACTCCTTTGGGAAGTGTTTTCTGAATTTGATCAACTTTATCTTTGACGATTTTGATCACATCCGAAGAGTTTCCACCTTTGAGCATCATGACAATACCACCGCAGACCTCGCCTTGTCCTGCCATTGTTAGTGCGCCATAACGAATCGCTGAGCCCAACCTGACTTCTGCAACGTGATGGATGAGAATCGGTACGCCACCATTATCTCTGACCACAATTTTATTGATGTCGGCTATTGATTTTGTCAAGCCAACACTTCGGATATATAATACTGCGGGGCCTTTTTCGATATAGGCTCCGCCTGTATTCTGGTTGTTGTTTTCGAGTGCCGTAAAGATGTCGCGTATGCTGATATTCAAGGCTTTAAGCTTGGATGGGTTTACAGCAACCTCATATTGTTTGAGTTCTCCACCAAATGTAGCAACATCAGCAACTCCGGGAGTTCCGAGAAGTTGACGGCGCACAGTCCAGTCCTGAATGGTGCGCAAGTCTGCCAGCGAATAGGTCTGTTCATAACCTTTTTGAGGTTTGAGGACATATTGGTAGATTTCACCAAGTCCTGTAGTAACGGGAGCGAGTGTAGGAGCACTTGCATTTTCGTTTATTTCAATTTGTGCGAGACGCTCTGTGACTTGCTGTCTAGCCCAGTAGATATCGGTGCCATCTTCAAATACGATGGTTATTAGAGATAGACCGAACCGCGACATACTTCGACTTTCCTTGATTTCGGGAACATTGCTGACAGCCAATTCCACGGGAAAGGTGATAAGTCGCTCAACGTCTTCGGCACCAAGAGAGGGCGCAGTCGTGATAACTTGAACTTGATTGTTCGTAATATCTGGTACGGCATCGATAGGCAACTTGGTCAATTGGTAGATGCCATAGCCGACCCATACCAATATAAAAAGACCAATCGCCAGTTTGTTTCGAACTGAGAATTGTATTATTCTATTAAGCATTTTAGTAAAATCTAAATTATAAGAAATCGTGCAAACCTTATTTTGGGACAAAAAAAGACCTGCAACTTGAAAAATCAGGTTGTTTCAACATGCTGATTTAATATAAATTAGACTTGAGGGGGACGGAATAATGCGGAAATATGCGATCGGGAATAATTATTCGGTTTAGGCAAACCAAAAGCACTATCCACTACGACTTGATGCGGCCTAACATAATGAATCTTATGGTTGGACACAAAGACAAATGAAAATGCTGTTAGATCGTATTTTTTGAAGGGCAGTTTCATGTCTTCCTGCTCATCGTTGTCAGGCAGATCCTGGCCCCAATAATGCATGGAAAGAAATTCCACAAAGGTTATGGGCGGACCTATCTCATTATGGATTGTAAAATGCTGATACAGCTTGGGCAGTTTCGCCAGCTGGGACAGCATCGTTGATTCTCCAATGACCAAAAATAGAAATATGTAAAGAAAAAATCTTTTCACCACTGTAAAAATACAGTTGTTCAATCAATTTCGCAACAAAACTATCACTTATTATGCAGATCGATCGGGGAAGGGAAGCTTTTTTGAAACGATGTCATAGTGAGCCGATTTCGCATGGCCGAGTATAAGTCTAGGTGAGCCTGTCGGGTGCCGTTTTACTGATTTGTGCGTTTTTGTGGTTTGACTGTAGTCGTTTGTGCATTATAGTATTTAAATGACCGTCGAACAATATTTCAAGCTGTGTTTGGGTATTGTTCAATATGACGTAATGGGGGAGAGAACTTCATGACAGCTTCTTGCAAAAAAAAGGTTACCCAAATATTGGATAACCAATGTTTTAAACAGATACTGGTAGGGTGTTTATTTTTTTTAAAAATCGTGAATTCTAACGACTTATAAAGAAATTTTAAAAAGATGGCCATATCTGTTTGTTTACCTCCTTTTTGTTCCGACTAATTTGTATCTTAATAAACTGTATAGCCATCCGCAATCTCATGTTTTAAGGCCTTAAATAGGGTTATTAACTTGTTGGTTATATTGGCTCCAAATCGCTGTCAAAAGAATATTGCTGCAGTTTTAAAAATAAGGAGAAAATACGAAATGAAAAAAATTATCGTCGTTGCTGTCTACTGTGTTGTGTTGTTTATGTCGTGTAACAATAGGGATGAAGATAGGGGAAATGATGAGGTTGCTGAAGTATCTCAAAATGGAATAGCCTCGGTCGTAAAATCATACTTTCTCTATCATGAAATAAGAAATGTAGACTATGCTATCTATATCAATGACGTATTGGCAGGACAATCTCATGAAAATGATGGTATTCCGGGGCCCTATAAGCTGAACCAGTATATAACTTCATCAGGAAAGCAAATTGTGAAAATGATCATATCTGCCAACAGTCGAGAAAGAGAGATCACTCCAGAAATATTGGGAGAAATCAGTAAGAATGCGGGTATATATTTACTCTTAAATAAAGATTTTGAGAATATTAAGGAGCTCAAAAAACTGCAATTTCCACACATCGAAAAGTCTGTTCCTTCCTATGAATGTATATGGGAATTTGAAGCGGACTAGGATAATTTTCCCCTAGGCTTGCATTACTAGCTGATCGACCAGCCGGAAGTTTTCATCGTCAAAACAGACTATTTTGACTTGCGTAAGTGTTGTATCCGCCATCAGAAACTGCGTAATGACGCGGATGGATATTTGAGCAGCTAGTTCTTTCGGGAATCTGTAAATCCCTGTACTGATATTGGGAAAGGCGATCGAATGGCAACCATTTTCTACAGCTAATCTGAGCGCATTAAAATAACAGCTTTCTAATTTTTCAATTTCGTGATTTTTCCCTCCATTCCACACAGGACCAACTGTATGAATTACATATTTAGCGGCTAGCTTGCCTGCAGTTGTGATGACCGCTTCACCTACCTTGCAGCCTCCTTGTTTAGCCACAATGTTACGGCATCCTTCCAGAATTTCCGGCCCACCGGCGCGATGAATAGCGCCATCTACACCTCCACCTCCAAGTAGCGATGTGTTGGCTGCATTGACAATAACATCGACTGCAATTTTTGTTATATCGCCCTTTACTACGGTTATTTTATTGGTATTATGTGACATAAGATTAATCTTAATTCAAAGATATGAAAAATAAAATAGCAGGTCTAATAACTGTATTAGGGGGATAGTCATTGAAGTTAATGCCCAAGGTAAAAAAATGAAATAAAATATTGTGTAGTTAAATAGCTTCACTTATATTTGTAGTCAAATAACTACATAATAAGGAGCGGTCGGTAAAAGACCTCGCATATTTTAGGAAATAAGAATAAGACCAAGTGTCGAAGATAGGAGAGATGACTATTAACGTGAAGTAATTAACAGTATAATAAGTAAATCATAGCATTATGAAAAGGAATAGGATAATTTATTGGATAGCGACCGTATGGTTGGCTGTAGGATTATTGTCAACTGCCATCATACAGATTTTTAAAATTCAAACGGAAGGAGCAGGTGGGATACAAAATGTTACTCATTTGGAATATCCTAGTTATATACTTCCTTTACTTGGAATTTGGAAGCTTTTAGCCGTGGTTGCCTTGCTTTGGCCCAAAAGACCTCTTTGGAAAGAATGGGCATATGCGGGTATTTTCTTTACCGCTACTGGTGCTTTGTATTCACATATTGCATCGGGAGATTCTTTCGGTTTAATGGCTCCGGCACTATTATATATTATTCTAATTGCTACTTCTTGGTATTTCAGACCAGCCGATAGGAAATTCAATTAGAAATCGTGTTGAAACCTGTACCGAATTTAATGAGTTACCCGAAAATATGCACTGGATTACCGACTCATCAGGAACAGTATTGAATGCTTTAACCTTTACTCTTCAGATGAAATATGGTGATTTCCGGTAGTATCCCAACTCGGCTTGGATAATCTAGATAACCGAATCCAACATTTACGTACAGTGCCTGATGCTTTTCACGGTACAGGCCGGCCCATTCACGGTAAGCATATTTCACTGGACTCCACTGATAATTCGGGTTGTTATAACCGAATTGTCCCCCATGTGTGTGTCCACTGAAAGTGACGTCGATTGTGGGATATTTGGGTATGATCTCCCCGCGCCAATGGGAGGGATCGTGTGAAAGCATAAAGTTGATGGGCGAAGATTTATCTACTTTAGACATGGCCAAATCGATATTCCCATAATTTTTGGGATTATTTGCTCCCCAATTTTCAACGCCTATAATGGTAATCTTTTCGTTATTCAGTATCAGTTCTTTCGATTCATTGAGAAGTAGTTGCCAGCCTAGTTGTTGATGAATGGATTTGAGATTTGAAAGATTTTGTTCCTTGGTCAAGTTCATTTGATCAAAGAAATGATGTCTGTTAAAATGATACTCTCCATAATCGTGGTTTCCAAGTATAGAGAATGTGCCTAATGGAGCCTTCACTTTATCAAATATGGATAAATAGTCCTCCATTTCAGCAGCAAAATCATTGACTAGATCCCCTGTAAAAAAGATGATGTCAGGCTTCTGTGCTAACAAGAGGTCGATCCCTTTTTTTACAGCAGTTGAATTAAATAGACTACCTGCATGTATATCGGAAATTTGCGCTATAGTAATTCCTTCAAATGATTTCGGTAACTTAGGTAGGATTAAATCGAGGTGATTGACCTGGTACTTATACAAATTGAAGGCAAATCCACGTGTAAGTGCAACGATGGGAACACTGGCTAGCAGAAGGCCGCTTTTGACTATAAAATCTGATCTTTTTATAGGCGGTAAATTTCCAGTCTGTTTCGGCGAAGATTTAGTTTTTTTTAAACGTTTGTTAATTATTTTGAACGTATATACAAGAGTATCAATACCGATAAAGAAAAGACAGATTATCTTACCAAATAGCAACGAAAGTGGAAAAAACACGAAACAGGCAGATTCAAAACTAGTCCATTTAAAAAATAAATTAAGAAATATGCACAGATAGGAAAGTATACTGACAGACCACCAGACTATGTTTAGTAGCTTTGGATTGGATTTCCAAATTGACAATGTCCGAATTCTTAAGAAGATTAAAAGATCTAAAAAAATGAATAGCATTAAAATTTTTAGATAAGCATAGAACTGTTGGAGCATATTCGAAGTCTAACTAATTTGGATCAGGCGTATTTGGAATAAATAATTGGATTACAAAACCTAAAATAGGTGTTTTTTTCCGTAATCATAATTTCGGTGTTAAATTATTTTCATAGATAAAGACTATTACGCTTTGGAGCCTATAACCTCCTATTGCTTTGTGTCATATTATTGACGAATGTGATGTCACAGATGTAGGGTAGAAGTTTTAAATTTGTCCCTATTTGCAACGGATTGTACGCTATTAAAGAAATTTTAAATCATGGGAAAACGAAAAGAAAATTCGACAAATAGGATTAATGAACAATATATTATTGAATGTGATTTAGCATATGCTGTATGCAAGATCGGCGGCCGATGGAAGCTGCTGATACTTGCTAAATTGCAGCATGGAAAGTTGCGGTTTGGTGAAATTAAACAATTGATTACAGGAATTACAGATCGCATGCTCACCTTGCAGCTCAAAGAGTTGGAAAAGCAAGGACTTGTTAAAAGGATTGCTTATGCAGAAGTGCCCCCCCGAGTGGAATATGAATTGACTGAAATTGCGGCAGAACTTATCCCTATTTGGTGTCAGTTGGAAAAATGGGGCGCCAAGCATAAAATGATAACGTAACGGCAACGTTGTTTTCCGTAATTTTTTTATCAATACCCAAATCAAAAAAGATTATTATGGGCGCAATGGAAATTCACACTATGATTGTTTCTTAAAGATTTTTATTTCAGAAAATCGACCTTGTTTTAGATCCCAG
Source organism: uncultured Sphingobacterium sp. (assembly GCF_964277905.1). Lineage (NCBI taxonomy): Bacteria > Pseudomonadati > Bacteroidota > Sphingobacteriia > Sphingobacteriales > Sphingobacteriaceae > Sphingobacterium > uncultured Sphingobacterium sp. Next base: position 1,019,204 of record NZ_CAXYKD010000048.1, read on the forward strand.
GTATATTCGAAGGCAATGGAATAGCCTAAAGATCTAATTTTCCACACCTGGTCTTTTTCATGGCCAACTATGTAGTGTAAGAACCCTGACATTGCATTTTTTCCAATTTCTTCAATATCTTGATTAAAGGGGATAATGCTATTTGAAAATGAAAATAGCTGCTGTGCAGCTTCATCGGGTTGCAGCATATTGTTTTTTAAAGTTTGTGTCAATTGTATATTTTCATCGGAAGATAAATGTAATTCCTGCCAGCTCGCATCCAAACCGTTTCCTTTTTCTATATCCTTGAGTATTTCATTTTGAACTTTTATGAAACGGGGATGATTTTTTAGGTAAAACTCCGATAATCGCTTATCAATAGTATCTTGCCATTCTTGAGGACTGACTTGCTGTATACCTGTTGATGAATAGCTGTTCCAGCGTATTTCATCCATTTCTTGATAAAGTTTCTCTAATTCATTGGCTGGCTTCTGAATTACGAACGGTAACTGAAGCCGTAAATATTCCGCTTTATTGGGCAGCGTATATTCCGAATGATCGATAACCATAGTTTGTAGATCCAGGTTAAACCTAAGCATATAAAGCCTATTTACTAACCAAATTTGCCAAATATCCTCTTTTAACTGTTTAGCGAATGCTTGATTTCCAAAGGTATAAGCTATTGTAGCTTCGTTTGTTCCTGTATTAGATTGCTGATAAATCCCAGGTTGAATAATTCCACTGATAAGTCGGCCTATTTCAATAGGTCGATAACATTGCAGCAAGGTTACTGTCGTGAATTGTGGGGTTCCCAACATTTTCGATAGCTCCGCAGGAGGCTCGCTATCAAAAATAAATGCATTAAGTACTGATGGCGGAGCCTGTATTTTTTTAAAATATTTTTTGCGCAATCGTGTTAAGTCAGCATGCTCTTTGTGAGCATACGCAACAATTGGATTAAATAATGCATTTTGTTGTTCTTTTGTTAAGGTTGAATCTGTTATTTTGCTTCCTAATTCAGTAATAAATTTCAAAAATTCCTTTTGCGTCCTTTCCTTTTGATTCCTCAGTTCGCGATCAAAAACCTGGCCCGTACAAATGAGCGCCATCAATAATAAAAAAACTGTTGACAGCGCTATTTTCGAATATATCATGTGCTGATGGATTTTATCTTAATGTTAGCGTACAAAGATCGTCTTTTTACTTAACATGCATATCATATAAAATGTTTATGCTTTTTCTATCAATTTACGCTTCCCTTTTTAGATCCATTGTAATATATTGTTCATAATCAATTAAAGATCTTACTGGAGTTGCTAACCCTTGTAGAAGCTCCAGATACGTTTTTGCCACATTTGCCCAAACTGTTTGTTCACCATAACTACGCGCTTTGAAACGATGCCAGGCTAGTAATCGATGTGATTGGTACAGCATTTTAATATTAGCACGCATTGCGGCGATATCGTTGAATGGACTCAGGATACCACGTTCGTCTTTCAATAAATCTTTTGCATGCCAGTATGGTGTCGAAATAACAGCTGCACCGGCACCCACAGCAAAGGATAAGGTACCACTGCTGATTTGCTGTTCGTGTGGATAAGGAGACAGATAAATATCACAGGCTGTTAAATACTCCTTAAGCTCCTCGTCCGTTAAGAATTTATCGATAAAAACAACCTTATCTTGTAAACCAAGCTGATCGACTAAATTTTGGAGTTCAAAACGGTAAGATTCCCCTTCATGGGCCAGAACATTTGGATGTGTTTTTCCGATGATCAGGTATTTGAATCCTGGGAGCTCAACTTCCGACAAGGATTGAATGGCATATTCCAATCCTTTACTTCTTCCGATGAGACCGAAAGTCATCATTACAAAATTGTGTTGAAGGTTTAATCTGTATTTGGCGAGTCCCTGATTGTAATCAAAATGTGGTACGCCATGTGGTATCACTTTAATCTTATCTGTATGGGTAGAGTCGAATTGCTCCTCTAATAATTCGATACCTTTGGGCGATAAACTAACAACTGCCTGAGATTTCTTCAACAACAGCTCGGTGATTTCCTTCTGCTGCAATGATGGGGTTTGAAGAATGGTATGGAACACGGTTAGCAGGGGTATCTTTAGATTATTGGCAATTTGTGTTATGAAAATGCCATCGGCTCCTCCAAATATTCCAAATTCATGTTGAATAATGCAATAATCATATTCTTCATTAATAATACGAGTTGCCTGATGATAACTATCGAGTCGATCCCTGTATATGACAAATCGTATCGATTGGTCAAAATCTTCCGAACCGAGTTTAGATACAGCGACAATATCGATTTGGACATTCGGATAGAGCTCCATTCCCTGTTTGAGATCTTTGGTAAATGTTGCTAGCCCACATTCTTGTGGAGGACAAGTACTTATGATTGCTATTTTTTTCATATGACTTAATCCTCCTTTACAGCATTTTGTACGTCTTCAACTGGAAGATCTAGAATCGCCATTAACAATAAATAATAGCCCTTCTCTAGACCCATTTTTTTCGCTTTTTTATCGATATTTTCCATATTCAGTACCTTGTTTGAGTTTAAATTCTTTTGCTATTGTTGGATCAAAAGTTATACCCAAAGCAGGTTGAAAAGTTTTAACCGTAGTTTTTGAAAGGAAATAACGTAGCTTAAGTGAGATCGCTCGGAAAAAAACAGGTCGATTACGTATTTATAGCGCTAAAGAACCTGATTTATTTTTCGACCTTCTCTTTTTTGCTTCGAGGGACAGGTGGTTTTACGTCAACTACAGTGGCGGAACTTTTACTTTGAACATCCTTTAGCTTAAGAGACTTACTTTCGATATCGCTGTGGTCTGTATCCGCTCGTTTGGCAACTGGCTTTTTTGTTGTATCAGTATTTCGATTTGCTGTACTTTTGGAGGGTACTGTGATTTTTTCTGTAGTATCATTTAGTGTAGGATCAACGGCCGGCTGATCAAGATCTTTCTTGGAGGAAGCCTTAGTCTTACTATCGGTCTTTATAAGTTCTCGATGGTTTAATTTCTTAATTTTCTTCTTTTTGATACCCTTGCTTAATAATTTAGCTGCTTTTTCTATGCGAGAGTTGAGTTTTTTGTTACTTAAATAATCTTTTAGGTACGGTAGTGAATCTTTTAGGTTAATGACAATGTCATTTCGTAAGACTTTTTTTGGGGATGTTTTTGTCATGATCTAATGCTTATATATATGGTTATATAAATATAATATTAATTTAATGTTATTTAACCTATTTATGAAAGATTTTAACGTGAATAGCACCATTGGTCTGCAAGACAGATGGAATAAAGGATTCCTTCCAGACTGGACTTGTTAAATTATACTATTAAATTTTTCTGAGCAGTTTTCAAACAATTGAAAAGCTTCTTTGGTTGTCTATTTTAGTTAGAAGGACAATTTCATGAAAATAGCCACCTATAATATTAATGGCATCAATGCACGTCTTCCTGTGTTGTTACGTTGGTTAGCAGAAGAATCGCCTGATGTCGTATGTCTGCAGGAGTTGAAATCTCCGCAGGAACGTTTTCCATTGAAAGAAATTAATGACAGCGGATATCATGCGGTTTGGCATGGTCAGAAAAGTTGGAACGGAGTTGCGGTACTTTCCAAATATGAGATCGAAGAAGTAGCTAGAGCTCTTCCAGGCGATCCCGAAGATGTACAAAGCCGTTATTTGGAGGTTATGATCCAGCAAGTCGTGATTTGCTGTCTTTATCTGCCCAATGGCAACCCATTTCCGGGACCCAAATTTGACTATAAGTTGACGTGGATCGAGCGCTTAGCAAAGCGGGCTAAAACGCTGCTTAGTATGGATGTTCCAGCGATACTCATTGGGGATTTTAATATTATTCCAACAGAAATGGATACGTATAAACCTGAAAAATATGTCAACGATGCATTGTTTAGAAAGGAGGTGAAGGATGCTTTCAGTCAGCTTCTTGAAGAGGGTTGGCAGGATTCTATTCGTCAGCTTTTTCCGGATCAGCAGGTTTATACGTTTTGGGATTACTTTCGCCAAGCTTACAGTCGAAATGCTGGTTTACGTATTGATCATATCTTATTGAGCCCTTCAATTCAGGATCGTTTAATTGAAGGCGGAATTGATCGTGATGTGCGCGGCTGGGAGAAGAGCAGCGACCATGCGCCTACATGGATTCGATTACGAAATATCAGCACAAATGGCTAAGAAGATAAATACCAGTGCGGGAATGTTATTGTATAAATTTCAGGCCTTAGAAATTTATTTTTTCTTAGTACATCCTGGAGGACCCTATTTTACTAAAAAAGATGAGGGCTCGTGGACAATACCTAAGGGAGAAATCGATTTGAACGAAGATGAACTTGATGCGGCCAAAAGAGAGTTTATTGAAGAAACAGGCTATCTTCCCTGTGGAAATTTTATTGCGCTAAATGCTATTCAACAAAAAGGAGGCAAAATAGTTAAGTGCTGGGCAATTGAAGGAGATATAGATCCTGCTAGACTTGTAAGCAATACCTTTGACATGGAATGGCCACCTAAATCGGAAAATATGCAAACTTATCCTGAAATAGATCGTGGAGATTGGTTTACGTTTGCGGAAGCTAAGAGGAAAATAAACGAACGACAGATTTCTTTTCTGGAGCAAGTTATTGCTCATGGGAAGTGATCGCTTATTTCCATACAAGTTTATTGTGCGAGCGCTACCTAGCAGATTTCATTGCCTTAACTTTTGTTGTGTTGTCATCCGCTACAAATTGTTGATAAATAGCTGTTTCCATTCCGTATAAGGCGACCTTGCCTTCACTATTGCTATGAATTCCATACCCATATGTCTTAGTAAGAGGGGAGGCGCGCAGGCAAGCTTGTCCTCTAGAGAAAAAAACTGTTCTTGCTTCGGGATACTCATCTGGCGTTAGGTCCCTTCTTTCCGCATAGACTTGGAAAATAATATCGTCAGATGTATACTGATAAGGCGCAGCGGCGATTAATTCATATTGTCTTTCAGCTATGGTTTTATGGCGTTTTGATGGTGGAATAGTACCCTTAACTACTTTGGTATCTGTTGCAGCTTCAATTAAAGTATTGAAGTAATTTGTCGAATGGGTTTTCATAATTCTTATTTTTCTTTAATCAAAAGGCATGTAATGATAGAAACAAAAATAATAGAATATCTTGCGATCTGATAGTGGATCGCAAGATATCTTATGAATTACTGATTATCAGTTGTTGTTCTAAATTACAGGGCTGCTTTTATAGCGGCTAGGCAGTCGGACTGATACTTCATGATATTATCTTTATCCGAAGCGGAGATTTTTCCTTCAACAAGATTTTTTTCAATTTCATTTTTAATATCCAATATCGATTTTTCTTTATCCAATGCTTTTTCTGCAGATTCTGCATTGATGCGGTCTACCCAAGTTTTGCCTAACTTTGTATAAAGCTCTTTAGCTTTATCATTGGAGAGTACTGGGGCAGTCACCGAAGCAATTGCCGCATTGGCCGCAGCTTTATCTGAATAAATAACTGCTTCCGCATCTTTTGTTGCAGCATCTTCTGAGGTTTTCATGGCCTCTTCATTAGCGTCAGCTGCTTTTTCCTCCGCATTTTCCATGTGCTCGGTTGCTTTTTCTTGTGGTGTTTGATTGTTACATGAAACTAGAATTGCTGCAGTCGCTAATGAAGCGAGTAATGTTTTGTTTGAAATCATAATATTATTTATTTAGTGACAATGTTCAAAGGACAAGATTTACTGATGAATAGTTTTACTAACTAAAGACTAACATCCTATCTTTGCGTAAATATTACGGAAAATGTGGTTTATACTTGTTTGTTGTAAATAGTTCATTATGAGCTTTGTGGTGTTTTGCTTCAGGACTTCTCAATCTATTAGCCAATGATATAAAACCGTATAAAAGTTTCGCTGATGCTTATATTCTTTCGAATTCTTTATATGACGTTATTTATACTTTAATTGAGTAATATCCAAGATAATCCAAACAAAGTCGTAAAAAGTATTGTTGATTAAATAAAGACCACTTGTCCGGTCATGAAGAAAGTTTTAAAAGCTAGGCACCTTTCCAACCTAGCTTTTTTTTGTTTATGCAAACAACCTATTAAAAGCCGTCAATACAAGCCTTTTGGAATATTCGAATCTCAAAATAAATATTAGACAATCGATTGACCCGGTTTTCCTAGTTATTTTTTTCTATATTAGCCCTAGATATGACATGTTTGAAGAGGGGTGCTAGATTTATTATGCGAGGCAAATTATCTCTTTCGAGAATTTCCTATTATTAGCAAATTAAAAGATTAAAAACTAGTAAACTATGCGTCAACTGGAGTGTCACGAAGAAGAAATCCACCTATGTGGTAAGATCCAATATTTTGGTTTCCTTTGTATTTTCGATGAGAATGGGTGTATCGCCGCAAGTGAAAACCTATCTGTATTGCTCGATATTCCTATGAAGGGAATCTTAGGGAGATCGATCGAGCAGCTATTGCCTTTGATATCGTCCGAACCGGAGTTGAATCTCAAAGAAATGGAAAAACAGATCACAGGGGAGATATTTACCCGTTTTGTAGAACGTATTCGTATCAAAAATGTAGATTATTATCTGAGCATTTACCTGTATGATGAGAAAACATACGTTGAAGTCGAGATCTGTAGTGAGAATCATCTAAAAGCGACCCGTTTATTTTATTATGCGAAATATCTTGAAGAGCAACACGGAAATGCTTGGCAATCATTGACTGTGTTGATTCGTCAGATTATTGGTTTTGATCGTGTCATGGTATACCGTTTCGAAGAGGACAATAGCGGACAGGTAATCGCAGAGTCCATCGCAGATGGAATGACCTCATTGATGGGGTACCGTTATCCAGAATTTGATATTCCGGCGCAAGCACGCGCGCTGTATGTTAAATTCCCTGCGCGCCATGTTGCGGATATTGAGGCATCAACTATTGCTATACAGGGCCTTGAAGCAAGTGAAGTGGACCTGACTCGTTGTAGTCTCAGAGCATTGTCTCCCGTACATTTACAGTATCTTAAGAACGCGGGGGTGCGTGCCAGTGCAAGTTTTTCCATCGTTATCGAGGGGAAACTCTGGGGACTGGTGGCCTGCCAGAATAGTCTACCTTTGAATGTAGACCTAGGCCAACGTCATTTATGCGCCTTTTTAACGCAGTACGCTATAAATTATTACCTTTCAGAATATCAAAGAGAAAGTCTTGTTGCACAAACTATAATGGGGGTTATGGAACGTGACCTAAAGTCTGAATTATTGGTAAACAGTGATATCGGAATTGTGCTTGAACGTTTCGCACCGCAAATCCTGGAAATAGTGGAGGCAGACGGATTGATGATCAAACATGACCGTGGTTCCAAAACTTGGGGTGTAGTACCGACAGAATTAGAGCAACGACAGATTGATCTGTATATAGAAAAACAGGGCGAGAGTGATTTATTTTTTACTTCAAATTTTGTTCCTAACAGGACCGACTCAGCACAATCGGTTATATTTCCTGGAGTTTTACGGATAAATATTCTTCCCAGCAATAAATGGTACATTTATTTATTCCGTAAAGAGCACGTATACGAAGATGTATGGGCAGGGAAACCCGAAAAAATCTATCATTATGATTCCGAAAAGAAAATAGAGTTTCCGTCACCCAGGACATCATTTGAAGCTTGGCGTGAAACGATGAAAGGAAAGTCTATTAAATGGAAAAAAGCGGAGCTTTCTTTTATTGAAAAAGTAGCACAAATAACCCAACAGGCTATTGCGCAACGGGGTGGGGAGATTGCTCAGCTCAATAAAGAGCTCGTAAGATCAAACAATGCCTTAGATACATTTGGCTATACGTTGACTCACGATCTTAAAAACCCTCTTTCCTCGATAAAGCTCGCTGCACAGATGATGTTGATGAAAGATGATCTCCCGAAAGAGACATTACGAAAAATGGCAACGAATATCATGGATGCCACTGGACTGATAACAGAAATGATGGACAAGGTTTATCAACTTACGCAGTCTAATTATGTAGCCTTCAAAACAGAACTGATCGATCCACGAAACAAAATTCTTAATATTCTCGAAAGCTGCAAGCAGCAGTTTGATAGTACAAGGTTGGAATTTGTTTTAGGGGAGACCTGGCCAATTCTCGGGGAAAGAACACTGCTATATCAACTATTTTTAAATCTGATCGGCAACGCGATAAAATACAGCAGTAAAAAAGATCATCCGAGGGTGGAAGTTTATAGTGAAAAACACGGCCATTCAGTTTACTATTACATCAAGGACAATGGTATCGGCATAGATATTCAGGACGACAGTAATATATTTGACATCTTTAAACGCCTGCCGAATTCACAGGGCTTTGAGGGATCGGGGATTGGACTTTCCATCGTCAAACGTATAGCGGATCGTCTCGATGCGAAGGTCACTGTAGAAAGCGATCTCAGTGTGGGTACAACGTTCTGTGTTAAATTTAGAGGTTGATAGATAATGATCTAATTTACAGATTCATTATGGTGTCCAAACCACGTTTTAACCCTTTAAAGGTACCCATTTTGGCAAGGGCAATCTTAATGCCATTCAGATAGGGTGCTACACCAGTTCCAGCTTCATGTTTGATGATTAATTTTTCATCTTCCATACCAAAGATTGTTTCTACACCTAGTACATAGCCCGGCAGTCTTATCGCATGCACTTGAATACCATTGATATTACCACCACGAGTCTCTTTGTTGCCGACGGTATCCTTTATGGGAAATTCAATCTTCGGCGTTTTAATTTTGGAAAGACTATAGGCTAATTCTGCTACTGTGCCGCTTGGCGAGTCTACCTTTCTTTGGGATGCATAATCTATGATTTCAAATTGATCAATATATTGAGCAGCTGTTTCTGCAAATTTCTTTAACAAAACAGCGGTGATCGAAAAATTACCGGCGGCGAGTACGGATACCGCGCTTTCTTTAGCATGTTCTTCAATTTCCTCATAATCCTGATTTGAGAGCCCTGAAGTCCCAATAAGGACATGCCTACCTTTATCTATCGCATTCAGGATGTTCTTCTTGGCAATAAGTGGACTGGTAAAGTCAATTAAAATATCAAAATCAATATCCCCCATTGCATTTTCTATTGTATCAAATAGGGGAATCGGCGACGTCTTTATCTTTAGAATCTCAGCAAGATTTTCTCCTGCATAAGAGCGCGAAAGCCCGCCAACCAATTTATAGTTTGTATCGTCGATTATATTTTTACTTAATTCTTTACCGACCCAGCCTGTTGCTCCTGCAATAAACACCTTTTTCATCATTGTTTTTTTAACTATTAATAACTATAAATAAGCTGTTTTTGTTTCGATAATCACCTAAATGAGGTAATACTTACTCTCATTTTACACAAACAAGAAGGATCTTTAATTTGTTGTTATGAGTAAAGTGTCTTCAATTTTTTAACTATTTGTCCATGATTATGACCGAAAAACAACTTCTACAAATGCTTATCCGAGTTCAGGATGAGCTATGCATTACCATTTCCATCAATACCCATCGCACACATCCTGATAACCTAAGCGATCGAATAAAGATCAAAAATTTTATCGGAGAAGCGATTGATAGACTAACGGATAAGTATGATATGAGGGACGTTGCTGGCCTCATCAAACAATTGGAAAAGATAGCGCAAGAACTCGATATTAATTATAATCTCGAAAGTCTGCATATCTTCGTTTCAGATACGATCGCAGAAGTTTTCAAGTCATCATGGGAGACTAACCAAGAAGGTGTCCATATTAGCAATACATTTGCTGTACGCCCTTTGGTTAAGGAGATTGGGCGTCAAACCAGTTATCTTGTGATGTTGCTTTCGCAAAGTGGCGTTCATCTTTTTCGTGCCTTGAACGGTCGCATTGTTGAGGATATCAGTAGTGAAGAGTTTCCAATTGCCGAAAATCAATTTTACAATACATTTCCCGATAAAAGTAGCGATGCTAAACATCTTGATGACCTCTTAAGGGAATATCTTAATAGAGTAGACAAAGCGCTCCTGCGTTATATTGGGGACACAAAGAGTGTAACACTCGTGTTTTGCACGGAGAATAATTATAGTAAGCTCTTACAGGTTGCGGATAGACCGTCTATCTATTATGGATACTTACCTATAGATTACAATAACATTGAAACACATCAGTTGGAGAGCCGTGCCTGGAATTTTATGAAACAGGAACTGGTACGAAAAAATGAAGACTACTTCAAAGAACTGGAAGAAGCTGTGGGCAAGGGTTTAGTGATCACTGATCTGCAAGAAATTTATCGTGCATGTCAAGATGGCCGTGGGGATATCCTGGTCGTTCAAGAGAGCTTCCATCAAGCCGTAAAGATTCTTTCAGATCAGGATATAGCTATCGTAGACAATCCTATCGGATTGGATACGGTCGACGATATTAGCAGCCTATTGGCCCTATTGATCGACGAAAGGGGAGGGCAAACCGTATATGTTCCCCAAATACCGGATGAGGAATTGCAACCTATTGCTCTTAAGATTAGGTACTAGCCGCGGTTAATTGCACAATGGTAATTAAGATGTCTATTATTCATTGCTAGGTTAATTGTTTCGTGCAAATGTAGATTTATTATAAAAAAAACGAACGACTTCACCCTTTAATTTTCATCGTACTGAATCGCGATTTCAACGAAAAAGGAGGCAAGACAATCATTCCCGCTCGGAGGCTATTAAACTAGTATTTATCTTTGAAGAGTAAATCGGTAATGAAACTTACAATACATGGTAGCAGAGACGATCGAATGAGGCGTTCGAAGAGCATGTGAATCTTGATTAATTTTTATGGAAAATGAATTTTAAATGCATCGTTTAGATAAGTGGTCCGATAGTACATTCTTTATCCCGAAAAAAAATATACCTATTTTATAAAGTAATCGATCAATTTGATTGTGCAAAAGCCTCTCGATTTTCCAAAAATCAGAGGCTTTGTTTTTAGTCTCAGGTCAAAGGTAATCTTTAAAATAACAAGGCCAATTCTGTGGAAAAGGCCTTGTTATTTAAATTGTTCAATCTAAGTGAGTTTTAATCATTTCCATGATCCTCTGTCGCAAATGAAAATTTAACTGATTTTTGCGGATAAGCCTCCATACTCTTACGGCTTGTATTTTTGATAATGGTTTTGATACTAACGCGATCGCCCAATTTATAGTAAGTTTCTACGGTCTGATAATCCAGTAGGTAGGGGCCACAAAAGTAGTTCCCATTATCATCTTTTTCGATGATTCCCTGATAAAGCCCTGTTCTTGTCTCTTTTGGCATGTTAATTTAATTTGAAGAACAAAGGTAGCAAGAGTATTTGGAGAAAGTGATATGAAAGATGAAATTAGGAACATTTTATTAAAAACTGAAAAGATACCTCCCTTAGCCGTTCTACATATAGTATATGTTTTCGTTCCATAGGGCGCGAATGTAAAAGGCGAAGCGCTTATTGGAATAGATGACATGAGGAGGGGAGGATTTTGTAATTAAAACCGGTAACCTATGGATAATGCGGTGCGGATACCAGCAAATGGTCCGCTAGTGCTTAATGTTACACCATCAGCATTCACTTCCTTTTTGATCTTCATGAGATTACTGTCAAATTCCTCCAGCTGTCTCTTTACTTCGCGTTGCTCGTCCGCATTTAATGGGGTTTTCCCCTCGAACTTTCCATTGTTGAAGCCATAACTGGGACCGACAATGCGCCAGTCTAAATAGATGTTTTGTCCAAGCTTCCATTGGTTTCCGACAGCCACACCAGCGGTAAAAGCATTTAAGGTACCCGATATGGGTACTTCGCTGTGATAATTTGATTCGTCAACGGTAATCTTTGTGTGTACACTGTAATTGGCGTATTTAACAAAAGGTGCTATATAGAATCCCTTTAACACTTCTTTATTACTGATGTAGAAACGTACTTCTGGGGTGATGGAAAAAGCCCCTAATTTAGCTTCACCCAAAATATTATTATCATCGTCAAAAGCAGATTCCCAAAGGGATTTAAAGGGTAAATTGGCATTTGGACGATAACTGATCGTTCCATTGATCGATAGATGCTCATTGATCGATCTTTCATACTCCAGTGCAATATTCCCAACAGATAGAGGCCAGAGATTTAATTTGATAAGATTTGATTTTTCTTGTGCTTTTATTCCAGTGATAGTACATATCCCAATTGTAAGCACCGCAAGGTAGTGCAATTTCATCGTAGTTTTTCCAAAATTCAGGTAGCAAAGATATTGGATTATATGATTTAAGAGAAATCTAAGACATCGATATTTTGACTTAAATCCGTAAAACTGGTAGATATTTCAGTAATATATTGGTGTTATCATCCAGTATAACGAAATTTGTGAAGGGCTTTGATTGGAAAAAATGATCAGGGCCACAACTTTTAAACTTAATCACATGAAATCATTATTACTTTTGCCCTTAACGCTGATCATACTTTTCTTATGCGCGGATATTGTTCGTGGACAAGGTAAGGAGTCTATGGTACGTATTTCTGAAATTGAGGTTTATGTTGAACACCTCGAAGAATACAAGACCATTTTAAAAGAGGAGGCTGCTGCATCTATCGCGCTTGAAGAAGGTGTTGTTGCGATTTTTCCAATGTTCAAAAAAGATAATCCAACACAGATACGTATCCTGGAAATCTATCGGGACAAGCAAGCTTACCTTGCCCATTTGAAAACAGCACACTTTTTAAAATATAAGTCTACTACGCTCCATATGGTGAAATTATTGAAGCTCATTGATATGGACGTATTGGATCCAGATACTGCAAAACTTATGTTTACAAAAATGAAAGAATAGGTGTGGAGCTAAATGGGGATTTGACGATCAGTAACATGTAGGATTTAGCGCATATCAAATATTAAATTATATACCGAGGGAGCGCACTCCCTCAGTATAATTGATAAATTAAAGTTTGTTGCCTTCTAAAGTGCTTATACTTTTAGCAGGTATTGTTAAAGAATAGACGCCTGAACTATTCGGACTTATAGCGCCAACGTTACCCCAATGCCCCGAACTGCTTGCGGTTGTTTGGTAATTGTTCAATGCGCCGCTTGCAAAACCTGTAAGGTTGATATCCAATGGAACTGCTGCGGTTCCCGTGTTGGTGACAACTAAGACAAACTTACCTGTTTGTGGATCTTTGTAAGCCGAAATTAATAAGCCATTTCCATTTTGAACCCCTACATTGATTCGCATATACCCTGCTTTGATGAATCTGGAATAATGTCCCATCACATCGTACGTTTTTGGAAATTCCAAGGAACCATCACTCTTTGTACAAATAAGCGCCTCATTATTTTGAAATGCCAGCATACCTAGCCAAAACACATAAGCATTGGCGTTACAATCCGCAAGAAGCTTGTGCATATTAACCGCCAGTTTCAAGCCTCCTTCAATACCATTGTCATAATTGCCGCCATCATCGGAAGCTTCTGTTACCCACATTGGTTTACCTCCAATACTAAAATTCCACATGGAAGGGCTCTGGTTAAATCCACGTTGACCAGTGATGATGCCACTTATCTCTACATAGCCATGCCCGGCGAGAATGTCGACTTTGCTTCTGTCCATGCCCGAAAGGAAATTATCGGCAGTTCCCCAGGCCGCATTCTCAGAAGATATGATCTTAGTGGATTGAAGACCCGCGCTATTTAATTCGGGACGGAGGTTGTTGGTAATAAACTGTCCCAGATGTGAAGAGTCCCAATAAGAAGCATCCCAGTCTGAAAAAACATTTTCAGGCTCATTTGAAGGAGAAATAGCATTGATTGTAATTCCCTCGTTCTGAAACGATTTTACAAATCCAGTCAGATAGCGAGCAAAAGCTGTTGAAGAAGTATTAAAATTAAGCCCATTAAACCATTTCGCGGAAATACTACTCGTATTGGTCTTCATGTATAATGGCGGAGTCCAGGTACTTGCCATAACGAAGGGAACTTCATAGCGTTCTTTCGCTTTCTTGATGATCCAGACCTGCCCAAGCTGTTCTTTTTCGTCTGCTGTCAAATTCTGATATGTTGCACTATTGGGATCCACGTCAATCGAAACTCCTGCAGGTTTAATGGTGACGACCTTGGTCTGTTGGTTAAAAGGGTAGGTATGAAGTACCTTGCCACGAAGGATATTCAATTTCAACCCACTGCCTCCCCATAAATAATCGAGGATACTATCTCTTTTTGCGGATTCAAAGAATGGAACAATCCGACCGCCGAATGCACCAAATCCATCAATTTTTTGATAGGTTTGATCCCAATTCAATGTTGCAATTGTAGCTCCAGCTTGCGCAGATACTGCAGCTTTTTTGTTAAGTTGTGCCTCTGGACTCTCAAGAGTCAATGAATTTTTTTGGCAACTAAAAATAGAAAATGTGGAAACTACGGCCAAAACAGTATAAAGTCTGCTCCAGCGACTGGTTAATTTTAACATAACTTAGTTTTTAAGATTTGTGAATGAATCATTAATTTAATTGTGCTTGGTTTTTCAAGCGGTTCTCATCGTCGTTGTTTTGTTTGCCTCCTTTCTTTGGTTAAAAAATAAACATTCACCGATTTCCACATTGGTTAGTTTCTGAAAATTAATAATATTTTGGGAGAATTTATTATTACTTCTATTATTTTAATTTTATTTTTTATTGATTTAAAAATAAACACATATTTTTTTAATGATGACTTAATTTTACCCCTTCTTTTCAGCCGAAGATGAAGATCAAGCTTGTCATTGATTACGCATTAAAAACTGATGTCTGATGGCATTTTCAATTTCACCAACCTTATGTTGATCCACAGTATCGTTGACAATAATGATGATGCCATAATCGTCTGTAGGATACAGCACACATAAGGTATTGTAGCCTATTTTAGTATGCCCATCGTGATAGAAATAGCGAGCACCACGTTCATCACGATTGATCATCCAACCTAGCCCCATACCAAATCCATCGTCTTTTCCATAAGTCAGTTGATGTGTTAGAAGAAGGGCTTTATCGTTTAATTTGAGATTGGCTTCGATGTAGGTCAACATATCATTGATCGTTGAATTCATTGTAGGACCAAAGTAAAATCCCCTCAAATTGGCAAATGGAACTGGTTGCCCTTTATTATCATGGCCCTGCACGATATCGTTTTTTTGCAACTCATTCAAGTAGGGGACTGTATGGTACATGCCAAGATGCCCCTTCAGATACGCGCTGATAAGATGTTCATAGGAATTCTTATAGCTATTTTCCAACAGCGCAATAAGTACCATTACAGCCATGCTATTGTAACTGAATTTTGTACCTGGAATACTGTCCAGCGTGACTTTCCTCAGGTCGTCAAATAGGTTGTCGCGACTATAATTTCCAAGGTAGTCTACCTGTTCTGGAATAGCGAGCCCCTTTAAACTATCGACAACTTTGGTAGAAAGCAATCTGAAAGTCTTTGGAAGCGCGGAAGTATGATTTGCAAGATGTTTAACGAGGATTCCATGGCCATTGTATTGCAAATTGGGATAGTTTCCGGGCAAGTATTTACGGATATCATCATCGAGGTTGATTTTCTTCTCAATGACCGCTTGTGCAAGTAAAGCGGCTACAAAGGTTTTCGCTACCGATCCAATGTTGTAATAGTTATTGGCGTTTGGTAACTTTTCTTTACTGTAGTAGTAGGTTGTTTTGGACCCTTTATTATAGATTCCAATAGACACACTAAACGTATTGTTGTTGGAAAGATAATCGACAACGCAACGGTTTACAATCGTATCAAGTTGAGTTTTTAGTTTATGGTCCGTTTTTATGGGTTCAAGATACTGTCCTTTTGATGAAAGGCTATTGATGAGCAACAAAGTGCTCAAAAGGATTGATAAGGGGTTGGATAGTAAATTCATAAACAGGTTTATCATTCTTGAAGTTTGAATTTATCGTCGTTAGTTGGAAAAGCCTTCAGGTTACCTACAAACCCAAGGCGGGGGATCAGCTATTTATAATAAGGTGTTACTGAAAGGTACGAATTGTTAATGTAAATACGACAAGGTTGAGTTTAAAAGGGACGACAGTTCTTAATGAAGTATTGTCCCTTTTAATGGATGTAAATTCAGAGTAATTTACTGTAAATATGTCTGTTAAGGTAGCGTTGTTAAATTTATTGAAGGCGCTGTGCCAGAACCTGGTTGTGTGAACTTCGTTCCGGGATTTACGACGGTATTGAAAAAACCGCCATTTTTCAGGAAGAAGCTTTTTCCGGCTGTTCCGCCAATAGCATCTATACGCTGGTTGTTTGAATAGGTCGCATCAACTGTAAAGGTACTTTCCACAACTTTCAGCCAAGTTCCAGTAGCTGTACGAACCCATTGATTACTATATTCTGCAGAACGGCCAAGGAAGCCGTTGTCGGCATTGAAGTTTTCGAGGAAGCTATGAAAGCCAGTTAAATAGGTGTTTGTTTTGGGACGTTTCCAGCTTGCAATGAGTATCCAATTATTGGTCGAAGGATCATTAAACCATGCCGTAAAATCAGTACTTCCATTGTTATCAGGTTCTCCCTTTAATAAAAATTTATAGGTAGTGGCGGCAGTCCAGTTATACTTGAGGTAGCTTTGTCCACCAGAACCTTCGCCACCAAACTCACCTGTTGTCGTATTTGTCCCTTTTCTATTTAATGTGATGCGATCCTCTGCCGGTATTTGAGACGGGTTATCGGTGCTATATGGACTCCAAACAGAAAATAGTATTCTGCGCTCTGTCGCTGAATTGACCTGCATACCGAAATATCCTTGGCCGAACCCATTTGCCATAAAGTAAGAACCTATTTTATCTTCTCCTGCAGGTACTTTCAGCTCGCTATAATAATAGGATACTTGCTGATTTGTTGGAATGGTATAACTCAAATGGCAGGATGGGCCCCGTCGCGACCAATAGTAAGTATTATCTACATTATTGTCACTATAAATTACAGTGCCATTTGTTGCCGAACTGTCTAAAATCAAGTGTGATACATCTGCAAAATAACCGCCTGATTTGGTCACACCTTGAAGATCCATTTTTATATATCCCGCCGTATTTAGCGAATAGGTACCGACCGTGTAATCCTGTAATGTTCCACCCTTAAGTTTGATTTGTTTGCTCACACCGTTGATTGTTAACTTCACCGTACTACTATCGCCTGAAGGTAACACTTTAGCCCTTATTTTAACACGTAAAGCGCCCGCTTGGGGGACCTTAGCATAGGTACTGATCACGCTATTGGCATAGGTCCAGTTTGCCAATCCATTGCTATTGATGACTTCTACTGCACCGGAAGGTGCCGAAGTAACAAAAGCATTGCCACCTAAGGGAACTTCGTATCCGCTTATACCAGGGGATGCGGCACGTAGCGATAATTTCTCGTCTAAATTTGTTTGTACCTCGCTTTTTTGGCAAGAAAGAAAGCTTGCCAATACTGTGCAGAGCAGTAGCGTAATTTTGGGATATCTCATAATTTAAATTTAATTGTTCTCCCTAATTTTATAAATACAATTAAATTAAACGAAAACTATGCAATGCAATCGTTTGTGTGAATTGCTCTTGTAACAAAAGAGATACTTTAAGTAATAGTCATTATCCATCTAACGAACTGTTGTTCTGCCTGTTTACATTGCAGTATGATATCATGGAGGAATTTACTTGGCGGGGCTATTTGAATGATAGTCTAGGTGAAATAAAATGGCCCATTAAAAGTGTGATAACGGGAATATTTTGGGCGATTTGGCATCTTTTAATTTTTGATAATTTTAGCCAATTTAGTGGCTTTGCCGGATTTGTGCTTTTGTGTATTGTCTTTTCATTTGTATTGACTTTCTCCACCATAAGAACCAATTCAATTATAGCTCCAGCTACTTTACACGCACTGTTGGGGAAGACAAATTTAGTCACCCTCTTATTATTTATACTGTTTATTATTTTATTACTCTTTTGGAATAAGAAATTCAAGGGATCAACCAGCGATGCCGAACTCAAATCGTAGGAAATCGCTGGAGGACCATTGTTGCTCCCTAGGCCATTTAAACTATTCGGACAGGGTATCGGCATGTCGATGCATAAGCTTCCAGGTACCTTGCTCTTTTCTGAAGATTTCGGTGATTCGGAGATTGAAAATCACCATGGTATCTTGCCCTTTTACGTTGACGGACGAACGTTGTATACCCGTCCAATAGGCTAGCGTATCACTTGCATCTTGATGGATCACCTCAAAGTTGTTTTGCGCATCCGGGAGGAAATTGGAAGCTCCTTTTTGGTTAAAATCATTGACCCTTAATACCCCAGAAATATATATTCCATTGGGCGGAAAAATTGTTGCAGGCTCATTTGAGACAGAAATATCTTTTAGGGAATCAAAATGACCCTCCACAAAATCTGTTGAGGCTTTTAAACGGATAGCCATAAATTTTTCGAAATCCAAGAGTGCATTATTGGCTGTTTTCATATCTTTTATCTTTGTTTAATTGATACAAAGTTCCCAAAATGAAATTATTTTAACCTGTGACAATTGTCACATAATGTCAGGTGTTTAATCTTCTTCGACGAATCCGGCTTAAGGTTTCTCGAGCTACTCCCAAAAAAGAAGCCAATTGAGAAAGTGGTACACGTTGTAAAATTTCCGGATATTTGTTTTCTAGATAAGACAGACGTTCGGCAGCCGAATAGAGTTTAAATAGCTTAGCAAACTCTTCCTGGCGTGAAGCAAACTGCCTGATACAATGCCGTCCCAACCTTTCTATTTCTATAGCCTGTGCAGCAAGTTCAAATAGTGTCGACTTATCAAAAATAGTGGTCCTTAAGTCCTCACAGGCAACGATGTTAAATTCGGATTTTTGCCCGCTGCCAAAACTTTGAATATTGGTAGCGATATCGTTTTCAAAGAAAAATCCTGTGTTTTTGACAGTTCCATCAATAACATAATAACTTCTACAATAGCCTTTGTCGATAAAAAAGAGCGAATTGCAAACTTTACCCTGTTCCAGCAGTAAATCATTTTTTTTGAAGTTACGCAATGTCAATGCTGGTTGCAGCAAGTGCCAGCTATCCGTCGAAAAGTCAACCAGTGCGTGAATATAATTGCGAAGATTGTCCACGATTAAATGGTTTCCTCGTCGTAGTGACGCATAATGTAATAAAAATAGTCTATCATCTTCAAGTAGTTTTCAATGCTGATGTATTCATTGGTACTATGCATACTCTGCTGTTCAGCGTGATTAATTTTAATAGGCATAAAGCGATAAATATGATCACTGAGATTTTGGTATTTGATAGCGTCGGTTCCGCCAACGGTCAGGTAAGGCGTAACGATAAGATCAGGGTATAGCCTGCGGATAGAAGCTTCCATCATCGTATAGGCTTTAACGTCTGTTGGTGAGACTTTGGATGCTTCTCGGGCATTGTCGACCTGTTCGATTTCAACATCAAACCCGCTTGTAACCTGCTGGACATGATCCCGAACTTCCTGCAGGGTGTTTTCAGGCAGTAGCCTAAAATTGACGACAAATTCAACTTCAGGTGAAAGTACATTGGGGGCATCGCTGCCTTTCATCATCGTTAGTGCCGTAGTTGTTCGCACGAGGGCATTAGTCGAGTGGTTTTTCGTTAGTTGAGCCAGAAGTAAAGGTTCCATAATCCAGCGATTAGCGATCGCAAAACGGGAGACAAAAGGCATGCTACCACCAACCTGTTGAAAGAAGTTTTGGATAATAGGGCTGATCTGTGCTTTCATCTGGTGATTTTCTAAGCGCTGCATGATGACTGCCGCTTTACCAATTGCACTCGTTGTTGGCGGCATCGAAGAGTGCCCACCAAGACCTTTGACCTTAATTTTCAGGGATAAAAATCCCTTCTCTGCGCAACCGATTAATGCTACATCGGAGCTGATTCCCTTGACCGAGCCCTTTTCCAGAATGAGTCCACCCTCGTCATAAACGGCTTCGAATTTAAGGCCTTTTTCTTTGAAGTAGTCTGCTATTTTAGCTGCGCCGCGTACGCCACCAACTTCTTCATCAAAACCAAAAGCGAGGTAGATATCCCGCTTGGGCTGTACCTGTTCTCGAACCAACTGTTCCGTAGCTTCAAGTAAGGAGAAGAGCATACCTTTCATATCTAAGCTTCCGCGGCCATAAATGCGACCGTTGGCTACTGCCCCCGAAAAAGGTGCATAGTCCCATTCTTCGGCTATTTCACTAACGGGCGGTATTGCCTGGTCTCTAGGCTGAAATAGCGTTGAATCGTTATTTTTTATGGCAGCTGAACCGGGAGGAACCACATCCATATGCGAAAGAAAGAGTAGCGGAAGCAAGCTATTGTCGCTTCCCTTGAGTCGAATGACCAGCGCGTGGCCATTGACCGTATAGGTTTCCAGGGAGCGATAGATCAGTGGAAAATTGTGCCTGATGTAACTATTAAGTTCTTCAAAAGGAACATGGTTAAATAATGTCGAGTCGCCAATAGAGATTGTGGCTATTTTGATGCCACCGGCAAATCGGGCAACAATGCTATCATTGATCGCTGGCTGCACAGGCGCTGCAGCCAATTTTTTGACACGCGCAAACGGGTAAGTCAGCGTTCTAATTAAAAGCCCAATGATAAATAGGATAAGTAAGACAAAAAGGATTAAGAGAATTTTCTTCATAACAAACCTCATATTAACATAAGAACTTACCTTACATACGCTCGTAAAAACCTGTCCAGCGTATATCCTGTTGTTTCTAGTAGAACACGAAAGCCCTTCGTTTGTTTCTTATTTTTCCGTTAAATGTGCAATAGCTCAAATTCTTGTTGAACCGTTTCTTGCCCATTGACGATAATTGAAATTTTATGTTTCCCTGCATAAAATTTCCGGGTAGTAATCAATTTAAAAGACTGCTTTCGCTCGATACGGTTTATTTCAGTTCCCTGATAGATTCGTTCACTAATTTTAAATACCTTTCGAGATAGCTGACCATTTGACTTTTGATAATATAACCCATACTCCAAACGTAGTGATCTGGGGGCGCTGCTTCCATTCTCAATTTCAAAGGAAAAAATAAGGTGTTCACCTATTTTAACTGCTGGTGTATGGATACTGAGATTCCTAAGATGAAAATCGCTACTATCCAGTCCATAAAAGCTTAGAATTGCTGGATGTCCTTGTTTGAGTAAGGTGCGGCAGCCATGCTTGATGATGGCATCTGTATTTTTACTGATGCCATTCCACTGCTGGGCAATGGTTAGAACGAGATGGGGATGATCTTTGGCGATATCGTTGAGATTGTTGGCCACACTTCTTCTGACACTCTCGGATGGGTCATTATGGAGGTTTTGGAGGATAGACAGGATAGGGGAAGGGTCGTTTTTCAACGATGGAATTGCCATCGCCCAGGGGAGTCGGGGTCTAGATCCTTCACTTGCAAGGCGTCTAACCTGAGGATGTGGGCTTTTGGACCATCTTTCCATTTCCGCGATCATACGAGATCCATAGTCGATAATAAATGGACGAACGGCAAATTCGCAGGTTATGAATCTCGTGACGATTTCAAATGACTGCACAGCTGTTTCAAAATCTTCGATACCGTAAGTTTCGATATAGTCCGGAAAAATAACATATTCAAGGCCTCCCGGATGCTTGGTTTCCAGGAGATGTTCCACAACTTGTGTTAGCAAAGTCGCTGCTTCGGAAAAGGATGCCGGCATAAATTCGTGCAGGGCCGCTGTGCTGTGTTTTGTACGCTGTTTCCATTCCATTTCATGAAAACTGCCTGAAAAAACGCGTTTGATAAACTGTTCTCTGTTAAAACTGTTGTCAACGCGGTGGAACTGATCGGCAATAAACTGATAAAATTCCGGTGTATATATATCTTTAATTAGGGCCATGAGTTGAAAAATAGCTGTTAAATATCGATTAAGGAAGACAAGATACTATTTTTTAGACGTTAGTATCTTGTCATGTGAGCGGATTAGTGAGTGGATTAGTTTGTGGTTTCTACACCAAATTTTTTGATCGCCTCAGGGCTCAGCGGAGTAAAAAAGTTAAGCATGTTACCATCGGGATCACAAAAAAGCAATGAGCGATTACCCCAAGGCATTGTTGTCGGTTCCTGAATGATTTTTGAAGCACTATTTTTGATCCGAATATATTCATGATCTACATTTTCCACTAAAAATTCAATAATAATTGGGGCCATGCTGCCAAAGATAGTGGGGCTGTCACTAAACATTTGCATCGTGCGAGTACTTCCTATAGCTAGGGTAATCGAACTGGTGGAAAGCTCGGCAAAATCTGGTGTAAACCATTGTGCGGTGAGCCCCAGGATTTCTTCATAGAATCTGACGGACTGCTGAATGTCATTTGCAATCAGTCGAATAGATGTTAGTTTCATGCTGATATAAATTTATTGATGACAAAGTTAAAAGGGCTATTGACAATAGTCTGTCAATAGCCCGATTGAAACTGTCCATAAATTTACTTATCCTGGCTAGATTAGTACGTCGTCAATAATTCCAAACTCTTTTGCTTCTGCAGCAACCATCCAGTGATCCCGGTCGCTGACATCATGTACGCGTTGATAGCTCTGTCCACTGTGTTTGGCAATAATATCATACAGCTCTTTCTTGATTTTCAGCACTTGATTGGCTGTAATTTCGATGTCCGAAGCCTGGCCTTGAACACCGCCAAGTGGCTGATGAAGCATCACCCGTGCGTGTTCCAGTGCGCTACGTTTGCCGGCAGCACCGCCGCAGAGTAATATCGCACCAAAGGAGAGCGCCATACCGGTACAGATCGTTGCAACATCCGGACTGATCAATTGCATTGTATCATAAATACCTAATCCGGCATAAACTTCGCCTCCGGGTGAGTTGATATACAGTTGTATATCTTTTTTGGGGTCAACAGATTGAAGGAATAGCAGCTGGGCTTGTACGATATTGGCGATGTTGGATTCTACAGGAGCACCCATAAAGATAATACGGTCAATCATCAATCTGGAAAATACGTCCATTTGTGATACACGCAGTTCGCGTTCTTCGGTGATATATGGCGTCATGGCCAACGGAATGCGTGACTGCTCGATGCCTGAAATATAATGATCCACCAGATCTTTTTGGACATAACAATGCCCTACCGCAAATTTACGGAACTCATTTTTGTCAATCGTCATGATGTTAGGAATTTAGGATTTGCTAAATAGCTTTATTATTTTTTTTCTAAAAGAGACATGTTCAGGATGTGTAAATAATGCCTGCGTTATAGCTTCAATTTCCATTTTCACTTGTTTGCGGCCGAATTGCCGAATAGCTGCATAAGCTTTTTGTTGCGCAATAATCTTTTGTGCCAATTCCTCGTCCAACACCAATTTCGCTTCAAAAAGCAGTGCATCTTCCGGCTCAGCTATTCCAAAGATATAAGCTTCTATCTGCCGGGTTTCATTCCATGAAGTCATCATAAACCAGGGATTTTTGTTTAACGGATTCTCTAACTTTCTCCAGGCATTTAAATTTCTGTACAGTGGCACTCCTTGCTCCCGAATAGCCATATTCATCTGCAATTTCCTGCAGTGACATTTGATCATAATAGAAGCTTTTCAAGAGTTCTAAACATTTACGCCCAGCAGTCTCCAAAAAACGGATCAGCCTTGCGCTAGAAGGAGACTCTTCCGTTGTCAAAGCAACATCTACTTGATCTAGGGGAAGGTTTGGACTGGATTGACCATACCGTTTTAACCATAGATTTTTGGCTGTTCCAACCAAATAGCCAATATCGTTGTTTAGTGGTGTCGCTGTTAAAAGAATCTTTTCATAATACACAAGCAAAGCGTCCTGAAATACATCTTTGGCTTCATCCAAATTACCGCCCATGCGACTGATATACTTAGCCACGATGGGAAATGTACTTTTATACAAGTTCATAAAGAGTACCTGTCGGTCTATTGTTCGATTTGAATTGATCAATTGTTGCATAGCAATATCATTTATAGACATGTACCAATTTAGTGAAAAGTATCACCTTTTATTTGAAAAATTAGTTAAACAAAAATGCTTCCCTTTTTTGGGGAAGCATTCATTCGCTTATCAGAGTTAGCTTATTCCAGTTTAAGTTTCTACTGCTCAAGGTTATTTTTTTAAATCCAGTTCCATCTGGATATTACATCGTTGATAAGGACTTGGATAGCCGCTAATCTTTTGGAACCCCAACTTGTAATAGAGATTGATTGCAGGTTTCAAAATGGTGTTGCTCTCGAGAAACAGTTTTGATGCCCCTAAGGTTTTTGCTTCTTCAATAATTGCTCTTCCCAAAAGATAGCCTATACTTTTGCCTTGCACTGTTGGAGATACCGCCATTTTTGCCAATTCATAGTCAAAATCGGGATGATTCATTTTAATAAGTGAGCATACACCTACAGGTTCATCGTTATAAAGAGCAACCATAATTTTACCCCCTTTTGCCAAAATATATTCCTCGGGATTGTCAAGTGCTTTATGGTCAGTTTCTTCCATTTCAAAATAGGTGGAAATCCATTCCTCATTCAAAGACTTAAATGCCAGGCGGTATGTTGGATCATATGGAACAATGTCGACATCCTTACTTTCACGCATTTTCTTTTGTTCCTGAACGCGTTTCAATAAGGATTTTTGTTCAAGAAGAAATTCCCATTCAGCTAAAGCTTCCCATAGATTGTGCGTGGCTTCTTCGATAATTCTATCAATGGCGCGATCGATATCGATGCATTGAATTTTCATTCTTTCCCAAAGCATTTTTCCTTTATTGGTCAATCCAACCATATTTCGCCGTTTATCCACAGAGCGAAGGTTATCCTCTACAAGACCTACGTTGATCATTTCTTTAACGATTTTAGTGACTGATGGCTGGGAGTGGCCAATCTCTGTTGCTATATCGGTAATTGTTTTTGAATCACCCTCAGACAGGATAAAGAAAACGGGAAACCACTTGGGCGCAAAATCAATCTGATAAAGCTCATGTAATCGGGCGGCCTCTTCTGTGATATTTGAGGCCATGTAGCGCAATCTGCTGCCTAATGCTATTTTTCCTGTTTTTTCAAATAGTTCCATCGTATTATAAGTAATTATATAACCAGTTATGCAAATGTAGGAAAATAATTTAAATGCTGTAAAATTTAAATTTTAAAATTCTACTGAAATAAAAATATATCGTTGCTTTTTTCGTTATATTTCAATAATTTCAAAGCATAAAAAACCAGAACCCCTTAAAATAGACCGAAGGACATGAACGAGTTAGAAACTTATTTCCGAAATAATGATGCGAAGCTAATCAATAAATGGATGCATTATTTCGATGTATACGACAGGCATTTTAGTCGTTTCAAAGGCAAAGAGATCGTGGTGTTGGAAGTTGGGGTTTTTCAGGGCGGAAGTCTTCAGATGTGGAAGAACTATTTTGGTGATCGTGCGAAAATTTACGGTATCGACATCAATCCGCACTGTAAGGAACTCGAAGAAGAGAATGTAGAGATATTTATTGGTTCACAGTCGGACCGGAAGTTCCTGCGGCAGGTAAAGGAATCTATTCCGCCGATCGATATATTGATCGATGATGGTGGCCATACGATGATACAACAGATTGTGACATTTGAGGAGCTTTTTGATCATGTGAAAGATAATGGCGTTTACCTTTGTGAAGATTTACATACATCTTATCAGGTATTTTACGGTGGTGGCCATAAAAGGAACGGTACTTTTATTGAATACAGTAAAAATTTTATTGATTACATCAATGCTTACCATTCCGAACAACGTGGATTGAAGGTCAATGGATTTACACGTTCGGTAAGTTCCCTGCATTACTATGACAGCATCTTGGTCGTGGAGAAGCATCGAAGGGATGAAGCACCGATACATATGAAGACAGGGGCGGCGACAGTGAAAGATTTCAATGCGGCTCCCACAGGATTCGATGGATTAAAATGGAAGATTAAGAAACCTGCTTTGACCATGATCAACAAGTTGCTCCGTTTCTTCCGTATTGGCGGGTTTATGTGGCGTTAAATTGTTCATCTTATATTTCCTCTTTCTTCAGGATCTTAGCTTGAGGGATAGATTTTTATGTAAGACTATAAGCCAACTCGCACGGGATAATTTTTGGTGAGAGTTGGCTTATAACTGGTCTGGGGCTGAATAAGGAAAGAAGTCTCTGATTAGACACCCTATACTTCAAAGTCTGTTCTGCCAAAAGGGGGCTTCGTGCCAACGCTGTTCTTTTTTATAAAAAAAGGCTTTGGTTTCGATATATTGACGATAAATTGCATTGATGTTTTCCTGATAATTTGAGAAGGTCCTTTCGTGGCCTAGATCTGCATCGATAATCGCTTTGGCAGCATTGCATGCAGAATTTATGGCGAAACCAATGCCCATAGAGGAAATTGGATCAAATGATGCTATTGCATCGCCAACTGCTACAAAGTTGTTTTTCGAAAGCACGTTGGAAATCTGCGAAAAAGCATTTCTTACCCAAGGTTTTCCTTGACTCTCAGCAGGGGCTATTTTATGTTTAATGTATTTCGTTTTTGATAGCATGTCGTTCCAATTTTCTATTTTTTCAAGTCTTTTTTTTCGAATAATAGCAGCATCTGAAAAGAATGTAAGCGTCATTTTTTGATTGGGTAAGGTCGCGCAATACCACCACCCATCTTCGACGGCTTCGATAAGAATATCTTGTTTGACCTGTTGTGATGCTTTAACGTGCAAAAATTTTCCAATTGCGGTTAGTTCGTCGTATCGTTTTGATTCAATGCCTAATTTTCGACCGACACTTCCTGACCTCCCGGTAGCGTCGATCAAATATTTTGCCCGTACTGTAAAGTTTCCCTTTATGTCATGTTTTAACTTCACCGTCCAATAATTCTTGTCGTCCTGTTCAAAATTCAGACATTTCGTCCTTGGGAAGATGAGTGCACCTCTTGCAGCAACTTTTTTCAGTAAGAGATAATCAAATTCTTCTCTATTTAACTGAAAATTTTCGCTGTCGGTATTAAAAATAGAATCTCTAACGACCATTTTGTCGCTGCCCCAGGCTGCAATATTGCTGTAGCCTTGTATAAAATGATCGGGACTGAGATTGTCTTTTTCAATGCCTATATAGTCAAGTAGGTCAAAAATACTTGAATTGACCTGTTCCCCGATTTTTATTGTTTCTAAATTCGTCTCCTCAACAATAACGACCTTTAGGTTCGAATATTTGAGTAAACTTAAAGCGGCGGAGGTCCCTGCGGGGCCTCCACCGACTATGAGTACATGAGTTTCAAAAAAATGTTGCATTATTTATCTTCGGTTTCGTGTTCCAGAGCGAGGCAATGGCATGCGTTCTGCCGCGAGCTCAATCTTTTTGAATCCAACTTCTTCCAGGTGTTCCATCAATAGCCGCCCTTTGTCACTTCTTTGCGTGATAACATGTGCTTGCTCCTCGATATAAAAAACAGGAATTGAAGTTTCTTGATCCTCCATATTACCGCTTATCTGACTCACTGGCACATTGTCATACGTAAATATTTCGTTGTTTCTTTCCGTTTCAACAAAAAATGGGAATCCTGTGCTATGGGAGTTTTTATCTCTGATGAATCCTAATGCATACCAATACTGAACCATCTGTGTAAAGCTATTTATTCCGCGGGCATAATTCATTTGCTGGCCTGCAGGCACGTTTGTTGCCTGCTGTCCCTCAGCGGTGAACTCGCCGACCAAAACATCCCAGGGGCTTTGAGGCGGCCACCAATACGCGTAGTAAGTAGGAGGCAGCGGGGCTGCTGGGGAGCCGGCTTTATTCACTGAAGGATCCGTGAAATTGATTAATTGGATCGTACATTGGAAGAAGTCTGCCTGCCATGGACAAGCCATTCTTTTTGTCAGGTCACCCGGTTCACAGCCGCCGCCTTCGCATTCATCACGTGAAGGTGTTAGGCCCGATGTTGCATATTGTGACTCGTTTCCATACTGTAAAATTTGGTAAGGGGCAGCGTAGATAATTGGATTTTGCAGACTCCAGGTAACTTCAATTCCAGGGCACATTGGCAAACCTACACAGTTGCCCACACTTGCTGTATCCATTGGATTTATAGGATATTGCTCATAATTTGGATCGTTTACGAAATTACCATTAGCCCATTGTTGCATCAAGAATAGCTGTGTTTGGTCCAAAGCCAAGAATTTCATGATATTGATGTTGCTTACGGAATTGCTGCCGGAATTCATTGGCATCATAGGGAATATATCGGTCCCATTTTCTTTTAGTAATTGCTCCTGTGGTAAATATTCAGGTGACGGTGGTTGACCATCATTTTGCCTGAAGTATGAAAAATAATTTTGTCTATTTTGCCAGTTTGCTTGAGAATTATCGGTAAAATCAAAGATATTGCTGGTAAAGGCCATCATGGACTGTACATTAGATACCCACTGATAGCGCCCTATTCGGTTGATAATTGGCAAAATGTCCCGTTGAAAATTCGCCACGTAGCTCGAGTTATAGTAGCCATTGCTGTACATGCCTGGGACTAAATTGAAATTTCTTATAGCGACGTCAAACATAGTATCGCTTAAGTTAGAGATATTTACAATTTCCGGTGCAAAATCAGGGGATCCGATTACCACCCAAGCCGTTAAGTAAGAGGAACTTCCGTCATTAAATGTTACGGTGCAATAGACTGCCCCGTCAGAAATATCATCGTGCCAGGTACTTGATCCCCCATAACTGGTCAATGGAAGATCGCCACCGGCATTTCCAAAACCACCCAATACGACGAGCCTACCAGCGTTATCTGTAAGGAGGTCTCCCAAGGTAGTTACCGGCACGCCATAGTGGACATGGTCCGGTGGATATTGGGCAGGATAGCCTACGGGGACATTATTCTTATCGAAACCGATTGAATTAGCTCTTCCTGAAATACTTCTAGGTCCGGGATCTATAATTAGCTTGCTTCTATCTGGTGCGTCTGGATTTCTGAACTGAACATCCCAGCTTTGATAGCTGTTTTGTGGACCATACAGCAAATTTCCCTTTAACTCACTATACTGATACCAAGCTGCTTTTTTGTTCGCCAAATGCACTGTCCACTCAATGGATTGTACACCAGGGCTATCGAGCGTGATTTCTTCGCCATAATCAGTAAGGATTGTAAATGGCTGGCCTTGTCGTTTGATCAGACCTTTCGCATCTTTGAAATCTGTAATGGGACCCAGGGAATTTCCGTTGCTGTCCGCATCAAAAGGAAGGCCTCCGATCGTTGTCGGAGATAAACAGATATCGGTAGTACTGTTCCCGAGACGGGCAACACCTACAGATGGATGAATTGATAAATTCATGGTTTATTTGTTTGGTTTTTCCTACTCTATTAATGGCTTTTCGGTTCCGCCATATTGAAATAATAATTGAATTGCGAAAAAACAATGCCTGTAATGGTGAGTAATAGTTTATAAGGATAAAAATATGCTATTATAAATTTAAATAATATTTTTAATATATGTATGTTATTTTATTATTAATTTAAATAAAATCTATTTTAGCTGATTTTAGGTATTTATAAGATATTTATTTATTGTATTACATTTTATTTGAACAGTGCCAACCGCCTTTTCTTTCGGTTTTTTGTAATTTTGTGTGTTGTTAAAATTCTTATAATTAGTTTTTTATATTTATTTTATGCTCTTTTTAAGCAGTCTATATTTACAAATTTATATTGCGAGTCCATAGTTCGCTGTGTAAAGCGGATGGAACAATGAAGTAATTAATTTTTTTCCTCTGTTGAAAACATTAAAGAACTTAGCGTAGCTTCGTCTGTGTTTAATCAGCTTTATTTAAATAGGGATTTGACAGCGGGTGATTGTGGCTGTAATATTGATTTCATCCAAAATAGGGGTGTAAAATGGTAAAATGAATTGTCTGTTTTTAGCGCCTTTTGACGTTTTTTTTAATTTTTTTCAAAATGTTCTTAAGAATTTAGTCAGCGCTAACCGGATACATCGAACAGATTGTTTTTCAATAAGTATATGTAGGAATAGTAATTCTAGCGTTTAAACTTTATAGATAGCAGACAATATTATTTCTTTACTTTCCGAAATCAAAAATATGTGCCCCGAAAAATCATAAAATAGTTGAATTTGTAAACTAAAGGAATGATTTTGATAACGTACTTTACATTTCAATAGGTTAAATTTGTGATATCAAAATAGGAATAACAATCATAACACACACTTACCTTGCTTCGGTTTCCAAGAATCCGTCAAGTTCCACCGGAGCGGGTAAGTTTCTTTTGATTCCCACAGATTCCATTGCTATAGTCGAAAACTCCCCTGCATCTACCTTTAAGATTAACAATATGCTAATTGCTCTTGAGACAAAAACGATAGATGATGAAAATACTGTCGTTAAATGGCCGGGAACTACAATTTGGTTTATTCCTTGCACGATTTAAATTTTTACTTATACTATTTGTTGAATTAGAATAAAAAACAATAGAAACTGAATTCAATTCAATTTTATTGTTTTGAAGATTGGACAGATGAAAAAATATTAGCCTAGCTGATAAATAAATTTGTAAACAAATGGAATGATTAAGATAATAAAAAGAAAGGACTAATGAATTAGCTTTGTTTTTATTACGATATGGCAAAATTAATAGCTATAAGATTTAATTTTCCTAACTCCGGTTTCCAAAGAATCCGTCAAATAGGCTGCTAAAAATCCCATCGTACCTGTATGAGTTGGATTTGGCCAAGGGGAATAATTTAAGATACAATAAGAGTAAAATAGCACTAACTTATGGGAATATTTGAGATTACATTAACAAAATATGGCGAATATCAGTTTCAATTAATCGCAGACAATGGACAGGTAATTTTAAATAGTGAATGTTATATAACTAAAGAAAATTGTTTAAATAGCATTGCTTCCATCCGTAGAAATGCAAAAGATGATACTAAAATTAAGTGTAGAGCCATTAGTGGAAAACTCTATTTTGAGTTAACAGGGGATAATGGTCAGATCATAGGTAGTGGCCTAAAGTATGAAAGCTTGGCCAGTTTAACAAATGCAATTGAATTCGTCAGATCATTTTCTGAAACAGCATTAATCAATGACCGGACTCTTTAGTCATGTGTTTAATGATCTTAGGATAGTATTTAATGTCCAATAATGTAACCCTTGATTTTTCCCAAAAGATTTACTTACGAAAATTTGCAACATGAATCGTAAAGGTCAGTTTAGTTTTTTTTCGAATAGATTAGATTAATAAGGACTTACAAGAAAACAAAAAAGGCAGATCATTTGATCTGCCTTTTGGGTAAGTAATCGGGCTCGAACCGACGACCCCTAGAACCACAATCTAGTGCTCTAACCAACTGAGCTATACCTACCGTGATTTTGATGTCACAAAAGTAGTATTATAGCTAATATGTTCCAAATGTTTTTTAAACTTTTTGACTAAACAATTGTCTATCAAAAGGTATAATTTCCAAGCATGCCCGTTTAGGGACCCTGGAGAATAATATCTAGGTAATATTTTCAGGTTAAATGCCTAAAAAAGCAGCTTGGTCTTTAATTTGTATACTATAGTTTATGGGAAAATTTTTAAAATTTTTAATTATCGTAGCCATTTTGGCAGTGGGCGCTTGGTTCGTTTATAAAAAATATAACAGCGGACCGGCAGTGGAAAGTAAACATCAGTTACTGGTGGATCGCATTGAAGCAATGGGAAAACTAGAATTGGTCAAATATCGCTATAGCGATGTGGTGGAGCATAAAAACGTGAATACGTTTTTACCGGATGCAAGTGTATTGTTAATCGTCAAAGCAGATGCTGTAGGCTGTGTAAACCTTACAAAACTTAGTCAGGAAGATATTAAGGTGGTAGGGGATTCGGTTTCCATCAAATTGCCGGCTCCAGAAATCTGCTACATTAAGATCGATCATGAAGCATCCAAAGTCTATGATACCAAAATGGCTTTCTTGCGCGAAGCAGAGCTTGTGGATGAAGCTTACAAAACTGCGGAAAAAGCTGTTGCTGATGATGTTAAAAAATCAGATATTCTGCAGCAAACCAAGGCCAATGCAACCACCGTTTTTAAACCGCTCTTACAGGGATTGGGGTTTTCGAAAATCAATCTGACTTTCGAATAAATCCAAAAAAAAGCTAGGCAATGTTAACATTGTCTAGCTCTCTACAATAAATCTAATCTCCAGCCGTCTCACGACGGGAGGATTTCATAATTATGCTATCACGCAAAGAACAATAGCCAATTTATATTTGTTTTACTTTTTTGTTGATGTATCGGGCTGGGGTGTTGGCGGGATTTCTCCACGGGATTCTGCAGATGTAGTATCGCGATATTGTATCGTCGTGGTATCGTTGGGAACGGAGTCTCGCATCAGTTCCTTTGATTTTTGATCATCAGTTTTAACGCCATTACATCCATAGGCAGCTAAGCATATTAGACCGACGGCAATTAATTTTGTTGGTTTTTTCATATTATTTATTGTTTAATGATGGCATGCCACTGCATGCTCTCATCCGAAGAACAAAGGTCACATCAAAATCGTTTCGGATTTTCAAATTAGCTATTATGATAGAAAAAGAAAATCTATCTTATATTCTTAGTTTTTAGATAAATTAAATTGTAAAAAACATTTTACAATTGAGTGCTGTTCCTATGAGTACATAAGTTCATTAAACAGATAGATATGATTCAAATATTGCTTGTCGACGACCATCACCTCGTAAGGAGTGGTTTTCGGCTGATTTTAGAAACGCAAGATGATATCGCTGTTTTGGCTGATGTTGAAAGTGCTGAGGCGGCCTTGGATGTTTTAAAAATCAATCATCGACCTGATATCATCCTTACTGATATTAATATGGGTAAAATGGGAGGAATAGCCCTCATTAAATTTGCCAAACAGAAATATCCAGATATCAAAATCCTTGCGTTGACGATGGAAAATGACAAACATGTCGCCGCAGAAGCATTGCATGCTGGTGCAGATGGCTACTTAGTGAAGGATAGTAGCTGTGATGAGGTGCTTTTTGGCATTCGGCAAGTTGCTAAAGGAGAGAAATATATCAGTGGTTCCTTAGGTGCTTCCTGTCTTAATGATTATAAAAACTATGCGGACAAGGCTCCTGACCTAAACCGGATTTTGTTGAAATATGATATTTCAGAACGGGAATTGCATGTATTGGAACTGATCGCTGAGGGATACACCAATGGTGAAATTGCTGATCGTATTTTTTTGAGCAAACGTACCGTAGAAGGACATCGACAAAAACTTATCGAGAAAACCAATACAAAAAACACCGCGGGCCTTGTCCGATTTGGTTTTCATCATATGCTTTTACATTGATTAAACAACAAAAAATAGATGAATATGGCTACAAAGAATGAAAACCGCGTTGTCGGGACCGAAATGGAAAAAAAGAAAAAGATCAAGCTAGGAGTGAACGGGGAGTCACTTCGGGATGTAAACGATAGGGATCAAGGAGATGCCGAGGCTGGTGTAGACCCGCAGGTGGATCAGCTCAATGACATACCCAATGACCCTGCTGATAGGCCGAAGGAAAAGAAGAAATAAAAAAGACCTGCATTTGCTGCGGGTCTTTTTTATACTGGCCGAACCTATCTGTTAAAACGGGTCTATTTTTTGCCCTGTTTGTCGATGGCTTTAATAAGTTCATCTTTTGTCATATCATGACGACCCGTGATATCCATTTTCTTTGCCATTTCCAAGAGCTCAGCTCTGGTTTTTTCGGAATTTCCATTTTGCGAGTTCTTAGCTGCAGAAGCGCTTTTAGCAGTTGCTGGAGTAGATTTTTTTTCTTTGTTGTTGCTGTTGCCCTGCGATTGTCCTTTGGCAGTCGTATGGCTTGAACTTTTCGTTGTATTCATAATGTTCTGTTTTATTTGTTACTTATATGCTGAACATGTTACAGGCACAAAAGGTTGTTCGTTTTAATACGTTATTGGACGGTACAATTACGCTTTGTTCTTTTTTACCATAGCAAATGCTTTGATAATGGCTTTATTGAAAGCAGGTAAATCGTCGGGCGTGCGGCTCGTAATAAGTTTATCGTCAACGACGACTTCACTGTCTTCCCATAATGCGCCTGCATTAATCAGGTCCATTTGAATGGCTTCGACAGACGTTATTTTTCTATCACGTACCAAATCCGCATTAATAAGTAATTGTGGACCATGACAAATTGCCGCGATCGGTTTATCGCGTTCCCAAAAAGCATTGATCAAAGCAATAGCCGTTTTATTGGTTCTCAATTTATCGGGGTTTATGACTCCGCCGGGCAGCAGCAATCCATCGTACTTATCCTCTTCTGCTTCCTGAAGAGCAACATCGACAGGATAATCATTTGACCACTCATCACCATTTTTTGCGCGAACTTTTCCTTTAGCCGGTGATATAATATCTGTTTTGGCGCCTGCATTTTCCAGCGCTTCTTTGGGGCTGGTCAATTCAATTTCTTCAAATCCATCTGCTACCAATATGGCAATCCGGTTATTTTTTAAATTTTCCATATCTAAATTTGTTTTGTATTATATGTTTTTTGTTTTCTTAAAAGGAACGGATCTAAACCTACGAAGGTTTGATATAAATTACCTTCGAGATTTGGTCTGCCAATTACCATAATGAGAAGCTAAAGTTGATTTTAAATTTAGATATCGATAAGTGCAAAACATGTATCGTCACCATGATGAGCTTTCAGTACAGGTACTGCCACATTATAAATCGGTATTCCGGCCGGGGATAGGGCTTTGAATTTTCCCGCATGCGCATGCCCATGAAAGGCAGCAGTAACTTTACGCCGCTGGAGCGGCTCCATTAAATGTGTTGAGCCTAAAAAAGGATAAATTTGTTCGGGTTCACCCAATACTGTTTCCGCGATAGGGGCATAATGGAGCAAAGCAACTTTTTTTATAGCTGCATGCTCTTGCTCCAACCTTGCCAAAGCGCGGTCCAGTAGCAATGACTCGTTAACAGCTTCCTGCACAAAACTTTTCATGGCATCTTCGCCGAACATCGACAACATATAACGGTCAAATCCACCACCAAATCCTTTTATCCCAGCAAAACCAATATTTTCGATCACGATTGCTTCGCCGTCCAAAACCGTAATTTTACTGTCGGTCAAAATTTGGCGAATCTGTTTCTGCCGTCCTTTTTCATAATCGTGATTTCCTAATACGGCGAGGACCGGAACTTTGATGGATTGAAGTTCGGCAACGAGTAATTCAGCTTCTTCTTCATCCCCAGTGTCGGTTAAATCACCACATAATAGCAGGACTTTTGCTTTTTCTGAAATCTCTTCAAATTTTGTTTTCCATTTTCCATGCTGATTTGCATTCATATGTATATCGCCCAAAGCGGCTATTGTTGTCTTTTTATTCATCTCAAACAGTTTTTATGGTATATGATTTATAATCCCATTCTTTAATATCGATCTCATATTGTGTCTGGTCGATGAGTGGTCCCAGGCAAACTTTCTCTAAGCAAGGAGGTAGTTCATACTGATCTGCTGCGCGCTTAATCAGCTGATCAAATAATTCCTTCGGAAGAATATCGCGATAGTCATGCGGATAGGTAAACTGAAAGATGAGCATTTGGGCCAACAAGAGGTGCCAATGTTGATCCATTCGCGCCAATAAGCGATCCCAGTCCAGTTTCTTCCCATATTTTAACCAAATATGGTTTATATCGGCACTGTCGTGCCGCTCTCTGTTTTGTACATACAGTTTACACCAAACGAGTTCTTCTGCGGGCATATAACGTACTGTTGTATCAAACAGCACTCCTTCGGGTCCTCTGTCAAACCAATCTTGCTCAACAGTACAATTGTGGTTAACACTATCAAAAATAATGTCAATAAAATAGGGGGCCTTATAAATCTTGGCCAGCCATCTTACATCCGTCAGTTCCGTTTTATAACCACTGGTGGCAAAGTGCTTGAGAATTTTTGGGTATTCGCTGCTTTTGCAAAAAATATCCATGTCTTTCGTAGGCCGTATGATTCCTGTGTAGTGAAACATAGCCAAACCGCCGCCTACCATAAATTGACATCCGTTCTCCTGCAGCAGCCTCAATGTATCCTGAAAGAAAGCCAAGCAATCCTCAGGTGGATTATCTAAATGAATCATATTGTCTACTTTTTCTTAAAGACAGTCAAAGAAATGCAGTAGTTTGTTGATTGTCAATGAAAACGTATTATCCACCTGTTTAATAGGTAAAAGTACTCCATTTAAAAATTGTTGGAACTCGGAGGGCTCTTATCGATGTTCTGAAATAAAAAGTTCTGAAATAAAGTAAAGGCTCATTGCCCGATGAAGTATGGATGGGCGTATCACAAAGATATAAAAACAGCATAAATATGGACAGTTTTTTTGGCTCTGGTGAGGATCTCACGATGTTACAGATGGGATCGCGCGCGTTTATTATGTTTATTATAGCGCTTTTTCTGGTTCGACTGGGAGGAATTCGAATTCTCGGCCGAAAGTCGGGTGTGGATTTCGTAATCATTATTATGCTAGGTGCGGTATTGGCTAGAGGAATAGTTGGCGCCTCGCCGTTCCTGTCAACGGTGTTCGCTGGCTTTGTCATGATTATTGTCAATAAAATCCTGGCCCAGGTATCAGCCCGGCTTTCCTATTTGGGTAACATGGTAAAAGGTAAGCCGGCTGTTTTATACAAGAACGGTAAAATCCAATGGGATCAGATGGATAGACTGGGTGTAAGTCGCACAGATCTACTGACGAGCTTGCGGTTAGAAACAAACAGTAAGCACCTTGATGAAGTGGATATGGCTTTAATGGAACCGAATGGCCGAATAAGCTTTACACTCAAGGAAAGAAAATAAATATTTAACAGATAACTCTTCCTTGGTAAAACCATATTGTGACGTCGAAAGGGATCACCTGAATCAAAGCCTATTGATACTTCACATAGCTAACCTGGGAAGGGGTAAAAAACTTAAATAAAAGATAAGATTATGATAAAATATTTTTATTTGACCATCGCATTTGCGGCAACAGCAATATCTTGCGATAATAGGGCTAATAATGAAGGAGAGGAAACTAAGATAGACACAGCAGTCAACCAAAATGGTCTACCGTTAGACAATATTCACCGAAGCCGTGGAAAAGATACGACAAAAAATGACGGGAGCGCAAAAGAAGGGGTGCCATTGGACAATTTGGATCGCGGCAAAAATACAGATTGACCTGGTTGTATCTTTACGAACAATGGTGCAAAATTATTTATTTCCCGAACGATAATAGATCCAACCCGGTAACTGCTCTAATGGGTTTGGTATTTTCAGATCTACAAGTGTATTCAACCCTAGTTCTTGGGATAATTTTCCGAATGCATCTATGTCATGAACGGGATAGAATATCGCGTGCTCATTGGGCATATCCACATTTCCTTGTAACCAGCGGTAGCCCTCGGCATGTAGATTGTCGATAAAGGTATCGGTAATAACCTCTAGGTAACGCATCATTTTGTTAATCCACATAAGTTCATCCTTCGCTCGCGTCGGATAGTGTTCATGTGTGAAATCAAGGATCAGTTGTTCGCCCTCCATGTCCCAGCCATCGCGAATCATTGCAAGCCCCATAGACCGCACTTCTTCCTGATAAAAATCCTGCCCATAGCTCATTTTAATTTCGCCCGCAATAGGACTTTCTTCTATTTTAGCACGTAGGGCCATTTGTCTATTAAGAAGTTCATGTATGTAGTCGAATGTCTGTTCCATGGTATGATAAGAATTAACGAAGGACAGAGCCTTAATGAATTTGTCCTTCGGAGTGAATGAATGGAATAAATATGCTTTTATTTTAATGTCGGTTTGGGCACCTTGTTCTTAACAGCTGGCGATGGCGCATTTGGTGTAATGTGCATATCACCTATCGAAGGATCTGAAGGCTGCATATTTTTAATTTGATCAAGATGTTTTTCAAATGCGGGAATTTTATCAGTAGCGAATTTCTTAAGGTCAGCATCTGTAATTGCTGTGCCTGCACTCGCATCTTTGAAAAGTGAAATAGCATCCTGATGGCTCTTAATCATCAGATCGGTATAGATGCGGTCAAAACTTGCTGTGTCCGCATTATTGAGTTGGTCGATCATAGATTTATAATTTTGATCGTCACTCGTACTCAGCTGCCAATTTTTATTCTTTACAATGGCCGACAGTTCATTTCCTAAAGCAGTATGCTCGTCTGCGATCATCTGTGCATATTGTTTTATATTCGCGTTTTGTGATTTTGCAAGAGCAATGCTTGCTGCCTGCAGTTCGAAATTGTTGCTGGCCGTGGCTTTGCTGGCGAAGTCCAGGTCTCCAGGCTGTGGCTGAGCGGGTTTGCTGTCTTGCGCCTGAACAGTTAAGATGCAGGCGAAAATCACAAGCAGCGTTCCCAAAGTTTTTAAAATGGTTTTCATAATGCTATTGTTTAATTGTTAACGATGTATGCTATTTCGGTTATCATTTCCTTATTTGTCCATCACTAATGATGATAGCGGATGCTAAAATGAATAAAGACGATACCGATGATATAAACTTAGACTCCTTTATGTGTGTGATTTAAATAGTGAACAGTGGTCGAGAAGGTAGGGTTTGGAACTGTGATATTTTACGTATTTAAATCGAAAAGGGGGTTGTTTACGTAAATGCATCGTACAAATTCGTACTACACTATGATTAAAGCTCTTATAATATGGGTAGAACAGCTGTACAATTTACAGTAATCCCCATTACGGGGATTTATTTTTTTATCATCAATAATTTGAAATGTTAATCCGTATTGTCTGTTCTATTATCGTATGAGGCGTCGTGTCTTTCTTTTCGAGCCTTCATTTTAAAAGCGTGATTTTCCTTTGCGGCATCAATTGAGTGTGTGCAGGTGAGATCACCTTCCTGAAGCGCCAATTTAGCGACGTGGGCATAAAATTTGGCAAGCTGATCAAGTTCTTCTTCACTGAGATCTTCCAAATTAACCATTCGGTTGCTAGTGCCCTCGTGAGAGGCAATCAACTCATTGAGCTTAAGGTGGATTGCCTTTGAATCTTTATTCTGCGATTTCTGAATAAGAAATACCATTAGAAAAGTAACAATGGTCGTACCTGTATTGATGACCAGTTGCCAGGTTTCAGAGTAGTTAAATATGGGGCCACTCACTGCCCAAATGATAACTGTAGAGGTTGCAATAATAAATGCCGCTGAACTACCAGTTGCGTGTGTCGCCCAGTTTGAGAACCTTTCAAATAAGTTTTTTCTTTTTTTCATCGCTAAACTTTAAGTTTCTATAGAGACCCCACTGAAACTGAATTTGTTTGCATTGATTAGCTTTATCTTAAAAGATCAGTTTTTCAAATATTTGTCTGCTCCATAGCTAAGAATAGCCTACCTGCTTTGTTGCTACTACCGTATTTGAACTTTGTACTGACTAGGTGTGACTCCTTTAATTGACTTGAAAATTTTATTAAAGTTTGAAAGGCTATTGAAACCACAAGCATAAGCAATGTGCGTGATTTGATGCTTATTTTCAACGATCAATCTACAGGATTCACTAATGCGCACCTCATTGACAAACTGGACGAAGGTTTTCTGCGTACGGGATTTGAAGTAACGGCAAAAGGAATGTTTCGACATATTAGATAGCTTCGCAACTTGATCCAATTGAATTTCTCTAGTATAGTTGTTAAATACGAATTTAAAGATGCTGTCAATTTTACTATTGTCAATAGGATTATAGTTGTGGGTGTATCCCGCGCTGGAGAGGTAATCAAATTCATCTGTGGAAAACATCAATTCGATAATCTCCAATAACAAAATGGTTTTCTCAAAGCCATAATCCAGCTGTACGATCTTTTTTAGTTTTACCTTTAATTTTTCCTTTGTTGCACCACGGAATAGGAGACCACGTTTTGAGGCCGAAAAGAATGCTTCGATTTTGTGTGTCTGAAAGAAATGCCCTAAAACTTTAATCATTAATTTAGGTTCTATATACAAGGCCAAAGAGCGGGATGTCTTTGTCTCCGCCATGGCCGAGCCCGGGCAATTTATATTGTTATTGTGCCAAACATGTGGTAGATCGGGCCCTACAAAAGTGAGTTCATCAGAAACAAAGTTACTCACATTATCTCCAATGATCCGTTTTCCCTCACTTTCCACAATATAGGTCATCTGACAGGCGCTATGAAAGTGAAATTCGGTGGAGAAGAATGGTCGCTGCACATCTTTGGTCGCAAAAGTCGTAATAGCTGCACCTTCCAGAATTTTTGCAAAAACAGGTTTCATGCGTTTGGTTATTTTAATTAAGAGCAAGTAATATAGCTTATTTTGTCCTAAAAAGAGGTAAACAGAGGTAAAAATGTTAATATAGTGGGAGAAATGAGCAATCTAGCAGTAGTCACAGTACTGTTAAGCGCGTAATTTCGTATAAAATAACGCGTAGAACTTATGAATCCTAAATTATATCCTTATAGCATGATGATCGTCTTTGTCGTATTTTGTGCGACAGCCTTTCGGTCTACAGAAAGAAGCCACCCTGTGGCTCGCTATGCATCTATAACAGGATTAAAAGCAGAGAAAGTAGCTTATTATAAGAAACTTCATGCCAAGGTTTGGCCTACGGTACTTCGAAAGATCAAGGCATGTCATATCCGCAATTATTCTATTTTTTTGAAGGAAATAGACGGTAAATTTTTTCTTTTCAGTTATTTCGAATATGTAGGACAAAATTTCAAGCTTGATATGCAGAAGATGGCGTCCGACCCAGAGACACAGCGTTGGTGGAAAGAAACGGATCCTTGTCAGCAACCCCTGTCCGATGCACTGGAGAAAGGAGAGATATGGTCTGGTATGGCGGAGGTATTCCATACGGAATAAAGAAAGAAAAAGAATGAATGCTGTAATAACCAACATCATATAACCATGAGAAAGAAATTATTATTTAGTTTGGCACTTGCTGTATTGGGAACAAATCTCTGTGCGCAGACAAAGACTATTGTACCTGTTCCATCGATATATCCCAATGCTTATCAGCGGGAGCAAATTGACCGAAAATATGGTATGTTCGTTCATTTTGGCATGAATACATTTCATGACCAGGAGTGGACAGATGGATCCAAACCCGCTAGCTCGTATGCACCATCGGCTATTGAGGTTAAACAGTGGGTTTCGACAGCAAAGGACGCTGGGATGAAGTATATGATTTTGGTTACGAAACATCATGAAGGTTTTTGTTTATGGGATAGTAAGTATACGGACTACGATGTGGCGAGTTCTTCAAACGCGACAAATGTTGTGCAGGAGCTGGCTAAAGAATGCGCCAAACAGGGGATGCGCCTTGGTTTATATTATTCGTTATGGGACCGAAAGCAGAATCCCAATGTAAAAGACATGTCTGCAGATGCAGCATATAATCAATATATGTTGAACCAGCTTAATGAGTTGGTTGATATGACCAAAAAGTATACAGATATCGTTGAGCTTTGGCTGGACGGTGGCTGGGAAAAAGAGGGCTATCGATGGCCCACGCAGGCGATTTACAATTTGATCAAGAAAAAGGTTCCCGGATGTCAAATTGGTATAAACTGGAGTATAGGATCACCTGAGAATACAGACAAACACATAGTTTTGCCGAAAGATCAGAAAAATTATTACCCTATACGTTATTTTCCAAGTGATTTTAGGCTAGGCGATCCTTACCTTCCGGTCGATCCTGACCCTAAGCTTTTTATGGCCCAGGGGAATACGTATTATATGCCTTTTGAGACGACAGTGGTACTTGGAGAACGCTGGTTTTATAATACTACGGACAAGAAATATAAGTCTTTGGAAGAGCTTGCTGGGATTTATCAGACCGCAACCGCACAGGACAATATCCTGATCTTAAACGTTGGTCCCAATCGGATGGGACGCATCAAGGATTCGGATGTTGATATTTTGCGCAAATTAAAAGATAAGTTAAAGTTGTAATTCAAAATAGATTAACCTAAATACTAAAAACAAGTACGTTAAGATTTTATGATAAAGACGTTTGATATTCAGGATCGGAGATTTCCTTTGGCTACAGGTGCGGGCAGTGATGCGATACACAAGGATCCGATCTATTCTTATGCTGTGACTCGATTGGCAGATGATAAGGGGCGCGTAGGGACAGGTCTGGCTTTTACACTGGGTGCAGGAAATGAGTTAG
Organism: uncultured Sphingobacterium sp.; assembly: GCF_964277905.1. Lineage (NCBI taxonomy): Bacteria > Pseudomonadati > Bacteroidota > Sphingobacteriia > Sphingobacteriales > Sphingobacteriaceae > Sphingobacterium > uncultured Sphingobacterium sp. The sequence goes on from NZ_CAXYKD010000048.1 coordinate 1,061,458, forward strand.
TCTGTCGTGCTGCAGCTTTTTATGCCGAACGATTGAAAGGGATTCCAATTGAAGATCTTATGGCAGATTTTGGTCAGTTGTTTAATAAGTTGAGCAACGAACAGCAATTTCGTTGGTTGGGTCCCCATAAAGGTATCGTTCATTTGGCCCTAGCTTCGGTAACAAATGCCTGTTTCGACCTTTGGGCTAAAACAAGAGGTGTTCCACTTTGGAAGCTGTTAACCGACCTCAGCGCTGAAGAGATTGTCAATACATTGGATCTTTCCTATTTGGAAGATGAATTTACAAAGGCTGAAGCCATCAGCCTGCTGGAGTCGACTATCTCAACTGGTCATAAAAGAATGGACATTATTGAAAAGGGTTATGCGGGCTACGATACATCAGTCGGCTGGTTTAACTATTCTGATGAAAAAGTACGGGAGAATTGTAAACGTGCTTTAGATAACGGTTTCTCGGCAATGAAACTCAAAGTAGGTAGTGAAGATCCATTACGGGATATTCGTCGTGCGCATATTGTACGGGAGGTTGCGGGTGATGAAGCTAAAGTAATGCTCGATGCGAATCAGCAATGGACGCTACCTCAGGCGTTATCCATCTGTCAAGAGCTTAAAGAGATGAACCCTTTTTGGGTAGAGGAGCCGACACATCCCGACGACATTGTTGGGCATAAGCGCTTAGCCGAGCACATTGCGCCGATAAAAGTTGCCATGGGTGAGCATGTGCCGAACCGCATCTTGTTTAAAAATTACCTTCAAATGGGTGCGGCGGGATTTGCACAGGTGGATGCTGTTCGGGTCGGCGGCGTGAGCGAGTTTATTTCAGTGAGTCTACTTTGTCGAAAATATAATATTCCCGTTGTACCCCATGTCGGTGATATGGGGCAGCTTCATCAGCATCTTGTTTTGTTTAACCATATAAGCCTAGGGCATGAGGCTTTGTTTTTGGAGCATATTCCCCACCTAAAGTCTCATTTTGTACATCCCGTGTCTATAGCGAATGGCGTGTACCGTACCCCAATGGATGTTGGAAGCAGTTGTGATTTGTTATAAGTTGACGTTATGTTAGGAAATTTAGATTTAGGTATCGCCATCTTTTATATTGTGTTGATTTTGGTTGTCGGCGTATTGGCTGGATCAGGGCGATTTAAGAAAGTAAAGGAAATAAGTGCTGAGGGGTATTTTTTGGCTGGAAAGACACTCCGGTGGCCGGCCATTGGGTTGGCGCTTTTTGCAACTAATATTTCAACGGTACATCTGGTTAGTTTGGCACAGAGTGGATTTGATACAGGCTTGCTGAATGGCAACTTTGAATGGATGGCTGCCTTTACTTTAATCTTGCTGGCGCTTTTTTTTGTGCCGTTTTACCTCAAATCGGGTGTTACAACCTTGCCTGACTTTCTGGAACGGCGTTATGATCGTGCCAGCAGAGATTGGCTCACGTTTATATCCATACTATCGGCCATTGTTATTCATATCGCTTTTTCGATGTTGGCCGGAGGGATTGTGTTGCGAACACTTTTTGGATTTAATATGTATTTGAGTATTACGGTAATCTGTGTGATAACTGGAATATATACGATATTGGGTGGGCTGCGCGCTGTTGTGGTGACGGAATCTATCCAAACAATTGTGTTGCTTGCAGGGGCTTTTATTATCAGTTTTGCAGCTTTTGACAAGATGGGCGGTTGGATGCCGATGAAAGCTGTTCTGGCGCAGGATAATGCCCTTGATCGTCTTTCTATGCTCCGTGGTGGCAACGATGGAAGTGGAATGCCTTGGTATGCCGTATTGTTTGGCTATCCGATTTTAGGCATCTGGTACTGGTGTGCCGATCAGACGATTGTTCAGCGCGTTTTAGGAGCCAAGGACGAAAACCATGGACGTGTGGGCGCCCTTTTTTGTGGTTTTCTGAAAATTTTGCCTGTATTTATTTTTGTGCTTCCGGGGCTATTTGCGTATACGCTGTTTAAAACAGGTCAATTGGATTTAAGCAGTCTTGGCGTAGACCATCAAGGGCAGGTCAATTCAAAAGGTATCTATACACTCATGATTACGCAACTTTTGCCTTCGGGATTGATCGGTGTGTTGGTAGCGGCGCTCTTATCGGGTTTAATGAGTCAGATATCGGGTGCGCTAAATTCGATATCGACCATGGTGAGTTACGATATCTTTAAACAGCGGCGGCCTGCTTCTTCCGATGGGCAGCTGATTCGTATCGGGAAAATTTCCGCAGTTATTGCCATGGGATTTTCCTTGGCTCTTTTACCACTATTGGATCGCTATGAGAGTATTTTTTATGGCATAAATGATGTGATTGCCCATATTGCACCACCAATAACCTGCGTGTTTCTTTTAGGTGTGTTTTGGAAAGGAGCATCAGCAACAGCTGCAAAACTTACCCTGTGGATAGGTTCTGTTTTGGGGGTTGCCGTATTTTTGCTGAATAAGCTGCTACCTGACTCGTGGGTAGGGCAGACACCATTTATGATGATGGCTTTCTATTTGTTTTTGATCTGTATGTTACTTCAGGTTTTGTTATCGTATAAGTATCCCGTGCAGCATACTGCACAAAGTCGGGATTTGTACTGGAGGAACCCCGTGGATCCACTTCGGGGAAAAGCCTGGTCGGGTATCGGGAATTACCGTATTTTGTCTGCATTGCTGTTAGCTATTGTCGTGATTTTATATGTAATTTTCAACTAATTTTTAATTTGTTCCGATTCTTTGGAACTTGATGCTAAATACAAGAATAATAAAAACGTGAAAACCTTAGAAGATAAAATAATATTGATTACAGGAGGAACTGCTGGAATCGGCTTGGAATGTGTAAAAGCCTATGTCAAAGCAGGGGCAAAGGTTGCTTTTATTGGTCTCGGTCAAGGATCGGTAGATGCTACAGCTGAACTGATCGGTGCGCCACATATCGGTATCTGTGGGGATGTTACGCAAGCCCGCGAAGTTGATTTGGCCATCCAAAAGACTATTGCTGTTTTTGGGCGGCTGGATGCAATCCATAACAATGCTGGTCTGGCAAGCCCAGCAAAGCCTTTGCATGAAACTACGGATGATGAATGGACAAGGTTGCTGGAAACCAACATGAAAAGTGTTCTTCTGACTACACGGTATGGCTATCCTCATTTAAAGGAATCTGCTGGTTGTATTCTAAATACGAGTAGTTTAGTGGGGGATATTGGCCAGGAGAACCATGCGGCATATGCTGCCACAAAGGGTGCTATCAACGCGTTGACAAAATCTATGGCCATAGATTATGCACCTGTCGGTATACGTGTCAATTCGGTTATGCCTGCAGCTGTTATGACCCCCATGCTCAACAAATGGACACTGGAGCAAGCGCATCCGACACAGGTTTTTGACTTTTTGAAGGATATTCATTTGCTGGGATACTGTCCTGAGGGCGATGTCATTGCTGATGCCTGTGTGTTCCTACTGTCAAACCAAGCACGCTTTATCACGGGGGTAAATCTACCTGTAAGTGGTGGTGCTGAATTGGGGTATCGCAGAAATGTATGACAGATTTTTTTATATTAGCTACAATTAGCTTGCATTTGAAATGCAATTTTTCTAAGTTTGGCGCGCAGTCATAGACTGTTTATAAATAATACATCAATCATGAGCCAGAAATTTATATATAATACACGTTATCCTTCTGTTGAAGATCTAAAGATTAAAGCGAAGAAAAGGATTCCCCGATTTGCATTTGATTATCTGACCGGAGGTGCAAATGAAGAATTGAACCTTGCCAGAAATGAGAATGATTTTGATAATATTCTGTTGAAGCCGCAATATCTGCTTGCGAGTGAAGAAATAGACTTATCTGTAGAATTATTCGGTCGTCGTTACAGTGCACCTTTTGGTGTTTCGCCTATTGGACTTCAAGGATTGATGTGGCCGAATGCGCCGGAAATTCTTGCGAAAGCGGCAGCAAAAAATGATATTCCCTATATTTTGAGTACAGTATCAACAAGTAGCATTGAACGTATTGCCGAGGTGTCTGATGGGAAAGCCTGGTTTCAGCTCTATCATCCTACGGAAAACAGGTTGCGGGATGATATTATTAAACGTCTGGAGGCTGTTGAATGCCCTGTATTGGTAGTTTTGGTGGATGTGCCTGCTTTTGGACTTCGTTATCGTGAAATAAAAAGCGGATTGTCTATGCCGCCTAAAATGAGTATCGCCAATATCTTGCAAACCTTTGCCTGTCCGACTTGGGGGATAGAAACATTAAGGCATGGAATTCCTTCTTTTGCAACATTGAAGCCTTACATGGAAAAGGGACTTGATTTAGCGCAGCTGGGACAGTTTATGAACAGAACATTTACGGGTAAAGTGGATGTTGAGAAAATTAAAGCTATTCGTGATCTTTGGAAAGGGCCCTTGGTGCTTAAAGGGATTGCCACCGATGAAGATATGCAGGCTGCTATCGCATTGGGCGTTGATGGAGTCATTGTGTCAAATCATGGTGGACGACAGCTCGATGCAAGTGAATCTTCGATCAATTCATTGATCCACTTGGCGAGCAACCCAGAATATAAAAAGAAGATAAAAATCATGTTAGATGGTGGTATTCGATCGGGGGTTGACCTTGCGCGGGCACATGCAGTTGGATCAGATTTCAATTTTATGGGAAGACCATTTATGTATGGCGTTGGCGCATTGGGCAATGAAGGTGGGGAACATACAATCAATATGTTTAAGACGCATTTGTTTCAGGTTATGAAGCAATTGAGTCTTTCAAAGATTGAAGATTTTCCAAAACGTCTGCAGGCTGTCCTGTAACTGCTGCAGTAGGTCGAGTTTTCGATCCAGCGTTGGGGTGGCGATCGGGCCTACGATAAAAAGAAGAAGATGTCTCTTATGTTTGTATTAAGCAAATGTAGGAGACATTTTTTTTGCTTTATAGGTTCGTAGGAAAAGTCGTCGGCTTTTACCTTTTCTCCTTTAGTTCTTAGATGCAACATATGGTAACCAAATTCCACTTTTAAACAGTGCTTGTTCAGTGCTCGTTCAGTGCTTGTTCAGTGCTTGCTCAGTGAAGACTGAATAAACAGTGACTAATTACTGTCTAAGTATTGATTGAAAACTGTTGTTTGTTATAATTTGATATGCGTATGTTTTCGTATTAATGTTTATCTTTATTATCTATAACATAATCAATCAATTATGGCAATCATCAAAAATGGTGTAAATGGAACTGTTTCCGGGAAAGCAGGTTCTGTTGTGTTTGTGTCGACTAAAACGGGAAATTATGTACGATCTCTCCCCCGCGTTAAAAAACGGGAGCCGACTCCTGAGCAATTGCTGAGTAGAAAACGCTTCAAAATTGTGAGGTCACATATTGGCCAATTAAAACCGATCATCAATATGGGTTATAAAGCGTACAGCTATCCTAAACGGGCATACGATGTCGCGATGTCTTATAATTTGAACGAAGCACTTATCCGGGAAGAAGACGGTTTTGTGATTGATTGGCCGAAATTTATGATTGCCAAGGGGAGCCCTAATCCCATCACTTCCTACACAATGGATTTCGATCAAGAAAATCAAGTGCTTCAGGTCACCTGGGAATATGATGCCTATCTGGAGGAAAAGTTTGACACGGGATCTTACGATTCGTTCTTAATCCTGTATAATGCAGGGGAGAACGGGGGTGGATATCCACTTGTGATGAACGATTTGAAAAGCAGCTTAACGTCTGGTAAACAAAATATTGAAATTCAAAGACATGGAAAGGAAATGACCTATGAGGTGTATATCTTTTTTATCGAAAGTTATGGTGGAGGTAATACAGACAGTCTGCACTTGGGTAGGCTAAAGGTTTGAGTATAAATATGGATGACACGTTTGTCTATTATAAAATTGCATAAAAAGGGGCAATCCAACTTTGCAGTGCCCCTTCCTTTTGTTTACTGTTGAAAATAGTTTACCAGTCGATATTTCTATTATCTGTTGATCCTACTTCCCATTGTTCGTTTACTTGACCGCTGTTGGCATCTTCTGGTCTGGCATATGCAGAACCAGCTGCAATACCTTGTTCAAGTTCGATTGTCGTTGTGTTAACTTTGGGGGCGATGTATGCTAATTTTTTTTCCATAATAGCTATTTTTTACGTGCTGTTTTTCTTTGTTATACCAGCAAAATTTAGTCTTTCTGATTATTGATCTATTAATTGATTATTGGCAAGGGATTTTCTTCTTTCCGGCACCTACACCCTTGATAATAGTACGTCCATCAACAAGTTGGGTTACTTTTACGGTGTTGCTTTGTGTTGCACTCCAAGGGAATGTGTTAAAGCTGTTGCCATTCACGAGTTTAAGTTCGTATAAAGGACCGCCAGATGTTTTACTACCAAACATGGTAACTTGGCCAGTTCTGCTGATGACAAGTTTGATCAATGGACTTGTACTTGTACCTTTCATGTTGTAAACCTGATCGATTCTTTTGTTGGTTTCAATATTGTTGCCGGCGTATTTGCTTCCATCAACAAACTGGATATTTTGAGAAGAAGAAGCGCCTACCTCAAATTGAATTTCCTGTTTCGCTAATTTGACACCATTTACTTCCATGTTGAATGCATTGTCCAGTTCGGTAATGTCGAAAACAAAACCATAGTCTGCGGCTGGGGCAGTAAAGCTTCTATCGATTGTTGTTCCATTGGCATAGAATTTACCGTCTTTCATAATACCGGTTTTGCCGCCCGATGTTGTTGCTGGATAGCTCCAGTCCAAACCACTGCTGGTTACATCTTGTGTACAGGTTCTGAAGTTAAGTTTCAGATCGTATTTTTGTCCAGGATTGATCTTAACATTTGGAATGGTGATGTTTGTTTTGGTCTCATCATCAAGGGTCAGACTGCCGAGCATCAATGTCCCGTTACTGGTGGTGGGGTGAATTAATAACGATGGGTTACTGATCACGGTACGTAAGCCATTTCCTAAAGCCGGGAATTGCGTTGTCACACCTGCGTTGTTCAAGCCATTGTACGTTAATGTTTCATCTGAGAATTTCAAATTTGCACTACTGTGACTAGGTTTTAGTACTGCGGTCCCGATTTGAGTGATGGCTCCGGTCATACTTGGATCCATGGTCAATGTTGTGGTGATTTGGCTAAATCTGTGTTTTAACACAACATTTAAATTGTTTACACCATTTTTTAATGTTAATGTGCCTGTGTAATACATTAAGTCGCCACTTATATTGTTTAAGCTGGCTGTGGACAGTGTATTTTGGTTGTTAATACCCGGTAACGCTGTGGTGCTATTGATCGAATAGGCAATGAATGTATATGATTTTCCGGCATCAAGAACGATACCTGCTGCAGTAGCTTCCTCACCATAACTATAATCTTTTGCCGTTACGTAAGCTCCTTGGTTGTCATAGACAACAACTTTATACTTGACGTTTTTGTCCAATGGCTTCTCTTGTGTTTGGACAGCCGCTAGTTTGGGGTTGGATGAAGCGACGAGGCTTTTTGTAACCGCTGAATTGTTTGTTAGGACAACGTCAACTGAACCACCGTTTTCTAACGGTACAGTCATTTCCTGTACATCAGGTGCATTGCTTGATGAATGCGAAGCGTTTGCAGATGCTTGCTTTTGAACAGCATTGTTGTCTGTTTCATTGTAAGCTTCTACGCCCGATAGATTGATTTTAACGACAGTTTCTCCTGTTAATGCGGTGTTTTCTCCACTTTTGTTACATGAGTAGAGGCTAAGTGCGAAAGCACTGCAGCCTAGCATGAACAGGTTTGTCAGTCGGCGATGGGGGATTAGATTCATGTTAATTGACATTTTGTTTTGTTATTGATTTTTTGATTATTTGATTTCGTTGTTGATTTGTTTTGCAAATACTCTTGCAATTGTATGCCGATTTGTATTTAAAATGTGGTATACTATTGCGTTTTTATTACTGTTATTTTTTATCGATGCAATTATATAAATAGCATTTTACTTAATCTACTGAATTTATGTTATCTTATGTTTCTTGTGGAGAAATATCTACAATAGCGTTATTTTGCATCTAAAATGCTGTTTGAACATGTTTTATATGTTTTTCTGTTAATTACAATTCGTTTTATTTGAACAATAATTTACTTATAATTAATTTTGACATTAAGCAATAATGCTGTGTAGGATTGTGCGGTTTTATGAAAGCCTAAGGGATAAAAAAAATGCTCGCTTGAGAGCGCCTGTCTCCTTATTTTATAGAAGGCAATGGAGATGACGCTAACCAATAGATTTCTGGGGTTAAGGAGAGATTTTGATTTATTTTTTTTAAATTTGCGTATTCATGAGGTTAATTGTTTTCATATTGATAGCATATATTATGGGACTTTCTTTTGTTCCCTGCAGTGATTCTAGCAATCGCTGTGAGCAGACTGCTATGGAAACACAATTAAACCAAACTCATAACCATAGTGATGACGCATCTGATGCTTGTTCTATTTTCTGCTATTGCAATTGTTGTAGTGGAAATATAACGGCTTATGCGTATCAATTCCCGCAAATAGATGGTGTCCCGGTATCAATTTATTTTGATAATCGTAATCCTTTACGCAATACAGCGATTGTTTCCAGTTATTTTGGAAGCATCTGGCAGCCGCCAAAAGTTAATGCTTAATTTTTCGTAAAAATTCTAAAAACAAATCTGATGGAGCGCGCTATGCTATTCTTTATTCAGCTTTGTGCTCGGAATCCGTTTGTTGTATTTTATTGCGACAAGCGATGAAGATATTCTAACGAGCTATTATTTAAGCATTAATCACGTATATTGTGTTAGATCATATTATAAAATTTAGCATTAAGAACAAGATCGTTATCGGTTTAATGACCTTGTTGCTTATCATTTGGGGGGCATGGAGTGCGACGAAACTACCCATAGATGCCGTTCCCGATATTACCAATAATCAAGTCCAGATCTTTACCTCTTGTCCAACTCTTGCCGGACAGGAAGTAGAGCAATTGGTGACTTTTCCAATTGAACAAAGTATTGCAACTGTACCCAAAATTGAGGAGATCAGGAGTATTTCACGCTTCGGGCTTTCTGTCATTACCGTTGTTTTTGACGATGATGTAGATATTTATTTTGCCCGTCAGCTGATCGGTGAGCGTTTGAAAGAAGCGGTGGATCAGATTCCACAGGGTATTGGTAAACCTGAGTTGGCTCCAGTAAGTACCGGATTGGGAGAAGTATATCAATATATTATCCATCCCAAAAAGGGAAGCGAAAAGAAATACAACGCAAAAGATTTGCGAACCATGCAAGATTGGATTGTTGCTCGTCAACTTTACGGAACTCCTGGAATTGCCGAGGTCAATAGTTTCGGTGGTGAGCTTAAACAATATGAAGTAGCTGTTGACCCGAATAGACTTAAGGCTATGAATATCACGATCCCAGAGATATTTACTGCCTTAGAGAAAAACAATCAAAATACAGGTGGTGCCTATATTGATAAAAAACCGAATGCATACTTTATCCGGGGGATTGGACTGGCGACTTCTTTGGAAGATGTCAGAAATATCGCTATCCGAAAATCAGGGTCTATACCGATTTATGTAAAAGATGTTGCAGATGTACGGTTTGGTCATGCTGTGCGTTATGGAGCCTTGACATACAATGGTGAGGTAGATGCTGTGGGTGGTGTCGTCATGATGCTAAAGGGTGAAAACAGTAATGAGGTGGTCAATCGTGTGAAAGAAAAACTACCGACTATCCAAAAGTCTTTGCCTGATGATGTGGTTATAGAGCCCTATTTGGACCGGACAGACCTCGTTGGACGTGCGATCAGTACCGTTGAAAAAAATCTGATTGAAGGTGCCCTGATTGTAATTTTTGTCCTGGTATTATTTCTTGGGAACTTGCGGGCAGGTCTTATAGTTGCTTCGGCGATTCCACTGGCGCTGCTGTTTGCACTTGGATTGATGAACGTCTTCGGCGTAAGCGCCAATTTAATGAGTTTGGGTGCGATAGACTTCGGTTTGATTGTGGACGGAGCCGTCATTGTGGTGGAAGCTACGCTACACCATTTAGGCTTACGAAAGTCAACCGAGAAATTGACCCAGGCCGAAATGGACCATGAGGTATTTGAGTCTGCTTCAAAGATTCGTACCAGTGCAGCCTTTGGTGAGATTATTATTCTTATTGTCTATATTCCAATTTTAACATTGGTGGGTGTTGAAGGGAAAATGTTTCGTCCAATGGCACAAACAGTTGGGTTTGCTATTTTCGGGGCATTGATTCTCTCGTTAACCTATATCCCCATGATGTGTGCTCTGTTTCTGCCGAAAAAACACAGCGACAAGAAAACGTTGAGTGACCGGATGATTGCAGGACTGCAACGTATTTATGAGCCTTTATTACAAAAAGCCATTCGGTTTAAATACCTGATCGTGAGTTTAACTGTTGCCATTTTTGCTTTGTCGGCTTTCTTTTTTAAGAATATGGGGGGCGAGTTTATTCCACAATTGCAGGAAGGTGATTATGCATTCCATTGCATACTTCCTCAGGGAAGCTCGCTTTCGCAAAGTATTGAAACCTCTATGCAGGCTTCCCGGATTATCAAAGAGTTCGATGAAGTGAAGATGGTCGTCGGTAAAACAGGAGCTGCGGAGGTGCCAACGGACCCTATGCCACCGGAAGCGACAGATATTATGGTGGTATTGAAGCCTCAAAAAGAGTGGAAGTCGGGTCGTTCTTATGAAGAACTGGGGAGCGCTATTCTGGAGAAGCTAGAAGTAATTCCGGGCGTCTTCTTTGAAAAAAATCAACCTATTCAAATGCGTTTCAATGAGTTAATGACGGGTATCCGTCAGGATGTTGCTGTAAAGATCTTCGGTGAAAACATCGATTCACTGGCCGCTTACGCCAGTGTGGTTGCTGCTCAGATTCAATCTGTTCAAGGGGCAACTTCTCCACAGGTGGAGCGCGTATCCGGTCTCCCGCAAATTAATATCGTTTATGACCGCACCCGTATCGCAAATTATGGATTGACAATTCAGGACGTTAATGATGTGGTGAGTACCGCCTTTGCCGGTCGGAGTACGGGACAGATCTATGAAAATGAACGTCGCTTTGATCTGGTCGTCAGGTTAGATACAACGCACAGAAATAGCATTGATGATGTGCGTAATCTGATGATTCCTACAGATACGGGTACGCAGATCCCTCTTTCTCAGGTTGCTGCCATTGATTATAAATTGGGGCCTGCCCAAATCAGTCGCGAAGCTGGTAAACGAAGAATTGTGATTGGATTTAATGTGGCAGGGCGTGATGTTCAAACCGTAGTAAAGGATATCCAGCAACAATTGGCTGCAAATGTAAAACTTCCCGCGGGTTATTATTTCACCTACGGAGGTCAGTTCGAGAATTTGCAAAAAGCGAGTTCGCGCCTGCTGATTGCTGTACCAGTGTCCTTATTGCTTATTTTTATGCTGTTGTATTTCACATTCCATTCCTTTAAGCAGGCCACGCTAATTTTTACCGCAATACCAATGAGTGCTATCGGGGGTGTCTTTGCATTGATGTTGCGCGGTATGCCTTTCAGTATTAGTGCCGGTATCGGTTTTATCGCCTTGTTTGGTGTGGCCGTACTCAACGGTATCGTTTTAATTGGGACATTCAATCAGTTGAAAAAAGAGGGCGTCGATGATATTTTTCAACGCGTTAAAGAAGGTACTTTGACCCGTTTACGTCCTGTACTGATGACAGCGACAGTGGCCTCACTGGGCTTTTTACCGATGGCAATAAGTACAAGTGCCGGCGCTGAAGTTCAGAAGCCTTTGGCAACGGTTGTTATCGGCGGATTGATAACGGCAACTTTCCTGACGTTGTTTGTGCTGCCCTTATTGTATATAATCTTTAATTCTAAATTGAATATGAAACGAAGTAGGGGTGCTAAGACCTTTGTTACAGTACTTGCTTTCTTATTTATGGCCTTGGGATCTCAGGTGTTTGGCCAAGAGCGCATTTCTGTTACAGAAGCTGTGGAAACTGCGCTGAAGAGCAATCGTCAGTTTCAGATCAACCAGGCTGAAATTCTGGGCGCTGGTTTCAATGTTAAAACGGCAACCGAAATCCCCAAGACCGGGATTTTTGCAGAAAATGAAGATTACCGTCCTACGGATAAGGCCGGCTTATTGAAAATTGGTATAACGCAAAGTATTGCCTGGCCCGGGCTCTATGCGGCGCGTAAGGAGTATTTTAAACAGCAGCTAAAATATGCGAATTTAAATACGGATGTATTGAAAACAGCGATTACTAAAGATGTGAGGACAGCCTATTTTCAACTTTGGTATCTCCAGGATCGCCAAAAGCTGTATATGGAGCTGGATAGCATCTATACAGCCATGTTCAAAGCAACTGAACTTCGCTTCAGAACGGGTGATGTGGCTGCGCTGGACAAGATCGCAGCTGAAGCAAAACTAAAGGAACTGCAAGCACAGCTTGTTCAAAACAAAAAGGACATTGTTATCCAGCAACAGCAACTTATGCTCTTGTTGGACCGTAACGAGTGGATGCTCCCATTAGATCAGTCCTTGGAGAAGATTCTCGTAAACGCCAGTCCATCTGAGGAAACAGCACATCCTTTACTTGTTTTACAGCAGCAAAACGTAAATATCGCTACATCAAATATCAGTGTTCAGAAAAATACAAATAAGCCTGAGTTCTCGGGTCGATTTTTCTCCCAACGCGTTTGGGGAGCCAAAGATCCATTATCGGGATTTTCGGTCTCCGCATCTTTTCCGGTCTTTAGCCTAGGCGCGTATAAAAGTAAAGTGAAGGCTGCCAACGCTGAAATGGAAGTTCAACAGCGTAAGTTGGAATATGAGACGCAGGCATTCCAGACAAATAAAGGAAACGCACTTGCTGAAATTGACAAGAATAGTGCGTTACTACAATTTTATGAGTCTTCGGGTTTAAAACAAGCTGATGCCATCATTAAAGCGGCCAGTTTGGGTTATAGGACAGGCGAGATCAATTTTGCTGAATTAAGTCAATTTTTAAGTCAGGCCATTGGGATTCGCCAGAATTATTTAGAAGTCCTCAATCAGTATAATCAATCAGCAATTCAATATAATTACTTCAATAACAAATAAGTCAACAATGAAAGTTTTCATAAAGATATTTATCGTATGCATAGCCGTTACTGTTTTTTACGGTTGCGGTTCTAATGAGTCGGAGCCTAAAGGTCAACCGGAGGGAAAGGAAGCGCCTAAATCCGAAGAGGGGCATGAGGAAGGTCCGGTTACTGTAGCGGCACTGAGTGCTGAGCAAATAAAAGCTGTGGGCATCGTTTTTGGAGGTATTGAAGAGAAGGAACTAACGGCTACAATCAAGGCCAATGGACTTTTAAGTGTACCCAATAACAATAAAGCAAATGCAACGGCGCTTTATGGTGGTGTTGTAAAGACATTAAACGTGCAGCTGGGTGATCACGTACGCAAGGGGCAGGTGATCGCTACGATCACCAACCCCCAGTTTGTACAGTTGCAGGAGGAATATGTATCCCTTGCAAGTAAGATTACCTTAGCTGAACAAGAAATGGCAAGGCAACAGGAACTCAATGAAGGTAATGCGGGCGCACGGAAAAATCTGCAGGCAGCAACAGCAGACTTCAACAGTTTACGGGCTCGAAAGGCCTCTTTGCAACAACAGATCCAATTGATGGGCATTAATCCCAATAGCGTGAATCTTTCTAATATGCGGACCTCATTGGCCGTAACAAGCCCTATCAATGGAACAGTAAGTAATGTTTTTGCGAAAATTGGGAGTTATGTAGACGTCTCTTCGCCCGTGATTGAGATTGTTGATAATAGTCTGTTGCATTTGGATCTGCAGGTGTTTGAAAAGGATCTACCTTTGGTTAAAGTCGGACAGCTCATCAACTTTCAACTGACCAACAACCCGGATAAGACCTATACCGCCAAAGTTTTTACGATTGGATCTTCCTTTGAAAATGATAGCAAGACCATCGCTGTGCACAGTACGGTTGTGGGCAGCAAAGTAGGGTTGATTGATGGGATGAACATCACGGGTATGATCGGTGTCAATAATGTACGGACTCCGGCTGTTCCGAATGATGCAATCGTGGAGGCTGACGGCAAGTATTATATTTTTGTGGAGACAGACAAGAAACCTGAGGAGCATGAAGAAGGGCACGACGATCACGGGCATGCGCACGATGAAGGTGAAGCAAAACATGCGCATAAAAATGAGCAAGAAGCTGGGCAGCATGGCGAAGAACAGGCTAAAAACATCAATTTTGAAAAAATAGAGATTCAAAAAGGCGTGTCTGCTTTGGGATATACGGCGATTACCCCGGTTACCGAAGTTCCTGCCGGAACGAAAATTGTTGTAAAGGGGGCCTTTTTTATCAATGCTAAAATGAGCAATACAGGTGGGCACGAACATTAATTGACAGTATTTGTTAAGATAATCAAAGCATGTTATGGAACATCAACATAGTTATGATGCACAAGGCAGACAGCTTTGTTGTACACAGACAGAAAAAATATATAGTCAGGCGGGAGCTGAAGACCTTATTGGGAAAGCTCCGGCTTCCAGTCATGGTCATGATCATAGCCATGATGAGGACGGTCACGATCACTCAACGGCAGGGGCTAGTCAGATGCAGTTATTTCTACCCGCGCTAATTTCTTTTATTTTGCTCATTGCAGCAATAGCGATGGATAATTGGATTGCGCAAGCATGGTTTAAGGATTGGGTTCGTTCGGGCTGGTATATCGTATCTTATCTGCCTGTTGGGTATCCTGTAATCAGAGATGCCCTAAAGAGTATTGCTAAAGGGGAAATCTTTTCGGAGTTTCTTTTAATGAGTATTGCTACGATAGGAGCTTTTGCGATCAAAGAATACCCAGAAGCTGTGGCGGTGATGTTATTTTACGCCGTAGGCGAGGTATTTCAGACTTTAGCGGTGAGTAAAGCTAAAAGTAATATTAAGGCACTACTGGATCAGCGTCCGGATGAAGTGACGATTTTGGAGAATGGAAAGAGCAAAGTAATCAAAGCCGCAGACGCAGGTATCGGAGCAATTGTTCAGCTGAAACCTGGCGAAAAGCTCGGGCTCGATGGTGAATTGCTGTCTGAACAAGGCGCATTTAATACTGCTGCGCTAACTGGCGAGAGCAAGCCAGATACAAAAATGAAAGGTGATGTTGTGCTGGCAGGAATGATTAATATGAACACGGTGAGCCTAATTCGGGTGACAACAGCTTATCAAGATAGCAAACTGAGTAAAATCCTTGAGCTTGTACAGAACGCCACAGCTCAAAAAGCGCCTACTGAACTTTTTATCCGCAAATTTGCTAAGATATATACCCCAATTGTCGTGTTTTTGGCTATTGGAATTTGCCTCCTGCCGTACTTGTTTGTCGACCAATATGTATTTAGCGACTGGTTGTATAGAGCACTCGTATTTTTAGTGATCTCCTGTCCCTGTGCACTCGTCATCTCAATCCCTTTGGGGTATTTTGGTGGAATCGGTGCTGCGAGTAGAAATGGTATACTTTTTAAAGGCAGTAATTTTTTGGATGCGATGGCAGATATCCGGCATGTGGTGATGGATAAAACCGGAACAATGACTGCCGGCGTTTTTAAGGTGCAGGAAATTAAGCTGCAGGCTGGTTACGACGAGGCAAGAATTTTAAAGCTCGTCAATAAAATAGAGAGCCATAGCAGCCATCCAGTTGCAACAGCGATTAGGGAATATGCAGGTGCGATCGACGAGTCTATTAATCTCCATAGTATAGAAGAAATCGCCGGACATGGATTAAAGGCAATTACTGAAGGCAAAGAGTTGCTTGTGGGTAACTTTAAATTGCTGGACAAATTTAATGTAGCCTATGATATCGATCCGAATAGTATCGTATATACGACCATTGCCATCGCTTTGGACGGGAAATTTGTAGGATTCATGACCATCGCTGATAGCATTAAAGCAGATGCCGCGTTTACAATTCAGCTACTGCATAAGCTCGGTGTAAAAGCGACGATGTTGAGCGGTGATAAGACGACGGTAGTCGCCTATGTTGCCAAGGAACTTGGAATAGATCAGGCCTACGGCGACCTGCTTCCGGAAGATAAAGTGAATAAGGTCAGGGAAATAAAGGGGCTAAACGAATCTGTTGCTTTTGTTGGTGATGGCGTTAACGATGCTCCGGTCGTTGCACTGAGTGATGTTGGAATAGCGATGGGTGGACTGGGCAGTGATGCGACGATCGAGACGGCCGATGTCGTGATCCAGGATGACAAACCTTCGAAGATTCCAATGGCCATTCGCATTGGGAAACAGACAAAAAAAGTTGTTTATCAGAATATAGGCCTTGCTTTTATAGTCAAAGGGATCGTGTTGATTCTTGGAGCTGGAGGTTTGGCAACAATGTGGGAGGCTGTATTTGCCGATGTTGGCGTATCTTTAATTGCGATATTGAATGCCATTAGAATTCAAAAAATGAAATTTTAACAATTGGCGCTATGTTACACCCGCCTTTTCATTGGACGAAATGAAGGGCGGGTGTATTCCTATTTTTATTCGCTATCATTTATATGTACTAAATATATTAGTATATTTGAGCATGCAGATCCACGAAGTGAATAGCTTATTTTTTAAATTACCTTTGTAAGGTATTACCTGCTGTTAAAGTGATGACGAAAGAGCAAATTGCCGGATTGCTTGAAGGGGTACCCTCTGCAGTCGGCGTATATTATATTTATGATAAGCATGACGCGCTAATTTATGTCGGCAAGAGTATCGATATTAGAAATAGGTTATTGCAGCATTTTAGAAGCACAGATTTTAAGGAACGCAAAATCCAAGGAGCAGCCTGCAGAGTTGGATTTGAACTGACAGGTCATGAATTACTAGCGCTATTGCATGAATCTGACCTGATCAAAAAATATCAACCCTATTATAACCGGGCGCAGCGTCGAACATACTATGGATTTGGCCTTTATCTAGCAGTGAATCCATTGGGCTATCAAGTTCTTCAAGTTGAGGCGCTTGATCCCGAGCGAGAAGAGCTAATGACCTTTTCGAGTTACCAGGAGGGGCGCGAGCAATTATTCAATATTGTGGAAGCTTATCAGCTCTGCCAAAAAATAAACAAATTACAGACGTATACGAAACATTGTTTTCAATATATGTTGAAGACCTGCAAAGGGGCATGTATTGCGCAGGAGCTTCCAGATGACTATAATCGAAGAGTGCAGGAATTTGTAGCCTCTTCGGATCTTCCGATGGGCGAAATATTTTTGGAGTTCTTAGGACGTAATCCCAAAGAAAAGGGACTTGTTTACTTGTTGGATGGTCGGTATAAAGGATTTGGCTACTGTAATAAGCGTGTATATAGCGAAAAGAAAAAGCGAGAAGCCATCATCTTCAAAGCGGAAAACAGAGACGTTAGACGTATTTTGAGACGTTACTTCAAACTCAACCCTGTTTAGATTTTTAACAACAATAATTTACTGGTCTACTAAGCCAGTAAATTATTATTTTACCTTCGGTAAGAACTTTTTGTCGTTCTCATCGGAATCTTTATAGTAGGCTCGGGCTTCGTCCAGTTTATGTTGCATTTCTTCACGTACCTTTTGGTATGCTTGTATATTGTATACATTCTGCATTTCCTGTGGATCTTTCTCTAGATCGTATAATTCCCACTCATCTTTGTCATAATAGAAATGGATCAGTTTGTACCTTTCGGTACGAATTCCATAGTGTCGTTTTACCATATGAATGGAAGGGTACTCATAATAGGTATAATATACTGCATCGCGCCATTGTTTTTCTTTTCCATTGAGCAGACCACGAAAAGATTTTCCCTGCATATCTTTCGGGATTGCAAGTCCTGCATAATCTAGGATTGTGGGGGCAAAATCAAGATTCTGAACAAGTGCTTTTGAGGATTGGCCAGCTTTAATTTCTGCTGGATAGCGGATCAATAAGGGAGTTCGGAGCGATTCTTCATACATAAAACGTTTGTCAAACCAACCATGTTCACCCAGATAGAACCCTTGGTCTGAGGTGTAAATGACAATTGTATTTTCGTCGAGTCCATTGTCTTTCAAAAATTCCAATAGACGTCCAACACCGTCGTCCACCGCAGCAACAGTACCCAGATAATCCTGCATATAGCGTTGATATCGCCAGCGCATCAGGTCTTCTTTGGACATGTTGCGATATTTCATCTTAAAATCTGCCATGATTGGGTTGTAGATTGAATCCCATGTTGCGCGCTGCGCTGCAGTCATTCTTCCTAGGTTTCCATTGAAGGCAGCTTTATCCCAGGATAGATATTCTTTTAGTCCCAATTCATCCATTAGCGCAGGAGGTATCTTGTTGTCACCAGCCCAGTTCATGTGTTTAAGGATATTCATTTCAGCGGTTTTAGCAGCAGTTCCTCTTCCTTCGTAGGTGTCGAATAGATTATTCGGTTCTTTGTAGGTTTTTGATGTATATTGTTGAAGATGTCGCAAAGCCGGTAGCCACTCTCGGTGTGGCGCTTTTTGATGATAGAGCACACAGAAAGGTTTGCTGGTATCTCTTTTAGCGATCCAATCTAAGGTCATATCGGTGGTGAGATCCGATACATAGCCTTGTATTTGTTGTTTTACACCATTGATAATAAAGTTTGGATTATAATATTCGCCTTGGTCAATAAGGACCGCTGAGTGGTTAAATCCCTGGGGTAGGCCATCCATATGGATTTTACCGATTAATGCCGTTTGATACCCATTTTTTTGGAGAATCTTGGCAAAGTTGTCCTGATTCCAATCGAATTTTGCCTCATTATCAATTTTCCCATTCATATAACTGTGCTTCCCAGTTAGGAGTACAGCCCGACTGGGTGCACATAATGAATTTGTCACGGTCGCACGTGTGAAAATGGCACCTTCCTTTGCTAATCTGTCGATATTGGGAGTTTCGTTCAATCCGTAACCATAAGCGCTGATCGCTTGATAACCATGATCATCACTCATGATATATACAATATTTGGATGCTTTTTTGCCTGGCCTTTTTGTGCCAATGCCCAAAAAGGTACAAGTGTGTACAAGGTGAAAGTAAGTATATAATGATGCAGTTTCATGGTTAAGGTTTGAATGTGTTATGCTGATCGATTTTACCTTAGGCTAATATAGGTGTTTTCATTGAGACAAAGACGGTGCTATTAGTTTAATGATAGGTTGTACTATTTAAATGATTTGTTTATTAAATTATTCTGATAGAAATTTGTGTTATTAATAATTTTACTTATATATGAAGAAGAGTTTATTAGCACTTGCACTGGGGGGATTGGGGATAGGAATTACCGAATTTAGTATGATGGGGATGCTACCGGACGTTGCCCAAAGTCTGCAAGTTTCAATTCCGGAAGCTGGTTATCTCATTACAGCTTATGCCTTAGGTGTAGTTATCGGTGCCCCACTGTTGGTGGTTGTTATGAATCGATTCTCGCCACTTAAGACTTTGATTATCCTCATGGGATTGTTTACCCTATTTAATGGACTGTCTGTGGTTGCTCCAGACTATGGTCTTTTGTTGGTATCGCGTTTTATTTCGGGATTGCCACATGGTGCTTTCTTCGGAGTAGGGTCTGTTATTGCCAGTCGATTGGCCGATCCTGGTAAAGAAGCGCAGGCTGTAGCGACGATGTTTTCCGGATTGACAGTTGCCAATTTATTTGGAGTTCCATTGGGTACCTATATTGGACATCATTTTTCATGGCGTTATACTTTCCTATTGATTGTTATCGTCGGTATTTTGACCATGTTAGCCTTAAAGTTGTGGATGCCTAAGATGAAAGCAGCACCTAAAAATAATCCTTGGAAGGACTTTGGCATTTTTCGCAATGTGAATGTTTGGTTTATGGTTTTGTTATTTTCTGTAGCTCCAGGAGCGCTGTTTGCCTGGATAAGTTATATAGCTCCGCTGATGACTGAAGTGTCTGGTATTGCTGATAAATACCTGCCTTATATTATGGTTTTGGCTGGATTAGGTATGTTTGTGGGGAATTTGATCGGAGGGAAGTTGACGGACGCTTTTTCTTCAACAAAGGTGGTTGTAGCCGTACTGGTGGTTCAGATTTTATGTATGTTGGTTATTTATGGGCTGTCCGATAACGTTTGGGTATCCTTGGTGATGACTTTTTTAACCGGTGTCACAACTTTTGCGCTCGTACCTTCGTTAACCTTATTATTGCTTAACTCGGTAAAAAGTGATGCTGAAATGTTGGTTGCCTCTTTAGGACCTGCTTGTTTTAATATTGCGAATGCATTGGGTGCCTTTCTAGGTGGTGTACCCATTAATCAAGGCTACGGTTATACTTCTCCAGCCTTGGTTGGTGCGGTTATGGCAGCTTTAGGAATCGTAATTTCCCTATGTTATATCCGACGAAGCAAAAAGCAACCGGCTGTGGCTGCCAAAGAGGTTCTTGAGGATGCCGTAGGTCAGCTTTCGTAGCGTCCATTATGTTGTCTTGAAATTTGCTATCGGTCTTAAAAAAATAACGTATAGAATTGGTGTTAACCTAGATTTCCACCAATTCTATTGAAGATAGACTGAAATTGAACATCGATATTTTCACCCAGGTACATGTGCTTGCCCTGGCGTTTTATTGGATATCCTTGAAGCCTTATTCCAGGGTCGAGTGGCGCTGTGTCAAGGCATTTGAGGAATGGATTGGAACGACATTGACCTTTGAACTTGAACCTCAGCAAAAGGGATGTATGCTGCTGTTTCACCATGATGGCTGGACAAATTATAGTGCGGAATTCGCTTCCTGTAGTTTTGATTGGGCACTATTTTTCAGGAGTTTAAAATTTTTCTGTGAAAAAGGAAAGGGTTTTCCTTATCCCGAATTTAATGTGTAAAATTCCTGAAGGGGCATAGTTTATTTCTGATATAAAACGGGATTATTGCAATAGCTCGGCAATCGCATGCAGATAGTCTTTATTTTTAGAAAAATCATTATGTCCTTCCTTTGCCAAACGTATCAATTTATCCTGTTTTTTAAAGAAGTTACTCAGTTTAATGGAAGAATCAAAATAGACGGCATTATCCTGGTCTCCGTGGAAGATGATCGTTCTACATTTTACTTTTTGCAATGCTGCAGCATTGTCGAAATAAAAGGGGATCCCGCTTGTATCGAGTTCAGGAGCGACATGTTGTGTCCAATCTTGAAAACTATAGTAAGGTGCCTGAAGAATAAGCATTTTTGGAGAATTATGCGAAGCAATAGTTGAAGCAAGTGCCGTGCCCATAGATTGACCGATTATGATAATGTGATCTTCCGGATACTGTTGTGTCAGCTTATCATAGACCGTTTGCAGATCACGATAAAGTAGTTCTTCATTGGTTACTTTACCTTCACTTTTTCCGTAACCTCGGTAGTCCAACATAAAAATATCATATCCGTTATCAGTATAGATATTGGCAATTTTACCCCAGGTATCTACAGCCCCATTACTGCCATGCAAATAGAAAATTAGTCCTTTGCTCTTGTCTGCCTTAAACAAGATTCCGTGGAGTTTAACATGATCTGCTGTTGTGATAAATTGTTCTTCAAATTTGCCCTGAAAGCGGAACGTGGAATCTTGGAGCTTTTTACCTGGAAACAGTTGTTCTTCAAGTATTTCATTCCAGTTTGGTTTCACTTTAGATTTATTGTTGGATTGCGCATGTACTACGGGGTATAAAAAGATGAATAGCAGGAGTACTAGTATTGGACGTAACCAAAGGTGACGGTAGAATTTTGTTAATGTGCCAGTATTGTTCCAGTGCATAAGGATACTTGGTCTATGATTTTTATTGAAGTTACATATTTCTATGGCATCTAGAAAATGTGGGATTACTAGTTTTAACAGTATCTTTTCTTATAAACTTAATCTAGGTTAAGTTTATGCCTTAATCCAGGTTGTTGGAAGCAGGCTTCTTCTTGTCGTACCTTTGAGATAACAATTTAAAATGAAGTGAATCAATTTAGGCTTCAACTTAAATTCATCAAGAACGATAAAAAAGGAGATCATAATATGAAAAAATCAATTGAAAGAATTTTCGAACGTCCAGCTCAACCGGGTATGGTGGGAGATGGATTTCGTGTATTTAATATGATACCAGGGAATGGGATTTCCCAAAAGAGGATGAGTCCATTTCTTTTACTGGATTTCAACGCAGCATTTGATTTTGGACCTTCGGATCATATCAGAGGTGTGGATGTACATCCGCATAAGGGATTTGAAACTGTTACTATCGCCTACAAAGGTAGTGTAGCCCATCACGACAGTTCGGGAAACAGCGGAGTTATTCGTCCGGGTGATGTACAATGGATGACTGCCGGTGCGGGTATATTACATAAAGAATACCACGAAGAGGAATTTTCAAAAAAAGGTGGATTGTTTGAAATGGTTCAGCTCTGGGTTAATTTACCAGCGAAAGATAAATCAACGGAGGCACATTATCAGGCGATTACAGCCAATCAGATGGGGAAGGTACTATTGCCTGATGCGGCAGGGGTAGTTAATGTCATCGCGGGGAAATTTCAGGATACGGTAGGGCCAGCGAACACCTATACGCCTGTCAATCTATTTGATATCAAATTGGCGGAGCAACATGAAACTAACTTTTTAGTTCCGCAAAATCATAATACTGCGATGCTGGTTGTGAATGGGGAGGTCGAGGTCAACGGTGAACTTGCGAAGGAACATAGTTTTGTTTTATTTGGTCATGATGGTGAAGAGATCTCGATAAAGGCCCAAAAAAATGCGGTTTTACTTGTATTAAGCGGTGAGCCCATTGATGAACCTATCGTGAGCTATGGCCCATTTGTAATGAATACACAGGCAGAGATTTACCAAGCCTTTGAAGATTTTCAGGCTGGTAAGTTTGGTGTACTTGAATAAATGAAATAAGTTTTCATTCATGGCCTACATTTATAACATGTAGGCCATGAATGGATATCATCATATAGAAGATTTTCTGTTAACTAGCTTTTCTTTAGATTATGGTGTTCAACGACTAAGAAAAGTTTTTTGGCCGTCTGTCGTAGCAGATATGGATGATGAGAACCAGTAGTGTACAACAAAAGCCTGTCAATACCACGCCATTCCATTGAAAGTATTTCCAAGCGAGAGAGGCCAAGTAACTACCCAATGATCCACCCGCAAAGTAACTAAACATATAGACTGTATTTAGTCGGTTGGTTGCCCCTAGATTTAAGGCAAAGAAAGCAGATTGATTGCTGATATGCATTGATTGTAAACCCAGGTCAATTAAGATTACACCAGCTATTAATCCGATATAGCTATTCCCCCCGATGTAGAATACAATCCAGCTCAATAGCAGGATAAATATGGAACCAAGAATAACGGTATACGTAGAAACACGCGTTGAAATCCGGCCGACCAATGCTGCTGCTAGAGCGCCAACAGCCCCTATTAATCCGAAGGATCCGGCTACAGCGGACCCCGCGTGGAAAGGAGCTTCCTGTAAATGAAATACTAATGTAATCCAAAAAGCACTGAATCCCGCAAAACCTAGGGCACCTCTGAGTGCAGATAGCCGTAATACCGGTTGAGTTTTTGTCAGATGGATCAATGAGTGCATTAATTGTAGATAACTTCCTTGAAATGTCGGATTCACATCGGGGAGTGCGAAAGCTAATAATAACATGAATAGAACCATTAACGCTATCGCTATATAATAGATCGCTTGCCATCCCCAGATATCACCAATAAATCCTGCTGCGACGCGGGAGAGCAGAATACCTAATAGTAAGCCACTCATGACCATTCCGATTGAAGAATTGCGTTTTTCGGGAGTAGCAAGTTCCGCCGTAAGGGGGACGAGCATTTGGGGAACGACCGAGCTAAATCCAACCATAAAGCTTGCGATATAAAGCAGCTCGAGGCTGGGAGCGAAGACCATGGCCAATAAGGAGGCTATGATGAGCAGAAATATTGATAATATTAATTTCTTTCTTTTTATCATATCTCCCAAAGGAACGATAAAGAGTAGCCCTGTTGCAAAACCGATCTGGGTGAGCATAGCGATCATACTAATTGCAGCTTCACTAACGTGAAAGTCTTTCGCCATCAATCCCAAAAGAGGTTGATTATAATAGTTGTTGCCGACTACTATTCCAGTTGTCAGGGTAATAAGCCATAAAAGAGGCTTCGTAAGTACAGGTGTATGCCGCTTTGAGTCTACGTGAAGCTCTATGTTTTGATTTGTTATGTCTGTTGTATGTATCATTTTGAATTTTATTTCCTTGGCTGCAAATTTACAGCGATCAGTAATGGAGGAATTGAAGAATTCGATCCATGAATTGAAGAATTGAAGTTTGATTAACCTAAATTGATCCAGAAGTTCGATAATTATGTGCTGGATTAGCTATTGTGTTGCTGTTTTTTGACTTAAGTCATGGTTTTTCAGTTGCGAGGCGATTAGTTTTGGGACTTAAATTTTTTATCAAATGACAGAACTCGAGCATATTATTTGGATTTCTATTATTTTAATTGTGATCACATCAGTTAGGAGCCGTTTAAAACTAGCACTCCCCATTTTATTGGTTATCGTGGGACTTATATTGAGTTTGGCACAGTGCTTTCCGGTATTGGCGATTAATCCCGATATAATTTTTAATATAGTTTTGCCGCCAATTTTGTTTGATGCAGCCTGGAATACATCTATTCCGGATTTCAAACGGCAATTTTCTAAGATTTCTTTATTGGCAGTCGGACTGGTATTGATTACAACTACTGTTATTGCAGTTGTTGTTCATTCGATCATTCCAGGATTTAACTGGGCGATCTCCTTTGCGTTAGGGGCAATTATTTCGCCACCGGACGCGATAGCAGCGACGAGCATTGCGAAGGATCTTCCCCTATCGAGAAAATTAATCACGCTTCTTGAGGGGGAAAGTCTGCTTAATGACGCATCCGCATTAATTGCATTTAAGTGTGCGATTATAGCATTGGTAAGTGGTGGTTTTTCATTTTGGAATGCTGGATTACAGTTTGTGGTAATGGGAATAAGTGGAGTGGCACTAGGTTTGTCGATCGGTTATGGGTTTGTAAAATTACATCGCTTTCTCCATGGCAATAGTAATGTCGAAACCTTTGCTGTGCTGTTGTTACCATTTGCGACATATAGCCTTGCTGAACATTTAGCTGCTTCAGGGGTGCTAGCTGTCGTCAGTTTAGGGATGTATATCTCCTGGAATTCCTTTTCCTTATTTAGCTCAGCAAGCCGTTTACAGATGAGCCATTTTTGGGATGTCATTATCTTTATTCTAAATGGACTCGTTTTTTTGATTTTAGGCATGCAGCTTCCCCACATTGTTGAAGCAATACCTCGTTCAGAAATAATCGTTCTGACTTTGTACGGCTTCTTGATCTTCTGTCTGTTAATTCTGATACGCTTAATTGTGACCTACTTTTTTCCGCTGTTTTCTTGTCGGGAAGATAAAGAGGATGCAGCTTTTCAATGGCGATTTCGAAAGGAGTATATTATTTTGTCTTGGTCGGGTATGCGCGGGGTTGTTTCACTTGCTACCGCATTTGCATTGCCTTTATATGCAAACAATGGTTCGCTCATTGCACAGCGAAATACCGTTCTCTTTCTTTCCTTTGTTGTCATTATTTTCACGTTAGTTATTCAAGGAATTAGTTTGCCTCAACTTATTAAGCGTATTACTCCCAAGCCGAACAAACAGGATAAGGGGAAAGAACTAAACGATTTATTGATTGAGCGTTCGTTAAGCTATTTGGAAAGTCTGGAAATCGACAGACCATTAGTGCAAGAAGTCGTACAAAAGATGCAAGTAAAGTTGCAAAATCAAAGGGAAGAACCTAACGACATGAAGAGATCTATCAAAGACATTATCTGTAGGGATGAGTGGCGAGCATGCTATTTTGACATCGAACTATCTATGATTCAAGTGCAGCGAAAAGAACTTGTGAGAAGCTATCAAAAGGGGATTTATCCCTTGGAAGATGTTAGGAAAAAGGAATTTGAACTTGATTTATGGACAGCAAATATTTATCAAGAAATGAAATTGTAGGTGTTTGCTGTTTTTGACTTAAGTCAATGTTTATTGTTTTTAATGGATAGATCTTTGTCATCAAATAAGCCAGCCTCAGTTATTCGGAAAGAGGCAGGATAATATAGAATGATATGAAAAATTTGTTAACAATGTTTGGGGATGATCCCATAGCAAGAGTAGAAAAGGCATTAAAGGATTTACAGGCCGGTAAAGGGGTTCTTCTTATCGATAATGAAGATCGAGAGAATGAGGGGGATCTTATTTTCTCTGCCCAAAACATGAGCATACCGGATATGGTACAAATGATCCGGTATTGTAGTGGTGTTGTCTGTCTTTGTCTCACCCATGAGAAAGCGAATGAATTAGACTTACCTTATATGGTGTCAGCTAATTCAAGTCCTTACCAAACGCCATTTACAGTATCTATCGATGCAAAGATAGGGGCAACTACGGGGCTCTCGGCTTCCGATCGAATTGCCACAATACGGGCGGCCTGTGCGCAGGATGCCAAACCGGGGGACCTTGTTCGCCCAGGTCATATCTTTCCCTTGCGGGCGCACGCGAACGGAGTATTGGGTCGCGATGGTCATACAGAAGGCAGTATCGATTTGATGCTTATGGCGGGTTTAGAACCGATGGCTGTCTTATGTGAATTGATGAATGAGGATGGGACAATGGCGCGTTTGAATGAGGTCTCAGCATTCGGACTGAAACATAATCTTACCGTATTATCTATTGAGGATATTGTTACCTATAGAAAGCTAAATAGTAATCATCGAAAAACAGTATATGAATCAGACAAACACTAAAAAAATAAGATCGTTATTCCGCGTTGGCCGAAAAGAGTACCTTACACCACATCTTATCCGGGTAATATTTGATTTAACAGATGAGCAGCTCGGCTTATTGGCCGAAGTCAGTTCGGGTTCAAATAACAAGCTTTTCGTTCCGTTGCAGCACAATGCGCAAGAAGTAGTCGTCAGAACTTACACCAATCGTAAAATAGATCTTTCTAACAGAGAATTGCATATCGATTTTGTTGTTCATGGTGATAGCGGTCCTGCATCTGCTTGGGCAATCAAGGCGGAAAAGGGCGATCAATTGGAAATTGGCATGAAGGAGAGCAAAAGAAAATTGGTTCCCCAGGTAGACTGTTACCTGCTGGTTGGAGACACAACAGCTTTACCGGTTATTGCTGCAATATTAGAAGAGCTTCCAGCGACGGCTAGAGCAAAAGTAATTATTGAGATTCCGGCAAAAGAAGACGAGCTTGTATTGTCCTCAGCCTGCAGTGCACTCATACAATGGTGTTATAATCAGACACCAGAACAAGGGAGTAATCTCGCTGAATATGTTAAGAAAGCCGACTTTAGGGCGGATGATCAAACGAGTTATATCTTTATTGCTGCGGAGTATGCCATTGTGAAAGAATTACGTCATTACTTTCGGGAGGAAAAAGGGAGAACTTCACAGGACCTATATGCCTGCGCATACTGGAGAGTGGGGCATGCAGAAAGTGAACTTATGAATTTAAATGAGCCGATCTAGTTCTTGAATTAGTTACTGTTAATCCAATTTTATTAGTTTTGCTGGAAATTAATTTAGAACAGCAATTAAAATGGATGAGCTATTGATATCCTATATCACGAGTAAAATTACGGTAACAGAAGATGAATTACATCTAATACGCTCATATTTTAAGCCTTTAAAGCTAAAGAAAAATGAGTTTTTGTTGGCCAATGGTGAAATAAGCCAACGCTCATTTTTCGTGACCAAGGGGTGTTTACGTATTTTTTTTATTAATGAGTCTGGACAAGAAGCAACACGCTACTTTGCCTTTGAGAATCAGTTTGCAACCGCATTAGTCAGTTTTATTACAGGAGAAGAGTCCGAAGAATTCATTCAGGCTTTGGAACCTACTGAAATCTACTATATAAGTCATAAGGATTTTTATCATTTGTTGGACCTTATTCCACAGTGGGAGAAGTTCTACCGTCTCTATTTGGAAATTGCCTATGTAACAAATACAAAGCGTCTGATGTCATTTTTAATGCAAGATGCCCTTGAAAAATATCGTTTATTGTTGGATGAGAATCCAATGGTTGTCAGAAGGCTATCCAATAGAATAGTTGCTTCCTATCTGAATATTTCACAGGAGACTTTGAGCCGTTTAAAGTCAAAGCTCTAAAACTCAACTGGCCTATGCAGTTCTTAAATGCATAGGCCAGTTGAGTTTTTGAAGAAGATAGATGAAAATAGTGCAGACTGATCAATCAGGTTTAAAGATTTATTTGCTGATTTCTCTTTTTGCGAGAAGCATTATAGACAATGATCACACTAATCGTCATCAGGATAAATGCTAAGAAAAACGGCGCGCCGGAAAATTTAAATGGTGCTTTGTCATGTGTGAAATAATAAAATAGGTTTGTCATCATCGGTGGACCAATAATCGATGTTGCACTCATTAAGCTTGTTAGTGCACCTTGAAGTTCACCCTGTTCGTTTGAAGGAACATTTTTTGTAATAACAGACTGAAGAGCTGGTCCACAAATACCACCCAAGCAATAGGGGATAAGGAAGACGAACATCATCCATCCTTCGCTTGCAAACGAGAATAACAGTAGTCCAATAGCATACAGGGTCAATCCATAGAAAATGCTTTTTTGTTCACCGAGTTTGGGCGTTGTCCATCGAATTAAAACGCCCTGAACCAATCCAATCAATAATCCAATAACACCTAATGAGATACCCACCATTCTTTCTGTCCAGTCGAATTTATACATGGTGAAGAAGTTCCAGTTACTTTGAACTGCATGGCCTGCGATATATATTAAAATTAAGGCAACGATTAATCCGGATATTTCTGGATGTTTTCCAAGAAACTTAAAGGATCCAATTGGATTTGCGCGTTTCCATTCAAAAGCTCTACGTTTTTCTTTATCTAAGCTCTCGGGTAAGATAAAATAGCCATACAGGAAGTTTAGCATACACAGTCCTGCGGCCGCATAAAAGGGAACCCTGGCACCATAGTGACCGAGTAGACCGCCGATAACTGGGCCGATGATAAAGCCTAGACCAAATGCCGCGCCTATCAAGCCAAAGTTCTTTGCCCGATCTTCATCCGTAGATATATCTGCGATATAAGCACTTGCCGTTGTAAAACTAGCGCCTGTCAATCCAGCGATAACACGTCCTAAAAATAGCCAACCTATAGTTGGTGCGAGGGCAAGAAAGATGTAGTCTACAGCAAACCCAAAAAGTGAGATCAAAATAATTGGCCTTCTGCCATATTTATCACTGAGGTTACCAACGACGGGAGAACAGATGAATTGTGTGAAGGCGTAGGCAAAGCCAAGCCAGCCCCCATATTTTGCCGCTTCACTGACGTCACTATGAATCAATTCCTCGATAAGTTTAGGGACGACTGGAATAATGATTCCCCAACCCGTAATATCGATTAGTAGTGTAATAAATATGAATCCGATTGCTGCTTTTTTCCTGGAATTTTCCATCATGATTCAAAAGTAATGAAATCCTTAAAAACTTTTTTGTTATTTAATTACTAATTTGTGCTGTGTGTTATATTATCGGTTGTGTTAACAAACCGATAATAGGGGGATTTTTTCTTTCGATTGAAAGCCTAGGTGTGGATTAGATCGCTTGGCATTTGGGATGGTGCAACACAGTGAAATTACATGAATTCGCAATAAAACACAGTTTATTTGCTTGGGCATGTAAGGATAAAGCAAGTTCTATCTGGGATTCATCTGTGATGAGAACCTCGGGGTGTAATATAACTTCTGTAAAACGACCACTTCCATCTCCACCCGTTTCGAGGGTAGCGATAGCATTGTCCGTATAGGATAAAATCTCGATGCTATTTTTCGAGCAAACGTATAAATAGGACATCATGTGGCAAGAAATCAGGCTGCTAAGCAGCAAATCTTCCGGATTGTACAATGCGGGGTCACCCTTGAATGCTTTTGCTGCGGAAACTTGCAGGTCAGCTTTCCCTTCGATCGCGATGTGATGGCTCTTTGTATAAATTTTTGAACCCACAGCACTAGGCTGTTCAGGATGGTTCCAAGTTAAGGTCGCTTTAAAGATATGTTTGTAACTCATTTTGTTTCAAATTTAAGGTATTCTCCAATATTATAGAACGTCTAGTCCGCAAATTACAGAATGTGTAGGATAGGTCGAATCGACTATGTCAAAATTTTAATAGAACTGCTTAAAAATCAAAGCGACCATTATCTGGTTGAAAACGAGTATGTCCTAGGGTATTCCTTTTATTACCTTACAGAAGGATTGATCCAGCATGATATTTATCGTTTGGAGCAAATCGGCCTTTGAATAAAACTACTTTGTTTGTAATCAGACTACAGTGGCGTCTGATTACAGTACTGTTATGTGCGAACAAAAGTGATATAATCTGTGTTGATAGGTTCAATACCATTTTTTCGCATTTCGCCTGCTATTTGCGCCCTGTGATAGGTGCCATGATTAAAGACGTGTAACAGAATGTCGTTGGCCTTATTCTGAAAAGCCTGATGCTGTGTGTTTGTATAATTGATAATTTCATCCTCCGTGTCATTTCTGCGCTGAATCTGTTGCCCAAATCCTTCTGAGGCTAAATCGTGATACCTCTGGCAATCGATGATACTGTGCTCATCCCAAACACCAACAGGTGGTTTTTCACCAGTTAATCGACTTAACCAAATAATCTGAGCATTAACAATATGGCTAAAGAGCCGTATACAAGAATGAGGTACATTTTCGCCTTCACTTTTCAGTTTATCCAGTAGTGCTGTATTGGCCCAGTTATTATATAACCAAAGCTGCATAAAAGTAGTTGACATCTAATTGTTGTTTATGTGGGTTCTGTAAAATTAAATATACGGAAGATCGCAATAACTTTTTTTTGCTGAGCCTTCAATTATGGACAATTTATGTTATGTAAATAGACATTTTAGTGATTGCTACGCATTATATTTACCTTATTAGGTAAGTTTTGAAAATTACCAACTTAATTGAAATTAGAGATAACGCGATTCTATATTGATAACCTAGAAAATTACTTTATTTGCTGGATGGACTAACCGTTGAGTGCAGGCTAAAAATCATATTCATTTTAGAGCAATATATTTGTTACAATTTAATTGTTTTGTGCGTAATTCTATTTTTTTGATTTGTACAGATCCTAATTGGGATATATTCAGATTGTTAGCGTTATAGGTTGTTGTTTTTTGTCGCAGAAATGTCTTTTTGCGTTATCTCTTGACAAGTCAGACTACCACAAACTAAAGGATATCATTATATTAGACTGATATTATTGAAAAGTATGCTATCTATGAACAGGTTTTTCCAAAATTACAATACGGGGAAACGTATTATTCTTCATTTGTGTTTTTGGTTTTTGGTTTTGGGAATGCAATTCATTTCCTATCAGCGGATAGATATTGATAATTCCTGGATTTTGTTTGTAAAGGACGTCTTTTCTTTGTTGACAATATTTTATGTGACAGCATATATCATCATTCCGCGGTGGTTTATTCCAGGGAAGTTTGTATTATGTATATTATGGTTGTTGTTTATTTACGCCTGGTGGTCGTTTCTAAGTTACTTTGCTGCCCTATTAACGTTGAAATATCTAACACCAGATGTTCGCCTGTCAAGCTATCTTGAAATAATATTAAGTCAAGGAATCTTTGGTGCTTTTCGCCTTTCTTCCATTAGCGATTATTTGTTGGATTTTATTTTTTTGGTGGCGCTGCCATTGACCGTAAAAATTGTACAGGCATTTATGTCTGTCAGAAATTCAAAAATGAAACTCGAATTGAAAAATTCAGCATTGGAATTGAACAATGTCCAATTGGAACTTGCCTTTCTAAAATACCAGATTAATCCACATTTTTTACTTAATACACTTTATAGCATCTACGTGCTGGTATCCGATCATGATGAAAGAGGCGGCGAAAGTATGATGCGTTTAAGTAGTATTATGGTGTATTTACTGCATGAAAGTAATCAACCCAGGATAGAAATTAGTCGCGAATTTCAATTGCTAAAGGATTATGTTGAATTGGAAAAGTTACGCTATAGCGAGACCGTGCAGATCAATCTAAATTTGGTGGCTGAGGACGAAAACAGCATGATTGTTCCTTTGATCTTTTTTCCTTTTGTGGAAAATGCATTCAAACACGGACCTCGGTTAAGTTCTTCGGCGGGATGGATATCCGTAGACATTAAGGTTGCGGATGACAAGGTGTATATGCACGTGGCTAATGCGTATAGAGAACTTTCAAAACCAGAAAATTATGTCGGCGGATTAGGGATAGAAAATGTAAAAAAACGACTGGAACTTCATTATCCTCATAATCACAATTTGGAAATAAAGTCGCATGAGGGTGTATTTAGTGTTAATCTTGTTGTAACTTTACATTCGGAAACAGAGCCGTAGCACCAAAGCAACGGGTTGCGAAGTACTTATGAATAGAATTAAAACTATCCTTATTGAAGATGAGCCTATTGCGAGAGGCCGCCTGGAGAAATTAGTTTCCAAATTAGGCCTGATCGAAATATTGGGTGTATTCGAGAGCCCATTGCAAGCAATTGACATTTTAAGGCAGCAGGAGGTAGATCTCATTTTGTCGGATATAGATATGCCTGAAATGGACGGAATTACCTTTCTCAAGGGACTTGCTCATCCACCATTTGTTGTTTTTATAACTGGGCATTATGAGTATGCGGTCGATGGATTTGAGCTGGATGTGATCGATTATATCTTAAAGCCACTCCTGACGGAAGAGCGGTTAATCAAGGCAATTGAAAAAGTCCAAAAGGCAATTTTGTTTTCTAGAAGGGGGCCACAAGGTGAAAGAAAGGCTATTAAGATAAAGGATCGGAACAAAACTATTTTTATAGATCCGGCGGATATTTTCTATCTAAAAGCCTGGGGGGATTACATTCAAATTTATACGTTAGAAGGTATGCAAACGTTGCTGTCTACCATGAAAGATATGGAAGCAGAACTGCCTTGGGATATGTTTTCTCGTATGCATAGGTCCTATATTGTCAATATTAAACAGATCAAAGGAGTTGAGGCAAGTAAAGTCATTCTGAAAAATGGGACAGAACTCGGTATAGGTTTACAATATCGTAATCAACTTTTCGCGAAGATGGGACTCATATAATTTATCGCATTCATACGTTCTTTCTGTTTCCCAATTTGCATTTTATAATAGCCAACCATAAAGTGGTAAACAGCAAGTTCATGTAAGCGTTGATCGGACATGAACAATCGATTAATAAACATATGAATGTAGCTTGATAGTAACGATGTCCGGGTCGACTTGAATTCATCTCGATCGGTATGGCTCCGTAAGGTGTTAAATATGCTGTATTGAAGTGTATTTAGTTTCTTTTTCGATTCTTCTGGGTTGTCTAAAGGTTTGTCGAACCAGTCTTTTTTCTCTTTAAACTTATTGTTGAGATGAATCCAAAGGTTTTTATTATTATCAAATTCTTGCTGATAAAGGGTATTCATCTGTAGGCAGAAATCTCTTTTCTCGATCAGTGTAAATTTTGCAGCTTCTAATAGCGACTCAATATTTTCGAAAGCCAGGCGCCATCGATCATTGATTGAAGTACTTTGTTGAATAACCTTCAGTATCGTTTCGCTCTGTTGATAGAATAGCTCCTCACTAAGTTCCATACAAAATGGGGTATATCGTTCAATCTCCCGTGTATAAGTGTCAAAGGATAGCGTTGATATCTGTCCATCTTTAATAAACTGTTCCAGTAGGGTATTAAGCGTGGATATAACGAAATAATACTGGCTTGGATCTGAAAGCTCAACTCTAAACCTAATGTGGGGCGATGGATCGTTGTACCGAATAAAAAACCATTTTTTTAGGACATTTTGTTGACTAATTGTCGCTACGATTATGGGGAAAACCTCCTTTAACAAGGTGTCTGCAAAATGTAAACCACAATAAATCTTGACGTAAAGCCATTCACTGCCCAAAGGGAAACATCTTTTTAGGTTAGTGTCTTGCGGAGCTGATTCATTTGTGAAAGTATCCTGCTGTGATTCTATTGGAATAATGATTTCGTTGGCAAAAATATGTCCATCTTTATCTCTGGCTACTGATGAATAGTCACTCAGGATATATTCGGTTAATATGGTCTCTCTTTTGCACATATGATCCAATACGATTTCTATGCAAAAAGGATTGTCTAAATTTATCAACAGTTCATTATCGCCGCTGCTGATGATAACCATTGCAGGGATTGCTAACTCCGCTTGTATATTTTTTATGAAAGCCTGAGGGTTGCTGGGGTATTTCGCTATTTTTTGAATTCGCCACTGGGCTCTAGATAAGATAATATTTTTGTAGCTTATTCGTGGAAGCCTCGGCTGCTCTTTCATAATCCCCCAATTCCAGGAAAGATCCAACCTATTATTTTGGAACTGAAAATCTGCGAGAAACTTGTAAATATTCATACCCTGTTCAAAATTGTGGGCTGTCGTCAAACGGGGGATAACCATTTTATTGAATTTCTTGGACCACAAGATTAGACGCTGTTCTTTAACGAACAGGTGTAAGTCATTAACATCAATTTGCTCTTGTTCTTCGTCGATTGTTGGGCTTAGACAAATTGATGCCTTTCGCAGCGCAGGTCTATAAATTATATTACCAGCATTATTGTCTGGGTAATGACAAATCTCGGCAAGTATTGCATTGGGAAACTGCTGTTGCTCTCTGTTGGTCGATTCTTTTAATTTGTTATGCAATTCATCATCCAAATGTGCAAATCTGGAAATTAAGTTTCCTGACGACGAACCACCAATAGTACCCAAATTAAAGAATAAATTTTCCTGACATGAACTCCTAAGGAGATTGCCGATGGCATAGAATGAAGAAGGGATAGTATGGACTGTTTGTTTACGCTGTTTAGCGATATGATCTAGATCTTTGCCGGTCAGCCGAATTTCGTTGAATTGATTTTTTACACTTTCTACAAATTTTTCAATGACCAGATCTTGATAATGGTGGTCGCCATATTTTTTTTCGCCCGTCGGAGTGATGTTTTTAACATCCCCGAGTATCTCATCCGTTATATTGTAGACACCTTCTTGACGTCCGTAACCAATCCCAATATCGGGGTCTAGAGCTGTCGTTAGCGGAACCATTCTATCTTCATATTTAACAGAGAACGCAGTTCTAAACCGATCAAAATCTGTTAACTTAGCCTGGCTGCAAAGTGGTAGTAAATCCTGGAATTGATCTCTTATGTGATTTAATGCGGCATCTGATAAATTATTTTCTTCCATCCCCATGAGGAGGTCTCCCTGTAACGAATTGGTCATATCGAGTTCTGGAGCCAAAGGCTGCAATAATTTAAGGATGGCGGTTCGGATCTCAATGACAGATTGAGAACTATGAAGCCATTTTTTTATCGTTAATAAAGGATTTAAATAATTTTCCGTCTTATCCACTCTTTCAAGCGTCGTTATCAGGCTATCCAGATAACCTTGGCCAATTACATTGGGCTGTAATTCAGAAGATATGATTCCAAGGCTGATGAGGTTATTGACGAATAGGGGCGCATGCGTTGTTGATGCTCCAAGACCTTGCAGCAGATCGATTAATGATTGATAATGGCTGGTTCTCTTATTGCGTTCAAAATATTGGATGACTCGATCCAAAACTGGGGTAAGCCTTATGCGTTTCAGGATATGCTGTCCTTTCTTCCCATTTGTTACTTTTTGATAATATTTGTAATATTTACCATCTAAATATAAGGTCGGATTGATACGATAATAGAGTTGACTGTAAATTCTTTTGTCTTTTGATATCTGTTCAATAATTCCTGTCAAAATGGTGGCATCCAGTTTTAATACAGCTTTATTCGCATTAGTCCTAATTAACGATACCTTTTTTTCGTTGACGGCAATGTTCCCAAAAGATACCCCTGCGAATAAACCGAAAGGCGTACTTCTGGTACTCATCCTAATCGCATATTTGAGTAGTGAAGCGATCATTTTTGAGCTGCTTTCTTTCTTGTATTCAAGCCATTTTTGAACTTCTACTGAGAAGGCAGGGCTTGCGAGAAATAGGGCTTCTTTTAATTGCTCATTTTGAAACAAATGACGAAGTTTCTCTTCTATTTCATGTCTCTCTTTTATCGTTAAAAGATCAACGGCAAATGCAGCTGGAAGCAGAGGCGTGCGCAGAAGAAAATAATCGGATAAGTGGAATAATGACATGAATTAGTAGGACTAGTATTGCATGACTTGTTTTATACAGGACTGAAACATTTCGGGCGAAATTGGTTTTTGTAGTGCAAAATGCTTTCTGTTTTTGATAAATTCCGGATAATGCCAGCGTGACACAGCGGACGTAATGATCAGGATAGGAATATCGGCGATCAATTCGGCAAGTGTATTAATATTACCGCCGCTAACAATGAGATCGAGGAATAGGATGTCTGCGGATTTTAGATCATGACTAAATAATGCTGGATTTTCAATGTCTTCAACCATCTTTATCAATTGAAGATCTGGAAACATGTGAATGTATTCAACTATTTTTTTTGTCGCCAGGGGTTCATCCTCAATGAGAATACATTTAAGCTTGGGTGAAGTCATATACTCGGTTCTTTTTTTATTTAGTAGACAATCAAGACGATTGCTGTAAAGGCGCCTACCAGAACGCCTTCACAGCATTATCCTCTTTTATATTACTTTTGAAGATGTAACTGTTTTAATAGTTACCAGTTCCATATCATCAAAATCAAAAAATGAGATCGGTTCGACCAAGCAGACAGTTTGTACATCCAATACAAAATCCTCCGCTAAAAAATTTTCAATGTTTTCCATAGTTATACGTTTAAATTGTAAACAAATGTGCTTTCTACGGAAAAGAACAACGAAAAATATCGACAGAATTGAAAATGAATCGGACGAACTAAAGAATCTATTCGACGAAAAAATAGCGCCTGTTCCTATTTCTGTTCGCCGTGTATTAGATGCTGTTCGAATAGTCTGCCAGATTATGAACATTGAAAGAAGGTCCATCGTATACTGTTGGAAAATTCGACGAAATAGCATTTGAGTACGATGAAATAGCGACAGCTTTGTTGTAGGATTCTATCTGGTTCATTATTTTAGAACTATCTATTTTAGTAGCGAAAAACCATTTCTTTAGCCATTAAAGCCATGTAACGTAAATAGATAAACTAATGAGAAGGCTTGAGGTAAGTCCTTGACCAGAAAAGCATCTGCCAAATAAATAGGTGAGTAGTGTGAGCGCGTAAAACAAATGAGAATATGAATTTATCGAATGAAATGCACAGTTTTTTGAAAAGAGAAGGGTTACGGTTATTTAGAAAAAAAGTAAGCTGGCAGACCTCTGCGAAATATCAGATCTATGCAGATGGGAAAACAAAGATTGGTGTCGCATTTGACAGAATTCAAAATTTTATCGACGAAGATACCGATGCATCCGGCTGGAGTGGAATGGAAACGATTAAACTCGAAGAACGCGGTGATTATATTATCTATGGTTTTGTTGAGGAAGTGGAAAGCTAAAGAAGAATTGAGTTTAACCTGTCGTATCGTATTATCGAATAAATATTACAAATCAATTCCCTAATTGTGTAATGATTTCGATGTTATTTGTGGCCAAATTTGTTGTGTAAAATAAAACAATCAGTTATGGCGACAGATATTTATAAAGATACGGTTTATCTACCTTTAGAAGATGTTGAAAGCGAACATTGTGCTTCAATTGTCGAAAAAGGACTAGCTCAGGTCAAAGGCTTGGCGAGCTATCGGGTGGAATTGAATAATCATAGAGCTGCTATCGTACCTAAAGATAGTGAAGCGGTCGTTAGCAGTGTAAAGACGATCAAAGATCTTGGTTATGGTGTTTCTACATTGACCAAAACATTTCCAGTTCTTGGGATGACTTGCGCCTCATGTGCCAGTAGCGCCGAAAGTATGGCGAAATATGAACAAGGGGTTGTCAATGCGTCTGTAAATTTTGCAACTGGAAATCTTACAGTTGAATATTTGCCTAATATTACGGATCATTTAAAAATTCAGAAAGCAGTCCAGGCTGGTGGCTATGATTTATTAATCGAAGATGAATCTACACAGCAGGAAACATTGGAGGCTATTCACGCAGCTAAATTTCATAAGCTTAAAATCAAAACACGATGGGCAGTATTGTTATCGCTTCCCGTAGTTGTGATTGGTATGTTCTTTATGGATATGCCGTATGCAAATCCTATTATGTGGCTGTTTTCTACACCCGTAGTTCTTTGGCTAGGCAAGGACTTTTTTGTCAATGCGTTGAAACAAGCGAAACACTGTTCGGCCAATATGGATACACTTGTTGCGTTGAGCACGGGTATAGCCTACATCTTTAGCGTATTTAATATGCTCTTTGCTGAATTTTGGCATCAACGTGGCTTGCATGCACATGTGTATTTTGAGGCCGCCTCTGTTGTTATTGCTTTTATTTTATTGGGTAAATTGCTGGAGGAAAAGGCCAAAGGTAACACCTCATCTGCCATTAAAAAGCTAATGGGGTTGCAGCCGAAGACGGTTATGGTCATTCAATCGGATGGGGTAGAGCGTCAGGTTCCTATAGAAGCCGTTCATACTGGCGATATCATTTTGGTAAAACCAGGGGAGAAGATCGCCGTCGATGGTGTTGTTATCAGTGGAAATTCCTATGTTGACGAAAGTATGCTAAGCGGAGAGCCGGTCCCGGTTTTAAAAACGGGAAATGAACAGGTATTTGCAGGGACGATCAATCAAAAGGGAAGTTTTCAGTTCAAAGCTACAAAAGTTGGGCGGGAAACAATGCTTGCACAGATCATTAAAATGGTACAGGATGCACAGGGAAGTAAGGCTCCTGTGCAAAAACTGGTCGATCGAATTGCTGGTGTATTCGTTCCTGTTGTCATTGGTATTGCTATTTTAACTTTTCTACTGTGGTTTACTTTAGGTGGAGAAAACCATCTGGTACAGGGGTTATTGGCGGCAGTAACGGTTTTAGTTATTGCGTGTCCCTGTGCACTAGGTTTAGCAACTCCTACAGCAATCATGGTTGGCGTGGGTAAGGGAGCTGAACAGGGCATTTTAATTAAGGATGCGGAAAGTCTGGAGCTGGCCAAAAAGGTAAGTGCAATTGTTTTGGATAAAACCGGTACCATTACGGAAGGAAAACCTGTTGTTACTGACGTGTATTGGGAAAATAATGAAGATAATTTGAAAGGTATCCTGTTAAGCTTGGAGAAACAGTCAGAACATCCATTGGCAGAAGCTGTTGTAGGGTATTTTAATGATGTCAGAGTTACTCCAATATCCTTTATCGAAAGTATTACGGGGAAGGGTGTAAAAGGCAGTGAAGGAATCGAAACTTACTATGTAGGGAATCGCAGGTTGTTGGATGAAAATAGGATTACAATTTCGACAGAATTGATGGAACATGCTACTCAATGGGGAAATCAATCGAAAACAGTGATCTGGTTTGCCAATAGTCATACTGCATTAGCTGTAATTGCCATTGCGGACCAGATTAAGGAAACTTCTGTACGTGCAATCAAGGAGATGCAAGCAATGGGAATTGAACTATATATGCTGACTGGTGACAACGAGGCTACAGCGAGGGCCATCGCTGCGGAAACAGGGATTCAGCATTACAAAGCCGAGGTATTGCCAGAGCACAAAGCTGATTTTGTTAAGGAATTGCAGCGAAGGGGACAGGTGGTCGCTATGGTTGGGGACGGTATTAATGATAGTACAGCCTTAGCAACAGCGGATGTCAGTATTGCAATGGGAAAAGGAAGTGATATTGCAATGGATGTAGCGAAAATGACAATTATTTCTTCTGATTTGACGAAGATACCCCAGGCAATTCGACTGTCGAAACAAACGGTCGCAACGATTAAGCAAAACTTGTTTTGGGCATTTATTTATAATTTAATTGGAATTCCCCTCGCTGCAGGCATTCTGTATCCATTCAATGGTTTCATTTTAAACCCGATGATAGCTGGAGCGGCAATGGCATTGAGCAGTGTCAGTGTCGTGAGTAATAGCTTGCGGCTTCGCTGGAAAAAATAGCTAACGATGGTTGAGCTGTAGACCGTGTTTTAAACGGTAAATATTGTAAAACAAAATAGAAAAACTGTAAGTATAGCCAATTGAATTAAAGGGATATTTGTACAGATAATTAAATAGATTAATAACATTAAAATTAAATAACATGGAAAGCAAAGAACTTCAATTCAAAACAAACCTCACTTGTGGGGGATGTGTATCCAAAGTAAGTGCAGATCTAGATAATGTGGACGGTATATGTGAATGGAATGTTGACACCACAAATGCAGACAAAATTCTGACTGTAAAATCTGAAGGCGTTTCGGAAGAAGAAATAATTGACATTATCAAAAAGAAGGGTTTTAATGCAGTGACCTACTCCGCATAATTGTTCCATAAATCTATAGAAGCATCACACCCTAAAAGCTGGACAAAACTTTTAGGGTGTTTTTATGAAGTATAATTATAAGACGAAACTGAACTCAGTTTTATTAGTTATAAATTCGGGTTTCCTTTTTATCCATTTTAGTTTTAGATTCCTGTTAATTAAAATGGATAAACATGTCTTTAAAATTAAGTGTCATTTTAGAAAATTGGCGGATAATATCTTGTCCTATATTTCCATATACAGTTTCATTCTTGATTTTCGATTTTAATAGGTTTATTTTTTTAAGAGCGATCGGTTTATCGCCGATATGGAATGTATGTTGTATGACAAAGCCATCATATTCAACGTTACCACCTGCGCCTCCCATGGCGACTTTGGTCGGTATACCATATTTTTCGATATGCTGTTTGTAGGTTTCGTAAAATGGCGCATAAAGGATTGTATTTTCCGCTCCCGTATCAAAGGTATAGTGCTTTCCATCAATGGCAATAAGAGGTGATAACCCATCTATTGCAAGATTTGAAGCCTTCTTTGTAACTGTAGGTCTCTTAGGTACGATAAAAAAATCATCTCGTGTAAGCTGTACTTCTTTCAGTGCTTCTATGACTGGGAAGCCTATTATGCCATTGATCTGATAGCCAATTTGTGGGATATAAAGTGCACTGTCTGGGAAAACCAGAAATATAGCATTCGATATGTTGATGTTACCAAGTTTTAATTGTTTACAGACTGCTAAATCGGCTTTGATAGCAATACCTGTAATTGCGTCTACATCAATATCTGCACGGATAATATCCATATGAAGTCGTTTGGCCACGGACTCCGAAACTGTCGATAGATTTGCTCCGGTGTCAAATATGAAACTTGCTGTATCGCCGTTAACCTCTACCTTTAGATTCTTCAAGCTGGCTTTATCTTTCGTCATTTTAAGACGGGTATCGTCGTTAATTTGTATAAGCTGCGGCTTTACATGATCAAGTGCCGACCAGATTTTTAGATTGTTTCGGAGATCCGCTCTTGTATCTGTTGACAGCAAGGGATCGAATTCGAGTAGGATTTTTTGCGTTGTCTGTTTTGCCTCATCGTAATCTTTCAGTTTGACAAAATTATCTTCCTGAATACGTCGTATTTTTAGTCGCAGTGTGTCAGGCAATTCTTCTGTTGCTGTGTTCAGCAGTGCAATTTTTTTGTTTGAAGCGATGGGCCTATTAAAGGCATTATCGAGTATCGCCAAAATAAAAAGTTGCTCATGGGCGTTTAAAAAAGTTTTATTTACCTTAAAAAGGTCACGGGCGGTGAAGAAATCTTTTGATGCTATTAGCCGATATAGGTTATTGAATTTAGTTGACGTGGCTTGCCCGAAATTAAGCTGGGGGGTGATGAATAACAGGAAATATGTTAACAAGTATTTTTTGAAATGATTTGCTGGGAGATTCATGATGTAGTCAATAAATTGTCTTTTGATCAGTGATATGTTCACTTTTTTAAATGTCGGAAAAGTTCTTGTTATTTTTTCAATTTTATTGTTGCTTATTTTGTTATTGATCAAGGGTTTATGTTGTTAAGTTGTGTGCAATACTTGTGGTCTTGAATAATTAAGGTTAAATTAGCTAATGTTTTGAGAAATTTCTCCTAGGAGGATTGGATTGACGAGATCTCCGAATTCGGATTTAATCTTTTAGCCCTTACTTTAAGAGAACGATTAGTGAACAGGGATTTATTTTAATAGAATAATTTAATGAAACAAAAGACGATGAATATTAGGTTTAATAGAGGGGTTATTTTTTTTGGTCTTGCGGCTTTATCGACCAGTTTGTTTTTTAGCTGTGGAAACACAGGAACTAAAAGTGAGACCAAGGCCGAAAAGGTGGAGGAACCTGCTGAAGCGACTGCACCCACAACGCAGGAGCTATCTTTTAAGGATAAAGAGGGGAAGGTTCTTCAATTAAGCGCTTTAAAAGGAAAGGTCGTATTTATCAATTTCTGGGCGACTTGGTGTCCTCCTTGTATTCATGAACTACCTTCCATTGACCAGCTTAGGCAATCGCTTAAAGATAATAAGGATATCGTTTTCCTCATGGTGGATGTTGATGGCGACATGGAGAAGTCTTCAGCATTTATGGCAGAAAACAAGTATGATCTGCCCCTTTATATAGCAGAGGGTGAAATTCCTGCAGAATTCTTAGGGCAGTCCATCCCGACAACGGTGATCTTGGATAAAACTGGAAAGATCGTAGAGCGTTTGGAAGGAAGCCGTGACTATGGGACTCCTGAGATAAAAAAAGCATTGCAGGATATCGCAAGCGGCAGTTAACGATCGATTATTGTAATCGCTATTTTCTATAGATGGAGAATAGAATTTGAATAGAAAAAACAGTATTTTCGCGGTGTCAAGTTAATTTATAGCGATGTCCGAACTTCAAGAGCAGACTGCAGTCAGAACGACTTATTTTAGTATTGTAGGCAATGCATTACTAGCATTGTTAAAATGGCTAGCTGGTTTCTTTGGAAACTCCTATGCCCTGATTGCGGATGCAATTGAGTCAACGGCGGACATTTTCTCTTCATTTCTAGTGCTTCTGGGTTTAAAATATGCGCAACGACCTGCCGACGACAATCACCCGTATGGTCATGGTCGGGTAGAACCCCTCATTACATTTATTGTCGTTGGTTTTCTCATCGTTTCTGCAACCATAATCGCTTATGAAAGTATTGAGAATATAGGAACGCCACATGACCTGCCAAAGCCTTGGACTCTATTTGTTCTTGGCGGGATCATCGTATGGAAAGAAATTTCGTATAGGATCGTTATGAAGAAAAGTAAAGAAACAAATAGTTCTTCACTTCGTGCAGACGCTTGGCACCATCGAAGCGATGCGATAACGTCAGTTGCAGCATTCATTGGGATATCTATTGCATTGTTACTCGGAAAAGGATATGAAAATGCGGATGACTACGCGGCATTATTTGCTGCTGGATTTATACTGTATAACTGTTATCATATTTTCAGGCCGGCGCTTGGCGAGATAATGGATGAAAATGTATACGATGAGGTCATTGATAATATCCGGGAAGAAGCATTAAAGGTAGAGGGGATAAAAGCCACAGAAAAATGTTTTGTCCGCAAATCGGGGGCTAAATATCATGTCGATCTGCACGCTATTGTTGATAGTGAAATTACCGTAAGGGAAGGGCATGAATTGGCACATAAACTCAAAGACCATTTGGTTGCGCATATTCCTGATCTCGGTCATGTGATGATCCATATTGAACCGAACGAATGTCTTTGGGAAGCAAATTGAAATGGCAGCACATGTTAATTTTCTTGAACCGTGCCGCCATTTGATTGTTTAGAAGCTTAGGTGTTTTCAGCTTCAAGCAATTCGATCTGCCATTTAACCTGATCCGCTTTAATAGGGTAATCGATATTATTTCTTAAGCTTTCATAAATGGCTTCAAACAGCTGATTGTAATCTCCTTTATGTGGCGTTACTAAAGACTCA
Organism: uncultured Sphingobacterium sp.; assembly: GCF_964277905.1. NCBI lineage: Bacteria > Pseudomonadati > Bacteroidota > Sphingobacteriia > Sphingobacteriales > Sphingobacteriaceae > Sphingobacterium > uncultured Sphingobacterium sp. Next base: position 1,105,537 of record NZ_CAXYKD010000048.1, read on the forward strand.
TGTTTTTGATTTGATGCGTCTATCGTAACAAGTTTCCCCTCGAGGCCGGCTGGCTCAAGGCCATAAGATGGATTGTCAGGTAACATACCATCTAGCAATTGCTGTTCTTGCACATCTGTCATATTCTTGATAAAACTCCCTTTTGTGCCATGTAAAACAAAGGCTGGCTGTGGAGAGGCAACAAGTAGACTTCCCGTTAAATACACGTTCAGTCCAGCTGGATAATAGAGCTGGTAGTGAAAATAATCTGCAACTTTAGAATCCGGCCTGTTAATGGATGTTGTCTTGGTAAATTTAACCGGTTTTCCAAAAAGTGAGATTGCCTGATCAATAAGGTGAGGGCCTAGGTCATAAGTAATACCATTAGAAATATACTGCGTATCTTCCTTAAAGTATTTTTGTCCCAATTCCATTTTATAGCGATCAAATCTGAAATGCACTTCAATCAGCTTTCCTAATTCTCCACTGTCAATCACTTTTTTAATGTCTAAAAAGTGACCGTCATACCGTCTGTTTTGATAGAAAAATAATTGTTTGCCTTGTTTTTTGCTGATGGCAAGAAGAGTGTCGAATTGTGTAGTGTCATCAACGGCAGGTTTTTCTATCAATACATGTTTTCCTGCTTCTAGGGCCTCTTTGGCATATTGGAAATGTGTATAGTTTGGTGTATTCACAATGACCAGTTCGATGCTTTCATCCGCTAGTATTCCAGCAATGCTATTATAGCTTTTTATTGCCGGATAAAATTCATGTGCTGCTTTTTTCGACCGTTCTACAACAGCGCTGAGATTGAAATGAGGATTGGTATGTATAAATGGTGCGTGAAAAACACGTCCTGACATGCCAAAACTCAGTATTCCTGTGTTAATTTGAGTGTGTTTCATGTTAATTTAAATTACTTTAGCGTTGTCTTGTTGGTTGTTAGACTTCAATATAAACTTTAATGCTATTGCGTGACAATCTTATCCGTGTCTGATTCTCCAAGGTTGTTTATAAATAAATGTGTTACGCCGTCTTCTGTTGCCAAAAGACATGCCGAACACAGCTGATAAAAAAGTGAATGTTCTACAACCCCTGTAATGAGTTTGATTTGCTTATTCAAATCAAAAATATCGGGCAGTTTAGCAAAATAAATATCTGCCAGGAAATTACCTCTCTCAGAAAGGAGAGGACCCGATTTTTGTTCAGATTTTCGTAATACAATGTCGGATATCGTTGTAGAATAACTTGATTTTAGATTTTTATGTACCGATAGCCAAGCTTCTGGTATAATTTCAACACATAGCGGATGCTTTGTGCTAAGTTTTTCGACCATCTTTGAGCCATCGGCCAAGAGAATAAACTGCTGCGCCATATTCGCCATAATCTTCTCACCCGTGTGCACGCCACCGCCGCTTTTGAATGCATTTAAATGAATGTCGACCTGATCACAGCTGTCAAAATAATAGTCCAGCGTTGCTAGGATACTGTTATCAACACAAATAAGTCCATTCTCTTGGAGCAGCATTTTGGTTTCCAAGGAAGGTGATGTAAATTTTAAGCTGGATTTAAAGCTGATACTGCTGGCGATTAATTCAATGAAGTAGGCTATTGTTGATCCAACCCCCAGTCCGATGAGCTGATCGGGTTTTAATAGTTTAAGAGCAGCTTTGGCAGCTTCCTGTTTGAGATTATTCATAATCGGTAAACTTATAAGATGGTAATACCTTGCGCGGCATAAGGCTGTAAAATGCTGTCAAAAGGATCCTTTTCTGTAATTAAATAACTGATATCAAAGACGGCGCATGTCAGGAAAGAAGCCAAGGTGTCAAGCTTATTGCTTGTGGTGGCAGCAACGATGTTCATTGAATTTTTACATAGTACTCTTTTGACATCTGCTTCTTCGTGTGTTCTTGATGTAAGTCCGCGGCGGAGATCCAGGCTACATACACCTATGAAGCTGATATCCGCGTATATGTCTTCAAATGTGGAGATTGTTTGCTGTCCTTGCATAGTAAGTGATGATTTGCAGAAAGTGCCACCAGCAAAAATCAAGGTGATGTTTGGGAAGTTGGCAAGTATATTGGCTATTGGGAGACTATGTGTGACAACAGTAAGGGTTAGGCTATCAGGAATATTTCCTGCAATTGTCTGTGTTGTTGTGCCGCCATCGAAAAAGACAACTTGATGATTTTTCAACAGTGTGATCGATTTTTCTGCTATGGATTGTTTCTCCATAACATCAAGGTTGTTTCGGTCGTATATATTGAATGGCATGTTTGAACGTAGCGTGGCGCCACCCCGAATAGCGCGAAGCAAGCCGGCGTCGGATAACTCTTTAAGATCACGTCGGACGGTATGTTCAGAGACACCAAGTTCGGCTGCTAATTCTACCATCACTAATTTTCTTTCCTTTTTGATTTTAACTAATATAAAATCGTGGCGTTCTTCTTTGGATATCATGCTATAAATATAATGGTTTTGTGCTATATGTTGCAATATTTAGCCTTGTATTTGTAGTTATATTGCAATATATTGCAATATAACGAGTTGTTTATCGATAAATTGTTTATTAGTTTTTTTGATGGCTTCCAATTCAATTTTTGATGAACTTGTTTTTGTGGCATTTATCTCTTTCAAATAACGTTATATTTGTGAATGATCGGGGGGAGATTCGCTCGCCTTTCTGTTGTAACCAATTCTAATTTTCGCCTTTACAGGTTTGCATCTTAAGCATGGGAGATCAAATAAAATATGAAAGTTATCGTTAAAATTGCAGGTTCTATTGTGTTCGTCTTTTTATGTGGCTGTAACGTACAGCCTGGCGGAAAGCTTAAGAAAGAGCAATGGGTATTAGGAGGCTTTGAGCGGCCCAAAGGTATCAATCCAATTATTGAGCCTGATACGAGTTCGGTATTTTATGATCCAATTCTGAAGAAGGAGATTCGATGGGAGGACAACGACACTTTTAATCCTGCTGCAGTGGTAAGGAGAGATAGTGTTTATGTCATTTATCGTGCAGAAGATCGGACAGGGAAGGCTATTGGCCACCGGACCTCCCGACTGGGATTAGCAGCTAGTGCTGACGGTATTCATTTTGAACGACTGAAAACACCGGTATTCTATCCAGCTCCCGATGAGCAGCAGGATAACGAGTGGCCGGGTGGGACGGAAGATCCCCGCTTAGCACAGACGGAGGACGGGCGTTTTGTGCTATTTTATACCCAATGGAATCGAAAGGTGCCACGCTTAGGTTTAGCAATATCCACTGATCTGAAACACTGGACTAAGTATGGTCCCATTTTTAAAAAGTCGAAAAACAGGCCCACTCTTGTTGATGAACCGCATAAATCAGCTTCTATTGTGACAGTAATGAAAGGTAACAGACAAGTCATAGCTAAAATCAATGGGAAATATTGGTTGTACTGGGGGGAACATGGTGTGTATGGCGCCACATCTGATAATTTGATTGACTGGGAGCCCGTAACAGATAAAAAGGGGGCATTGATCGCCTTTATTTCGCCAAGGGATGGCTATTTTGACAGTTCATTGACTGAGTGCGGTCCCCCGGCAGTTTTGACTGATAAAGGAATTGTATTGCTGTACAATGGTAAGAATCATGCTGAAAAAGGAGATAAGCGTTTTAATAAAAATACTTATTCCGCTGGGCAGGTTTTATTTGATTCACGAGATCCGACGAGCGTATTGGCTCGAATGGATGTTCCGTTTTTGCGTCCCATGGAATCTTTCGAAAAAAGTGGGCAATATATCGATGGTACGGTTTTTATTGAAGGATTGGTCTTTTTTAAACAAAAATGGTTTTTATATTATGGCTGTGCTGACTCCAGAGTTGCTGTGGGCATTTATGACCCAGGAAATCCTGCCGTCATGGATCCCTTACCCTAATCGGTGTAAGTCTGTTTGTATAGCATGAAAACAGTATTGAGTTTGAATTTTATATTAATTAAAGATTGATGGAGCAATTTTGAAGGGGGCTGTATGGGTTGAATTCGTAAAATTAAAAAAGGCAGATCATTTGATCTGCCTTTTTGGGTAAGTAATCGGGCTCGAACCGACGACCCCTAGAACCACAATCTAGTGCTCTAACCAACTGAGCTATACCTACCGTGATTTTGATGATACAAAAGTACGATTAAACCCTATTCCCTCCAAATATTTGATTGAAAAAAAGCAGCGTTTAATGCCAACTAGGTGAAGATTAGTTTATTAAATTTTAATAAAAAACATCGATATGGTTACGTTTCGATGTTGATATGCATTTCGCTTGTCTAAATTTGTCATTTGCTTCTGATCTTTAACAAAAAATGCGGTTCCTACCATAGAAACCGCATTTTTTGTTAAAAGAAATATAATTAGATCATTTCTACACTTCTCTTCACGAAAGACGTTAGATCTGCTCCTGACAATAAACCTCTGGATAAGAGCGCTAAATCAAAAGCCTGTTTTGCTAGTTTTGAACCTTCTTCGTCCGATGACGATAAAATTCTTTTGATCAGCGGATGGTTCCCATTGACAGTTACTTTATAATTATCGGGCAATGAACCATAAAAATTCATACCACCACCAGTCTTGGCCATATCTTTCATTCGGCGCATAAATTCATCAATTGTTACCGACACAGGCAAATCGCCTTCATTTAATGCATCAACCTCAACTTTCATGTCTTGACGGGAGATTGCTTTTTCAAAAACCGCTAGTGCTTTTTTAGATTCTTCTTCCGAGAGGGCAAGTTCGACCTTTTCGTCTTTTTGGATCAACTTATCGATAACGTCAGCATCTACACGCTTCAGCTGTACCTTTTCACCGCCTTTTTGCTCCAAATAAGCTGCAAAGTGCGTATCCAGTGGCCCATCGAGCATCAAAACATCATACCCCTTATTTAATGCAGTTTGGATGAAACCATCTTGTTGAGCAGCATCATGTGTATATAAATAAACAATGTTTCCATCTTTATCTACCTGGATATCTTTGACCTTTTCGTAATACTCCTTAATGGTGAAACTTTGGTTACCTGTGTTTTTTACTAAACAGAAGTCATTTGCTTTTTCAGCAAATTTTTCATCGCTTAGCATACCGTATTTGATAAATAAACCGATATCCGTCCATTTCTCTTCAAATCCCTTACGATCAGTCTTAAATATTTCGTTCAATTTGTCGGCCACCTTTTTGGTGATATAACTGTTGATTTTTTTAACGTTACTGTCTGCCTGTAAAAATGAACGGGATACGTTTAATGGAATATCCGGCGAATCAATTACCCCATGAAGTAACATCAAGAATTCTGGAACAATATCTTTCACCTCGTCGGTGATGAACACTTGTCTAGAATAGAGCTTAATTTTATTGCGTTGGATCTCCAGTTCATTTTTAACTTTAGGGAAGTAGAGGATACCTGTCAGGTTGAATGGGTAGTCTACATTGAGGTGAATCCAAAACAATGGTTCATCCATTGAGTAGGGATAGAGTTCGCGGTAGAAGGCTAGATAATCTTCGTCTTTTAATTCAGACGGCGATTTTGTCCAGGCCGGATTGGTATTGTTAATGATATTGTCTACCTCTACAGATTTGTATTTTGGTTTTCCTTCTTCGTCTTCACCATCCGGTTCAGAATTTGTTTTGGTACCAAAACGGATTGAAATAGGAAGAAATTTAGCATACTTATCTAAAATGTCCTGTAAGCGTGCCTGGCTTAAAAATTCAGTTGATTCTTCGTTAATATGCAAGATGACATCTGTTCCGCGGGTGGTTCTTGTACCTGTAGAAATTTCGTAAGATGTACTACCATCGCAAGTCCAATGAGCAGGTTCTGCTCCATCCTGATAAGATAAGGATTGGATTTCTACTGTATCGGCTACCATAAATGCTGAATAGAAGCCTAAACCAAATCGGCCAATGATTTCATTTGCATCATTTGCCTCTTTGAATTTTTCCATGAACTCTGTTGCTCCTGAGAAAGCGATCTGGTTGATGTATTTTTTTATTTCATCTGCTGTCATACCAATACCATTGTCGGAAATAGTGATGGTCTTGGCAGCTTCATCAAATTTTACGTCTACAATCAATTCACCTGTTTCACCTTGGTATTGACCCAAAGATGCCAGGCGTTTGATTTTTTGAGAAGCATCAACTGCATTAGATACCAGTTCACGCAAGAAAATTTCATTATCAGAATATAAGAACTTTTTGATTACGGGAAATATGTTCTCCGTGTGAATTGAAATACTACCTTTTTCTGGATTCATAATTTGTATGTCGCTATTTTTAATTTTATGATTTGTTTAAAACATACAATCAGTGTTCCAAATCGTCTTTATAGGACATGATGGCAGGAAACAGTCTATTTTGTCATAGGCTCATTCGGTGAATTTAGGGGCTCTATAAGTAAACTGCCAGCCAGAGCAAGTCCCTCGCATTAATTTAGGCCTGGGCTCTGAGGGAAATTGGCGACATGTGCATATTTGGGACCAAGTCCAATAATGGCATCCTTCCACAACAATTCACCGTTACCTTCAAAAATGAGCTGATGATGGTATTTGTTTTGTACAGCCCAGCTATTTTCTTTGATTTCGCCGTCTAATTGACCTGCAGACCATCCAGAATATCCGATAAAGAATTTTAATTCGTCAGGTTTTATGCTACCGGTTTGTATGGCTTCGATAAGCTTCTCTTCATCGCCACCAAAATAGATTCCAGGAGCCACTTCTTCGCCACTCAACAGTAAATCAAAACGGTTATGTACAAAAAAAAGGCTTTCCTGAGCAACCGGACCACCGACGTAGATCGGGAAATTGCAATCCGGTATAGATTCCAATAATTGGCCTATGCGAACATTGGTTTGATTATTTAGAACAAATCCGAGTGAACCTTCCTTATTGTACTCACATAACAATATCACAGACCTGAGGAATCTGGGGTCTAGCATAAAAGGCTCGGAAATCAATAAACTTCCTTTTTGTGGGTCTAGTTCGGTAAACATATAGCGCGAATTTTAATTATTTATTGAATTTAATCTTTTTTATTTAATCTATGCGAGATTTGTGCCAAAATTAGGATTTTGTGAATTTCTACTAACTTTATAGAGAAAAAGCAATGATTTTAGTAAGTTTGTAGGATATAAAAACAGGTTTCTATGTCCATTCAACATAAAGATATTGCAGCAATCAGACAGGATTACGTATTAGGTAGCCTATCTGAATCGGATGTGGATCGTGATCCAGTCCACCAGTTTAAAAAATGGTTTGATGAGGCTATTCACAGTGAAGTAATCGAGCCCAATGCCATGGTACTTTCAACGGTTTCTTCCCATCAATTGCCGTCCTCGCGAGTTGTTTTATTGAAGGACATCGTAGCAGAAGGACTGGTCTTTTTTACAAACTATGAAAGTCGTAAAGGGGAAGACATGAAGGCTAATCCGCATGTTGCATTGTTGTTTTTTTGGCCTGAATTACAAAGACAGGTCCGGATCGAAGGTGTTATTGATTTTGTAAGTGAGGCCGATTCGGATGAATATTTCCAATCGCGGCCAAAAGCAAGCCGTATTGGTGCGCTAGCATCCCCACAGAGTCACGAAATCCCTAACCGTAATTTTTTGGAAAATAGGGTAGAGGAACTCGAGAATCAATATAATGGAAACGATTCTATACCGAGACCATCACATTGGGGTGGTTATCTATTGAAACCGATTTATTTCGAGTTTTGGCAAGGGCGTGCAAGTCGGCTACATGATCGTATGGTCTATAAAAAAGTGTCGGATTCCTGGAAGATTACACGCATAGCTCCATAAATATGACATTTGACGAGATTAAATCGATGCTTGTTTCCAAATTTGGAACTCAAATTATTCTTAAAGAAGATCGGAATGGGCTGCAGCCAGCACTTTTTATTGATAAAGCAGATATTGCAGCCGTTTGTTTATTTCTGAGGGATACAGAAGGCTTATACTTTGATTTTTTAAGCAACTTAACTGCAGTGGATTATCAAACGTATTTTGCTGTTGTTTACCATCTAAATTCCTTGCCTTATCAACACGGTTTGGTCTTAAAAGTTGAGTTGCCTGGTAATCGTTCGCTGAATGAACTACCTGAGATTCCTTCGCTTACTTCGGTGTGGCGCACGGCAGACTGGCATGAACGTGAAGCATTTGACCTTATGGGGATATATTTTGAGGGACATCCGGACCTGAGACGGATTTTGCTGCCTGACGATTGGGAAGGTTATCCTTTACGAAAGGATTATGAGGAAGCAGAAAAATATCATGGCATTCATATTAATTGATAAAAATGGCGAATCCAAAATATAAAGAAGCATTAATGCGCTATGAAAAACACCTAACAGAGATTTCAAGCCAGGAAATGGTGTTGAATATGGGGCCTCAGCATCCCTCGACGCATGGTGTGCTTCGGTTACAACTGATTACAGACGGAGAGATCGTGAAAGAGGTTGTTCCACACTTGGGGTATCTGCATCGTTGTTTTGATAAGCATGCTGAATCGTTGAATTATGCAAAAACAATTCCATTTACTGACCGCCTAGACTATCTGGCTTCGATGAACAATAGCCATGCGTTCGTAATGGGAGTTGAACGTATGCTTGGACTCGACAGTAAAATACCTAAGAGAATAGAATACATTCGGGTTTTGGTCTGTGAACTCAACCGGATAGCATCCCATCTAATTGCTATTGGTACATATGGTATTGATATCGGCGCAACAACGCCATTTCTGTGGTGTTTTAGGGATCGTGAACATATCATGAATATGTTGGAATGGGCCTCAGGTTCCAGGATGTTGTACAACTATATCTGGGTAGGAGGTTTATTTTATGATTTGCCTGTTGGCTTTGAAGAGCGCTGTACGGAATTTATTACGTATTTCAAGCCCAAATTGGTCGAACTTGATGAAATATTGACACAGAATCAAATATTTATCTCCCGTACAGCTAAAATAGGAGTACTTCCTGCTGATGTTGCCATAAATTATGGTGTATCGGGGCCTATGCTGCGTGCTTCGGGGATAAAATGGGATTTGAGACGAATAGATGGCTATTCTGTTTACCCAGAAATTGATTTTGAGATACCTGTGGGAAAAGGTGAAATGGGGACACTTGGCGATTGCTGGGATCGTTATAAAGTTAGGGTAGATGAGGTCAAGGAATCTGTTCGCATTGTTGAGCAATGCCTTGAACGATTACAGAAAGACTTTACACGTACAACCGAATTTGATCCGCGAGCTTTGGTTCCGAAGAAAGTGAATTTGAAAGCGCAGGACTACTATGTCCGTGCTGAAAATCCGAAAGGAGAATTAGGGTTTTATTTTGTCACAAAAGATAAATCAGATATTCCATTACGCGTAAAATCAAGGGGACCAAGTTTTAATAACCTTTCGGTGATTTCAGAACTCGGAAAAGGGGTGCTGATCGCTGATTTGATAGCGATCCTTGGGTCGATTGATATCGTTTTGGGGGAGGTGGATCGTTAAATTGCGTTAGTATGCATGTTTTATAAACGATTTAGCAAAATAAAATAGAGATTGTATTGAAAATGTTGCATGAAAACGCAAATAAATTTGTAAATGAAAGCAATTTTCATCATATTTGCAGTCTCATAATTTAAGTTTATAATTGGTTAATGAAAGCTCGTTACTCCCAAAGTAACGGGCTTCTCTTTTTTATAAGGGTGTAACTTATTGATGCCGCTTATTTATGATGTCGATGTGTTGGTTTGAGCGTGAAGGATTTACTGTCTTTTCTCCCGAGTATTGTTGATTATCCTGTAGATTTCATCGAATTCCTGTACTAGAATTTAACGTAAATGATTACCTTTACTGGTCTTAAATATAAAAAAGTGACGGATAGTTTAGTTATCATTCCAACATATAATGAAAAGGAAAATATTGAAAAAATCATTCGCAAAGTTTTTTCCTTATCACAGGCATTTGATATTTTAATTGTAGATGATGGTTCTCCCGATGGGACCGCTACCATCATCAAGAATTTACAGGCTAATGAATTTATTGGCCGTTTGTTTATCGAAGAGCGAACTGGGAAGCTGGGGTTAGGAACAGCATATATCCATGGATTTAAATGGGCACTATCCCGTGAACATTACCAATATATTTTCGAAATGGATGCGGATTTCAGCCACAATCCTGAGGATCTGCTTCGCTTACGGCAGGCTTGTGTGGATGGTGCAGACATGAGCATAGGTTCGCGTTATATCAAGGGCGTGAATGTTGTCAATTGGCCGATGAGCCGTGTGCTGATGTCCTATTTCGCTTCGGTATATGTTCGTTTTATAACGGGAATAGCTATTCAGGATGCTACTGCGGGATTTGTTTGTTTCTCCAGGGAAGTGCTCAAGACAATCCCACTTGAAAAGATTAAATTTGTAGGCTATGCTTTTCAGATTGAGATGAAATTCACAGCCATAAAATATGGCTTTAATGTGGTTGAAGTACCCATTATATTCACAGATCGGACCGAAGGTACATCAAAGATGAGCACAAGTATCTTTAAAGAAGCTTTTTTTGGAGTGATCCAATTGAAATTAGGAAGTATCGGAAAGCGCTACAAGAGAAATTAAATATTGCCACAATGAACGAGAATTTAGATCCAAATCCAGAACGTCTGAGCAATACAGATCGTGATATTGAACGGGCATTGCGGCCTCAGGCTTTTGAAGATTTTACGGGACAGGCTAAAATATTAGAAAACCTCAATATTTTTGTGAAGGCAGCTAGGCTGAGAGGAGAGGCGCTGGATCACGTTTTGCTGCACGGCCCCCCCGGCTTAGGAAAGACAACCTTATCCCATATCATTGCTAATGAGATGGGGGTTGGTATCAAAATTACTTCTGGACCTGTATTGGATAAACCGGGTGATTTAGCAGGATTATTGACAAATCTCGAAGAAGGGGATGTTTTGTTTATTGACGAGATCCACCGTTTAAGCCCTTTAGTAGAGGAATATCTCTATTCGGCAATGGAAGATTTCAAAATTGACATTATGCTGGAAACGGGACCAAATGCGCGGTCTGTTCAGATATCCCTGAATCCGTTTACCTTGATAGGGGCCACAACACGTTCAGGTCTTTTGACAGCCCCCTTGCGAGCACGTTTTGGAATTAATTCACGTTTACAATATTATGATGCAAAACTTTTGACAACTATTGTGCTGCGCTCAGCTCATATCTTAAACACACCGATTTCTGATGAAGGTGCCTATGAGATTGCGCGAAGGAGCAGGGGGACACCGCGGATAGCCAATGCTTTACTGCGTCGTACACGGGATTTTGCACAGATAAAGGGCAATGGGAGCATCGATAAGGAAATTGCGAAGTATGCTTTGCATGCGCTTAATGTGGATGAAAATGGTTTAGACGAGATGGACAACAAAATATTAACGACCATTATCGACAAATTTAAAGGTGGTCCTGTAGGATTAAAAACCGTGGCCACAGCAGTTGGGGAGGATGAAGGTACGATTGAGGAAGTCTATGAACCCTTTTTGATTCAAGAAGGATACATTATGCGGACGTCGAGGGGACGCGAGTGCACCGAGGCAGCTTATAAGCATTTGGGCCGTGTCAACCTCTCGAAAGGAAATACACTGTTTTAAGCGCGAGTGAAAAGTATATTTTAATTTTTCTGCTGAATAATTTTATTAGTCCGGCTCATTAAGGCCGGACTAGGTTTTGTCCGTTGAAAATAGCTTATCTGGGCCTGTAATTCCTCATATATCCAAGGGTGCTTCTTTCGCAAGTTATTTAAGATGTCCAGGCAGTTGACCAATACAGCGACAGGACATGAAGGTTCGATCATTTATTGGAAGGAATGCTCGATAATTTCTTCTTCTATCTCATTTTGAAGCGTATATTCTTTGTTTTTTTTCGACGTCAAAAATAGCAGAATTTTGGTGTAGCTTCTAAGGCAGCTCCAGTTTTTTTGTTTTTTTAAATTGTCCAAGAACTGCGGGAGAACAGATTTTAGCAACGTTGTATTCTTTAAAACGATGGTTTCAAATACCCAGGCGGCGCGAAAGGCAATCTTTTTGTCCTTCTCTAAGGAGATGTTCAGCAGATCGACCAGGCTTATCCCTTGAAGGATATCCAAAGAAAAATCCGTTACCTGGAAAGACCTCAAGGTAACGGATAAAAATGCTAATTTTTCATTGTAGGTCATGTAACCGTTATTTTTGTGGCTTTTCTCGATTCATTTCAGTCATGTCAACTTCGTTCATCTTGGAATCACCTAACAGATATTGGCTAAAGTAATCGCCCATTTTCCAGAAGAAATACTCAGTCATATCGCCAAAGCCATGTCTTTGTCCAGGTAATAGCAGGAAATCAAATCTTTTGTTAGCCTTGATCAATGCGTCTACCATGCGAATGGAATTTGCCGGGTGCACATTATTGTCAATATCTCCGGTAGCGATAAGTAGTCTACCTTTTAGGTTTTTTGCGAGCTCTGTATTTTTATTGATATGGTAGGAGAATGTTGTATCACCTTTAGCGGATACTTTTTCTGTTACCCCATGATGGCGCTCACTCCACCAGCGGTTGTAAATCTGATTTTCATGGTTTCCTGCACCAGATACCGCGACTTTAAAGAAATCAGGGTAAACAAGCATTGCGGCTGTAGACATAAATCCACCTCCGGAGTGGCCGGTTATACCAACGCGGTTAATGTCGATGTATTTATAACGATCTGCAAGCTGTTCCGCAGCGACTTTTTTATCTTCCAAACCATAGTCACGCAGATTGCCATAGCCATAGGTATGATACCATTGTGAACGTGAAGGATGTCCGCCACGGTTGCCGACTGTGATGACGATAAAGCCAAACTGAGCTAGCCTGTCGATTCTGTCCATGCTTCTTCCAAAGGATTTATTGACAGCCTCGGTTTGGGGTCCGGGATATACATATTCCACAATGGGGTAAGTTCTGGTACTGTCAAAGTCAAATGGTTTATACATGACTCCATAAAGATCCGTGGTACCATCTCCGGCTTTTACTTTAAAAGGTTCCGGGAATTTGTACCCTGCAGCAAATAGTAAGGATAGATCTGTCTTTTCCAGTGTCATTACTTTCTGTCCATTGCTATTGTATAAGACAGATTCAGGAGTCGTGTTTACTCTGGAGGAATTATTGATAAAATATCGGGAAGATTCGCTCATTTCCACTTGGTGATCAAAGTTTCCCGGATTTAATAATTTAATTCCGGAGCCATTTGTATTGACACTGTACTGATGTAGATAATAAGGGTCTTCGTTTTTCTCACGACCCGATGCTGTAAAGTATAGTGTTCCTGAAGTAGGATCTAAACCGGTAATTTCCTCCGTATGAAAGGCACCTTTTGTAATTTGATTAATCAATTTTCCATTCGTGTCGTAAAGGTAGTAGTGGCCCCAGCCATCTCGTTCTGACCAATGGACTAATTGCTTTTTGTTTTCGATAAGGAATGGTTTTTGAGCATCCAAATATACATTGGAACGCTCCTGGATAATATTTTTTACTGTACCATTTATATTGATTTTTAGGAGATCAATCCTTTTAAGGTCACGGCTAGAGCGTGAAATGTAAAACTCTTCGTTATCGCCTAACCAGTAGTTGATAAAATAATCCTCTTTATAAGAATTTTTATTCGGAGTTTTTGTCCAGGTAGAGATGGTCTGATTTTTAAATGCGGATATATTGATGCGGCGTGGAGATTTTGCTGCTGCATCGAAGATATAAAGTTCAGTTTCCGTCGAATCGACTTCACCAGGCATTTGGTATTTATAGGTTTCAAGTGTCGGCCTGGCTGAGCCAACATTATTGATTACCCATAAGGGTTTTAGAGAACGGTTGTCCTTTCTGGTCAAGGTGAAATAACGTCCATCTGGCGACCAGCTGATCCATACTCGTTTACGTTTTGGGTCATTGTCTTTGTCTTTTTCCTCACCTGTAGTTGTGCTGTATTCATCACCGCCCCAAGCATAATATTGTACACCGTCTTTTGTTATCTGGTGCTCTACAATGGTGCTGTCTTTTTCATTCTTTACCGCTTTAAGGTAGTTGGGTTTGTCCATCCAATACAAGTTGTAATCTTTCGCAAAATAGACTGTATTGGTGTCAGGGGAGAATGTCGCCCAGCCCAATGGTGATTTTACTTTTGTTGAGTCACTGATTTCAACGACAGATTGTGCAGCTAAGTCATACTCCAGATAAAATAGTTTCTTTTTGGTCGTATCGGACTTATTCTTGAGCTTTTGTATTTCATCTTTGGATTTTACGGTGTCTTTGGTACTCTGAACCTGAAACCTTAATTTTTTCTCATCCTTGGTAAATCGAAGCCCCTGTAATTCCAGATGTTGGGCATCAACAGGATTTTTAACGATTTTAGTAATTTGAGCGGCGAGGTTGTCATTATTGAAAAGAAGTTCTTTCTTTTTTAGTGCAGGGTTTACAATGTACCAGTTTCTTCCTTGTGGACTTGCGTAATCATACCAAAAGCGATCGGAAAAATTGATCCAATTTGGTTTGATGCTAGTCGAAAAAATCATTTTCTTTAATTTTTCAGGGGAGAATTTTGCAGCCAGCTGATAATTGGGCTTTATAGGCGCTTCTTTCGCCTGTTGTGCAGTGCTAACATAGGGCAATAAGCTCGCCGCTAAGATTAAGTAGTACTTATGCATTAATAATATAGATAATTTTATAATAATGGTTCCGAACGTAAAAATATCTATTATTAGGTTCTTTTGCGAATGATTCGTGTAATAATCCTATGATGGATAGAAGTTTTCATTGAAATTGACCAGAAAAAGTTCCTTTGTTGCTCGGGTAACCCCAGTGTACAGCCATCTTAAGAATTCAAGATCCAACATGTCATCGTTTATATACCCCTGGTCGACAAACACGATTGGCCATTGGCCGCCTTGTGCTTTATGACAGGTAATTGCAAATGCAAATTTAATCTGAAGCGCATTATAATAGGGGTCTTTTTTGATTGCTTCGAGCCTGTCCTTCTTATCCATGATGTCGGCATAATCCAAGGCAATCTCTTCGTAGAGTGCTTTTTGGGTTTCATAGGGCAGATTAGGGCTGTCTGTATAAAGGCTGTCTAGGATAACGCGGCAGGTGATGGGTTCTATTTCGTCAATGTCTACAAATTCAAGCGTGACATCTGCAAATCTAAATCCATGCTGATCGTGGATGTTACTTACTTTTCGCACTTTGGCCATATCGCCATTTGCAATAAATCCATCCCCCATGTTGTTTTCCTGTAGCCAGAAGTAGTTGTTTTTTACAACCATAATATAATCTCCGCCGGTGAGCTCCTCGTCCCGGAACAAAATCCTGTTCCTTATATTTTGGTTGTATAAATTTGCAGATCGATTTGAACGGCAGATAATCATTGTATTTTCGAGTCCATATTTGTCATATGCATAGTTTATACCTTCGATTAACCGTTCACCTGTCATTCTGTAAAGATCTTTAAATCCTTTTGTTATGAATTTTGGAAAAGGGAAGTCGTCTTGATCTTCCTCTGCCGAGGTTATCTCTTCGCGTATTTTGGTTGCATTGTACAATATACCGGAGTCTTTGGATTGGCGAACAACCGTGGTTAGCTCAAAAGGATAAACGCAAAGATGAAATTCACTTTCGAGATAGCTTGGGTTTAAGGCAGGACTATCCAGGAGTCCTACAGGAGGTAATTGAGCCGTATCTCCAACAAATAATAGGGTACAGTTCTTCCCAGATTGTACATAACGGATCAAGTCGTCCAAAAGGCTTGCCGAAAACGCATTCACTGAAGCATTGGATATCATTGAGGCTTCATCGATGATAAATAAAGTGTCTTCATGCAGGTTCTCCGCCAAGGTGAAATCGAGCTGAAATGAAACAGCCGATTTTTTACGGTATATTTTCTTATGGATCGTCAGTGCTTTGCGTCCCGAATAATAGGTGATCACTTTTGCAGCCCTGCCTGTCGGTGCCAGCAGGACAGCCTTTTTCCGCAATGCAGGCAGCACTTTAACCAGCGCAGAAATTAATGTTGTTTTTCCTGTACCCGCATATCCTCTAAGTACAAAACAAGATTGTTTGTCAAAAGCGAGAAGAAATTCTTGCAATAATTCGAAAGCCTCCAACTGCTGTTCGGTGGCTTGCCAAGGGAATTGCTGTATTAACAGATTTTTGATGAACACCCTCAAAGTTATTTAAAAGGTTTGTCTTATCCTCTAGAAAAAGCTATTTTTGCTTTAAGAAGTTTTAATTTTTACAATTCAGCGAATGAATTATATTTCAAAACAATTTAATATTCATTATTTACCGGAGTACAATCTTTTGGTCAAGGCTGGCTTTCAGAAGGATGTCTTGGCGGTGGTTGATAAAAAGTCGATCGCACCGATTTTGATCGAGTATCCGTCTGAGGAGCCAATTTTGGATGCCACGCGGATTATGAGCCTTCCGTTTCGATTTGTCCGCGTTGTGATACCACATCAAACTTTTACGTTTATTCCAAAAGAATTTTTTCTGAGCGAAAATATCAGTGATTACCTACAGTTTTTAGGCACAACTGATCTTGAAAATACATTTAGCTATTCTTTAGATAATCTTATTTTGGTTGCTGTCTATCAGTTTGATGGATTGTTATTAAATAGATGGAGGAGGTTGTTTCCTGATGCTGTGATACTTCCCGAATTCGCTGTCGTGCTTGACCGCGCACAGGAGCGCGTTTCGATTAGAGGCAGCGTCTTAGGAATTCATTTTGTGGCTGAAAATGCTGTCGACTTTTATCTGTTTAAAAACGGAGTTTTTCAGCTCTATAATAGTTTTGAAATTCATACGCTGGATGATATTAGCTATTATGTGCTTAATATCTTAACGCAATTCAACCTTGGCGACTCCATTAATAAAGTGCTTCTTTCAGGGGAAATTCCAAATGAATCTTATTATAGACGTATCTCAACGTATACTGCTGATATCGAAATATTGGATTTGAAAACAAAAGTTGTATTGGCAGATAGGGAGGTGGAATCAAATCTGACTCCGTATAATGTATTATTTGATTCTATACTATGCGAATAATCGGAGGTCGTTTAGGTGG